>JBAZLM010000001.1:0-193078 GCA_041650295.1 Candidatus Omnitrophota bacterium
CATCACTACCACAAACTCTTCACCACCGTAACGACAAACCAAGTCGCTTGAGCGCGCAGAGTTATTAAATACCTTGGCCGCATCCTTTAATAACAAGTCTCCAGCCTGATGACCCTGTGTATCATTATATTTTTTAAAATTATCAATGTCAAGCATTAGTATCGATAAACCCGTCGGTAAATGCTTTTGATTGTTGGCTTCTTTAACAATTAATTCATTAAAATAGCGGCGATTAAATACCCCCGTTAAGCCATCGCGTACCGCTAGACCCACCAAATAATCCTTATCATCGGCATCTTTTAAAGTCAAAGAATTCTCAACAGCACGACTAACCACAATTCTAATCTCAGCTTTATTTAAAGGCTTATTAATATAACCGTAGGCACCGGCCTCTAGTGCTTCAATCGCCGAACTAATAAATGCATACGCAGTCAAAACGACGACGTTAGTTTTTGGAGAAATTTTATGCACCGCTAAAGTTAAATCCACTCCGTTCATCTCGGTAGAGCGCAGTGGCGCAATCACGACCGCAAAATAGTTACTGCGCATTAATTCTAAAGCCTCTTGTGGTCGACTCGCCACCCAAGTATTATACCCAAGAGATTTTAAAGTGCTTTCTAAAATTAAAGCTTCAGCCGCATCATTTTCAATAATTAAAATATTATATTCACCGCTCATTGCCACTTCCTAATCTTGATATTTACTAAATAATAAAAAATCCCCGTAGAGACTCATCAAAAGAATACCTAGAGGGACAGTCGTACTGCCAATATAATTGTGAAAAACTACTCCTGAGGTTTCTGCTCAGCTTCAAGTTTACTTTGCCTCTGCCAGATAAAGAAAAATCCTGCCCCCAACACTCCTAAAAAGATAATAATAAATAAAATAATCTTCCAGGTAAATCTGGCAAATCCTTTAGGACCAACTTCGGCTAATAAAGTTTTAGCGGCTAACAGATCTGCCTTAGCCGAACTTAATAAACTCATCGAATTGCGATAATTGGAGATATGATATCCTGGACTAGCCGAGGAGGCCTGCTGCATCTGAGTAACCTCTTGCAGTTTTTTATCAATACTTTGATAAAACACATTGCCTTTTTCCGCACTACCAGCTTTTTTAAAAGACTCTAACAGATCTTTAGCCTCTTGACGTAAATTAGCAATTTGTAATTCATCAATCACCCAAATATCCTTAAGTTCGATTAACTTTTCTAAAACTTCTTTGGGCTTAAGATTATACTCACCATAAATATAATAGGATCCTTGCTGAGTATCATAACCAACTTCTAGATCTTCTTTATAAATAATATCTTCTGGCTTAGTCTCTACCGGTAGATAAACTTTAACCGGAACAGTCTGCTCGGTATCTGCCGGATTAACCGCCATCACCCGCAAAGTAATCGCTGCAAAAGAGGTTTGAATTAAGGAAAAAAAACAGATTAGGAATAATAATAGATAGGAAAAAATTGACTTACCAACTGCATTAGATTGGCTAGATAATTTAGTAATCATTAGTGATATTGTAGCATAATTTTTTAATAATTTTACAATAATTTTTTTATAAAAATAGCTAAATTATTCAGTGTTTCTTGCGACTTAACTTGCCCGAATTAGAAAGGTGACGCATCACCTTTTTTGTGACTGTCACCTTTCTTATCCTAGCCTTACCTAAACAATTATTCTTCTAAAATTACTTATATTCAAACCAGGTTTCCACCACCGGCTTATTAGCCACTCCTTGCATTAACTTTTGATTAAGATCCATCGCGGCTTTTAACTCTTCACTCTTGTTCTTAATATAAGTTATATCATTTTTCTTATCTTGCGAAACCGCATAAAGTTTTTCTAAGTTAATTCCAGTACTTCCACCGATATCTTTAAGCTGCTTGCTAATTTCTTCAATCTGCTTAAAGGCGGTGACCATATCATTAGCCGCCGCTTTAGTATCGCCGAGTTTACCAGAAATATCCGTACTAATCTTAGATAGCAATTTATCCATATCAGTAAATTTCGTACCCATATCACCGACGATTTTATTCATCCCGGTTAAGCCAGTAGTTGAACCTAGAACCGCCGAGACATTTCCGGAGACATCGCTGATATCTACATCCTTAACGCTGATTACGGTGGCATCTACAGTACCTTTAGTAGACTCTGAACAAACTACACTGAAATCACCCGTACCCCAAGCTTCGAGGAAAGTTACGCTAGCTTCATAAATACCGGTAGTACCCACCTCAGTCATTGCTTTAGAAGTGACCAACAGTACATCAGCCGGACTATAAACATTTAATTTAGGAGCTAGCCCAGTTTCCGTACGATAACGAATCGTCACTGCCGAGCCGATTTTAACGGAACTTTCACGATTAATAATTCCGCTCTTAACAAACGGCTTGACCTGATCGACTACTTCTGTTTTTACATCGGCAATTTTGGTAGCTAGCGAATCCGTGCCGGTAGCGGTAAGAATCTGCGCCGTCTCCGCTTTTACTCCGGCCACACTTTCACGGATACTATCAGATTCTGTACCCACCTTACTCTCAATAGAGGAAGCTGCGGCCGTAACTGCGCTTCTGGTCGTAGCTGCTTCAGAAGAAATTAAGGTTTGCGCATTCAACACTTGAGTTTTAATCGTATCCGTTACTTCTTTTAATTTTTCACTCACCGCAATTGTAAAGGTCGTCCCACCTTGATAAGTGTAACGAGCATCTGAAGCAGCACTAGTGCCGCCGTAAGGAATCTTACAACGGGCATAATAAGTTTTACCTGCTTCCAAAGTTAACAATTTTGGCGTACCTGCAGTAGTAATGTAAGGCACGGACTTTTGATAAAATCCGATTCTAGCAGTTTCGGCTAAAGCCGAATCATCATTTTGTCCTGGATCAGCGGCTGTATTAAACGTCAGTGTTTGCCAAGTATTAGAGTCATCATCGTAAATTTCAACTGTGGCATCCCCAACTTTATTATCGGCAGCATTGGTAATCATCTTACCGCGGCGTTCTAACCACAAGCGAATATTCAAAACATCCGTGCCACTCTTTAAAGTTGTGCCATCGGCTTCATAAACCGGCTCTAAATAAACAAAGCTGCTCTTAACCTGATAATCGGCCGAGGCCTCAATGGTAGAAGTCAGATACCCGGTCCAATGGATTATATTATCCACCGTTCCGTCGGCAGCATCTTCTAAACTAGTCGGTATCTTTGTTTCTGATTTAGAGACATAGGCATCTTTGGCCGCTTGAAAAACATAACCGGCGGCCGCATAATCTAAAACAATATCATCAAATGTGCCGTCTTTAGTTTCACTATACTCAGTGGCACCAGAACCATTATAAATTGTTAACGTCACTGCTGATAATGTAGTTAAGGTTGCAGAATCTTTAACTGTATAATGAATCATAAACTCTCGGGTAATTACGATCGCTTTATTTGCCCCTAAAGAACCAGAGGCACCCGGGCTAGGTAATGTTAAATTCGCGGCATTACCGGCAACATCCACGATTGATCCACTATTAAGCGCTAACGCAGTAGTGCCGACATAATCCAGATCCGCAGATTCATTACCCAAAGCTACAGTGTAATTAAAAAGTAACTCTGTCGTACCCGAGCCACTCACATAATTAACCGCAGTCGTAGTCGGATACCCCGTAGATAAAGAAATTTGCGGCGTGCCGCTTACCGTAACCGCTTCGCTAAATGTAACCGTAATCGGAATAACTTGACCTGCTTTATATGTACCATTGGCTAAAGTCGAAGAAATTCCACTAACTGTCGGAGCAGTATTATCCACAGTTAAAGTAGCCGTAGATGGCGCAGAGATATTGCCAGCTGCGTCAACCACATATAATTTATAATCTCCTGCGGTAGCTGGGGCAAGCATAGTAGTTGGCCTACCATCAACAGCTTTAGTCATCGTTGCGCCAGCAACAAATGTAGTTGTACCTAGCGGAGCAAACCAAACACTATCTGATCGATCGCCGCCGGCACCAGTAAGTGTCACACTAGCTCCGCCCGGTTTAGAAACACTCGCGGCAAAAATAGAATCCTGATTAATCGGTGCAAAATTATCAACAAATAAACTAGTAATTGCCGGCTCAGAAATATTTCCCGCAGCATCAACCACGTATAAATAATAAGTTTCAGATTCTAACGGAGCCAGAATTGTCGTAGCTATTCCACTAGCCGCTTTAGTCATTGTTGATCCTTCAACAAATACCGTTGTCCCGTATGGTGCAAACCAAACATTATTCGTAGCATCACCAGAACTAACTATTGTTACACTATCTCCGCCTTTTTTTCTGATACCTTGATTACTGGCATCAAAAACAACATCTTGATTTGTCGGTGCAGTATTATCTACCGTTAAAGTAGCGGTTGAGGCAGCTGAACGATTACCGGCAGCGTCCACTACGTATAATTTATAACCATTAATCGCTGGAGTCCAAGCAGCATTAGCTAAAATTTCGTTTAACAATGCATCATTTGATCCAGATTGGATTGTAAACCCTGAAAAATCCGGAAGCTCTGCATAGGTCAAAAAAGCTACTTCACCATTTATGAAGCTGTACCAACCCATGGGCATAATTACACCTTCCCCAAAATTTAATTCCGTAGCAACATGTATATAGAAATCTGAACCTAAACTTAAATCTGTTGTAACAAGCGTAATGCTTGCATCTGCAGGTTCCTGATCAATATCACCAGCCTTACCGCTAGCAATGTACCAAGTTACAGACTCTGGACTCTCTAGGTATACAAAGCGATTCGTGCCAGTATATAATGCTCCGTTAGGATTCAAGTATAGATTTGGATATGTTCCGGCAGATAAAGTTGTTCCCGCGGTTGTATAAGATGCCCATTCATTAGCAGGAGCCAAAATTGTCGTGGCTGTACCACTAGCGGCTTTAGTCATAATAGAATCTTCGACAAACACAGTTGTGCCGTTAGGGGCAAACCAAACACTGTTCGTGGCATCGCCAGAACTAGCAATAGTTACACTGGCCCCACCCTGTTTAGAAACACTATTTGGAAATACTTCATCTTGATTCGTCGGTGCGGTAAAATCAACAGTTAAAGTGGCTGCAGATGGATTAGAGACATTACCTACCGCATCAATAACATATAGTTTATAATCACCTTCATCTGCAGGAGACTTAATTGTGGTAGCCGTTCCACCAGCAGTAGTCATCGTCGCACTAGCCACAAAGTTTGTGGTTCCTGACGGAGCAAACCAAATATCATTAGTAGCATCCTCAGAACTCACTATAGTTACATCCACATCACCTTTTTTAGAAACATTTTCAGAAAAAACCGTATCCTGATTAGTCGGGGCGGTACTATCTACGGTTAAGATCGCTGCAGACGGAGCAGAAATATTACCAGCCGCATCCGTAATATATAATCTATAACTACCATCGGTTGTAGGAGCAATAATCGAAGTTGCTACACCACTTGCGGCTTTAGTTATAGTAGTAGCATTTGCCACAAAAGCCGTAGTCCCTAGCGGAGCAAACCAAATATTATCTTCAGCAACGCCTGAACTAACCAACGTAACCGTATCTCCGCCCTTAACCGTTAAATCTGCGGCGAAAACCGGATTATTATTAAAATCTTTTAAACAACGCACACTAAAACCAAAAACATACGGAAGACCCATTGTCTGATAACCGCTTCCACCAGCATTAGTCAACAATCGACCTTCTTCCCCGCCCACCCATGCCCAATCATTAGAGAGAGAGCTACTCCAGTAACCACCAATAGAACCTCTGTAAAACATAAACCATGGTCCAGTAGTCGATCCATCAAAACCAATGGCTCCCGCATTATGAATTTTTAATCCTGAGCTATATAAATTACCATAATAAGGTGCCATCGGAGGTGTTGCAGCCAACGAATCCCAACCCTCAAAATTGGTTACAGTTTCAGTAAAAACATCACTAGCAACATGTTTATAATAAGCAGTCCCCTCGCCGCCTTCAGTTAGAAGAACTACCGCATATCCTTCTGCCGGAGCATCATCAAGATTTTCACCACTCGTCCAGGCTAAATTTAATTTAAAATTTTCCCCCGTATCATCACTCAACACTGTCATCAGATCCTCTGAAATTGCTGAATAAACCTTAGCTGAATCTGATGCCGTTCTATACCCAAGAATAAGAAAAATAAATGTCGTATTTTTAAACTCACTTGCTGGGTCATATACTATTTGACTGCCGTCATCACTCGGAGAACGAACACTGTCAATCAACGGCTCTCCACTATTCATGCTTGCAGCTAATGCTTCTAATTCTGTGCCTGTAGGTAAACGCCATCCCTCTCCTAGTTCTAACGCGCAAGGATCCTGCGCAGAGCTCCAATTGCTTAGTTCTCCATCCGGAACATCACCAAAATCATAAGGAGATGGCTCCGGCCAGGTCGGAATAGTGAGCACAGTATCATTATTATATTTATATCCTTGTTTACGACCATATTGCCAATACCAACCTGCGGCAACCTCAGTATCATCTTCTATCGAAACCGCTTCACTCTCAGCGCCAAGATTTTGGGTAATCCAACATTTCTCCTCCCCTGAAAGCGTAGAAGCTACTGTTTTATAAGTAATCTCTTTAACCTCCGGCGCTACGCCATTGGCCAAAGTATGAGGTATAACTAAATCACTTCCACAAGTATAAGGTGAAAAATTTCCCGGAGCTAAAGTGTCAACGTTAATAGTAGCGACGGCAGATTGTACGGTATTAGCAGCGTCAGCAACATAAATAATTATATCAACTGTCCCGGGACTAGAATTACTAGAATTAGCGGCTTCGGCAATTAAACTCGCAATGCTTTGCGCATCTCCGGTCAAAGTATATTGAGTAGAAGGAGCAGACATGGCTACTGCTTCCACATTACTAATAGATCCACTTTGAGAGCCACCTTCTCCCGTAGAAATAGAAAAATGAGCATCTACATTACTAAGATAATAAGCCACCGGCGAGTTAAAAGTAATTGTAAATCCGGTATTAGAGCTATTAATATACCCCGGAACGACATTACCTCCGGTAGCCGTAAAGGTAATATCTGTAGGAACGCTAGGTAACACTGTCGTTAAAGTCCCTGTGGATGGACTAGAAACATTTCCTGCTGCATCCTTAACATATAATTTATATTCTCCCGGAGCACCAGGTGCCAGCATGGAAGTTGAGGTACCAGTAGTCATCGTCATATAGGTATAAGGATATTCATTAACAAAATTTGTCGTGCCAGCCGGAGCAAACCAAATGCTATTTGTCGCATCTCCTGAGCTATTTATGGAAACTATAGATTTTCCTTGTAGGGTAACGCTTTCTGTAAAAACTTCATTCTGATTATCCGGAACAGTCGCATCTAAAGTAGCAGTAATAATAATTTCCGAAGGAACCGGGGTATTAATCGAATAAATTTTATCATCAGAACTAAATCCGGTTAAATCTTCCGGCCAAGTCGTTGCGGTTAGACTTAAACCCGAATTAGATGCAGGAGTACCATCATCAAAATAAATTACAAGATCGGCATTGCCTGAAGCCTTAGCCACCAAAGCATACTGTTGCGCAGTCAAATTTAAAGCATCAGTATACGACCCATTAAACCAACCAATACTACTTACCGAAACAACCGCTGGAGTTGCCGTTGAACCAACTAACTGCCCGTCACTAATACGATAAATCGCATAATCAATATTACTGGCTGTACCAGAACTAGAATTTTGTAAATAAGCCGCAGTGCTGGTAACTTCCGTTGGCCCAGAGGCGGTAAATACTGAACCAACCATTGTACCGTTTAAAGCTACGGAGCTTGCGCCAATACTAGTGTATCCAAACTCCGGATCAACCACCACCGGATAAACCGCATTATCTAGCCAATTACTATCAATGGTAATTTTTAATGCACTTGATTCTGGATCAATGTTTAAATCTCCCCAAACCCATTTGCCATTAGCATCTACAATCTTAGGTCGATAGATATGAAAGGCTTTACCGGTACCATATTTTCCTTCTTTTTTACTTTCATGATAAACTGCATAAGAGCCCTCAATTTCATCGGGACGCACTACTCCGGCAGCTTTCTCATCATCAGTTAAAGGTTTTTGATAATAAAATTTTAAACCTTTACTTTGAATGGGTAAGCTAATCACATTAGATACCGGACGCTCATAGAGCACCACTTCAAACTCAAAACCACCATTGGGACTTAAAACTGAGGATCGCTCTTTATTTTTTCCGTCTTTACTCTTAACTGTCCTTTTATCTGTTTTATAAAAACCGGCACCGATCTTTGTTGTATCCCAACCTATTCGATCTGATTTTAAATCCGCAGTTGCGTTCTGTCCGGAAAGATCTCCCTGATCCAGGGCAACCTTTAAATAAGCTTCTTCACCCCAACGTTTAATTTTGACCTCTGGCTTAAATTTTGAGCTAGAGAAATCACCCACCTCAGCTTTATCGCTACCAAAAGCAACTTCATATTTTTTATTATTCCGGCCTTTTCCGGCTTGCTCTTTAATCGCTTCTTTTACCGGTTGGGGCAATAAGGATCTGGTCTTTTCCGTAACATTTTTCTTCTCTCCAGAAACTAAAATTCTGGCTTTTGCTGAAAGCGGAGAGACCAAAGAAAATAAAAGACAAAACAATAAAAGCAGATAAATCACAACTTTTCCTTGTTTATTATTTTTAACTTTCTCGATTAATTTAATCATCTCTCCACCTCTTAGTTAAAATATAACATGTAATTGCTTATTTCCGCAATTGACAAACTACTCAATTTCCTTGCACAAATTACTCTATTTTCAGTGTCATTGCGAGCAATCTTGGTTCTTAGTTTGCTTCGTCGCGCTTCGCGCTCCTCGCAAAGACGAAATATTACTTTAAATTTTTAATTAATTCTTCAAAACTTACCGGCACAGCGGTAATTGTATTATTCTTACTGCCGATTAAAAACATCGCCGGTGTACTTAAGATCGCATATTTTTTAGCAACCACGCTATTTACCCCTTCTTTAGCTTGTAAATGTTTCCAAGCCGATAACGGAATAATTGCCTTCTCCCATTTTTCTACTCCCACAGGCACTTCATCTAAATTAATTGCCATAATCTCAAGTTTTAATTTATGCTCTGGTTGACTGTGCCACTTTTGCAGCTGCTCCACCAATTCTATGCAACTAACACAACTAGTGGTCCAAAACAAAATTAATTTTTGTGCAGTCTTAGGCTTCCATTGATGCAGTTGAAACTCCTTACCTTTATTATCAAGCATGGTAAAATCCGGAGCTTTAGCTCCAGGAATCAATCTCTTCATCCCTTCCAATCGCTGCAGAATCTGCTGTTTTTTAGAAGTTAAACATTTAGGATTTTTAATATGCTCTTCTAGTATGGTCATACCTTTATTTATCCCATAGGTTTCATATCCAGAATAAAAATAATCGACTATCCAGCCATAAACTTGACCATCTCCGCTAGATGCTTTTTCACAAGCCACTTGACCCGCTTGCGTAAAAAGCGTATCGCGCGATTCGACGGTTTTGGCCTGCATTCCATATAAACCCATATAAGTGTCCATAAACTTGGAAAGCTCGCGAGAGCGAATAATCAACGGATCATTAAAATTTATCCCTTCAAAATAATTTTTTAATAATTGATTTAAACGCTCTTTTTCATTCCCGCCGGAAGCTAACTCCGGAATATATTGAAATTGAAAAAGGTGGCTCACATATAGCTGCTGATGAATTTTAGCTTGCTCTAACAGCCAGTTATTATATTCTACTCTGCGCTGGTTAAACTCTTTTATTCCTTGCTGATAAAAATCCGTAGTTACACGGTCATAATTTAATAAGAATTGGCGCAGCAAATCTAACGGCTTACGCTTAGCGGCATTTCCTTTTATAAACTCCGCATAAACCGTATTTTCTTTTTCATCCGCATTAAATTTAGTTTTTTGATTGTTATTGATATAGGGAGGATTAACAAATATCTCAACATTTTGCCGATTAAGATAAATAATTCTTTCGGCTGGATAGGGGACATCTTTTTCCTTTTTTCGGTAATCAACTCTGAGTAAAAATTCACCCGGTAAATATTTTCCCGGCACTTTAATCATTGTTGATTTACCATTTAATACACTGGGCACTTGAGCAATCAAATCAGAAGTTTTTAGTCCTTTAAATGATTTAAGTGAAACTTTAGCGTCAAATACCCCCTCAATGTGCACAACAAGTTGGCGTTCTCGAAAATCTTTTTTTACCCCTGCACTAGCAGAAACTGTGCTAGTTGTAAATATAAGTATCAATATGCCTGCATAAATTATCCGGAAAATTTTGTATACCATATTAATTATCCTATTTTTTATTCTTTATCTTCTACCAGTAATATATAATTCATAATTATTAATCTTTAATACAACGCACAGGCGTTGCATATGACTTATAAACAGTGGTCACCAACACCCCTTCCCCCCCTAGATCCATTGCTAAAGCTTCAGCAAATCCTTCATCAGACTGACTACTACTCCAATAACCTGCAACAGTGCCTCTATCCAACAAATTACCGCTATTTAGAACCCCGGCATAATGAAGCTTCAAAACAGAAGAATATGCATCATTGGCCGCGCTCCAATCAGTATCACAACTCCTCCATTCAGCAGCAGTAGGCAAGCGCCAACCCGTACCTAACTCGATAGTACACGGATCGTTTTCTGCAACCCAATCGCTATCCTCACTTGTAAAATCAAGCCAAGCTGATGAAGGGGTCCGCGTGGTGCCATCATGCTTGTAACCCTGTTTACGATTAAACTGCCAATACCAGCCAGCACAATTTTCAGTATCATCAGTTACTAAAACCGGCGCACCATAACTAGCCCCTAAATTAGAAGTGATCCAGCATTTATTTTCTCCGCTAAGATCTGATAAAACTGTGTAATACTGTGTATACTTATCTTCTGGAGCAACACCGTTTGCAGCAGAATGATAAATTGAAATATCTTCTCCGCAAGTATAAGCCTGCCAGTTAACCGCAGTTAAAGTTAAAGTTATTGTATGCTCCCCTTCCTCAGACCCAGCCGGAGGTGCTTTAAATCTAAGCCACAGAGGATATGATAGCCAAGCTCCAGAAACAAGCCTACTATTTGTGCTACCTATAAAACCTGTGCCATTATAAGAAATTTGAAACTGATTAATACTCGGTTCAACCGAAGTTGCTGCCCATGTTCCAGTAGAACTTGCTCTCACTATTAAATCTTGATTGCCTCCACTATCATTAGTAATAACCCAAGCTGGACGTGCAGATTCGCTATAACATGAGGCGCATGTCTGTCCAATATTCCAGGCATCGCCAGTAATTGAAATTGAGGCCCCGGCAAAAGCAAAAATAGTAAATCCTAACACACCACATAATGTCAGTAAACTTAAAATAAAAAACTTTTTATTTTTGCACATTTTTGGCCTCCGCATAAGTAGCAGTAGAAAAATTTATCTTTATTTGGCCGGCCAAAACAAAAAGATCTTTTGGCTGCCTTTTTTTAGTTTTTATTTCAATCACCACTTGATATTTTTGCCCGGCATATTTTTTATCTTTTGGGATATTTATAAATAATTCAACCTCTTCAAAACTTTTTCCAGAAATTTTAATTTCTTTAACTTGTGGATAAATCCAAGCTGCTTGTGGGATATCGACATAACCGGCAGTTAACGGGGCCGTAGTTTGCTCATTACGTAAAATCTCAATCGTATAAATACAGGATGTGGCATCTTTATTTATTATTTTTAATTTCATTTTTTCACCGGCTAAAGCCGAAACCGCTACCGGCTTACCCAGTGCGACATTCTCTACTAAAATTTCATCCGGCTCAACGGCTAGGCTTAAGGCAAAAGTTTTACTGGGTATAACAAAAACTAAAAACATAAATATTATTAGGAATAAAAACGAGATTGCTGCGTCGCCTTCGGCTCCTCGCAATGACGGATATTTAATTTTTTTTCTTAGCGCATTCATTTAATCACCTCAGCTACTGGTTCTGTTTCCACATAAGGCCTGACTCTCACCCAATCAAAATAAACACTGCCGGCATTAAACGCCGCATCAGATTTTAAACCAATATAGCCGGCATTTTGATTGCCCGAATCAAAAAATTGAATTTGCGCCTGCTTCTCTTGCCTATCTTGACTAAAACGTTCAAAAAGAATTCCGCTAGCATTAATTGTGGCTTTATAAATATAATCCGTAAGGGGTTGAATTGGCTTACTTACATTAAGCTTAGCAATATTATTAATGGCAATGGTATGCTCGGCTCCCGGATAATTGGAAGAATAAACAATTTGTTCATAAGGAAATAAAGTTTGCGCCGAAACCTTAGAACGCAAAGTTACTTGAATCGCCGCATTCTCTGCGGCCTTAGCCTTGTACTCCAGCACTCCTTGTTTAATTTTAAAATTACGCGAAAGCACTAAACAATCTTTTAGTTGCAAATATCCGTCTTTAATTAAGCTCTCTTTATTTACTCCGGCTATAGTCTCCCATTTTTCAGGAGTTAAGAGTGGGGCATTAAAATCATCAAAAAATAAAAAAACTTTTTCTCCATCTAAATACTTAGAAACAATTTCTTTTTGAGATTGCTTAGTCCCTGCGGGACTAGCAATGACTTCATTATAATACATATAAATTTTGGTTCCCTCTTGAGGAATCTGCAAAACTTTAACATAACAATTTTCTTTATCTTCTAAATAATAATAAAGTGGAGTTTGACCATCGCTAGCCGTAAAATAAATATCCGACCGGTTGACTTTTACTAATAATGGATAATTAAAAAGATTCTGACTACCCCCTATAACATCAATCTCTTGATGTTTTTTGTAATTAGCCAAATCCGGATTATTAAATAATTTACTAGCCCCGGAAGAATCGGTATAGCCTAAAACCACTTTTCTTAAAACACTATCCGCAGCAATCGTAGCGCGAAAACGTAATTGATTTCCCGGAATAAATCCATCACCTAACACCTGACCGTTGGCAATTTTAGTATAAGCAATCCCGCCATTAGCGCTAACTTCAAAATTTACTTCTCCGGTTGTCTCTGCAGAGATAGCAATAGACTTAATAATCCCATTAGTTAAAATTGGTTTTGGTTCAACCGTGGCGGGTGAATCTAAATTGTATTCAAAAATTAAAGGGGGTTGCGCCACTACCGAAGCTGCCTGAACCGGTAGGACCAACCCCAAACCTAAAACACCCAAAATTATAAAAAATAAATATCTTTTCATTATTTCCTCTTTTATATCATCAATGACTTCTAGAGAAAATATACTATTTATTATAAATGATAGCAATAGCCAAACTACTCATTTCTTTTGCACATTCTACTCTATAAAAGCTGTTGGACATTTACAGTTGGACATTTCCAATCTTAAATATCCACAATTTTGTTCTCAACCGCATATTTGATCAAGTCACTAGTTTTATGTAAATTAAGTCGTTTTAAAATGCTATTCTTATAATTCTCCACTGTTCGGCGGCTTATAAACAAGATCTCGGCAATCTCTTTAGCCGTTTTACCTTCTACCACCAAGCGTAAAACATCGCTCTCGCGTTCATTTAAAGTAACCCCGGAAGGTATCTTTCCTTTTGGTTCTTTAACCGTGTCCGCTAAATACTCTGCGATCTCTTCTCCTAAATAAACTTTTCCACCAATTACCCGCTGGAGAGCCCGCACCAACTCTTCGGCCACATTATCTTTGTTTAAATAACCGCTCACCCCCTGGCGTAAAGCTTTTAAAACATAGGCACCTAATTTATGTACCGAAATAATAATAATTTTTGTTTGCGGAGAAACTCGTTTGATGCGCGAAATTATATCAAGCCCGCTAATTTTAGGCATGGAAATATCTAATAACAAAATATCCGGTTTAAATTTTTCCACCACTTCTAACGCTTGATCAGCATTAGCCGCTTCGGCACAAACTTCATACTCAGAGTGCGGCTTAAGCACGCTCTTAATCCCGGCGCGGATGATATCATGATCATCTACAATAATAATTCTAATCGCCATATTTAAATAGGTAGCGTTACCGTAATCTGGGTTCCTTTTCCCATAACCGAATTAATCTGCATTTTCCCATCCAATAAAATTACTCGCTCCTGTAAGCCCAATAAACCAAACCTTAATTTATCTTCTTTTTTACGCAGAGAATTTTTAATTACTTTTTCACAATCAAATCCCCTGCCGTCATCGCGATAAAATAATTTAACACTTTGCGGATTTTGTTCTATCTTTAATTCTACTTCTTTGGCTTGCGCATGTTTAGCCGTATTGGTTAAAAGCTCCTGGGTAATACGATAAAAAAGTAAACTATACTCCGGTGAAAACTCCGAGAAAAGCTGCGGTTTCAGATAATTATATTTTACCCCGGTTAGATGTTGATATTCTAAAAGCAGGGCTTCTAAGCTATCCACTAAACCAATCTCATCTAAATCCGGCGGACGCAAAAGAAAAGCAATATTGTGACTTTTTTCTAACAATTGATCGATAATTTGCCGACACTGATTAATTTTTTCCTGTAAATCCGGATTAGCATTAGCCAGCCCCTGTTGAATTACTCCTAAATAAATTTTTAAAGCACTTAAGTCCTGGCCCATCTCATCGTGCACGGCACTAGAGAGGCGCTTGCGCTCATCTTCTTCGACATTAATCATCTGATTAAATAAATCTTGACGATAGATCCGTTCTTTTAGCCGGCGCCGATAAACCGCTAGCGCAATTAAGCTGCCTAAAATTAAAGCCGCCGCCAAAGATAGTTTTAAGAAAAAAATTGCCTGGTCTTTATCTTGCTTAGCCAAAACCATCTGCTGTTTAATCTCGGCTAAATTTGATTTACCCAGAGAATTATTTAAAAATTCATCAATCTTATAAGTACGATTTTCAAAATCCATTAATAAACTGCTGGCTGCCTCATTGACTTTAGCGGATGTATCTTGATCTAAGAGTTGAATAATTTTTTTCCCTAAAATAAATAGTTCATTAAACGCCACTTCAGCTTGATTGGCCCAAACAATTTGTTGATTTAAATAAGCGCTTTGTCGATAAAGTTGCAGCTGTTGTTTAAAATTATCACCGCAGAGCATAATTTTATCCAGACTACTGGCCATCGGCAATGCCCCCAAATATCGAGAAGAGCGCCAATAAATATAATTACGCACTCCGGTAGCAAAATTCGCGTTATTAATGCGCATCTCTAATACCGCTGATTCTAAACTTAAATTATTTTTACCTAAATCTTGGATTTTTTGGGCTAGCCCTTGGATCTGAGAGATCCCTACTAGGCCAATAAATAGGGTAAGCAAAATTAAAAAAAGAAAAGCCAAGAGGAGCTTTTTTTCTTTAAAGTTATGGATGGTTTTATTCATAATTTTCCGTCATTGCCAGCCCGCAGGACAAGCAATCTTAATTTAGATTGCTTCGTCGCTACGCTCCTCGCAATGACAAAGCTTCTATTTTTCTAATTCCTTAACTCGCTTTAAAGCCTGTTTAGTCCACTCGCTATTAGGATCACCGTATAAAACGCGTTTACGCCAATACTCCAAAGCTTTAGCATAATCTTTGCGACCTTCATTTAATAATGCCAGATTTGCATAAGCCGGACCAAAATTTTCCTTAGCCGCAAGTGCCTGCTGATAAGCCGCTTCGGCTTTATCCAATTTAGATTCTTGTTCATAAACTACTCCTAAACTATTATAAGCAGCTGCATACTTATCATCTAGCTGTATGGCGTGCATAAAATTATCAATGGCTTCCTGTGGTTTATTCTCTGTTTGAGCCTTTAAGCCTTTTTGATAATAATCCTTGGCGCTCTTCTGCGCTTGTAAATCAATTGGCTTGGGTTTAATTATTACTGGTTTAGCAACCGGTTTAACTGGTTCTTCAACAACTTCTTTAACCGGTGGCTGAATTAATTGCTCTACCGGTGCCTTTACTGCTTGTTCCTCAACTTTTGTCGTTAGAAATATAGGCGCGGGCTTTTCCTTGACCAATAGTTCACTATCAATAGCTTTATCGCGGTCTACTTGTTTTTGTAAATTTTCGGGAAGATACATTCTGGGAATAATTTGAGTAATTTCATCACCGCGCAACCCCCTTTCTCCGCTAGATAAATGCGGAGTCAGAAAAATAATTACCTCTGTTCTAATCTTTGATTTTAAACGATACCCAAAAAGCGCTCCCAAGAATGGAATCTTAGATAACACCGGCCAACCCTTAATCGTATCTTCTTCATCAATTCTAGTCATCCCGGCTAGCATAATCATCATGCCGTCTTTGACTTTAACTACAGTCTCAGATTGAGAAGTTTGAATAATCGGCACAGTCGTATTAGCCGATAAAGCTTGGCGACGCAAAACTGAGCTAACTTCTGGCCTAATCTTCATGGTAATAAAACCGTCGGCACCAATTTTGGGTACTAATTTTAATTTTACACCCACATCAATAAATTCAATTGTTTCCGAAGTAATGGCACTTCCCGTAGATTGACTAACTGCCGAAGTAACATAAGCTTCTCGCACACCCACCATCACATTGGCCTCTTGCTCATTAACTACGGAAATTCTCGGCTGCGAAATAACACTAGTGCGGCCAAAAGTCCCTAAAAATTTTAACATCGCCGTATAATTATTTGCCGGAATAGTGCCTACAGAAATTTTTTGATAATCAGCAATAATGGAATCGCTAACGGCGGGAAAATATCCGGCAAAAGTTAAGCCATCGGCAGCGGCCTGGGAAAAAACTTTTTCCCAATCGATGCCGCGTTCAAATTCATCGGTTAAAGTTAACTCTACAATCTCAGCTTCTACATAAACCTGACGACTAGGTTCATCTAACTCACGCACCAACATATTCATCTTTTGCATTTTTTGTGGCAAGTCAGAGATAATTGCTTTACCACTACGCTCATCAATAATTACTTCTCCGGTGCCTTGAGTAACCGCGGCAGTAAATTGCGCTTTGGCATCAGCGGCCTTCATATAATTTAAATCATAAACCGTTGTCGTTAATGGCCGATCCAAATCTTTAATCGCTTTATCCATTACCTCTAATTTTTCCGGAATATCAATTAAGATAATTGTCCCGCTGGTTTCATCGACCATAATTTTACCCACATCTGATTTTAATTGGCCTAAAGCAGTAAAAATTACCGAAGGCTTAGCATAATTTAATTTTACCGTTTCAATCTTTCTTTGATCGCCATAAGCTCGCCCAAAATTCTTGCGGTATTCTGGCTCACTCATTACATAATAAACATTGTCTTTGCGATTTAAAGCCAGACCTTGGGTTAAAATAATAATATCTAGCACATCGTCAAAGGCAACATTACTTAAATACACCGTAATCCGACCAGAGACATCTTTACCGGGTACAATAGTTTTACCGGTTTTTAAAGAAAGAATACGTAATAGCTCAACAATATCCACATTTTTCAAATCTAAAGAAATTTTATCGCTAGAGACCTCTGAAGATACAGGCGCAGCCTGCACAAAGCCAATATTAGCTCCCAAGGAATTAATTAAAAAAACAATAGCCCATAATGAAGTCAGTGTTTTATTTATTTTCATTTTTTACCTCGCGGCCGATATTACTGGCTCCAGTTATAATTGTCGGGGTGATAAATATAACCAACTCTGTTTTCTCTTTAGATTTATTTTGACTACCAAATAATACACCTAAAACCGGGATGCGTGAAATAAATGGCAGACCGCTACTTTTTCTCTCATCAGTATTTTTTAATAAACCGCCGATAACTAAAGTGTTTCCGTCTTTAATTTTAACCACTGTTTCAGCTTGCGAAGTTTGCACAATAGGAACTTTGCCATTACTGGTAGTTAAATATTCTTTAACCGAACTAATCTCCGGTTTAATCTTCATGGTAATAAACCCGTCGGCACCAATGGTTGGCACCACCCCTAATTTTAAACCTACATCAACAAACTGTACATTATCTGAGGTAACCGTAGTAGATTCACTTTGGCTTTGTGAGGAATTAACGTAAGCCTCGCGAGTACCCACTAAAATTTTTCCCTCTTCTTTATTGACTATGACCATCCTGGGACGCGTAAGCACTTTGGTGTTACCATATCCACTTAACAACTTCATAATGACATTATAACTATTAGTAACTAATTCTCCCACATTAATCTTTCCATAACCGGTAAGGTCCGTCAACTCAGGATCCGCCGGGAACTTTCCGGTCAACTCCAAGTTATCCATCTTGGCTTCTCTAAAAATTTTATCCCATTCAATGCCACTCTCAAAACTATCATCAACATTAACTTCTAAAATTTCGCCCGTAATTAAAACCTGGCGACTTTGTTCATCAAACTCCGCCATCAACTTTTTAATTCGCTCTAAACGAGTCGGAAGATCATAAACCATCACCTTTAAACTACGTTCATCTAAAATAATCTGACCTACACCCGGAGTAATCAAATCATTTAAAAAACTTTTAATATCCGCAAACCTGGCGTAATTAACATCAAAGACCACCATCCCTAAGGGCTGATCTAATTCTGCGATAACTTGGGCGATCATCTGAGTAGTTTTATCATTATCCATTACCAGAATTGTACCCGTGGTTTCATCTAAGATAATCTTGCCCTCTTCTGATTTTAGAGTATTAATAATATTTAAAATATTGATCGGCTTAGCATAGGTTAATTTAAAAGCGCGCATCTGTTTTTGCTGAGAAAATTTTTTCCCGTAAAGTTTTTCATATTCAACAGCCGTCATTACATTTACTATTCCACCTTTGGTGTCATAAGCCAAATTTTGCATCGCCACAATTACATCTAAAGCATCAGTAAAACTTAAATTATTAATCGCTACCGTAACTCTACCGCTAATTTGCGGTGAAATCTTGATCTGCTTGCCGCTTTTTTGGGCTAACAACTTAAAAATCTCATTAATGTTAATATCTTGGAAATTTAGAGTAATCTTATCATTAGGTAAAATACTATTGGTCTCAGCAACGCTCGGCACAGAGGTAAAATCAATCTGTCGCGGGTTCTGAGCAGAAGCTAAGCTAGTCATCAACAGTATAATAAATACCCCTAAAATAAAAAATCGAAAATTTTTCATCTTAGTTCATATTCCCGGGCTCCGTTACTAGAATTAATTTCTAAAATAGCGGCATTACGCAAGATCGTTTTAACTTTAAACTGATCATTAAAACTCTCTCCTTTTTTAAAGATATAAGTTCGCCCATCGCCAGTGTTCTCAATCATTACTTCCGGATTATCCGACCAAATTATCCCTACTAATTTAAAACCTTTAAGTTCTTCTAAACTTACCCCTCTGTTTTCAGAAAGATCCGCTCCTTTGGCGCTAGGAGGCAGAAAGAAATTCCGTCTTAAACTTTCTGAATCGATACTTTTGCGCACCAAGCCTTGCGCTTCTCCGGTAGAAATAAATTTTGCTACCGATGCCGAATCCGCAGAAACAAAATAAGCCGCATTAGACTTAGAGATCGCCGGGCCACTAAACAAAGTAAAGATAAAAACCAAAGTTAATAAAATTCCCAAACCGATTAAAGCAGTATTAACTTTAAGTAAATTTAATTTTAAATCTTTAAAAACGTGTTTTAAAGTCTCTAAATTAAATTTAGGCGCCACCGGATGGCCAAATGATTTTTTGGGCTCACGCAACGTACCTTGAACACGTCGGCCTTCACTTGAGCCTTCGATAATCTTTAATAATCTTTCATCCGAGGTTTGTTTATCCATATTAGACTACGTTACGGGCAATTAAATCCCGAATTAAGGTGGCATCCACCACAGTTTTATTACTAGTGACTAAATTTCTTAAAGCATTATGACAAATTAAATTAATCTTACGCGGATACCCTTGGCTGTAGCGCTGGATCTCGGCGACCGCATCATCGGTAAAAAGACGCAGACTAGAGTTAAAACCGGATTGTTGAAGACGAAAATTAATTAACTCTTTGGTCTCTGGTTCATCCAATGGATTAATCACATATTTAAGCACAATGCGATCATAAAAATTTTTAATCTCTTTAATTTTTGGTAAGAGCTCCATCTGCGAAAAAAGCACTAACTGTAACAATTTACATTCATTAGTTTCATAATTTAATAAAACCCTTAAAACTTCTAATGACTCGGCATTTAATTTCTGCGCTTCATCTATTACCAAAACAATAGTTTTATTCTCTTCAATTGCCTTAAGATAAATATGTTTCTTAATCACCTCTTTATAATCTAAAATACTGGGAGCAGGCCCCAATTGATCTTGAAGATTAAAAGTGCGCACTAATGACTCCCAAAACAACTCTTCGGTTTGCGCAGTGGGATCTAAAATCATATAAAGTAATATCTCCGAGCGCTCTTTAAACATCTGAAAGAGCTTGCGCGATAAAGTAGTTTTGCCCACCCCCACATCACCTAAAATTACGCTTAATCCTCGACGCAAGCGAATCTCTACCAATAAACGAAAAAGTGCGGCTTTATGTTCTATCGATTCAAAGAACAGCTCCGGATCCGGACTATTGGAAAATGGTTCTTTGGCTAGGCCTAAAACAGAAAAATAACTCATTTAACCCTTTCGCAATAAATCACAGATTAATTTTAAAGAATATCCCTGACTTTTTAGGTCGGTGACCTTTTTCAAACAGGCTCCCACTTGACGGGCGTCATAAAGTCGATTGTTGGCGTTGCGTTTTTTAACCATTAAGATCCCTAAATTGGTGTAATAGTTAACGGTTTGATAAGAAAGATTGTAAATTTTGCCAATTTCGGTAGGTGAGATTAATGTCTTAGCCATATGAGGATTCCTCCGTAGCAGTATGAATTTGTCAATTATAGCAACATATAGTAAATGCTATCATGCACTATCAAATGATATAATAAACTATAACCAATGTCAAGCTGTATTTTAACTTGCCATAAGCTAATCGACGACGAGAACAAAAATTACTAAACAATGAAAGTAATGCTTAAATTTTCTTAAGTAATGAAGATAAAAATACTGACTCTGCCTTTAATAAGCAAAGATTGTGCTCTAGAATCTGTGAATGAGGAAGTGAATCTTTAAGATCCTTAGAATTAAGCATCTGGATAATCCCTAAAGATATCTTTTTTAAAATACTCAAGCGGGCGGCCAATCTGCGGCGGGCTAAATTTGCCGGTAAGTAACTTAAAAAATAAAGGCTTAAATCAAGAGTAAATTGCGGACGTTTAAAATTAAGTAGATTTTTACTTAAAAGCAGTTCAAAACGCTCTTTACCTTTTGCCGTAAGACAATAAACAAAGCGTTCTGGTCGACGACCTTTTTTTAAAGCCTGTTTAGTCAACAAACCTTTTTTTTCTAAAATTTTTAAAGGATAATAAATGGATTTTAGTTCAACACCGGCAAAAAGGGAGAGGATCTCACGAACCTTAACTTTAATCTCATAACCGTGCTTGGGGGCTTGTCGCAGAAGACCTAATAATAGGAGCTCCTGTTCAATCATCCGGTCACACCCATAACTCTAAACTTTTTATATCTTAACGCTAACAATTCTTTCTTATCTAATGTTTTTAGTTCTTTTAAATTTCTTAAAATTGATTCTTTCAGGGTAGCGGCAATCTTCTGTGGATCACGATGTGCTCCTCCTAAAGGCTCAGGGATAACTTCATCAATAATCCCCATCTTCAAAAGATCTTGGCCGGTAAGCTTTAAAACTTGGGCTGCCTGCGGAGCTTTAGCTCCGTCTTTCCAAAGAATCGCCGCACAACCTTCTGGAGAGATCACCGAATAATACGAATTTTCTAAAACCGCCACGCGGTCAGCAATACCTACGCCCAATGCTCCACCAGAACCACCTTCTCCGATAACTGTGGCCATAATCGGTACGCCAATAGCGGTCATCTCACGCAAATTAACCGCAATGGCATGCGACTGACCACGTTCTTCTGCGCCAATCCCCGGATAAGCTCCCGGAGTATCAATAAAAACTACTACCGGTAAATTAAATTCCTCGGCCATTTGCATCACCCGTAAAGCCTTGCGATAACCTTCCGGATGCGCGCAGCCAAAATTACGTTTTAAATTTTCTTTTGTATCTCGACCTTTTTGATGTCCGATCACCATTACTTTGGTTTTATCAATTTTAGCCAACCCGCAGATCATCGCCTTGTCATCACTAAAAAGCCTGTCCCCGTGTAACTGGACAAAATCCGTCATCATTAAACTAATATAATCTAAAGTATACGGCCGCAACGGATGACGCGCCAACTGCACTTTCTGCCAAGCACTTAAATTTACATAAGTATCTTTTTTTAAATGCTCTAATTTATCCTCAAGCTTTTTAATCTCCGAAGTTAGATCAATCTTCTTCTCGGTCATAAAGGTCTTAAGCTCTTGAATTTTTTTCTCTAACTCTGCAATTGGTTTTTCAAAATCTAATCCGGCCATTTTATTAATTAATTATGCTAACTTCTGTACCTACGGGAATATAACTGTAAAGCTCTTCAACATCAGAATTTTGTAAACGCACACAGCCTTGAGTTACTTGCTTACCTAATTCTTTTGGCTCGACAGTTCCATGAATTCCATATCCAGCCAGATCAAAACCCATCCAACGCGTCCCTAAAACATTTTCAGGACTTGAAGCTGGCACCACCGCCCCGGCTTTAAACCAAGTAGGGTTAACCAACTTATTAATTATTTTAAATGTGCCCACCGGAGAAGAATTATTTTTTCCCGTTGAGACAATATAAGTCTTAAAAACTTCTTCGTCACATTTAACCCAAAGCAAATTTGAGGACTTGCTCACTAAAATACTAAAAGGAGCGTTCCAAACTTTAATCTGTCGACCCGGAATAATTAGCGAATCGCTAATATTATTACTTTTCATAATCAACTCAGCCGTAGTTTTATAGTGACGGGCAATTTTATTTAAAGTATCCCCTGGTTTAATTTTATAAGACACGCTTTTAGGAGTAAGGGTGGAAGAAAATAATAATTTAAGATTAATCTCTTCAGCTTTTTTCTGCCAATCGCCAACACTGCTAGCTTCCGGATGATCATTCACCAATTTTTGATATAACAATTTTGCCTCAATTAAATTTCCTTTAGTTTCTAAAGTTTTGGCTTGTGTAAGTAGAAGACCTGCGGAAGAATTACTCGCAGAGCTAGCAAAATTAAATATTTTTTTACCGACTAAAAAAACTAAGCTTCCTGCGATTGCTAAACAAATAATCAAAATTAATAAATTTTTTTTACTCACCACTTCCCCCTTACTTGCTATAAGAAATTAAAGCAATGGCAATTCCTAAGAATAAACCCATAATTACCTCTACTGGCGTATGCCCAATTAATTCACGCAGACGCAACTCCTGAATTTTCCCCTGCCAATAGATATCATCCATAATTTTATTTAAAATACTAGCTTGCTTACCAGTGGAGCGACGTACCCCTTGAGCATCAAACATCACCACAATGGCAAAAGCAAAAGCCAGAGCAAAATAAACACTGTCAAAACCGCACTCCATGCCAATACTAGTAGCCAAACAGGCTGCCCCGGCGGCATGTGCCGAAGGCATCCCACCGCTACCAATAAATAAACGAAAATCAAATCTTCTTTTAAAAACTACTCCCAAAATTACCTTAATCGACTGGGCGATTAACCAAGTCGAGATGGTAGTCATTAAAATCTTATTTCGATAAACTTCTACAAAAAAATCACGCATTATTTTTTAGTTTGGGCAGGCCTCGTAGAATCCCCTTGGGATTTATACGAGGCAGGTATAACTTCAATTTTAATTTTTTCTACGGTAGTCGGCTGGCCGTTTCTAGTAATAAAACCTTGGTTACCTTCAGCTTGTAATTCTAAATCTTTTCGCTTTCTATTTCGTAACTCTTTTATCGCTTTCTTTAACTCATCCACCGTGCTTAATTTAAATTTAAGCTCTTCGTTTTCCACAAAAAGTCGTTTATGACTATTCACCAGAGCCAGATTTTCTGCTTTTAATATCGCTAGTCTAGCACGGGAATCCTCTAGGTCGCTTTTAACTTTAGCTTCCTCTTGAAAGAAACGCGTAATTCTATTTTTGCTAGCCTTCAAATTTTCTTTAAGTGCTGCATTGCGTAACTCTAATTGCTGCTGAAGCTCTTGCTCTTTCTTTAACTCCTGCAACAAGTTCTGTTTTTCTTGAGTAATAATTGCCACCTGACTCTGAACCTGCGCCAGGCTATCTTGCAGCCGATAGCGCGCATTTAATTCACTAACATATTTAACCATGCTAAAAATGGTAATTCCCAGTAAAAAAATAAGAGCGATATTCTTAACAGCATCCTTATTCATAAGCTCATATTATATTAAAGCCCTATCTAAAAAGCAAGCATTTTTACTTTTTTAGGTTAGATTTTTCAGTTTTATACGTCTATTTCAGTAGGAGGTAGAAAAATGATCGCAAAAATTTACAGTTTTGGGGTTTTAGGACTAGATGCTTATCCAGTAGAGATCGAAGTTGACGTGGCCAAAGGACTGCCCCAAGTAACTCTAGTTGGGTTAGCTGACACTGCCATTAAAGAAAGCAAAGAAAGGGTGCGCTCAGCCATTAAAAACTCTGGTTTCAGTTGGCCCGCGCAAAGAATAACCGTAAATCTGGCACCCTCAAACATCAAAAAAGAAGGTGCAACTTTCGATTTAGCCATTGCTTTAGGAATTCTAGCGGCCACCGAACAAATTAATCCTAGTCTACTTAAAGATTATGTATTCCTGGGAGAATTATCCTTAGATGGACGATTACGCCCGGTACAAGGAGTTTTAGCCACCAGCTTAAACATGACTAACTTTTCTTTAAAAAATCTTGTGCTCCCTGAAGAAAACGGTAAAGAAGCGGCAATTATTCCTAACATAAATAGTTATCCCTTGAAAAATTTAAATGCAGTGGTGCAGTTTTTAGCTGACCCACAAATACATCCACCTTTAAAATTAGAAATTGAAAAAATTTTAAAAGAAAATTCTAATTATAACTTTGATTTCTCAGAAGTTAAAGGTCAATACTTTGCCAAAAGGGCAATTGAAGTAGCCGTAGCTGGAGGACACAATATAATTCTATTGGGGCCTCCCGGAAGTGGAAAAACTATGTTGGTTAAAAGGATCCCCACCATTATGCCTACTCTCTTACCTCAAGAAGCCCTAGAGATAACTAAAATTCACTCCATTTGCGGAACATTATTAAATAAAGATGGATTAATCGGCACTCGGCCGTTTCGTGCACCGCACCACAGTATCTCGGATGTGGCCTTAATTGGCGGCGGCAATATTCCTAAACCAGGCGAGATTAGTCTGGCCCACTACGGGGTCTTATTTCTCGACGAGTTACCTGAGTTTAATCGCAAGGCTTTAGAAGCATTACGTCAACCCTTAGAAGATAATTTAATTTGTGTTAGCCGTATTAAAAAAACTTTTGTTTTTCCAGCTTGTTTTATTTTGGCTGCAGCACTTAACCCTTGTCCGTGCGAGACTGAAGGGATGAAAATATGGAAGGTAAGAAAAATAAATCTAGGTGAATATCAGTACCCTTAACGGTAATCTTCGAAATTAAAGTATACAGTAAATCTTTTCTACTTAATTCATCAAACGAAGCCCAATTATCTTTAAAATTTTTAACGGTTTCATAAACAGTATTAAATGATATATTCTCTATCTGCTTATCGTTTAGCTCGACCTCAATTCCAAATATCTTGCCTTTATTTTTTTCAAGTTCTTCATTTAATTCCGTGATTCTATTTTTATAAGTCTGATTTTCAATTACCTTATCTTCTAATTTTTCTAAAAGATTTCTCTTTTTTAATTCAATCGACTCAAGGCTTTTTGATAAAAGTTCTTTTGCAGTTTTTAAAGGATTTATTTGAGATTTAACTTTCTCATTAAAAACGTTTAATGCTTTTTTAATATCTACCTTAAAAGTTTGAGTATCAACTAAACCTAAGATTTTTTCTACCACTAAATTTTCTATTACATCTTTATTTATTGATGTACCTTTACAAACGCTGACACCTTTTGACTGACAATTATGGCATTTGTAACTTGAATATTTTTTATGGTCTCCCTTATATTGGCTGTAACCATTCATTTTTCCACCGCAAAGCCCACAGTGGCATAGTCCACTCAAAAGATACGTTGATGATTTCCTTCGTGGTTCTCTTTTCTGGCGAGAAATTATATCCTGCACCTTCTTAAAAGTAGAATCATCTATTATGGCTTTATGAACACCCTCCGAAGTAAGCCAATTTTCTTTAGGTGCTATTTTCATCTTCCCTGTTGTCTTTGAAGAAATCCTTTTGCCCCAAGTTACCCTACCGATATAATTTGGGTTGCGTATAATTCTGCCAATGCTTGCAGTAGCCCAATATTTTTTATTCCTAGTTTTATAACCATTAGAATTTAACCAATGCACTACGCCTCTAAGCGATTCAAGCTCTAAGTATTTATTATAAATTTTTTTGATTATTTCTGCTTCGGGAGGATTAGGTATTAATTCTTTATTTTTAGCGGAGTAGCCAAAGGGCACTACTCCCCCCAGCCATTTTCCTTTTTTCGACATTATCGTCATTGCTTCACTGACTCGTTCTGAGGTCATGCCACGCTCAAGCTCAGCAAACGTCCCCAAAAGATTAATAAACGCTCTTCCCATGCTCGTAGAGCTGTCCACCGGCTGAGTTAAACTCTTAAAAGCGACTGAATGAGTTTCAAATAACTCCACGAGGTCTAAGAGGTCTTTTATTCGTCTAGTAATCCGGTCAATCTTTACGACGATTACTCTTTCTATTTTATTTTCTTTAATTTCTTGGATTAGTTTTTGAAGAGCAGGGCGGGATGTGCTCGAAGCCGAAAAGCCATCATCGGCATAAATTTTGAATTGGAGGGAATTCTCTTTGGCGTAATTTTCAAGAAGAGTCTTTTGAGTTTGAATACTCTCTTTTGACTTTTGCATTTCGGTACTAACTCGACAGTATAGTGCATTAATCCTAGTATTCATACCTAATGTTACCAAAGTTAATGGTTATTGTCAAGAATAATTCTTTTTGATTTAATCGCCCCTTCAATAAGAATTCCAAGCAGTTTTTCCTCTCGTTCCTTCATTTTACCTTCATCCTCATTAACAAAACTGATTGTTACAGAATATTCTTTTTTCATGATTTCCTCCTTTTGCGGGAGCGATTGCTAATCGCTCAGGAGGTGTTTCTACCTGCTTCTACCTTATAAGGAATTAAGCAGAATATGCGTTCAGGTATTTTTTAATTATTCTATGCACATTAGCAGGGCTAGTCTTGCAACATAAAGCAAGGTCTCTAATACTTAATCCTAATTGTCTTAACCTTATAATTTTATTCTTTTGACGTGTTGTCATTTAATGCTCCTCTTTTTTTTCATCTACCCAAATTAAATTTCCAATGATACTTCCATTTTTCTTTGTTTCTGAATGACATCTCTTATGATGTTCTGCACTGATAAATTTACAATTCCAAAATTTATAATGATTGGGTGCTTCAATACCCAATCGGTGAATGTTCGGGTGTTTTCCTTCATCATACATTTTCCAAAAATGGTCTCTCTTCATTATCTGTAAAAATTCATCAAAAGTTATTAAGCACTTAATCTCTTCATAACCCTTAACTCTTCCGCACCTGTAATTAATACCATAATATAATCTTTTGCTTAACTTCATTTTGAATAATAATAATTTCATTTTTTTATTCATTTAATAATTCCTTTCTTTTTAACCCAGTTCATTGAAAGATGTTATTGGAAGTAAAAGAGATTTCCTGCTTGGTTGCCTATCGCACTGACGCTTGTCGCACTCTTTACAATACTCGCTCCCTTTCTTAAATTCAGTTAATGGCAAAAAGTCGCAACCACATTTAAAACAATACTTAGTTTCCATTTTATTTACTCCTTATAAAAAATGACAGTGCCTCCCTAGGGGTCTGTCTAAAACTAATACCCATTATCCTTTTTGATTTGGTTGGCATTTAATAATCCTTTCGTTGATAAAGTTAATTTTGGGAGGGAGAAATTAATCTCCCTCTTTTATCAATTAATTTTTAAGCAATTATGTCGTCGCAAAAACTAACGCAACGATACTGTGTCAAAACCTGTACAACGCTTTCATAGCCATAGACTGCATAGCCAAGTTCATGCCCATGCACTAACGGAACGGAAGCAATACTTACTAAACGACTTGCTCCATCTTCTGCACCAGAATATTCAGCGACTTCTTTGGTAAACTTACGTCTAGCCAAAGTAAGGGGCTTGCCATTCTGAGCGATTTCGGAGTTTCTACCAACGAGAATGGCTTTACCATCCGCTAATATGGGGTTGCCAGAACCATCTTCGCCAACTATTCTAACTATTTTATTAATACCAAGAGCTTTGATACTCTCTTGAATACCTAGACGATAATTATAAGATGACTTATTATCAATATCGTAGGTGTCAATTGCATTTGCTACGTCATCAGCGACAAGCAAAATGTAATCGCTCGAAAATTTACTAATTTTCTGCTTTAATAAAACGATAGTATCGAGCAAATCCATACCAGTTGTTTTATTCACTTCCTGCGACGCAACCGCTAAACAGAGAGCTAGAATATTTTTCATCTCGATTTGGTTCATACTTCGGATGATACCTGCTTTTTTCGAGGCTAACGCTGAGACATCCTTGCTATTAACAATCTCATTTAATAGCACCGTCTCTAAACCTGACTGCAACCCAGAAAAACTGAGTGTAGTCGTGGTCTTTAAAGGAATCTTTGCATACGTTAATTCTCCATTAGCGTCGGCAGATACAATTTCTGTATCGCCTCTGTCCTGAGCACTAGACGCAAAGTACATCACATCTTCCCCAGCTTCAGCTTCCACAAAATTAACAATGTCCGAAATTTCTAACGGACATTTTAAATTCGGGTCTGCTGGCTCGTTTAATAAAATATAGGCAAGTGTAATTATGCCATCTGTTTTAATATTCATTTATTACTCCTATAAAACTTTTATATCTTTTTTTATAAAATTATTTCTAAGCTTTATCCACTGCATTTTGCAGTGCAAGTCTGCGACTTGATATCTATTTTCTTTTGCAAGAAAATTTCTTGAATCATTTTTACTTTACTATTTTTAGTTTGATTTTGAATTCTTCAATCTCGTAAGGGTGTGAGCTTCTATCTCTCTTCTTTCGTCTGATTGGTTTAATTCTAATCTCTTAAAAATTTTAGGTCTACGGAGTATCAAGCTCTTAGAGGCAATTACTCTGCGAGATAAAAGGTTTGGAATCAGGGGATGTAGCCCTTTAGGCTTTCGCCACCTATCTAAGATTGCACCCTTGCGGGCGTAGACTAAGCCTGAATCGTAGTACAGGCTAAATTTATGATTAAAAAACAAAAAAGCCAAAGTATAACGCTTTTAGCCAAGATTGATACTCCTCTTGGCATTTCAACGTAAACTTTAGCTTTAGGTATTACTGGGTATTTCATTGGTCGGGAAGCTATTGCCTCCCGAAATACCCTTATACTCTACCCTTCTGCATTGTCCAATTAAGCACGAAAAAAAATATTATTTATTTTTAAATGCGTTATACCACTCAATTCGCCCCTTTTGAGGGGATGGGGAACGATAATACGTTACTTTATTAAATAAATACTCAATTTTACTGCTTACAGTATACAGTACAACTCTCATACTGTACTGTATTACTGTATACTGTATTACTGTATACTGTATTACTGTATTACTGTACTGATACTGACTTCTACCCTAGATTAAGGTAGAAGTCAGTAATCAATACAGTATTCGACAACTAAATACTCAATACGGTGATTATGGTACGAAAAAAACCTCCATTTCTACGGGGTTGATTTTCATACTCAATCGCTACTTCATCACCTATCCCTACATCTTTGATTCTTGAATCATTCGGATAACAGTTATAATAGACATCATCAATCTTTAATCCGTCTCTCTTGCGGGTTATTGATTGAATGACTCCTGTTATTTGCTGTTTCTCTTTTGGTTCATCCATGAGACTCACCTCCAATCTTGATTATTTTGTTTAATTAATTTTCTTCTATTACATTTCCTACAACGTTATACAATTCTTGCAAAGAGACAGGATTCTTTAATAGTTTATTTCCTTGAATCAAGGCAAATAAAATATCTCTTGTTTTGAAATTCAAATTGCTTTGATACATTTCCCTAGCAATTTTTTTCATTGCTTCTATTTCTCTAATCATTCTCAGCACCCCCTTCCTCAATTATTTTTTCATCATCAATTTCGGCGTAATCTCTTTGCTGAGATTTTTCCGTTAATTCTTCGTAACCAATTTCATTTACAGTATGTGAAGTCTGAGCATTTTTAATAAGAATGGCTTCCATCTGTTTAATTTCCTGTACAGTTTTTCCTAAAATTTCTGCACATTTCTTAATAATAAATTCTGGTTTGACTCCTTCCTCTTTTAATTTTGCTCTTAATAAAATGTATTCGACTTGTTTATCAGTAGGTTTTTTCTTCTTCATAATAACGACATCGGGAGGATTAGGTATTATCCCTCTAGAAATATTACCTCCGTCATTACTAACGTCGACAACTGGTCTTTTTCCTTTCCTGTAGTAATTATTTTTTTGACTAAACTTTTCATAATCTTCTAATTTGTCCTTAATTTTATTAGGTACTCGCTTATGGTAAATTTTATTAATATCGAGGCAAATCTTACTAGTCATGTATTGAAGTTTTTTGTAACTCCAACCAAATTGCTTTTGCATTATAATTGTCCATACTCCTAAAACTTTTTTATATTTGTCTGGGAAATCCCAATGCTTATCTATCTCGCTATAACTACTTGCAAAAACTAAAAGGAATCGGAACATTTCCTCAACCTCGGTCTGTAATTCTTTTGTTAATACACCTGATAATTCAAAATTATTAATCTCTTTAAACATTTTTACTCCTCCTTTTTAATTATTTTTAGACAACAAAAACGACCTTTAGTTTGAAATTTATATCCCGCACCAAACGAAGTAGTCAAGAGCTTGGCTCAATATAACTATGGTTGTTCCAGCTCTAAATCATAATGCGGTTTAATTATTGCCTAATTTTTTTAGAACTTACGATACCTCCATTTCAGCCTTACTTATTTTACCTTTCCAGGGACACTTTTATTCTAGCTGGGCAAGTAAGAAATAAATCCACCAGTTAACTAAACTCTAGCTTCTAATATAAGCATAACACATCATTCCGTTTTACTAAGTCAGATTAAAAAATAATTTTATTTTTATTGGAAAAATAGTTGGTTAGATTTCACCACTTCATACGTCTATTGTATCAGGAGGTGACAAAATGCGTTATAAACCAGTACCAAAAGAGCTTCTTGAGAAAACAAGGAGAATAATTGAAATTGAGGTTTTAATTAACAACATTAAAAAGAAGAAATGCAGGAGCAATCTATCTAGATACCTAAAGAAGGTTGTTGCCTGGATTAATGGTTAGAGGTATAATTAGCTATGAAAATTATTTCATTAAAATTAATGACAACTCTTTAAAAAGTTGTCTTTTTGATTTAGAAAGGAATGCTTATGATACGATGGTTAATATTTTTTCTATCTGTTTTATTAGCGAGTTTAATTACTAAGGAGACCATTTTAAAGATTAGAAAAAAACTTACACCAAAGAATCAGCATAAGAATAATCTTGTTTTTTATCTTGGATTTCTTGAGCTACTCTCTTATTCCGTTTCGTTTATTATTTTTAAACCAGAATTTATAGTTTTTTGGCTTGGCATTAAATCATTGAATAGATGGGAAGTAAAAAGAGCAAATGCGGATAATAATTGGGAAAATAATGATATTAATATATTTCTACTTGGTAATTTACTGAGCATAATTTTTAGTTTTATTATAGGGAAGATTTTTACAGGACTTCTACAATTCAGTTAAGGAGGAGAAAATGAGTTCACTCTTAATCTTTTTGCCTAGTATAGTTTTAATCGTAATTTTATTTATCTCAATATCAAAATTTTTTCCAAACAAGAATCGGTCTATAGGTGTTACTATATTCGCTATCTGGCTTGTATTCAATGGCATTCTATCGTTTCGGTATGCTCCCACAATAGGGTTTTTTGCCCATGGCATTGTTTTATTTTTTATAGTTTTAGCCATAGGGATAATTAATCTTAAAAATAATGCCCGTATTGCTGTTATTATTACTTTTGCCTTGATAAGCTGTCTATCGGGTCTACCTGTTTTAATTGCTATTGGACAACCGAACATAATGGCAGAACGTTTAGGGTCTTTCTTGGCGAACCTTATTTTTCTTACTATCGTTATTGTCTTCTTAACAAGACCCAAAGTTAAAGAACAGTTCAAATCTGCTCTGCCAAAGGAGAAGAAATGAACGTTAAAAAAATCATAGCGAGAGAAGGATTAGTAGGTATTATCCTGTTGTCTGGCCTCGCATCTTTATTAATAAGTATACATTACAGATTAAAGGGCCAATTTTATTTTGATAAAGGAAAAACAAACACACTTTTTAAGACTGATTTTTTTGTTCAAAGCTCACAATACATAAATACTTCTTCGAAGTTTTGGATAATAAGTCAAATTCTTTTAAGTATATATTTAGCTTATTTATTTGTCCGCTTCATCATCTGGGCGATAAGGACGCTAAGGGAGGGAAAATGATTTGGATTATTTTTTCTATAGGTGGAGTTTTATTAGCTATTATTGGTATTAATCGGAAGTTTGAAGCACTTAATTCTGAGTTAACCTGGATGAATGAAGCAATAGTTAACGAAAAGGTTCTTGAGAAAAAGAAAAATAGAGCAGTATCTTTTAATTTTGTAATAAGTCAGATAGGTCACGGAAGGATTTGTAAAGGTATAGATGTTGGAGAGTTTAAGAGTATCTGTGGTGAATTGCCAAATTTTGACTCTTGGGAAAATAAAAAAAAGGGGGTAACGGAATTCACTCTGTATGGTTATGGAGAAGGTATACCTACCCCACAGTTAATTTTAAGATGTATTGATAGCAAGCTCGCTGGATGCAAATCAATTCCCAATAATGTTGAGATTCAGTATGCATTCTATCGTAAAAATACAAATAGAAAGTATGAATAGAAGGCAAATTATTCTATTGCCTGATTATACTCTTGACAAATAAGAAGAAGAATCAAAATTTTATATCTGCCCCTCTGTCGCCATATAGCAATTAATATTCCATTTATGTTTTATCATTGTAATAAATTATAAATAATCTTTATAAAACTCGTCGATAAATAAATAACAACTATACCATGGGTTGTGTTTATAATTTTTAAATCGAGTAGCTCGTCGCTGGCAAGTTAACATAATACTCATATGCGGTAGTAGAACACGGTTGGGTTGTTTTTAGCAGATAAAACGAAGTTTATTTTTGAATGGCCTACTATAAGTTTATTCGGTGATTTATGATTTTAAGTTGAGCACAAATCTTTTCTGTTCGGAGAATTTCTACTTTAAACTCCCTCACAAATCTACTTTAAACTACATTGCTCGGTGCTGATGGACTTACCTTTCATGCTTATACCTGTCAAATTTAATATTTTAGCACTAAGAATGTTGCTATGGCGGGATAATCGTTTAACCTACCTTATGCTACGGGGCTAAAAAAGGCATCGTAGAGACTATTTTTTGTTAAGGCTATTTAAGAATTACCGAGAGACTATCCAAAGAAGGGGACAAAATTATTTACACCCCCACTTCATTCCTAATATCAATTCCTAAAGTTTGAATTGGGTTTATTTCGCTCTGCACAAAAAAAGGCTGACAAAAACTGCTCTCTTGAGAAATCTGCTCTTCTGTCATAACTCCACTTTCTTCCCATATAACATTTGTAGACAATATCGGCATCGGAATGGGCAGATTCTTTTCAATCATTGTTGCAAAATAAAGTTTTTTTGCTTCAAATAAATTTGCTATAGCCTCTCCTGGCGTTTCCCCATGACTCATACAACCAGATAATTCCGGATGCATAGCCAGATAACATAAAGTACTATCTGTCGTTTGGTCAGGAATAACTTTTAAGGAATAACAATAATTCATATAATCTTCTAATCTTTTATTATCCATACTCCCTCCTGTAACTCTTCAAGTTTATCAATCAGTTTTACGGCAAATTGGATGTATCCCAATGGCAATGAATTGTGACGTGTGACAGTAGCCCGCAATTCAGGAAAATCTGGATGAAGAAAAAGAGCGTGCTTCCCTCCTTCTTTTTTCTCAAATCCATATTTTGAGTATAACTTTTCCAAATCAGTAAACCTCCAACCAGATTTACTACAACGCATTCGTTCTAATAACTTATTATCTTCTTTTACCATAGGATAAGCTACCGTCATTCTATCTTTGCTGCTGTGCTGGCGGTTGCGATTGTATCTGAATAATTTTCAAAGGAACAGTTTGACGTTCCGTATCATTTATCAAAATATGAAAAGCATATCTACCAGATGTCGGGAAAACAACATTATTAAGATTAAGTATATGATTGCTAATAATATCTTCCCCTGGAGTTCCTCCAGCTAAACCAACCGTTCCAGCGACCTCTAAGATTTGTGTTCCATCTGCATTTAATAACCTTACCCTTATATTCTGTTGTGTCCCCACCTCTGAATACGGTGCCTCAAGTCGCATAACTAATTGCATACTACTATGAACAAGAGGGAAACTTCTCGCAAAGATAATATCAAATATACCGAGAATATTAAGTTTGCCTTCACGAGAGATATTAGAAGAATCAGCTAAGACTCCTAACGTTACAATCATATTAAACCTCCTATTTTAATTTTATATATAGATTTCTACTCTATTTTATATCACTGAAACTTGCTTCTATTATAAGTCATTCTTTGCACTATACAAGCAACTATTAATTGATTTGTATCTTCTCATATCTGAAACTTTTTAAGCATTTTAACGATTTCTTCTTTCATCTCACTTCCTCATTTACTTTGCTTAATTTTTGGTTTCTCGCGATAACTTCCTTCCCAAATAAAATAACCACTAGGACATTTTTTATTATTAACCCTTTTAACTAATCTTTTCATTTCAAGAAAAAAAGTATTAAATTCCTTTGGTGCTTTATTTTCTAATGACTTAACGGAATCTGAAAAATGATAAAATATAGAATTCATCGCTGCCTGTTTACTTTCAGAAAGATATAAGTGTTTCGGTAAAGTAAAACGTATCCAATGTTCAAATTCAATACTTACGCTCATTACCCTCCTCTGTTTATAAACAAATTATACCTCTTTTTTAGCTTTACTCAACACAAAACACTATCTCTGTTGTAGAGTGGCTTATTCCTATCTTGTTCCCAATTACTAATAGTTTGCTTTGATACCCTTAATTTTAAAGCTAAATCTTTTTGGAGTAGGCTTTGCTCTAATCTTGCCTTACGGATACGCTGTCCCAGAGTTTCTATTGGGAGATTATCAAAAATAGATGTGCTTATAGTAAAGATAAAGGCTCTCTTTAAAAGTTCTCCTTTAGTTAACATATGCTTGCCCGTGTGGAAATTATTTTAACCCGCAAAAGCCCTGCCATTGCGGCACCACCAAAATTAGGAATTACTTAGGAAAAATTTCTGGTCCATTACTTGATCGCATAGATATCCATATTGAAGTCCCACAAGTAAAATACCGTGAACTCACTGAAACTAAAAATGCTGAGTCCTCTGCGGCAATTAAACTGCGCATAGAAAATGCCCGTACCATTCAAATCAAACGCCTAAAATCTACCGGATTATTTTGTAACGCACAAATGCAGGGAAAATTAATTAGAGAATCTTGTAAGCTTGATCAACCAGCACAAGAGTTAATCCGCATGGCGATGACTGAACTAAGGTTATCTGCACGAGCCTATGATAAAATTCTCAAAGTTAGCCGCACTATCGCCGATTTAGATCAAAAAGAGATCATTAGCCAAGACCACGTGGCCGAAGCAGTGCAGTACCGAAACTTGGATAAATTATTAAATTAAGGAGTAGAAACTTCGATAATAGAAGTGGTACTGGCCGTTGCTCCGGCTGCATCTGTAACCGTAAGGGTGACTGGAAAATTGCGAGGTTGACCAAAAGTAGTACTCCAATAAGTATTCTCAGGATTAATTTTAGCAGAAGTGTCGCCATCGCCAAAATCCCAATGATAGGCAACAATTTTTCCATTTTTAGAAGTAGATCTCTGCCCAGAAAATTTTACTACTAGAGGCGAAAGACCTTTTGTCGGTTTAGCGATAATTACCGCCATCGGAGGGATCAATTCTTTTTTAATTACCGCAGGCTCAACCACTGCTACAGGTTGCACAACTACAGCTGGCGCCACTGGAGCCACTGGAGCCTCAACCACAGCTGGCGCCACAGCCACTACCGGAGCTTCAATTTGCGCAGGAACTTCAACTGGCGCAATTACCGGAGCAACCACCACAGGCGCAACCACTGCCGGCTTAACTACTGCATTAGTCGACGCTGTTTCTTTATCTAAATCTTGTACAATATAGGCAGCGAGTTTTTCTTTTAACTGATTAACTTTGGCCCGCTCAAAAGCATCTTTTTCTTCGTCACGACGATCAATTCTTTCTTTATACTTAGGATCATGATTATATTTATAATCTGAAACTGCAGTAAATGGCCAACGTAAAATTCCGCATAAAAAATCTATTGCCATCGTCGGAGTATCCCAGAGATACTCTTTAAAACGGGATTGAATCTCTCCACTGTTTTTAAGATAATATTCCACCTTTGATCTGCGGCGATTAAAACGTTGTTTGGCTAAATCTAAATCTGGCAAAGATTTTTCTTTTCCAATGGTATACTCCGGGATTAGCTTATCATCATAAGAAACTAAATATCCTTGTGCATTAGGACCGGTAGTAGTGGCCTTCTGGAATTTATAAGTAGCGCATCCGGATAAAATCAAAACTAAAAATAATAAACTTAATATTTTTCTCAAAACCTTACCCTCTTTTTAATTATAGACGCATTAAGGCTAACGCCTCAGAACGCGTCTTCTCGTTCTCTTTAAAAATTCCTCGAACCGCACTAGTCACCGTCATCGTTCCAGGTTTTTTTACCCCGCGCATCGACATACATAAATGCTCAGCTTCAATAACCACCATTACCCCTAACGGCTTTAATTTATGCATTACAATATCAGCAATTTGCGTAGTTAGGCGCTCTTGCACTTGCGGTCGACGCGCTAAAATATCCACCACTCGAGCAAGCTTACTTAACCCAGTTACTCGACCATTTTTAGGGATATAAGCAATATTGGCTTTACCTAAAAACGGTAAAAGATGGTGTTCGCAGACAGAGTACAAAGGAATTCCTCGCAAAAGCACAATCTCATTATGCTTTTGATCAAGGATAACCTCTAATTCTTTTTCCGGATTTTGTTTAATCCCGGAAAAAATTTCCTCATACATCTGGGCCACCCGGCTAGGAGTCTCTAAAAGATCCTTACGCTTTGGATCTTCACCGATAGCCTCTAAAATCTGACGGACTGCTTTTTCAATTTTTATTTTATTCATTTGATTTTAATTCCTAAGGTCTACAAAGTTATTTGCTATTATCTTACGAAATCTACTCTTGCGCAACAGTTTTTTGCTAACCGCACAGGCCATATGTTCTCTGCAGGTATTGACTATTCTCCTAAATATAACTATACTATCCATTATGGATAAGCTGGGCAAGAAAAGAATCTTTGTAGCCGACGATCAAGTTGAGATCCTCTCTTTATTAGAGGATTCATTAACTGGTGCTGGTTTTGAAGTAAAAATTTGTAACGAACCAAAAAATGCACTGAACTTAATTAAATCATTTAAGCCCCATCTAATCCTCTTGGATCTACGCATGCCCAATCTGGGCGGCTTTGAAATTTGTGAGATCTTAAACAACGACACCCAAACCCACGGTATCCCGATAATTATTGTCTCAGGATTCGGAGACTTAATGGATATAAAGCAAGCCTATAAATTAGGCGCTGTCAGTTATATCGTTAAACCCTTTCCTTTAGATCTACTCTTTAAAGAAGTAAATAAAGCTTTAACCAATAAAGAAAAAACTATTTAACTTTATTTACCGATACAAAAATCCATAAAAATTTTATCTAAAAGATCCTCAGAAAAACTCTTTCCCAAGATCTTATCTAAATAAGCACAAGCTTCCTTAAGCGACTGCGCAATAAACTCTGTAGATAATTCCTCTGTCAACGAAACCCTGGCTTCTTGAATTAACTTTTGCGCATCCTTAAGCAAACGTGCATGGCGTAAGTTACTGACTAACATTGGCTCCGAAGACTCTAATTTACCTTGATAAACTAAATTACTAAGAGCATCTTCTAATAGATTAATGTTTTTGCCTTTTTTAGCACAAAGACTAACAACTTGTGAAAAACTTTTTTTGATCTCTGCGGTTTCTATCTGCATTTTTAAATCAATTTTATTAATTACTGCAATGGTCAGTTTATTTTTAATCGATTTAATGATCTGACGATCTTGTCCTGTTAATTTTTTACTAGCATCAAATAAAATAATTACTAAGTCTGCCTGTTTAATCTCTTTTTGAGAACGCAAAATCGCTTTTTTTTCAATTAAATTACGCGGCGTAAGTATCCCAGCAGTATCCACAATTCTAACCGGTATTCCTTTAATATCTAACATCTCTTCAATCGTATCCCGCGTCGTTCCAGCCACCGCGGTCACAATCGAACGTTCTTTTTTAAGCAAAGCATTTAAAAGTGAAGATTTCCCCACGTTGGGTTTGCCGCAAATAACTACATGCAGCCCTTCGCGCAAAATCCTACCGCAGTTAGCTCCTTCCAATAATTTATCTAGCTGTTCATGCAGCGCCGTAAGTTCTTCAGTAACCCCAATAATAGTTTGCTCAGGAATTGACTCCTCCGGAAAATCAATACTGGCTTCTAATCCCACTAAAACATCTAATAAATCTTTACGAATTTTATTTATTTCCTTAGAAAGACTGCCACTTAATTGCCCAAGGCTAACCTTAAGGGCTGAGTCAGTTTTTGCCTGAATAATATCAATTACAGCTTCGGCTTGCGCTAAATCAATGCGCCCGTTTAAAAAAGCCCGCTTGGTAAATTCACCCGGATGCGCTAAGCGTGCCCCACAATCTAAAACCAAATCTAAAATTTTACGCGTCGATAAAACTCCACCGTGACAATTAATTTCAACCACGTCTTCCCGAGTATAACTTTTAGGCTTACGCATTAACGTAAGAATAACCTCATCTAAAACTTTACCCTGTTGAACAATTTTTCCGTAATGTAAAGTATAACTTTTAAATTCAACCACCTTCTCTTGGTTAGCAGGAAGAAATATTTTTTCGGCAATCCCTAAGGCTTGATTGCCACTCATGCGCACAATACCAATTCCACCTTGGCCAACAGCAGTGGAAATTGCCGCAATCGTATCTTCTAAATTGTTACTTTTCATCTCTAAATTCCCCTACTACAAATAATGAACCCGTAACTAAAATTAAGTCTTTTTTGCCTGCTAAGCGCCTAGCTAAAAGTTTAGCCTCTTTTACGCTAGTCGTCAAATACACTTTTCGTTTAAAATAACTTGCCAATTTAGTTGGTGAAGTTGCCCGCGCAGTTTTTGCGCAAGTTAAAATCACTTCATCGGCCAAAGTATTCAAAGTTTTACAAATTCCGGCTAAATCCTTATCCAGAGAGATCCCTAACACTAAAATTAATCTCTGATAGTGAAAATTATCTTTGATCGCCGACTTTAAAATCTGAGCAGATGCTAAATTTTGTGATCCGTCTAAAACCACCAGCGGATTTTTTTGTATTACCTCACATCTGCCTGGCCAGATAGTCTTAGCTATGCCTTTAGAAATGGCTGGCGCAGTGATATTAAAACCATAAAAATACAAAGCCTCAACTAGCCCCACCGCTAAAGCCGCATTAGCCAACTGGTGCATCCCTAAAAGAGGAAGTTGTAAATTTTTATATTTATTACGCAACCCATTAATCGATAAACTTTGTTTGGTTTTAAAGTATTTAATCTGTTTTCCTACCTCAAAAAGTTTAGCGTTAAATTTTTTACAGCGATTTTGAATAACTTTAGTTACCACTTTATCCTGAGACGCCGAAACCACGATTAAATTTTTCTGCTTTATGATCCCCGCTTTTTCTTGTGCAATTTTAGATAAAGTTCTGCCCAACTTCTGCGTATGCTCTAAACTAATCGGAGTAATCCCGCTAACCAAAGGATGTGCGGTATTAGTAGCATCTAACCTACCCCCCATCCCCGTCTCTAAAACTACAAAATCAACTTGTTGACGTAAAAAATAAATAAACGCAAGTGCGGTATAAACTTCAAAAAAAGAAAGTGGTCCGTACTTAGAATGCACATTATATTGATTAATGATCGGTTTTAATTCTTCAACTATCTGAATTAACGCTTTAGGTGGGATCATCCCTTCGAAAACCTTTGCTCTATTCTTCGTCATTGCGAGCCCCGCAGGGGTGAAGCAATCTTGTTTCTGGGATTGCTTCGTCGCTTGCGCTCCTCGCAATGACTCAGGTAACAAGATTCTAATGCGTTCTCTAAAATCATTTAAATGCGGTGAAGTATACAGCCCGACGCAAAATCCTGCTTCTCTTAAAATAGAGGCCACAAAAGCACAGGTTGAGCCTTTGCCTTTGGTTCCGGCGACATGAATAATACTTAAAAATTTTTGAGGGTTACCAATTAAAGTTAAAAAATCTTGCATGCGTTCTAACTTTATGGTTTGCGCATAAGAGTAGTGAGTATTTTTTTCGTAATCAGAGAGGCAGTTGAGGTAATTTAAAACTTGCTGATAGGACATACATCAATGTTTAAAGTGGCGCAGACCGGTAGTGACCATCGCAATTTTATATTTATTACAAGCAGCAATAATCTCTTGATCCGCAATAGAACCGCCGGGTTGGATAATCGCTTTAGCCCCAGCTTTATGGGCCCAGGTAATCGCATCGGCCTTAGGAAAAAATGCATCCGAAGCCAAACAACAATCTTTACTTAATTTGCCAGATTTACTTTTAGCTACCATTACTGAATCAACGCGCGACATCTGTCCTGCGCCAATACCAACAGTTTTAGTGCCCTTAGTAAAAACTATCGCGTTAGATTTTACATGTTTAGCTACTTTCCAAGCAAAAATTAAACTTGTCATTTGCGCTTTACTTGGCTTAATTTTAGTAACGATTTTAAGATTATCTAAATTTAAAGTAACTGTGTCTTTATCTTGTAAAAGTAAACCACCCCCAACCCGCTTCATCTCCGACTCCGCAATGACATTTAAATCATTTAATTCTAATAAACGTAAGTTCTTTTTTTCTTTAAAGATTTCCACGGCATTTTTATCAAAACCTGGGGCAATGATACACTCCAAAAAACCACTTTTAAACACAACTTTAGCTGTAGCTAAATCCATCTTTCGATTTAACGCCACAATCCCGCCAAATGCAGAAAGTTTATCGGTAGCCCAAGCGTTTAAAAAAGCTTTGCTTAAAACTTTATCTTCAGCCACTCCGCAAGGATTATTATGCTTAACAATTACCGCCGCAGGATTTTTAAATTCTTTAACTAATTCTAGTGCTGAATTAAGATCTAAAATATTATTAAAAGAAAGTTCTTTGCCCTGCAACTGTTTTAAGTTAATCAAGCCGCTAGTTTTACCACTTTCTCTATAGAAAGCTCCTCTTTGGTGAGGATTTTCTCCGTAACGCAAATTTTGAATTTTTTCAAAAGCTAAGTTCAATTCATTCGGTAATTCATCTAATTTGTTTTTACTCTGAAAATAATTACTTAAATAATCATAAATTGCGGCATCATATTTACTGGTGTGGCCATAAACTTCTATCCCCAACTGCAACATTAGTTCTGGCGATAAAGCACCTTGATTCTTTTTTAGTTCATTAATTACCTGGGGATAGCGTGCCGGGTTACAGATCACCGCCACCGACGAAGAATTTTTAGCCGCCGAACGCAACATCGCCGGTCCACCAATATCGATATTTTCAATAATCTCTTCAATCTTTACGCCAGGTTTTTGCGTAGTTTTCGCAAAAGGGTACAAATTAACTACGACCATATCAATGGTTCCCATATTATGTTGGGCTAAAGTGTTTACATGTTGCAGATTATTGCGTAAAGCCAGGATCCCGGCGTGAATTTTAGGATGTAAAGTTTTTACGCGACCATCCAACATTTCTGGAAAACCCGTATACTCGGAAACTTCGGTTACGGCAATATTATTTCCTCTTAACAGTTTTGCCGTACCACCGGTAGAAATAATCTCTACGCCAAAGTCTTTTAAAACTTTAGCCAATTCTATGATCCCGGTCTTATCGGATAAACTAATTAAAGCTCTTTTTATTTTTATCATTATTTGTTAAAGCGAAAATTTACTAAATCCCCTTCTTGCATAATATATTCTTTTTGCTCAAGACGCATCTTGCCCGCCTGTTTAGCGCCGGTTTCTCCACCACCAGCAATAAAATCTGCAAAGCTAATAATCTCTGCCCGAATAAAACCTTGTTGAATATCAGAATGAATTACGCCAGCGGCTTCCCAAGCAGTGGTACCTTTTTTAATTAACCAAGCGCGATTTTCTTTGTCTCCCACCGTCAGAAAACAAATAAAACCACTTTGCCCTAATACCTTGGCCAATAAAGTACCCATATCTGCTAATTCATCTTTTTCAATCACTACCGCCGGCTTAATCGTCAATAGACCATAACCAGAGATCTCTTCTTTATCCACAGCAGTTAATCCAATAGAAGAGATAAATTCTTCTTTTTCCAAAGCTATTTTCATTTTATCTAAAATTACTTTTTCTTTCTCAGCCGGAGCTTTACTTAAACGCGTCTCTACAAAATCTAAATCATGCAAAATTAAATCCATTTTCGCATCTTTTAAAATAATAATCACATCGGCTTCTTCGGCGCCCTCTTGGCCCAGCATCTCAATCTGAGGCTGCGTTTTTTTCTTAGCCTTAACTAATTTATCTGCTTGATCAAGCAAATCATATTTAATATTATGTTTACCAAGTACAATTTCCGGAATACCAAAAGCACTAATTTTCATAAATAAATTAAGTTAGAGACTAACTTCCTCGTAGTTTGAAAAATTAATTAGACTAAGTTGTTACAAAATAAAAGATTATTCCAGGTAGGTGTAAATCTTGCCTTTATAATTGCGCAATACATATTTACCCTTGGCCTGAGAAAGAATATAATTTGGTCCCACCGGGATTTTTCCACCGCCACCGGGTCCGTCAATAACATAGGTCGGAACCGCATAACCAGAGGTATGTCCGCGCAGCTTTTCAATAATATTAATCCCAGTAGCTACCGGAGTACGAAAATGTTGTGTACCACGCACGGGATCACATTGATAAATATAATATGGTCTAACCCTAATTTGTAAAAGATCATGCACCAAGCGTTTCATAATAAACGGCCGATCATTAATTCCCTTTAATAAAACTGACTGACTACCTAAAGGAATACCGCTTTCCGAAAGCAGATCACAGGCATTTTTACAGCGCTTAGAAATTTCTTTAGGATGATTAAAATGAATGCTCATCCAAATCGGTGAATATTTTTTTAACATATTCACTAAATTCTCAGTGATGCGCTGTGGCAAAGTTACCGGAACCCGTGTACCAATTCTTAAAAGCTCAACATGCGATATAGCGCGAATTTTAGAAATTAAAGACTCTAAAGCCGCATCTTCTAAGGTCAACGGGTCTCCTCCAGAAATTAAAACATCCCGGATCTTACGATTAGCTTTAATATATTCGATAGCCGCATCAAATTTAGTTTCTGGGTTGACATCTTTTTCTTCATGATCGCCCACTAAACGTCGACGCGTACAATGACGACAATACATTGCACAATGATCTGTAGATAGTAATAAAACTCTATCTGGATAGCGATGTACTAAATGCGGTGCCGGAGAGTCTCTGTCTTCAGCGCAAGGATCGGCCATTTCATGCGGAGAGATCACAAATTCTTCACCCACCGGAACCGACTGTCTACGAATGGGACAGTTTGGATCATCAGCATCAATCAAAGAAGCCCAATAAGGAGTAATCGCCATCGCCAATCTTCCCTTGGCTTTATCAATTCCCTTTTCCTCGGCAGGAGTAAGTTTAATAATTTGTACTAACTCTTCTTTAGTGCGAATTCTATGTTTTAATTGCCAATGCCAATCCTCCCAATCTAAAGGATTAACATCTTTAAAAAGAGGAATCTGCTGATAATCACGAGAACGTCTTGATGGCCGGCTAACCGGGGCCTCAACTTGTACTTTTTGGTTCTCTAGATCTGTAGGATTACTCAATTTAGCCTTTTCCTTTCTGAGGCACTTAATAATATGGCCTCAATAAGATCCTCGTATTTCATTCCGGCAGCATACGCCATCAACGGAAAATTAGATTCTTTAGGATCTAATCCTGGGAGAGGATTAATCTCTAAAACATAGGGCACATTAAATTTATCTAAACGAATGTCGGTACGTGAAATATCTAAACATCCGACCGCTCGATGAGTGCGCAAGGCCACATCTCTAACCTTTTCTTCGGTCTCTTTATCTAATCTAGCCGGACAATGAAATTCCGGAACCAATCCTAATTCACTATTCCCCTGGAACTCTTTCATCTTCCAAGTATAAAAATATTCGCCACTTTTTTTACAATTGGTAAAATCAATCTCTAAAATCGGTAATACACGCGTCTTACCATTTTCTAAAATCCCTACGGTTAACTCTTTTCCCTCGATAAACTCCTCTACTAGAGCTTCTTGCTTATACACCTCAATCGATTCTTTAATTTTTTTAAAGAGATCTTCTTTTTTAGCAACAACATTAGTTTTATTAATCCCTTTGGCTGAGCCTTCACAATTAGGTTTAACAATTAAAGGAAATTTTAATTGCTCATTTAATAATTCATCTCCCTTAACAAAAACTTGAAAATTAGGCGTAGGAATATTCTCTGCCTGTAATATTTTTTTAGTTAAGCCTTTATTTAAAGCTAAGGCCAAAGAAAAAGTATCTGAACCGGTATAAGGAATATTTAAATAATCTAGCACTGCCGGAACTTCCGACTCACGAAAACGTCCATGTTTTCCTTCGGCAATATTAAAAACCATATCCACGCGATTTTTTCTAAAATATGAAAATAAAGCCGGATACTCCACATCAATAGCTTCTACAGAATGACCCTTGGTTTTAAGCGCCGAAACAACAGAATTAATCGTTTCCTCTGAATCACATTCAGAAAAATAATCTGCCGGCTTTAGGGGATCTTTCTTTTTTAAATTATAGGTTAAGGCAACTTTCATTTAAATTAATCCATTGCGCTTTAACGCGCTGTTAAGAATCTTTCCCACCATCTGCTCATAAGTAATCCCAATGTGCTGAGCAATCAACATAAAAACATCTTCAGTCGACAAAGACGGTAAGGGATTAATCTCTAAAACATAAGGATTGCCGTCTTTATCTACGCGAAAATCAACCCGACCAAAATCGCGACATTCTACAGAACGATAAACTTTTAAAGCCAGATCATCTATTTTTTTCTCTAACTCTTTAGAGATCACAGCCGGACAAATATATTCTAGGCGATCCGAAGTAATCCGCGCAAAAGTATAAAACATATCATTTAATTGCAATTTTCCGTCGATTTTAATCTGCACCACCGGGAAAACTTCTGGATTTTCATTACCGACAATGGCTACCGTAAACTCAGATCCAGAGATAAATTCTTCAATCAGAGCCGGCTGCTTATAAGTTTTAGTAATAAAATCTACCTGTTTCTTTAATTCATCAATATTGGCCACCCGCGAGCTCTCGCTTAAACCTTTAGAAGAACCTTCAAAGCGGGGCTTAACAATTAAAGGAAATTTGCAATGATCAAAATTACTTAAAGCATCCGCACAACTAGCTTCAAAAAATTTTGGCGTAGGAATTTTCTCAGCAATAAAAATTTTTTTGGCCATTACTTTATCTAAAGTTAATCCTAGTGTTAAAGCATCCGCTCCTACAAAAGGAATCCCGGCCATCTCTAATAAAATCGGTACTTGCGATTCACGATTTCTGCCAGTTAACCCTTCAGAGATATTAAAAACAATATCCACCCCTAAATTGTCAATTTTTTCTAGTAAATTATTGGCATTGCCAATTTTTTTAACTGTAAAGCCATTGGCAGCAATCGCATTAGCAATAACATCAATCGTTGATGGGGCATCAAATTCCGCGTTAGCATCTAGCGGATCCCCTTCTTTAAATTTATAATCAGTTTTTAAGTCGTATGTTAATCCTACTATTTTCATTATTTTATCTCTTTAAGTTAAGTTTATTTTTTTATCTTATTAAAATTTAAATTTTTTACTAAATTTATCGACGATTCAATTAATTAATTATAAAAAAAGGCCCTGGTTTTAAATTACTTTGCCATGAGCCTCTAAGAATCTATCCAATTTTTTCCAACTTAGTTTACAAACCTCCTAAATGTTATACAAAATGTTGTAGCTATGTTATTTTTTTACCACAATATGAAGCCATTGTCAAGTATTTTTTGAATAAAAATGGCTATAGAAGATAAAATTACTTCCGTCGATAAAGGATAGTTTTTTAAGGGTGGGTTAAAAGAATTTAAGCCTAAAACGCAGTGATTTTAATTTATAATTAAAATAATAATTCTGCAGCAATAATATCCTTAACTAACTGCTCAAAACTAGTAAAAACTGTTCCTTGAATACCTAAGGTTTTAGCACTTTCTACTAATTCACTCCGATCATCCGTATAAAATATCTCTTCCGGATTAACTTTAAGCCCCTGGATTACTTGTTGGTAAATTTTTTTATCGGGCTTAATCGTTCCTAATTCAAAGGACAAGAAAACCTGGTCAAAAACTCCAAAAACCGGATAATTTTTCTTTAAATATTCATAATGCAGAGCATTAATATTGGAAAGTAGTGCCGTCTTATAATTAACTCGTAATGAATTGACCAACTGAAAAACTGAGCGATTTTTAGGAGTTAAGAAAAAAATGTCATTCCAAATCGGCACAAATGACTCATAACTAAGCTTTAGATCCAACATTTTTTTAACTTCTAAATAAAAATCTTGAGCACTAATCTTGCCAGCTTCAAAGGCAATCGTCGCTGGCGATTCAAAAAATAAAGCATAAATCTCCTGAGGAGTTTTTTTACAAAAAGAGGCGATTCTTTGTGCGGCACGCTGGTGATCAAAGTCTACCAACACTTTACCTAAATCAAACAAAACAACTTTTATCTCTTGTTTCATAATTAATTACCTTTATCTTTATTCTTTCTAAATAAATCTAAAAACTTATCTTCATACTCTTTATAAACATTCCATTTATCTAGCTCAATTTTCAATTCATTAGCCTTAACAATATCTAATCGGCTTTCTGCAAAAAGCTTTTCAATTTTTTCTTTTACCGACACCGGCAGCTTAGTTAATTGACTCAGGGTTTTTTTAATTAACTCTACCTCTTCTTCACCAATAGGAGCCGATTGACCGCTAGTTCCTAAATTTAAATAATCCAATAATTTATTAATTTCATGCTCCATAGCCTGGGCCTGATCTTTTAATGGCTGCAAATTTATCGCAATATTTAATATCTTTTCTAATCCTGCTAACACCGCTGCTGAAGCCTTAGGATTTTCAATCTGGATAGTATAAAGCGGGATATCTCCCAATAAACAAAACCCTTTTAATCCGGATTTTTTAGCCAGAGCTAAAAATAAACCATTCATCCCGCTAATTTGTCCGTCGAGTAATTCTTTAAAATTATATTTCTTTAAATCTTCTTTAATTTTTTGATCAGTCGCCACAAACCAAACGTGAGAGTCTTGACTATGATCACTGGCCTGTGGCATCGAAGCAAAGCTCACTACTGCTTCCACTTTGAAATTTTTAGCTAACCCAATAATAATCTTAGAATAACTGTCCGCTTTAGATAAATCCGGTTGGGCATTGCTGAGAAAAATTATTAAATCATTTTTCCCAGTTTTATTCCTCCAATAATAAAATTTACCTTGAGGTAAAGGTGGCAGATCTAATAAGCCGTTGGTAATAGCGCTACCGGTTAAATAAAAAAATTCTTCCGGGGCAATACTAGCAAATTCAACTGCCTTTAATTCATCCACTAAATAATTAGCTGCCTTAAAAGCTACCTCCCCCATTCCCGGCCAAGCCACAATTAAATAAGGTTTTTTTAAACGAGGTTTTTTAGAAATGATTAAAGAATCCATATTCTCTCCGGTTTAATTAGTTATATTTTATATTGTTGTAAAAATTCTACTAAAACACGCGCACCCTTATATAAATTATCCAAAGAAGTATATTCATCGGCAATGTGCGCACACCCTTCTACACCAAACCCGGTAGCAATAGCCGGTATATTTTTTTCTTTAAAAAAAGTGATTACGGTTGCACCCTCTGAACCACTAATCCGGGGTTTAATTTTTATTTTCTTCATCGCCGAAACTAAATTATTAACTAGTGGGTGTTTGGGATTAATGTAATATGGATCTTGAATTCCTTGAATTTCAATTTTATAATTTTTTGTATACTTAGTAATAATTTTCTTTAAATTACGCAGAAGCGCTTTTTCAGTTGAACCGGGTAAAAATCTAAAATCTAATTCAAATTCACACCATCCGCTAACCACATTTACTTTATCTCCTCCCTTAATCGTGCCCACATTTACCGTCGGAGGATGTAAATATCTATGTTTAGAATAAATTTTATTTTGCCGGCCTAAATCATTAATTATCTTTGCGGCGATATCAATGGCATTTACACCTAGCCAAGGATAAGCGCCGTGGGCCTTTTTTCCGTATATTTTAACTCTAAGATGCATCAAACCTTTTTGTGTAATCACAATCTCAAAATCATCGGCATCCAAAACTACCGCCGCATCCACTTTTAAAATATTACGCTTTAAAAGAGGAATTAATCCTAGGTCCGAACCACTCTCCTCATCAGCGGTTGCTGCAAAAACTAAATCATAATCCAATTTAATTTTATCTTCCACTAAAACATGAACCGCTTCCATTAAAGCTGCTAAATTACATTTGCAATCAGTAGCACCTAAACCGTAAATTTTATCTCCTACAATTTTAGCTTTCAATGGAGCGTTTTTCCAGCTGTCTCCGGCTGGCACCGTATCCAAATGGGGAGTAAGCAAAAGCGATCCTTTACGATTCTTACCTGCTAAAGTCGCCAAAACATTAGGACGATTTTTACTAAAAGTATAAGTTTTAACTTTTAAACCTAAATCTTTTAAATAGCTACTCACAAAATTAGCAATTTTAATTTCATTGCCCGGAGGATTCTGAGAGTCTAATGAAATTAATTCTTGGAAGGTTTTAATTAAACGTTTTTTATTGACCATAAAATAACTTTTTTATATTTATAACTCTTTTAATTATAATCTTTGTTTAATCTGACTATTATGGAATAAACTTTTTAACTTATTTTTCATTATTTAAGCTCTAGAGGATTAAAACCATAGTAGGCAAAAAGAGTGTAAGCAGTTCCTGAAACTGAACCGGTATGTTTACCTTTAGGAGTCATCCAACCGTGACCGGTATCCACATAATCTTGAGTGGCATAAGGCAAACATCCCTCCCCTTGACCCGACGGGGAAGAGCTAGCAATAATCATATTTCCCAACTGACTTAAATAAAACTGTGCTTTTTCTTGATAACTAGCCGCTTTCTTCAAATCACCTTTTTGAGCATAATACTCTGCCATGATTTTATAAGAGACCACCATCTGTCCGGTCCATTCTGATGAAACTAACCCACCTCTAGCAGTATGCTCTTGCGGTGCAAAATCAAAACCTTTTATTTTTACTCTTTGACCATCAGGTTTTAAAAAATTTGCCTCGACACTACAGTTCTCCTCAACAAATTGCATAATTTGATCCGGATCCATTCCTAACTCTTTTAATTTTTGTGGGCCTACTGCGGCAATCGACCAGGCATAAGTATCTGTAGCAATCGTAGCATCACCTTTTCCACGCTTAACCGGTAAATCTGATCGGTCATAAGTATGACCGATCATCCAATCCAATGCAGTTTGTGCCGCTTGAGCATAAATTTTTTTTCCGGTAACTTTGGCTAACATATTAAAAAACGCATAAGCATCTAAATTATGTTCGGTAGCATACCAATCTACATTAGGGCCACCGCGGATCCCCCCTTGACTATCGGCATTCTGAAATTTAATAATCGTTTGGCCAATACTTTGCGCTAAATCTAAATAACTTTTATCCTGCGACATCTGCGTGTATTGCATAATCGCTAATCCCAACCAAAGATTCGGGCCACTGTGCATCACAAATTCCGCCGGTCCCCCGTCATTAACATAGTAGGCATTGAGAAACCAACCGTTCTCTCTTTTAGCGTTATGTGCAAAAAAATCTAAAATTTTCTTAGCCCGGCTAAAATCTTTAAAATAAGAATAGGTCTGCACTAACAATGCCAAGTCATAAGTAAAAGACCAATTAGCAATATCTTTATCCCCTTCAAAACTCATCACTAAACCCGTGCGATTATTTTGATGAATTTTAAGCCAACGATACATCTTGTCAAAGTTAGCTTTTTCTAAAACATCCTTTTGTTGATCTAATTGAGTTAACTCCTGCACGGCAATATTTTCCTTGGCCACCACTGTTTTAAGTTGTGCCTCTAAAAGTGACTTCTCTTTAGTTAAACTAATAATCAAATTATTCAGTCGAGTCGTCTCTTTTAAATTCAATGCTTCAATATCAGCCTTTTGAGATTCTATTTTTTCTTTTGCTGACTCCAGATTAATCTTGGCTGTTTGAACCCCCTTAATTTGTTGGGCTAAATTTTTTAATTGCTCCTGTAATTGCTGACGAGAGCTGCTGACTTCTTCAATTTTTTGTTTAGCTAAATCTGATTCTTTTAAAACTACAGAAAGTCTTTCAATTAACAGTTTATTACCTTGGGTTAACTTAAAATTTAAATAACTGTTAATACTTAATGCGGCAACTAAAATACAAACTATAGTTAAGGCTACCGGAACAAAAAGTTTTTTAAACCAAGCATAACGCATCAACTTAGCATTTTTAGCCGCAGAGATCTGCTCATAATTAAGACCAATTAAATGTTTTTGCGTATCCCCAAAAATATCTTTAGCCCAAATAACTGAGGTGGCAGCAGTAATCGGCTTTATCTCTACCGGGATATCAATTTCTAATAACACATGCGCTTTTTTATCTTTGAGTAATTTGAATAATTCGGGCTTAAAATTATTTATGCAAAGACAAATTCCACCGTGACTAACGTTATTGGTAAAACCTTGCAACCAATCAGAGAGAAAGGTCTTCCCGTCAGGAGTTTGCAGGCGAAATTGCACCGGAAAAACCGTGTCTAATCGTAAATACTTTCGATGCTCTGCAGGTTTTATTTTTTTATGTGGCATTTTTTATGCGGTTAAATTTCACTATGCTATATTCTATAGTAAAAGCTGGCTAATGCAATATTCTTTTCCTGGGAAATCAGACTCAGTCGATTTAAAACTTCCCAAGTCATCTTTACGTCTGAAAAAGCCCGGTGTTCTTGCGCAGTTTTAATCCCTAAAGTTTGCGCCACCAGCCAAAGGGGATAACGCGATAAAGTCGGCAATAGCTTTCTGGCCATCGTCAACACATCTAAAATTAATACATTACTTAAAACTGGTAGACCAATTAATTTAAGTTCATTATTTAAAAATCCTAGATCAAATCCAGCGTTGTAGGAACAAAGCCCGCTACCTGCAATAAATTCTAAAAATTTAGGCATCACTGCAGCGATAGTGGGGGCGTCTTTGAGCATTTCCGGAGTAATTTTATTTACCGCAAATGCCCCAGCAGAGATAGGTCGACCCGGATTAATCAACATATTGAAACTAGCGACTTTTTGATCTCCTTTTATCCGCAAAGCAGCCAACTCCACCAGGCGATCACCCGTTAAAGGATCTAAACCGGTAGTTTCCGTATCAAATATAGTAAGTTCTAATAGATTAGTTTCTTCAGACATCTCTAGTTACAATGTAAGCTGGCTCTAAGCACATTGGCTTATAAGATAACTTTACTTTGCGTAAATTTTCTAGACCAGAATCGTCCATAATATTAATATATTTATAAGTTTTTAAATCCTGACAAAATTGGCGAAAGATAAACGGCGCTAATCCCTTAATCGTTAAATCCGTTATCTCATATAATATACAAAATGTATCTTTATTCAATGAATATCCAAAACTAAAAGCAGATATTTTTTTATTAATCCGCACTACTACTCCTTGAAAATCCAGTTTCTGATAATTAACAAACGCCTCTTTAATAACTTTATAGTTATCGTCTAGCATAGCACAATAAAGATCATCATTAGAGTGAGCCTTGCGCGCCTTAGCCCAAAAATTAAATAAAGCTAAACAAGGAGCGCGATCAGTCAATTTTAATTTCTGACAAACAAAATCGTAGTGCTTAATAAAATAATTGTAAGCGGCGCGCTGCGATTTATATTTATTTCCTCGCAAATTGGCCAAATCGTTTCTTGCGCAAAGATAATCAGGATATTTGTCGTTAACTAAATATCCTAAAGCACGATAATTAGCCAAATCTTTCTCGGGAATATTTTCAATCCGCGAAATAGATTTATTTTTATTAATCCCATCCATTACGGAAAAACTAGCCTTTATCACCGCTGGTTTTATTTCTCTGGCCAGGGGCGGTAAATACATAAAACAACCAACGGCATCCTGAAAAAAAATGCAAAGACTATCTTCTAAAATAACCCAATTAATTTTATAAAGACAGCGCCAAATATAAATGTTAGCAAATGAAAATACCGCTAAATCATGCTGATCTTGCGCTAAATAAGTATTAAATAATTTTTTATCTTTAAGGGTAAGTTTATTTAGGTTCATGAGGTAGATTTATTTCGGCGACTTCTCTTACCTCTTCGTAAGCCTGAATAATCTGCGGGTTATCTTTTAACATCTTAATCATCTTGTGGGTATTGAGCAGCTCCGTAAGATAAATAATGTAATCATTGGCTTCTGGAGTATCAATTTTTTCATAAACATAGGGACAATTTAAATCCACCGTTAATAACACTCTGCCTTTACGTAGATTAATCAAAAAAGGATAAAGTTGACATTCAAACGGACGCAAATTATAAATTTTACACTGATTATCTTTAGTTTCTAAAAACGGACAGATAAAATCTGCACCATCAGGATTAGCAACTAGATGCAGCCTACGATCGCCAAATATAGAAGCCGCCGGAATATCTTTCTTGTCCATCAGTGCATGAATCTCTTCATCTAAAAGACAAGGGCTCCAGACAGAGTTGTCTTCTTTAAACCTACAACAACCTCGGCATTTAAGACAAAACTCTTCCGGGACAAATTGTTTAATCATTTAACGATACTCCCTAATTTTAATTGCTTATCCGGGCTCAATACTGCCAACAGCAGATCATCTGAGCCAGCCAAAATCATCCCCTGGCTTTCTACACCGCGCAAAATTACCGGATCTAAATTATCGACTAAAACTACCTGCTTACCGATGAGCTCTTCTTTAGTATAAAATGCTTTGATTCCCGCCACTACCTGCTTCTGACGATCACCCAAATCTACTTTTAAAACTAATAATTTATCGGCATTAGGATGGTCATTTACTTCGATAATCTGAGCAACTCTTAATTCTAATTTTCGAAAATCTTCAATTGATGCCATGTAAAACCTCCGTAGTTATACCTCGCGAATCAAAACTTCATCTCTACATAAAATTCAAGCTGATAAGCATTGTTGGGATTGCCATCACTTTGCACACACGGACTAAATAAACTGCCGCCTAGATCATCGCGTTTAGCTTTATAAAATTCTCCCGGGATAAAATACCCACCTAAAAAACCTACCGTAATATGTTGATTAATTTTATAATCAATAAACAAATCTGCTTCATAACCTAAATCCTGAGAAAGATAAGTACCGCTTCCATCTACTACCCCCACCGGCCGAGCAAACGACCTTAAATAATAACCATACAAACTTAAGCAAAGTTTTTCGGTAAAATTATAATCAAAGCCTACCGCGGGCATAATTATGTTTTCAAAGTCTCCGGAAGCAAAAGTATCCGGTCGCAACACACCGTAATTTAAACCATATCCGCCACCCATCGCCACAATAGGAAGCATATCTACATTACTACTACTTATTGTATCACCTAAATTGTAATTTGTGGGAGAGAAATAACTAAAAGCCCGATTTCTACTGCCCGGATACTGGATATCTCCACTCTCTGCCATCTCCGGAGTAGCTTTATTTCCCGAACAAGCTAAAAATTGTAACCCCGGTACAAATTTTCCCAAAACATAATCAATCCCTGAATAAAACATATAACCCGCATGCGTAATATTTTTATAATTACTATCCGCACTTTGCGCATAACCAAAATTATGCGCAGCTTCTAACTTTAAAGTAAGCTGCTCATCCTTAAATTCCCAGGCTGCGCCTATTGTTCCTAATAAATCTCTATCTACAGGAGTAACAAAAATATTATCTCTTTTACCAGCGGAAGTATAATCGGCCAACATCCCTAAATATGGCCAAAAAGTTTGTTTACCGGCCACAAGCTTAGCATCGGTAGCAAAAAAATTCGCCGCATTAGGTTCATATTTTTGCCCTTCAGCCTTTTCTTGTGGGACGTGCGGACCCAAACGATATTTGTAAATTAAATCCGGACGACAGTAATAAAAACGCCAAAGCAAGTCTTGGGTTTCCTGATATACAGTAAATCCGTAATTTTCATAGTTGCCATTAAGCGCAAAACCATTACCCACTTCATAAATAAACAAACCTGCCTTAACCCTAAGACTATCAAGCAGTTTAGCGTCATACCAAAACTCCTCGACTTGTGGCAACAGCTCTACGCCACGGTATTTCTCTACCTGACCTACAGAAGTATATAATGTATTATGAATAAAAAGCGGGGCACTATAATCATACGGTCCGTTGCGCTCTAGCTTTATGTAAGCTTTGTTTCCTGAATCTTTAAAATCTGCACCTAAAGCAAAACTATAATCTATTCCTAAATAAGTAGTATGATCATCGGCATTGTGACTATCTAGAGTTACCACATTTTTAAAACTTACCAGATCTGCGCGAAAATAAGTATCTAAAGTTAATCCTAGCTGTTGAGTATTAACCAGTTCATAAGCATAAGCACTAGAAACAAAACTAAAAATAAAAATTATAAAAAAACTGAACTTTTTTAACATAAATTAAGCTTTCCAGGCTTGATTAATAAAACTCAAAAAATATAATATCACTGCCCTTGGTAAAACTCAAGCTAAAGTAGCACAATACTATAATATGGATTTATATATTTTTTTAAGGTATACTTTAGTAGAAGACTAAGATAAATTTAATAAAAGGTAAACTATGCATTGGCGATCAAACAAAGGTTTTACATTACCTGAAATGCTCTTAGCCGCTTTAATTGCTTCTTTTGCATTATGCGGAGTATTGTTGACCTATATCTCTTGCATGAATATGGTTAAAACTTCAAAAAATGTTTCTATCGCCACCTCTGCTGCTCAAGGATTAATCGAAGAAATTCGCACCACACCTTTTCCACAAATTGTTGATGATTACAATCGACTGGGCTTTGTAGTAAATGGGATTAACAACAGTCGCGGTATAGTTTATGTTGACGACACAAACCCAGAACTTTTATTAGTTACTGTGAGTGTTTGCTGGAAGCAAGGGATCAAAACCGTAGGCGAAGACACCAATCTCAATGGTCTTCTGGATGCCGGAGAAGATCTCAATGCAAACAATATGATTGATTCATCTGTGGAGTTAGTCACGCAAGTGGCTAATCGATAAATGCGCGGCTTTACTATTTTAGAGAGTTTAATTTCAATTTTAATTTTCTCCATCATTACTATCGCTTTAGGCTTGGGAGTGGTTGCCGGTAAAAATTCCTTATTTACTAGCGACGTTCCGACCCAACTGCGACAAAATGTTTTATTTGGTATTGTCTCTATGAGTAGAGAAATACGCCAAACTGCTCCTGCAAAAACCAATATTAGTTCAGATTCCAGTAGCAGTTCAATTACTTTTCAAATTCCAAACGATAATAACAGTGATGGATCAATTGTCGATACTTTAGGCAATATCGAATGGGGCACTAACATTACTTATGCCCGTAATGGAGCAAATCAAATTATTCGCACGCAAAATGGGGTCTCTTCAGTTATCGCCGCAAATATTACGGCTTTGCAATTTAGTCGACCGGCAGGAGAAGATAATCTAATACAAATTGATATTACTGCCCAAAGAACTAATAATACGGGAAATTGGCAAGATGCAGAACAGGCGATTGTTAAAATGAGAAACTAAAATGTTTAATTTATTAGAAAAATTAAAAAATAAAAAAGGAATTGCCCTTATCTCTACCTATATGGTACTCACCGTATTGTTAGCATTCTCGGGCTTACTTTTTGAAATTAGCAATTGGCAAAATAAAACGACCAACACTTTCAAAAGACAGGCTCAAGCAATTGATATCGCCGAAGCCGGTCTAGATCGAGCGCTGGTCTGGATAAGAGCTCAAGCCTCTCCTCCGGGGAGCGCAACCAATCCCTGGGGAGGAGTACAAGTTTTAGGTAACCCTACAATTGGTAGCTACAGTGTAACCATTACTGATCTAGGTTCGCCTTCTGGCTCCCCCAGCATAAAAAGATACAAAGTAACCTCCACTTCTACAGTAAGCGGAATCAATCAAACTTTAACTAATTATTTACAGACTGATAATTATGCACGCTATATCTGGTTTACCAATCGTGAAAATTACGGTGGAACCAACGTCTGGTTTTGGAATCAAGATCGCTTAAACGGGCCGACTCATACTAACGGACATTTTAATATCGCTGGTACCCCAGTTTTTGATGGAGCGGTAGAATCTGTCGATGACTATATCCGTTATTTTAATAACGGTAACAATATTAACTCTTCTAACCTAAGTAATCCTCCTTATGACACTCCGGACTTTAATAGTACCGTAGACTTAGGCGTAAGTTCTACCAACATGCCTACCCAAGCTTTAAGTTTGCGCGCAGCTTCCACCAGCGCAGGAGGACTGCGCCTCAAAGGAAATTCAACTATCGTTTTAAATGCAAACGGAACAATGAATGTCACTAATTCTGATAAAGGATGGAGTAATAGAAACATGCCGTTACCAACCAATGGCGCACTCTTTGTAAATAATGGAAATTTAACTATCTCCGGAACGCTCAACGGAAGATTAACTGCTGGAGCCAGCAAAGATATAAATATCCCTAATAGTATAGTTTATGCTAATGACCCTCGAGTTAATCCAGCGTCAACCGATACACTAGGACTTATTTCAGAACAAGATGTCGTGGTCAGCTCAGGAGCTCCTAATAATGTAGAAGTTGATGCTTCCATTATGGCACTAAATACTTCTTTTATGGTTGAGAATTGGTGGACCGGAGGTGCCAAGGGTACACTTTCAGTCTTTGGGGGAATCATCCAAAATGAAAGAGGTCCGGTAGGAACCTTTAGCGGCAATACAAAAGTATCCGGTTATTCTAAAGATTACAACTATGACACGCGCTTACTAAATTCACCTCCACCTTTTGTTCCCACTACCGGAGACTACATTACATTAGCCTGGGAGAATTAAAAAATGAAAATTAAAGGATTAATTATTTTATCAATTCTCTGTATCATAATTATGGTCATGGTTTTATTATCCAATCGACAACCCGCTGATATAAATGCAGTTTTAAAAGAAGAAAAATTGATTGTTGAACCAAATATAGAATATTCGCAATCAATGCCTGATGCAACAATTATAAATAAAGTCGCAATGCCTGTGATCAAGAGCGGAGTAACTATAATTAAAAAAACTACTTTAGAAGAGCCAGCCAAGGAACCAGAAAAAATTACATCTGCAAACACTACTAATTCTAACAATACCTGGACTAACCCATCTAACCCAACCGCCAATTTTAAATCTGAGAATAATCAACAAACCGGAATTACTAAGACCGGTAAACAGCCCGCCCATAAAGAGCTCCAAGAGATGAATGCACAAGGAATAGTGCTATATTAAACAAAAATGCCGTAGATAATTACCTACGGCATTCATTTTATTGGCGGGGCCGACGAGATTCGGACTCGCGATCTCCTCCGTGACAGGGAGGCGCTTTAAGCCAGGCTAAGCTACGACCCCAACATATTAATTTTGAAAACCTATTATACTTTTTTGTTAAACTAAAGTCTACTATTTATTTATAAAATTAATGGTGGGCGATAGAGGAGTTGAACCCCTGACCCTCTGAATGTAAATCAGATGCTCTAACCAACTGAGCTAATCGCCCTGAAATCTTTTTTATTATCAATCCGTTGCGAAATCCTCTTTAGAGGATGAGCTAATCGCCCTGAAATCTAAACTCCAGCAAATTTACCAAGAATAATTAAAGTAAAGACCATGACAAAAAGCGCCACAGTTTCAATGATACCTAAAACTGCTAGATAATTTCCAAATCCTTTACCAGTCTCTCCCATTGCATCGCAGGCACAAGCTGCGGCTTTTCCTTGATAATAAGCAGAAAGCCCAATCGCCAAGCCAGAAAATGCACCAATTCCCCAAAGATATTGTCCTTTATCCGCTAATTCAAACATCTTGGTCATGGCGATATTTCCATAAATCGTTTGAGTTAACGGCGCACCAACTAAAGCTACCAATAAAAAAGAAGCACTTTTATTCTGCGCAAAATTTTTCTTCCAAGCACCAATAGCTGCCATACCAGCTACTCCGGCTCCAGCTGCAGAACCACAAGCAGCTAAAGCTAAAACCAAAATACACCCTAAATCTTTAAATTGAGCACTCATTCCTGCATCCATTTTAATTCTCCTTTCGACCAAATGGCTTATAAGCAAAACCACTCCAGGTCACATTAGCATGTCCACAAAACTCTAGCACATTAAGCCTAACTCCATGCACCAAAACCGACATCGGTCCTAAAATTATATTTAAAGCATGACCCATTATCACAATTAAAGCCGCCGCAACAATAGTTAAAAAATCGCCTTTTTTAAAAACTCCAGCTGCCATCGCATTAAAAGCATCGGCAATGGCTACTCCAGCTAAACCTACTGCAAAAAGTCGAATATAAGAAACAACGTCCGTAAAATTGTTAACTAAACTTAAAGCAATAGTACCTAATCCTGCACCAATAGTTTTAAGTATATTTTTTTGCGGGCTGGTAAAAAATAAAACTAAGATTAAGCCACTAATAATTAACCCATTACTAAATCCTGGATAAAGATCTCCCAGAATTAAATTTTTCGCTAAAAAGAATACCGCCCAAATTACACAAATCCAGCCTAAATCAGCTAAAGCGATTAGTGCCGGAGCTTTTAAAATCGCTCTCCACCCATGGGCAAAAGATAAATGCAGCGCTCCGATAAAAAAGCAAAATGCCTGAATAAATGAAGCATTACCCAGAGCCGGAATTAATGGTTTAATCCCTAAATTTAAAAGCCAAGCTTGACCAAAAAATGTTGCCGTCAACAGCCCCCATATAATAGCGCAAAAACTTAAGATGTAAAAGAGAAAAAATACGCTCTGATCTTTAATCTTATAACCAAATTTTTTATGTAACCAAAAATTAAGCATCAGATAAACTAATCCGTAACCAGCATCCCCGATTAACATACCAAAAAACAAACTAAAGAAAATAATAAACAAAGGGCTAATATCAAGTTCTCGATATCCCGGAACAAGCTCTAAAAGTTTTAAAAGCGGTTTAATTAAAGCAATCCAACGCGGATTACGCACCAGCGTAGGAACTTCATCTTCCTGACTAGGCACGCTAGTAAAAATTCCCCATCCCTTTTGCTTAGCCAAAGCAACCAATGCCATCTCTTCGTTAATGGGAAGATATCCTTTTAAAAACACAAGTTGTTCGGATTGACCCATTCCCGCAAACGTTTCTTGAAATTCTAGTTTTTTTTGCAAACTATCTCTAAATTTGATTAATTCTTTTTGATAAGGAACCTGCTGAATTAATTGTTTTTCTAAAGCTTTAATTGCTTTAAGATCCTCTTCTTTACGTTGCAACATCTTTCCTAAACTCATCGCTGGTAAAGAAATTTCTTTAAAACCAATTTCAATTTTTTTCTTAGCAACAACTAAACAATTAGCAATCCCCCCCTTAACAGAAAGTTGATTAATTACTACTGCATCGGTAATTTCCTTTAATTGCTTAAGAGGTATTTGATAAAGCCCGGCAAAAATATTCTTTTGCGCTAAATTTGCAAAATCTTGAGGATCAAAGTCACCCCAATCTTGATACTGTTTAATCTTTAGCGTTAGAGCAGTAAGATACTCTACCAGCTGGTCTTTACGTTTATGTAAATCAATTACATGGCGATAAACTAATTTGGCATCAACATTTTCATTATCTACAACAGGCTTTTTCTCTAAAGGAATACTGGATAAAATACTTAAAGCCTGATCCAAGAGAGCAATTTCTTCAGTTAACAAAATAACATCATTGCCCTTAGGGGGCTGCACATGTTCAATATGTAAAACTCCCTGGGCTTGCAACTTATTTAAAACATCTAAGCTATCTTTGGCTTGAGTGACCACAATTACTTTTTTCATGGCAACGATCATGCCGCACCCCCTGCTAAAACCAGCTCTGCGATCTTTCTTTTAGCAATTTTACAACGACCGACAGCATTAGCCATTTGATCACCAATATAAATTTTAATTAAGCGAATATTTTCTTGGGAAGCGGGAATTTTAACTTTTTCAAAAAGATTAACTCTTTGAGCAGTAATACGCAACTCCTGCCTAAGAATATTAACCCCCTCCTGCATTAAAACTATCTCTTTATTTAAGATAATAATTTCCCTAAAAGCTAAAATTGCATAATCTAACCACAGTGGGGTAATAAATAAATCATACTCCGAATTAACAAACTCTATTTTTTCGAAAATAGGAATATCCACCCCAGCAATATTTTTCAAAGTTGTATCGATTCTTTGAGGCTTTAAATATTCTTTTAAATTCACATAAGCATCAGACAATAATCCAGCCCAAAGAAGAATTGCTTGTTTTTTCTTTAAAAGAGTTTGTTTTTTTATTTCTTGTGCAGAACTAAGTTGAAGAATTTCTAACTGCAGCTGTTGTTTCTTTAATTGCAACGTCGGTAAATAACGTTGAAACTGTTTTAAGGCGTCACGCTGCCTTTTTAATTCACCTTTAGTAAATTTTATTTTTGCCATTATGCCTTAGGTTTATCCCGTTAGAAATAGGTTGTCAAAGACAACCGTAAACCATCTTTTTTGTCTCGTTTCTAACGGGGCCAGAACTGCTGGATAATTGAAAGTTTGATTCCGGTTTCTTCAGGAGAAAAACAATCTGCTAAAATCTGCCAACCTAAATCTAGTGCTTTTTCTAAAGGAATGTTTACTTTCAATGACATCATATTCTTTTCAAAAAGCGCACCATACTTAAGTAATTTTTTATCCCAAGCGCTCATTTGAAAACCCATTGATTGTTTTTCCAATGTTTCACGATAGCTGGCAAAAAGTTGAATCATCGTATCCATAATCGCACGATGATCCGCACGCGTTTTTCCATTTACCTGTTGCTTTAAACGGCTCAGTGAACCGAATGGCTCAATCATAGCATTTTTTAAATAAAACTGTCCTTCCGTAATATATCCGGTATTGTCCGGAACCGGATGCGTAACATCGTCTCCGGGCATAGTCGTCGCCGCTAAAATGGTAATCGAACCAGCCCCTTGGAAATCAACGGCTTTTTCATAACGCGCAGCTAACTGACTATAAAGATCTCCGGGATATCCACGATTAGAAGGAACTTGCTCCATAGTAATAGCAATTTCTTTTAATGAATCAGCAAAATTAGTCATATCAGTAAGTAGAACCAATACTCTTTTACCTTTTAAAGCAAAATCTTCAGCTACTGCTAAACTCACATCAGGTACCAATAAACATTCAACCGTAGGATCCGATGCAGTATGAATAAAAAACACACAACGCGAAAGCGCTCCGGCAGCATTTAAAGTTTCACGAAAGAAAAGAAAATCATCGTACTTTAGACCCATACCACCTAAAATAATAATATCTACCTCTGCCTGAATAGCAATACGTGCTAAAAGTTCATTGTAAGGTTCACCGGCAATAGAAAAAACAGGTAGTTTTTGTGATTCTACTAAAGAATTAAAAACATCAATCATCGGAATGCCTGTGCGAATCATTTTATTAGGAACAACTCTTTTAACTGGATTTACGGAAGGAGAGCCGATATCGGTCAAATTATCAGAAAGCAATGGTCCATGGTCCAAAGGCAAGCCGCTTCCATTAAAGATACGCCCTAATAAATTATCTCCCGTAGGAACCTGCATCGGATGACCTAAAAATCTTACCTTATCTTGAGTAGAAATTCCACGAGAACCAGCAAAAACCTGTAAAGATACTTTATTGCCATCAATGCGGATTACCTGGGCTAAAGAATTGCCGCGACTAGTAGTAATCTGAGCAATATCTAAGTAACCTACCCCTTGAGCCTCAACAGTAATGACGTCTCCGGCAATTTGAATAATATTAGTATAAACTTTTTGCATAATTATTTTATATCCTTGATTTTAGCTGCTAAAAATAGTGTAATCTGTTCTTCTATTTTTTTAAATTCTAAGCTATTAAATTCCGCACTATTCCATCCTCTAAAAAATTGGCGCAACTGTTGGAAAAAATGCAACGCAGTTTCTTTATTTTCTAATTTATATTCAGTATCCAGAATTTTACAAATAAATTTAAATAAATAAACTTGTCGCTCTGCAGACGTAGCTTCATCCACTGGGTCAAAAGCATTTTGCTGTAAATAAACAAAATCGAACAACTCTCCTTTTAAATATTGAATATAATCATCCAGAGTTGTGCCTTCTTCTCCTACAACTTTCATCATCTGCGCAATTTCATAACTACGCCTTAAAATATTCTGGCCCTGTTCTTGATTCTCTGGGCTAACAATACTTTTATATTTACTCCAGCTAATCAAAGGATCTATCGCTGGATATTTTCGCGCATCACTTCGTTCACGGGAAAGCCCATGAAAGGCCCCCACTACTTTTAAAGTTGCCTGGGTAACTGGCTCTTCAAAATTTCCACCGGCAGGACTCACCGTTCCACCAATAGTTACTGAACCTGTCTGGCCATTATAAAGCTTAACTACGCCAGCGCGTTCATAAAATGAAGCAATCCGCGACTCCAAATATGCTGGGAAGGCTTCTTCTCCGGGGATCTCTTCTAAACGACCACTCATTTCACGCATCGCTTGAGCCCAACGAGAAGTTGAGTCTGCTAACAATAAAACATTTAAACCCATCTGACGATAATACTCTGCAATGGTTACCGCCGTATAAACGCTAGATTCACGCGCCGCCACCGGCATCGAACTAGTATTACAAATAATTACTGTACGATCCATCAATGGTTTATTGGTACGTGGATCAATTAACTCAGGAAAAGTTTTTAAAGTTTCTACTACTTCTCCGGCTCTTTCTCCACAAGCAGCAATAATAACCACGTCCACATCGGCATGACGACTAGTTAATTGCTGCAAAACAGTTTTGCCTGCACCAAAAGGACCAGGGATACAATAAGTGCCCCCCCGGCTTACCGGGAAAAGCGAATCAATTAAACGCATTTTTGTCACCAATGGCTGCGATGGTCTTAATTTCTCAGCATAAGCTTGAATCGGTATTTTCACTGGCCAACTTTGCTCTAAAAATACTTCATGGATATGTCCGGTAGAATCTTTAAGTTGAGCAATCGGTTGTTTTAGATTATATTTCCCTGCGCCAACAATACTAACTACCTCTAGGCTACCTGCTAACATAAAAGGAGCCATAATGTAATGTTTAAAAAATTTCTCCGGAACAAAACCTAACCAGCTGCCGGCTAAAACTTTATCTTGGGGTTTTACTAAAGGAGTAAAATTCCATTCTGATTGGTCATCCAAAGCTTCTAGGTATACGCCACGTTTTAGAAAAAATCCACATTTTTCTGCAAGAGCTGGAAGAGGATTCTGCAAACCATCATAAATTTGACCTAACAATCCCGGACCCAATTCAACAGAAAGTAATTCATCGCTAAACTCTACTAGGTCCCCAACTTTTAACCCTTGAGTACTTTCATAAACTTGCATCTCTGCTTGATCTGAGCGCACCCGAATAACCTCGGCTTTTAAACGTACCTGTCCACAAAGAATATAAGCAACTTCATTCTGGATGATACTACCCTGCACCTGGGCAGTCACCATGTTGGCATTAACTTTAACTACTTTTCCAGTTCTTTTATTTTCCATAATTAATTCACCAATACCCCATCATACAAATCTTCTTTATTTGCATTTTCTACTTTTTCCCAGCGTTCTAATATCTTAAGCTTCAAAGCATAGATCAATAATGCTTCAAAATCAAAATAATGTCCCAGCGTTAACTGATCTAAATAATTCCATCTCTCCTGATCTAGGATTTTTTCTGCTTCCAATGCATACAGATTATGCCGATGTGCCGACAAAGCAATAACGCTAATATGCGCCTGCGGAAAATCTGGCAAACGTACATATTTTTCAGGATCAATTTTTTTATCTTTAGCTCTAATCCGCACTAATTCATTCTTAAGAGCTGTATCAAAATTTAACCAATCCTTAAGAATCCCCGCAGCAGAAATATCCAAAATACCACTACTTACATTACGTAATCGTAAAATATCTACTTCCGGAACTAGGTTTTGACATTTAGCAAAAAATTCTTCTAGACTAAACGGCATATGCGAAGAAAAATTAAGCAATGGCAAGCTTGAAATTAAATATACATAATAACTGCTCATTAATTTTAGCCTTCCAAAATTTTATTTAACTCTGGCCTTAAGTTATCGGCCAAATATTGTATAAGCGCTTGATCACTAAAATCAAAAACAGACTTACTAGCATCAAAACTAATTACAAAACCACTTTGAATACTATTTTGGGACTTTAACACTATTTGTTTCTTTGTTTCTTGCGCAATCTGTTTTAAAAATCCATTTTCTAATTTTTCCTTATCCTGCTGACTTAAAGAAACAATAATTTCAGAAGAATTAGTTAGCGGGGCATTTTTTATTAATGTTGCAATAATACCAGCCAAAACTTCTGCAGAAAGTGCCTGGCTTAACTCTACCTTAATCAAATTATTTAACATGGCGTTAATTTCTTTGCGTAGGCTAATCAGCAAATCCCGCCCGGCTTGTTTTAAAGAAGCCTGGGTAGAATCATCGAGTTTTTTGGCTTGCTCGACCGCTTTTTCTACAATTTGTTTAGCCTCTAACTTAGCTGTCTGAATTATTTTTTGAGCTAATAAATCGGCATCAGTTTTTATTTGCGCAGCTTTTTCCTCGGCTATTTTAATTCCTTCCCGTTGAATTTTTGCAATTAAATCTTTAATTTCTTCTGCCATGGAGATCTCCTAAAATTTCGTTTGCTGCCACTAAAGGATTGGCTGCCTTTAAAATTGGCCGGCCAATGACTAAAAAATTACTTCCGGCTTTTAGTGCTTCCGACACAGTTGCTGTTCTCTTCTGGTCATCTTTGGCACAACTTTCTGGTCTAATCCCTGGAGTAACGATAACAAATTTCTTTTTAATTTTGGTGCGCAGTTTTGCTGCTTCTTGGGCCGAACAAACTACTCCGTCTAAACCCCAGGCAATGCCATTTTTAGCTAAAGAAAAAATTTCTTCAGGCCTAGCCTTTTTACTCGTCAAAACAGTAACCCCAATTAATAAAGGACGGGTCGTTTTAGAAATCTTTGCTTGGTTTTTAGCCGCATTTACCGCCGCCTCAACCATGGCTTGATCACCTGAGATATGCAAAGTTAACATCTTTACCTTAAGCCGCACCGCCGAAGCTACTGCTTGGGCCACGGTATTAGGAATATCATAATACTTCAGGTCTAAAAATACCTGTGCCCCTTTTTTGTGTAGCAGCTGAATAATCTTGGGTCCATAAGCAGTAAAGAGATGACTACCTACTTTAAAAATTTTTATTTTAGGGTACAGTAGATTAACCAAACGCTTAGCTTGCGCTAAGGTATTTACATCTAGGGCTAAAATTATTTGAGAGTTACTTACTCTTTGCACGCTTTTAATCTTCCGATAAGATTATCTAAATTCTGAATATTATGTTCGACCATATACTGTTTTAACCCTAAAATAATCTCTAAGCTCACTTTAGGATTAATAAAATTAGCAGTCCCTACGCTAATAGCGGTTGCTCCAGCAATAAAAAACTCCAAAGCACTTTGAGTGTCCATTATACCACCCATCCCGATAATAGGAATCTTAATTTTATTATAACTCTCCCAGACCATCTTAATGGCTACCGGTCTGATCGCCGCTCCGCTTAATCCACCAACCCAGGCCCCCAACTTTGGAGTACGCTGATTAACATCAATACTCATTCCACTCAAAGTATTAATTAAGGCCAACGCATCACTACCGCCATCTTGAGCAGCAATTGCAATTTCGCTAATCGAAGTCACATTAGGCGATAATTTAGTAATTAAACATTTTTGTGTAACCTTGCGCACCATACTCACTAATTCAAAAGTATCTTTGGCATCTTGAGAAACTAATTTATTTTTTTGCAAATTAGGACAAGAGATATTTAATTCAATCGCCGCTACTGTATCAATTTTATCTAAGCGATTAGTTAAATTTAAAAACTCATCTAAATTTTCTTCTGCAGCAATACTCACAATAATCGGAACGGATAATTTTGCTAAATAAGGAAGTTTCTCTTGAAGAAATTTATCAATACCAGGATTCTCTAATCCAATAGAATTAAGCATGCCAGCAGGAGTCTCGCAAGTACGGGGAGGAATATTTCCGTGGCGTGGTTTAAGTGTAATGGTTTTAGTAACAATTGCTCCCAATTTCTTTAAATCCATAAAATCTTTAAATTCTTCTGCATAACCAAAAGTTCCACTGGCCACCATCACCGGATTTTTTAATTCCAATCTTCCCAGATTAACGCTTAAATTAGGCTTAATTTTTACCATGTTAGCTCCTGAGCAGAAAATACCGGGCCATCTTTACAAACTCGTTGATACCCTGACTTGGTTGAAACTACACAACCTAAACAAACACCAATTCCACAAGCCATATGCGACTCTAAAGAAAGTTGCGCATTTATTTTATTGTTCTGAGCAATTGCACTAACTGCTTTTAACATCGCAGTAGGACCGCAAGAAAAAATCTCTGAAAATTTGTCTTGGGTTAAAATAAGTTTTAATAGATCTGTAACCTTACCCTTAAATCCTTGTGAGCCATCGTCAGTAGCCAACTGGACTTTACAACCCAGGGCCTTAAATTCTGACGCACAGAGAATTTGCTTTTTAGTTCTGGCACCAATTAAAACGAGTGGTTTTTGCAATTTTTTTGCTAAAAATACTAACGGGGCAACCCCCATTCCTCCGGCAATTAAAATATTTTTACTGTTTAAAGTTTTACTGGTTTTAGAATAAGTAAACCCGTTACCTAGAGGCCCAATTAAATCTAAGTATTCACCAGACTTTCTAGTCGACAAGATCTGTGTACCGGGACCTAATATTTGATAAAAAAGTTTTATCTTATTAGCCTCTACTTGATGAATACTGATCGGGCGACGCAACAAAGGTTCTAAACCGGTATTAACTTTAATATTTACAAACTGCCCAGCTAGAGCATTTTTAGCAATTAAACTAGACTCAAATACTAGATGCCAATAATTATCTTGATATTTTTTATTAGATATAATTTTAACTTTATTTTGAAATGTTTTCATGATTTTTACTCGTCCATTTACTTAATAAAATTACAAAAATAGCAAACAAAGCAAAAGTTAAAACTAGCCAGGCTAATTGTTGAAAATACACTCTTAAGCCATTCGTGGCAATATCTTCCCATGACTCAACTAATAAAATTAACAAAAGCAAGGTCGACATCGAGCCAATTTCTTTTTGAAACCAGGCAAGCTTAATTGGCAGATAAGCACTAATATCTAATTTTATAAGAGTCAAAAGAGAAGGAAATATTCGCGGGACTTTTTTGCAATATTCCTTATAACTTCCTGGAAAAATAGCCGATAGCTTAGCTTCCTCTTTATAAATTAGTAATAGATAGCGAATAATAAAAACGATAAGAAAAATGATTACCGCCCACCATTGAAAAATAGCCAAAACTACTCCTAGGCCAATCAGAAATATTCCTAAATACATCGGATTACGCACCACTTGATATGGCCCGCCCTGAATTAAAGCCTGGCTCTCTTGAGAGTTCTCCGCTTTATAACCGCGCGCAGAAACCCGAATAATCTGACCTAAAAAAATTAACGCAAACCCCAATAGCTCCACCGCTTCCTCCCAGAATCCTCCGGAATACCGGCGAATAAATACTCTAGGGAAAAATACAATAATCAATGCCGCAATCCCCATAATAATTCCATTAATCTTAAGCCTTTTCTTCATAAATTATTTTTGGCACTTATCACAAAAATAAGTACCCCTTCCCCCTTGAGTAAAACGTTTAATTGGATGATGACAAACTAAACATGGCTGTTTATCTCGACCGTAAACTTGATGAAAACGCGCATAGTCTCCATTCTTTCCAGAAACCCGCACATAATCATCCACCGAAGAACCACCATGTTGAATTGCCTTGGTTAATACTTTTTTTGTTTCCTTGTACAAACTTTCTGTTTCTTTACTACTCAAACTTTGCGCCACGCGCTCAGGATTAATCCGAGCATGAAATAAAATCTCTGCCGCATAAATATTGCCAATCCCAGAGATAAACGATTGGTCTAAAAGTAGTGGTTTAATTTTAGTTTTTCTTTTTAAAAGCATAGCTTTAAAGTCAGCAGAAGTCAAATCAAAAGGCTCTGGGCCCAAGCCTTGCACAAACTTTAACTTTTTCCAATCCTTAACCAAGCGCAACTCGCCAAATAAACGATGATCATTAAAATCTAAGATACTGCCATCCGACAGATGAAACGCTAAACGACTTTTCTCTGAGCCACCCGGATAAACTAGTTGTCCGGTCATCTTAAGATGTACCGTTAAGAACAAACCATTGGATAACTCTAAAATCAATAATTTTGCTCGACGTAAAACATTTCTTATTGTTTGACCTTCTAAAGATTTTTTAAATTGTAAAGGTGCCGGCTCCCTAATTACCTTGGGATTATTAATTGCTACTTTAATAATTTTTTTACCGATGATTACCTTAGAAAGATCCTGTTTAATAGTTTCTACTTCTGGAAGCTCAGGCATAATTATTTTTTAATTTTCTTTCCCTTAACTTTATAGTACTCTTGCAAACATTTCACTTTTAACTTTTTCTTTAATAAAACTTCAATTCCGCTTACCGTAGCTTGTGCACCAAAAATTGTTGTAGTATAAGGTATGGCGTTTAAAATAACCTGAGAACGTATCTTTACTTCATCTAAATGTGGAATTCTTCCCGAAGGAGTATTAATCACCAACTGTATCTTGCCGGCTTTCATTAAATCCAAAACATTAGGGCTGCCTTCTGAAATTTTCGGTAAAACCTTAGAAGCAACTTTACTTTTTGCCAACACCATTGCAGTTCCGCTGGAGGCATAAATTTTAAAACCTAAATCCTTAAACTTTTTAGCAATTAAAATAATATTACGCTTATCTCGATCGTTAACTGAAATAAATACATTGCCTCTTTTAGGTAATTTTTGACCAGCGGCCAACTGACTCTTAATATAAGCCTGACCAAAATCAGCATCGATACCCATAACTTCACCGGTTGATTTCATCTCCGGACCTAAAATAATATCTACTCCCGGGAAACGATTAAAAGGAAAAACTGATTCTTTAATCGCCACATGCTTAGGAATAATTTCTTTAATAAATTTTAAATCTTTTAATTTTTTTCCTAACATCGCTTTGGTCGCTAAATTGACCAAAGGAACTCCAATAACTTTAGAAACAAACGGCACTGTGCGCGAAGCACGCGGATTAACTTCTAAAATATAAACTTTTCCGTCTTTAACGGCATATTGTACATTCATTAAACCCACTACATGTAATTCTTTAGCCATATGCACCGTTGCCTGACGAATTTTATTAAGTATCTCCTCTGATAATGTGTAAGTGGGCAAAGACATCGCCGCATCTCCAGAGTGCACTCCGGCCTGCTCAATGTGTTCCATAATCCCGCCAATAATAAAATCTTTTCCATCACCCACTAAATCTACATCTACCTCAATGGCATCCTCTAAAAATTTATCTACCAAAACAGGATGGTCACCGGAAACTGCCGCCGCTTCTTTAATAAATTTTTCCAAAACCTGTTCATCGTAAGCAATCTCCATGGCTCGACCACCTAAAACATAGGAAGGACGCACCAAAACCGGATAGCCAATACGATTTGCTACTTCTTTAGCTTGTTCAAAATTAAATGCCGTTCCATTAACTGGTTGTAGAAGTCCTAACTTATCCAACATTAATTTAAAACGCTTACGGTCTTCGGCGATATCAATACTATCTGCGCTAGTTCCCAAAACCCGTACCCCTGCTTTAAGCAAAGGTACTGCTAAATTAAGCGGAGTTTGGCCGCCAAATTGCACAATTACTCCTAACGGTTTTTCTCTTTCAATAATATTTATGATATCTTCAAAAGTTAACGGTTCAAAATACAATTTATCTGAAGTATCATAATCAGTAGAAACGGTCTCCGGGTTACAGTTAACCATAATGCTCTCTATTCCTTCTTCCCGCAAGGCATATGCAGCGTGGCAACAACAGTAATCAAACTCAATTCCTTGCCCGATTCTATTGGGTCCACCTCCTAAAATAATGACTTTTTTCTTCATTTTACTCCACTTTTTAGCTTTATTTGACTACTTTATGGGTTAATTGCTCCATTTCCCTATTTTTGCTTATTTTGCCCCTGACAGGAATTGAGCACTCACCTTATCTAGCGAAACACTGTCGAGCGCAGCGAGACAGTGTCGAACCTTCGATTTCCTGTCACTTATTTTGCCCCTGACAGGAATCGAACCTGTACCACCAGCTTCGGAGGCTGATGCGCTATCCGTTGCGCTACAGGGGCATAAAAATTATTTAACCTGATATACAATTTTTCCATTAAAGATTGTATATTCAACTAACCCTTTTACGGTTTTACCAATAAACGGTGAATTGTGAGATTTAGAAAGAATTTTCTTCTTTTCTATCACAAATTCCCTGTGCGCATCGATAATAATTATATCTGCGTCAGCATCAACGCCTAAAGTACCTTTATTAATTCCTAAAATCCTGGCTGGATTTAAGGCTAATTTCTCAACCAACTCTGACCAACTTAATATATTTTTATCAATTAGCTCCATGACACTCACAGATAACCCTGACTCTAGTCCAATTTTTCCAAACTCCGCGCGATCAAACTCAATCTCCTTTTCATTCTCTGTATGTGGAGCATGGTCTGAGGCAATTACATCTATAATCTTATTTTTTAATCCATCTTTTATCGCCGCTAAATCTTTTTTAGTGCGCAGAGGTGGATTAATTTTCATATTTGTATCATAATCGATTATATCATCTTCAGTTAAAGCAAAATAATGCGGAGCAGTTTCACAGGTCACTTTAATTTCTTTTTGTTTAGCCGCAGCAATAATCTCTATGGATTCCTGGCAGCTTACGTGGGCAATATGCACCGCTGACCCAGACTTTTGCCCCAAATCAATATCACGCGCTACTCGCTTATATTCTGATTCATTGGATATCCCACGTAAACCCAAGCGCGTAGAATTAAACCCTAAATTAATTACGCCTTTTTGTGTTAATTTTTTATCTTCACAATGGCAAATGGTTAAAACCCCCGCTCCTTTGGCATCTTTTAAAGCTTGCAACATAATACTATCGTTATCTACAGAAGCTCCATCATCGGAAATAGCCAAAGCGCCAGCTTGTTTTAATGCCGCAATATCATTTAATTGGTTTCCTAGACGATCTTTAGTAATTGCTCCACAAACTAACACATTAACTTTAGCATCATTTTTAATTATTTTTTGTAACAGAGCGATACTTTCTGGACAATCCATCGCCGGTTGAGTGTTGGGCATGGCTAACACAGTAGTCACGCCACCTTTAGCAGCAGCCGCTGTGGCACTAGCTACGGTTTCTTTGTCTTCTCTTCCAGGTTCGCGCAAATGCACATGCATATCAACAATTCCCGGGGCGACAATTTTATTTTCCGCATTAATTACAGTGGCATCGCTAGATATAATATTTTTAGCCACTTTAGAAATTTTATTACCTTCAATTAAAATATCTAAAACTGCGTCAATTTTATTTGCCGGATCAATTACGCGACCACCTTTTATCAAAATACTTGCCCCGTTAGAAATAGGTTGTCGCTGACAACCGCTGGGCATCTCTTCTATTTTATTTCTAATGGGGCTCATTTTTTCGCTTCCTTAGCTTGGCTGACTAAATATAAAACCGCCATTCGCACCGCAATCCCGTTAGTTACCTGCTCTAAAATTACCGAATTAGCTCCGTCAGCCACCTCGCTAGACATCTCAATCCCTCGATTAATCGGACCCGGATGCATTACCACAATATCTTTTTTAGCTTTGGCCAATCTTTCTTCGGTAATCCCAAATTTTTTAAAATAATCTAGTTGTGCTGGGAAAGCCGTACCTTCATCGCGCTCAAATTGCATCCTTAAAACATTTACAGCGTCGGATTTTTTTAGAACCTCATCTAAATTGCTAGAAGTTTTGGCTCCGGTTAATTCTATCCCTACTGGCAATAAGATCTCTGGAGCACAAACCGTAACATTAGCTCCTAACTTAGTTAAACCCCAAATATTAGAACGCGCCACACGAGAATGTGCAATATCGCCGACAATCGCTACATTTAATCCTTTAATTTTTCCTAATTTTTCTTTTAAAGTAAACATATCCAATAAAGCTTGGGTAGGATGTTCATGCCAACCGTCTCCGGCATTAACCACGCTAATATCTAGAGCTCGCGCCAACATATTGGCCGCCCCTGAATAGTTGTGGCGCATTATAATAATATCAGCTTTTAAGGCTTGAATATTTTTCCCAGTATCAATTAAAGTCTCGCCTTTGCGCACACTAGAAGTCTCTGTGGAGATATTAATAACATCAGCAGAAAGTCGTTTTGCGGCTACCTCAAAAGATACGCGGGTACGCGTCGATGGTTCATAGAAAAGATTAACGGCGGTTTTTCCGCGCAGTGCAGGAACTTTTTTAATTTCCCGGGTCGAGACTTCTTTAAATGATTCAGCAGTGTCTAAGATTAACTCAATCTCTTCGCTAGTTAAATACTCTAAACCTAAAAGATCTTTCTTGGTCCAGACCATTATGCTTTCTCCGCAATTAAAACTTCATCACTGCCATCAGACTCTTGTAAATGCACTTCTACTGCTTCTTTATGAGAAGTTGGAATATTTTTGCCCACAAAATCTGCGCGAATTGGTAGCTCGCGATGTCCGCGGTCGACTAAAACTGCCAACTGTATCGACTTAGGTCGGCCAAAATCAATTAAGGCGTCCAGTGCTGCCCGAATGGTGCGCCCGGTATAAAGCACATCGTCGACTAAAACTAAATTTTGATTATTAATGTCGAAATCTATTTCGGTTTTTCGCACCAACGGTTGGCCGGAAGCCAGCGCTAAATCATCGCGGTAGAGAGTAATATCTAAAGCGCCGACTGGAACATCGATATTTTCAATTTTCTTGATACATTCGGCGATACGTTTAGCAATAAAAACCCCGCGATTACGAATTCCAACTATACATAAATCAACCGTGCCCTTATTTTTTTCAATAATTTCATGGGCAATGCGCATAATCGCCCGATTTATGCCTTCCTGATCCAATATTTTAACTTTTTCCTTCATCTAGCCCTCGTAGGCACAAAAATACCCTCGGCTTGGTTTGCCCAGGGTTCATAAGTTTTTAATAATTTATTCTGCATTTTATTTACCTTGCCAGCTTCTCAGAGCCGGACTTAAAGGTCCATTTAAGGTTAATTATACTGCCAAATGCTTATTTGTCAAGTCTAAATTATAATTACAAACTCCCCTCTCGGTTTAGGATTTATAAGCTTTTCTTGAATAATTTTTGGGTCTCCGCGTAGCACTTCCTCAAACTTTTTGGTCAGCTCTCTGGCCACCACCACTTCTTTATCTGGGAAAACTGCCTTTATATCATCTAAACTGGCTAAGATACGATGACAAGACTCATAAAACACTAACGTACAACCCAATTGCTTTAATTTCTCTAGCTGATTTCTGCGCGCTTGCGCACGATTAACTAAAAAACCTCCAAAATAAAATTCATGTGCCGGTTTACCGGAAAGCACCAAAGCATTGACAAAAGCAGCTGGTCCAGGAATAAAAGTTAATTCAATATTATTTTGTATGGCTAAATTAATTAAATTATACCCAGGATCCAAAATTCCCGGGGTGCCCGCATCAGAGACCAGGGCAACATTTTTTCCTTCTTTTAATAATTTAATTAAGTAATCCCCTTTTGTAAATCGATTATGTTGGAAAAAGCTCGTCGTGGGAGTGGTGATTTGATAATGGGTTAAAAGAATTTTGGTGTGGCGAGTATCTTCACAAGCAATTAAATCAACGCTTTTTAATATCTCTATAGCGCGATAGGTGAGATCTTTTAAGTTGCCAATAGGGGTAGCGACGATGTATAGCATATTAGAGATTGCTTCCCCGCCACGAAAATGGCGGGTCGCAATGACGACGATATTATTCTACAGTTACAGACTTAGCTAAATTACGCGGCTGATCCACATCACACCCGCGTTTTACCGCAATATGATATGCTAATAATTGTAAAGGTAATACTACTAACAAAGGTGAAAACATCTCTTCGATTTTAGGAACATAAATCACTTCATTGGTTAACTCTTTAATCTCTTTATCCCCGTCGGTAGCAATAGCAATAATTTTGCCTTTACGCGAGCGAATTTCTTGAATATTAGAGATCATTTTTTCATATACTTTCGATAATGGAGCAATACAAACTACTGCTCGATACTCATCAATTAACGCAATCGGCCCGTGTTTCATCTCGCCGGCAGCATAACCTTCTGCCGGAATATAAGAAATTTCTTTTAATTTTAATGCTCCTTCTAAAGCCGAAGGATAATTAACATTCCTACCCAAATATAAAAACGATCCTAAATGCGAATGTTTACGCGCAAGCGTAGCAATACTTTTTTGTAACTTTAAAATTTCAATCTGATGCTCTGGCACTTTACGCAACTCTTCAATTAATTTTTTAATTTTGGTCGCAGAAACCGTACCTTTAATTTGAGCTAGATATAATGCAAATAAATAAAGCGCGGTTAACTGCGCAGTATAAGCTTTAGTCGAAGCCACGCCAATTTCCGGTCCAGCATGCGTATAAATTATACCATCGCTTTCTCTGGTCAGCGTCGAGCCTAAGACATTGCACACTGATAACACCATCGACCCTAATCGCTTGGCTTCTCTAATTCCCGCCAACGTATCGGCAGTCTCGCCAGATTGGCTAATCGCAATGACTAAAGTCTCTGGACCAATTAAAAGATCGCGATAACGAAACTCACTAGAGACATCGATTTGCGTAGCCACCCCACAAATAGACTCAAGGGTATACTTAGCTACCATTCCAGCATGATAAGCCGTACCACAAGCCACAATAAATATTTTTTGTATTTCTTTTAATTTTTCTTCGGCAATATTTTGCTCTTCAAAAAATATCTTTCCAGTTTCTTTGTGAATACGGGAATAAATTAAATTTTTTAAAATTTGCGGTTGCTCATTAATTTCTTTGAGCATAAAATGATCATATCCACCTTTTTCTGCCTGGGCAATATCCCAATTAATGTGCACGATGTCTTTAAAAACGGTTTTGCCATCTAGGTTGCTAACTTTATAATTATCTTTATCTAATACGACAATTTCATTTTCATCTAGAAAAATAACTTCTTTGGTAAATCCTAAAATTGCAGGAACATCGGAGGCTAAAAAGTTTTCACCCTTGCCCACTCCAACGATCAATGGGCTGCCAAAACGCGCACCAATTAATTTATTCGGTTCTTTAGCAGAAATAACTCCAATGGCAAAAGAACCAATTAATAATTTTAAAGCCTTAGCCACCGCTTCTTCTAAAGATACATTTACATAAAACTTTTCAATTAAGTGCACAATAACTTCGGTATCAGTTTGACTGACAAAGGTGTGGCCGTCTTTAATTAATTGTAGTTTAAGTGCTTCAAAATTTTCAATAATTCCGTTATGCACGACGGCAATTTGCCCTGAGCAATCTGGATGAGGATGGGCATTAGCCTGCGTAGGCGCACCGTGAGTCGCCCAACGCGTATGGGCAATGCCGACTACACCGCTTAACGGTTTACTTTTAACTAATTTTTCTAATGCACTAATTTTTCCGGGAGATTTACGAATGCCAACACTACTTTTTTTAGGAAGGATTAACGCGATACCACTGGAATCATAGCCGCGATATTCTAGGCGTTTTAAACCCGCCAATAAAATTGGCTGAGCTTCTTTTTCGCCGATATATCCGACTATGCCGCACATGTATACACCTTAAATTTAATGACCCTAACGGGATTTGAACCCGTGTCGAGAGCTTGAAAAGCTCTTGTCCTAGACCAGGCTAGACGATAGGGTCGATTAGTCTTATGCTTCTTCTTCAGCAATTACTGGAGCCACACAAGAAACATGATCCTTGTCTTGTAACTTAATTAACCGTACACCTTGTGAAGAACGACCAGTTTCACGAATATCTTTTATAGCGCAACGTAAAAATATACCATTTTGAGTAATCACCATCAACTCATCCCTGTCATTGACGGTTTTTAAATTTACCGCCTGCCCATTTTTATCAGTAACTTTAATATTAATTACACCTTTACCACCGCGGCTGGTTAAACGATATTCATCAATGGTGGTGCGCTTTGCAAAACCTAATGCGGTTACAGTAAGAATAGTAGAATTTTTCTGCGGCACAACCATATCAATGACTTCATCCTTTTTAGCCAATGAAATCGCGCGTACCCCATGTGCACCACGCCCCATTTCTCGTACTTTCTCCTCACTAAACCTGATCGCTTTTCCTTGACGAGTACCGATTAATAATTCTTGTTTGCCGTCGGTCATCTCTACACCAATTAAAGCATCATCTTTATCTAAAGTAATACCAATAATACCGCCTTTGCGGGGATTACCATATGCCTCTAATTTAGTTTTCTTAATTTGTCCTAGCTTAGTCACCATTACTAAATATTTGTCCGCAGAAAATTCCTTTACCGGGATAGTGGAGCTAACCTTAGCTGACGCTTCCATCTGCACCAAGTTGACAATCGCTTTACCTTTAGAGATACGACTGGCTTGCGGAATCTCATAAACTTTTAACCAATGCACCTGGCCTTTATCGGTAAAAATTAATAAATAATCTTTAGTTGAGGCGACAAATAAATGTTCACTAAAATCTTCTTCTTTTAATTCTGCTCCGGTAGAGCCGGTGCCACCACGTTTTTGCTTACGATACGCACTGACCGGTAAACGTTTAATATAGCCACCGTGACTAATGGTCACCACTACATCTTCTTCAGCAATTAAGTCTTCTACTTCTAATTCCTCAGCTTCTCCGACGATATCGGTGCGCCGAGAATCACCAAATTTTTTCTTTAACTCTTCTAATTCTTCTTTAATAATCGCTTCGATTTTTTTAAGCGAAGCTAAAATAGAGCGACAAATTTCAATCTTCTTTAAAAGTTCAGCATACTCTGCTTCTAACTTATCCCGCTCTAAAGCAGTCAGGCGCTGTAACTGCATTTCCAGAATAGCCTGAGCTTGCAACTCTGAAAGCTCAAACTCTTTCATTAAATTAAGCTTGGCCGCTTCTATACTTTTAGAAGTTTTAATAACTTTAATAATCCGATCAATATGTTGTTGGGCAATTTTTAATCCTTCTAAAATATGCGCACGTTTTAAAGCTTTATCTAATTCAAATTGGGTGCGTCTACGAATAACTACCCGACGGTGTTCAATATAACAATCCAATACTTGACGCAAATTTAAAACTTTAGGCCGATTATCTACCAAGGCCAACATAATCACGCCAAAAGTACTCTCTAGCTGTGTATGCTTAAAGAGTTGGTTTAAAATAATCTGTGATTCAACATCACGCTTAAGCTCCACAACTATACGCATACCTTCTTTATCGGATTCATCGCGAATATCGGAAATTCCTTCGATTTTTTTATCATCGACTAAAGCCGCGATAGCTTCAATGAGCGAAGACTTTTGCACCTGGTAAGGAATCTCGGTAAAGATAATGAGGTCTTTACCATTCTTCTGGTGTTCAATCGTGGCTTTACCGCGCATGACTAATTTTCCGCGCCCAGTAGTATAAGCATCTTTAATGCCGCCTTTACCACAAATCAAACCACCGGTCGGAAAATCCGGGCCCTTAATATAACGCATCAAATCTTTAATCTCTGCGTTAGGATTGTCTAACAAATAAATAATGGCATCACACACTTCAGTCAAATTATGCGGGGGGATATTGGTCGCCATACCCACGGCAATGCCACTAGAGCCATTCACCAAAAGATTGGGTAAAGATGCGGGTAATAATAACGGTTCTTTTAAAGAGGAGTCGAAATTAGGTCCGTAATTAACAGTTTCTTTTTCAATGTCACCCAACATTTCATCAGAGACCGCCGCCAGACGAGCTTCAGTATAACGCATAGCCGCAGCAGTATCACCATCCACCGAACCAAAGTTTCCTTGACCATCAATTAACGGATAACGTAATGAAAAATCCTGTGCCATTCTCACCAAGGTATCATAAATGGCAGAGTCACCATGCGGGTGATACTTACCCATCGTCTCACCGACGATACGTGCACATTTTTTATAAGGTTTAGAATGCTCAAGATTAAGCTCGCGCATCGCATACAGTATGCGTCGATGAACAGGTTTTAAACCATCGCGTACATCGGGCAAAGCTCGCCCCACAATGACACTCATGGAATAATTTAAATATGAGTCTTTAACTTCATCCTCAATATAAACTTCAATTATTTTTTCATTACGCGTATACATATTTTAGCTTATAAAATTTCTTTTAATTTTTTATACAACACCACATTGCTCATCGTCCAAAAAGGTACTAATATAATATTCATCAAGAAAATATAAAGTGTAGTTACGATATTAACCGGTGACATCAGATCAGGACCAGCGTCAGTAAATATACCTAAAATAAACACCGGTAACAGTCCTACTAGATAAACTAAAATAATTAATCCGTACGTGCCCACCACAGGATTAATATGTTTCTTAATTAATGCACAGCTTTGTTTTAAAGCAGCCAATGGACCTAAAGTTTCATAAACGCAAACTAATGCAGATAACGACCAACGCAACGCCACAGCCAACACTAACAATAAAGCCGCAACTAATAAAATAACTCCAAAAATTAATCCTATCGTTTGATTTAATTTTAATAGCATGGGCAACACAACTGTACCTAATATACCCACAATAATTGCAAAACCCGCTGCAAATATCACTATACAAATAATTAAAACTAAATATTTTAAAAAATAGTTTTTAACTTCTTGAATACTTTGTTTAATTGTATAGGTTTGTGCACTAACTATTTTGTTAGCGCTCAATAATAGTGAAATATAACCCCAACTACTAATAACTAAGATCAACATAAAAGCCGCAGTTTGCGCCAAAGTTGTTGGTTGGCCTGCAGCAGTATTCATAAACGGTAAAAACGACATCAAGGTAACCGGTAAATTAAAGATCAAATAAATCAGACCAAGTTGTTTTAAATTCGATCTACAAAAACTTCCAGCTTGTTTAAGAATAGCTACTGGATGCAACGCCACATTTTCTTGGTTAGACATATCTGCCTCCATAGTTAAATATCCAGATTTTTAACCTGATGCGCGTGATTTTCAATAAATTCGCGCCGCGGCTCAACCTGGTCTCCCATTAATACAGTAAACATTTTATCCGCTTCCACAGCATCTTCTAAAGTTACTTTAAGAATAGTTCTTTTCTCTGGATCCATGGTCGTATCCCAAAGCTGCTGCGGGTTCATTTCTCCCAAGCCCTTATATCTTTGAATGTGCATCCCCTTGGTAGCCACTTCTCTAACAAAACCAAGCAATTCTTTTAAACTAAATACTTCTTTAATATCATCATCGTTAGTGATGCGATAAACCGCTTTAATTTTCTTTTCTGTTTCTTTACCAGTATCTAATTTAACTATCGCCGCCCCTAAATAAGTATCAAATTCAATTCCTAGCTTTTCAATTTTAACCACTAACTCATCAATTTCTTGCGCTTCGTAAAGATGTAAAACATCCCGCTCTATCTCTTTACCCTCTTTTTCCGCAAGCGCGGCGAGCTCTTTATCAGAATAGAGAAAGTTGTCCTTTCCCTCCACTTTAATGCGATAAATTGGCATTTTTTTGGTCTTAGGATGCCTAAAACTGAGATATTCTTGCAAATTTACTCCCTTTTTATCTAAATAACGTCCCAGGCGGTCCATATCCATTAATAGCTTTAAAAGCTCCTTAAACTGATTGTCTGTAAACGCTTGTTTATCTTTAACCCGAATTAATTTATGACCTTCGCGCCCTAAATCTAACAACATCTCATTCATCTGTTGTTCGGTTTGAATATACTCTTCGCGTTGGCCTCTTTTAATTTTATACAATGGCGGCTGTGTAATATAAACATGACCCGCCTCAACTAATTTAGGCAACTGTCTGTATAATAAAGTTAAAAGTAAGGTACGAATATGTGAACCGTCAATATCGGCATCAGCCATTAACATTAATTTATGATAACGTAATTTTGCTAAATCAAACTCTTCTCCAATGCCCGTACCTAATGCAGTAATAATAGTACGAATTTCTTCGTTAGATAAAATTTTATCCATCCGAGATTTCTCAACGTTTAAAATTTTTCCTTTAATCGGTAAGATCGCTTGGAACCTACGATCACGCCCCTGTTTGGCAGAGCCACCGGCGGAATCTCCTTCGACAATATATAATTCACAAAGCGCTGCGTCACGTTCAGAACAATCCGCCAACTTTCCAGGTAAACCCGCCCCCTCTAGCGCCCCTTTTCTACGTGTTAATTCACGAGCTTTACGCGCCGCTTCTCTAGCTCGCGAAGCTACGATAACTTTATCAATAATTTTATTAGCTACTGAGGGATTCTCTTCAAAATAACTGGAAAGCGCCTCTAAACTACCTGAAGCGACTAAACCTTCTACTTCAGAATTACCTAATTTAGTTTTAGTTTGGCCTTCAAATTGCGGGTTAGGAACTTTTACGCTAATTACTGCAGTCAGCCCTTCACGCACATCATCACCAGTAATTGCAATATTATCTTTTAATAAATTTTTTGCTTTTGCATATTGATTAATCGCACGAGTTAACGCCGATTTAAAACCGGAAAGATGCGTACCGCCTTCGACAGTATTGATATTATTAGCATATGAGAACAGCGTCTCGGCATAGCCGTCATTATATTGCAAGGCTACTTCTACATTAACTGCATCTTGCAATTTTTCAAAGTACACAACTTTATTGTGTAGTGGATTTTTATTTTTATTCAAATAATCCACAAATGAAACAATGCCCCCAGAAAACTCAAAAACTGCCTCTTTTTCAGAACGCTCATCGGTTAATTTAATCTTTAACCCTTTATTTAAAAAAGCTAGTTCTCTTAAGCGTTGCGAAAGAATATCATAAGAATATTCTGTTTTCGGAAAGATAGTCTTATCGGGCTTAAAGGTAATTTTGGTACCCGTAGAAGTACTTTTGCCAATAACAATTAATTTCGAAACCGTTTTGCCGCGTTCATAACGTTGATGATAAATTTTCCCGTCTCTTTTGACTTCTACCTCAAGCCAATCAGAAAGAGCATTGACACAACTCACCCCCACCCCATGCAAACCACCAGAAACTTTATAAGAGTTATGATCAAATTTCCCACCAGCATGCAAAGTAGTTAAAGCCACTTCTACTGCGGGTTTCTTTTCTGTCTTATGTATATCCACCGGAATACCGCGCCCATTATCCACTACAGTAATGCTATTATCCTGCTGTATTCCTACAACAATAGAATCACAAAAACCCCCTAAACTTTCATCAACGCTATTATCGACCACCTCAAAAACTAAATGATGTAAGCCACGTGTTGCTGTATCACCAATGTACATCGCTGGTCTACGACGCACTGCTTCAATACCCTCTAAAACTTGGATACTGGTAGCATCGTAAGTTTTAGCTTTATCCACAGGCTTAATATTCCCCTTAATTTCTTTTGAGGCTTTTTTCACTTAAAGTTCTCCAATGCGTAAACTAATATTTTTTAATTCTTTATTTTCTTTTTGAAGGATTTCCAACAACTCAACTTTTTTTAAACTTAAAATATAGAGCCAGGCCGAAGAATCTACGCTCAAACCCAACACACCCTTACTGAAATATTTAACTTTTATATGCTGCAACTCTTTCTTTGTCAAGGCTTTTTTTAACCACTGCTGCGGTCCAGCCTCGGAAACCGCATTTTTTTTAACATTAAGCCCTTGCATCACATCATCTAATGTTTTTTTTAAAAGCTCCATTTTTTAACTTAAGCGCATAGGCAAAACTATATATACATAACCACTAATTCTAACCACTCCTGGTTTTTCTGTATCCATTAATTCTAAATTCACATGATCATCATGTAAGTTTTTTAACACATCCATTAAATATATCGGATTAAACCCAATGACTAACTCTTTTCCTTGATACTCCACCTCTAATTCTTCATGAAACTCTCCTACATCGGGCGTAGACTTAGAAATTACTAATTTATTTTTAAAAACTTCTAATTTCACCGCCTGATAATCTGGCGTTGACAACAATGCCGCTCTTTTAGTAGCTAATAAAAACTGGGTTCGTGAAACTTTGATTTTATTATCTGAGGCCAGTGGGATAACTTGTTTATAATCCGGAAATTCTCCTTCAATAAGACGTGATATAATCGCTACGCTACCTAAATCAAACAAAGCTTGATTGCTACTTACCACCAACGATAATTCCCCTTGATCTTTTAAATTGCGATTTAATTCATGGATTGTTTTAATCGGAATAATCATACTCACTTCTATATCATTTTCTCCCAAAGTAAGTTTCTCGTCGGCAATAGCTAAACGTTTACCATCCGTAGCTACCAAAGTAAGATTACCTTTAGTAATTTTAAAAAGAATACCGTTTAAAACATACCGTGTTTCATCAAAAGAAACCGCAAAAGCAGTCAAAGATAACATCTGTTTTAAAACGCCTTGCTCAATCTTAATCACTTTTTTATCTTTAAACTCTGGTAATTTAGGAAACTCTTCTTTAGCTAATCCCATAATTTTAAATTGACACAAATCAGAGTCAATTACCACTTGATTGTTTTTCTTAGTAGTAATATTAATGGTTTCTAAGGGAAATTCTTTAATAATATCACTAAATCTCTTCGCAGGAATCGTAATCGCCCCCTGTTCTTGAGTATCCACAGGAATTACACAAGTTATCCCAATATCTAAATCTGTAGCCGTTAACTTTAAAATATCCGCTTGAGCTTCAATTAAGATATTAGAAAGAATGGGTAGGGCAGATTTAGAGGTAATAATGTTCTGTACTACTTGAATTGCACCGATAAGTTGATTTTTTTCGACTTTAAACTTCATTTAACAATCTCCTTCTATTTATATATATTTAATAACTTAAAATAATAGTAGTCTTAATAGGACCAAAAATCTGTGTACAAGCATAAAAACGGTTGTTATATATATGTTTAGAATAAAAATTAGCGGTTAATAACCTGGGTGTCATTGTTTGATAACTTGGATAACTTTTTCAATTCGGGTTTTTAATTCCGGATTACAGTGAATATCCTCTTTTAATTTATTGTATGAATGTAAAACCGTAGTATGGTCTTTGCCGCCAAAAAGCTCTCCAATTTCTGGTAGCGATAAATCTGTTAACTCTCTACTTAAATACATAGCGATTTGTCTGGGGAAAACAATTTGTTTGTTACGCTTCTTAGTTTTTAAATCTTGTAAAGAAATTCCAAATTCTTCTACCACGCAACGTTGAATAAAATCCACAGTAATTAATTTAGTTGGTTCTCTTAAGAGATCTTTTAAAACTTCTTGGGCTAATGGTAGTGTTACTGGCGCCTCTTCTAATAATGAATAAGCAATGGTGCGAATTAAAGCGCCTTCTAATTCTCGAATATTAGTTTTAATTAATTGCGCAATAAAAAAAATGACTTCGTCGGGTACAGCAACAGGTTCTCTTTCAATTTTCTTTTTTAAAATAGCCACGCGAGTTTCTAAATCGGGAGGCTGGATATCTGTAGCCAGGCCCCAACCGAAACGAGAGACTAATCGTTCCTGCAGATTAGTGATTTCTTTTGGTGGTCGGTCAGAGGAAAAAACAATTTGTTTATGCGCGTCGTATAAAGTGTTAAAAGTATGAAAAAATTCTTCCTGTGTAGATTCTTTACCAGCGATAAAATGAATATCATCAATGACTAATACATCTAAGGAACGATATTTTTGTCGAAAGGCTGCTGTGGAACGATGAGCGATGGCATCGATTAATTCATTAGTAAATTTTTCACTGGAGACATAACATATCTTTACTCCAGAGGGTGCATTGTTACGAATTTGATGACAGATCGCCTGGATCAGATGTGTTTTGCCTAAACCAACTCCTCCGTAAATAAATAAAGGGTTATAAGTTTTGGCTGGAGAATTAGCTACGGCGATGGAATATGCGTGAGCATGTCGATTGGATGGGCCAATCACAAAATTGTCAAAAGTGTAGCGGGAATTAAGATTAATGAAACCTGTAGTGATTGTAGGTTTGTTAGTTGCTTCTATTGTTGCAGGGGTTGTTTCTGTTTTTGTGGGGGTAGTGTTAGCTACGAGTTTTACTAACAGATTATCCAAGCCCCTAAGCTTTAAAGTTTCTTGAATAAGATGCAGATAATGTTTTTCTACCCAATCTTTAAAAAATTGGTCCGGCGCCTCTAAGTGAAGATTATGATCATCCGTGGGCAATAGTTTTAGTGGTGCAATCCAAGTAGTAAAGACGGTTTCACCGAGTTTAGTCTTTAAGTCTCCTTGTGTCTTTTCCCAGTTTTTGGTTAGCTCGAGCATGATTTGTTAAAGTAATATACAGAGTTAACAGCTTATGCACACCTTGCATAAATCTGTGGATAAATAAATGTGTTAATTTTTTTAAAACATAGCTATTATAACAGAGACCAAAATCCTTGCAAGTAAAAAAGTTAAATGTCAGTTATTATACAACAAACTACTAAACCGTCAATAAAAAACTTGACCGATAAATAAATGTGTGTTACAATTCACAAATCTTAGAAGATATTCATTTCAACTTAAAGGAGTTATTGCAATGAAAAAGAACCTAAAGACACCCACAAAAATTGTTGGTAAGAAACGCCATGGTTTCCGCAGTAAAATGGCCTCAAAAAATGGTCGTAAATTAATTGCCCGTCGACGTGCTAAAGGTAGAAAACGTTTAAGCATCTAATTGAGGTAATACTTTGCCTGCGAGATTAAGTCGAGTTGCACTTACATTAATTACTTGTTATCAAAAATATTTGAGGCCGGCTCTTCCGGTCTGTTGTCGTTTTCAACCGAGCTGTTCGGAATATGCAAAGCAAGCAATTTTAAAATATGGTTTAATAAAAGGAGTATTCAAGGGTTTCATGAGAATATTGCGGTGTCATCCTTTTTCAGGACGCTGCGGATATGATCCCTTAATATAAAATTATGGAAAAACGTTTAGTATTGGCAATCGCATTATCACTTTTAGTATTATTGAGTTGGTCAGTGCTTGTACCTAAGCCGCAAGTCGTTGAAAATAAAGGAGTTATAGCATCAGAGGTGAAGCTAGAAACTATAGCCCAGAACACTCCCCTGGTTTTACAGCCTACTCCCGTTGCCCCCTCTTCAACAATAGTGATAAAAGAACCAATAAAATTTGTACAAAATAATCGGGAGATAGTTTTTAACCCAGAGAACGGCACGATTGTAAAAGTAATTTTTAAAGACAATCTTGAGCATCAATTGCCATTGTTTGTGGGCTTTTTAACCAATGATAATTTAGCGTTTCATCATACTAATACTACAAAAGATTCGATTACCTTCGTTCACGAAGATCAAAGTCAAAGAGTTGTGAAGAAGTTTTCTTTACCTAACAACAGCTACACCATAGGTTTAGAGATAAAAATTCAAAACTTATCTAGTGCTCCTTTGATATTAAATCCAAAATTAATTTTAGGTCGTTTAAACTTAGATGGCAAAAATCCTCAATCACGCTATCAAGATGTTTTGTTTAGCGGTAAAGAAAAAACGGCACATCTTTCTGCTGGTAAAGATGCTAGCAGCCAAGATATTAAATTTATTGGGTTGAGAGATCAATATTTTTGTGTAATTTTAGAGCCGGCTGAACTAGTTACCAATGCTTATGTAAAAAAACTTTCACCTCAGGAGTCTGAGGTTGGACTTTTTACTCAAGAGATTACTTTAAAATCTAATGCTCAGATTGGACAGTCATATCGTATCTATTTGGGGCCACAAGATTTAAAGATATTAAATAGCGTAAATCCAGAATGGACATCTATTATTTATTTTGGTATGTTTGATTTTATCGCCCAGTTGATTTTGCAGTTGCTGGGATTTTTTTATAGCTTAGTGCATAATTGGGGTTGGGCATTAATTATTTTGAGTGTGGCGGTTTATTTCTTATTGTTCCCGCTCTCGATTAAACAAATGCGCTCGATGAAGGAGATGCAGATTTTGCAACCAAAGATTGAAGCGCTCCGCAATGAATACAAAAATAATCCACAAAGACTAAATAAAGAGATCATGGATCTTTATAAAGAACACAAGGTTAATCCATTGAGTGGTTGTTTACCGTTGATATTACAAATGCCGATATTTTTTGCGCTTTATCAGGCGTTGATTCGTTCGGTAGCTTTACGCGGCGCTCATTTTTGGTGGATAAAAGATCTTTCTTCGCCCGATCGACTATTTGTTTTTAAAAATTCTATTCCTATTTTGGGTAACCAATTAAATATATTGCCTATTTTAATGGCGATTGGTATGTTTGTGCAGCAGAAGATCTCTATGGCCAAGGCAACTGGGGATTCTGCTCAACAACAAAAAATCATGATTGTGGTAATGCCGATTATGTTCGGAGTAATTTTTTATCAAATGCCATCGGGATTAGTTCTGTATTGGTTTGTGAATAGTATTTTGATGTTAGGGTATCAATATAAAATTAACAAACAAAAATGAAAAAAGTGCGATTTATTGAAGTTGAAGGAAAAACAGTTGAAGAAGCAGTAAAAAAAGCTTTAGCACAGTTACAGTTGCCCCGCAATCGGGTTAAGATAGAGAGTGTTACGGAAGAGAAAAAAGGACTTTTTGGCATGGCAGGAGAAAAGCCGGCCAAGTTGCGAGTGAGTGTAATTCCTGGTAAAGATAACACTTGACAACCCTGTTGATTTTGAGATAATTGATTTAACTCAGGTGGATGTTCCCCGGGGAACCAAGATATATAACCACAACTATATCAATGGGTAAAATAATTGCAATTTGTAATCAGAAGGGTGGCGTAGGTAAAACCACGACGTCGATTAACCTTGCGGCTTATTTGGCAATGGCCGGTAAGCGTGTAATTCTGATTGATCTTGATCCTCAGGCTAACGCCACGAGTGGAATTGGGATTAATAAGCATGATGTACAAAAAAGCACTTACCATATTTTGCTTGAAGAATCTAAACTCGCCGAAATTTTACAAAAAACTGTAATCGATAATTTATGGCTCGCTCCTTCTAATTTAGATTTAACGGGAGCTGAGGTAGAACTAGTGGGTGCGCTAGGTCGTGAGTATAGATTAAAAAGAGCATTGCAAGTTGAAAAAGAAAACTTTGATTTTATTATTATAGATTCTCCACCGTCATTGGGTCTCTTAACTATCAATGGTTTATGTGCTGCTGATTCAGTAATTATTCCGGTACAGTGTGAATATTATGCGTTAGAAGGGTTAACGCAACTCCATAACACGATTAAACTTGTGAAAGAAAATCTTAATCCTGCGTTAAGTGTGGAAGGGGTTCTTTTAACTATGGCGGATTTTCGCACCAATTTGACCAAGGAAGTAATTAATGAAGCGCGTAACCATTTTAAAGAAAAGGTTTATAATACCGTTATTCCGCGCAATATTCGTTTGACTGAAGCTCCCAGCTTTGGTAAACCGATTGCCCTATATGATAAGGCTTCTTTAGGGGCGGAGAAGTATGAGGATCTAAGCAGAGAAGTTTTAGGTTTATCAGCCAATTCATCAATTCCAAAAGGAGTCGTTTAATGGAAAGAAGAGCGTTGGGAAAAGGATTGAGCGCGTTGATACCAGAAAAAGCAGTGGATGTTAATGTCCATAAAGAAGAGATTGTTTATGTCCAGTTTGGACAAATTAAACCTAATCCATTTCAACCAAGAGAAGATTTTGATCAAGCAAACATAGAGGAGCTTGCCCAATCGATCAAGGAAAAAGGAGTGATTCAACCGCTTTTAGTTAGACGGCGAGGTGATAATTATGAATTGATTGCTGGAGAGAGAAGATTACGTGCATCTAACTTACTGGGGCTCAAAGAGATACCGGTTATTGTGCGTGAAGTTAGTGATCAAGATTCTTTAGAGCTGGCTTTAATTGAAAATATCCAGCGCGAAGAATTAAATGCCATTGAAGAAGCGCATGCTTATCAGCATTTGATCGATAAATTTCATGTTAGTCAAGAAAAAATTAGCGAAGCATTAGGAAAGTCCAGAGTAACTATCACTAACACTCTGCGCTTGCTTAAGCTGCCACATGAAATTCAAGTGGAGATGAAAAAAGGCAGAATTAGTTTTGCCCACGGTCGAGCACTATTGGAGATCGATGATGCCAATCATCAGCGTCGACTAACCCAAGATATTATTACCAAGGGACTTTCAGTACGCGAATTAGAAAATTTAATTAAAAGTAATCGTCCTAAATCTATAAAGCGTAATATTGGTCAAGGACAACGTGATCCTTTAGTAGCTATTTTAGAAGAACAAATGCAGCATGCATTAGCTACCAAGGTAAGAATTAGTAAACGTAAAAAAAGAGGACATATTAATATTGAGTTTTATTCTCCAGAAGATTTGCAACGTATTGTAAATGTAATAAAAGGAGGCAAGTAAACATGAACCAGGCAGTCTTAATTTTAATTAAGCCCGACGGGTTAAAGAAATCTTTAACCGGAAATATTTTAACTAGGTTATCTGAAACTAAATTAGAAATTGTGGCAGCAAAAATGGTGCGTGTTTCTAAAAATCTTGCAGAAGAGCATTATAAACATTTAAAAGATAAACCATTTTTTAGCGAGATTATAAAATATTTACAAGGCGAATTACATGATCGTAAAAAGGTTATGGCTTTAGTGTATGGTGGAGATGGGGCAATAAAAAAATGTCGTGATTTGGCTGGGGCAACTAATCCGGAAGAAGCTGATTCAACATCCATTCGCGGTTCTTATGGACGCATTACTACTAATGGTGTATATGAAAATGTAATTCATGTTTCTAGTGATGATACGGAAGCTGAACGCGAAATTAAGCTTTGGTTTGCGCCCGACGATATCATTGTGGATCTTTATGCCACCAAAGATATTGTAGAAAAAGATTGTAAAAAGAAAGTTTGGGCTTAAGTATGGGAAAAACTATAAACAGTATGACTGGTTTTGGTAGCCATGAGGTGGAAATTGAATCGATTGGCCGGATCAGTGTAGAGCTAAGATGTATTAATCATAAATTTTTAGAGACTGTTTTTAATTTACCCGACGGTTGGGTCTCCTTAGAGGATAAACTTAAAAAAGAGATTGAAGGAAAAATTAGTCGCGGCAGGATTTATTGTGCGATTAATATCAAAGAACAGGTTGCGCATGGAATATTTTTAAATCGCAAACTGTTAAAAAATTATTTACATGAATTAAGTAGTGTAAAAAAAGAGTTCAAAATTAATGACAACCTAACTTTAGATGCTTTGATTCGCCTGCCGGGAGTGTTATCATTACGAGAAAATAAATTTACCGGCTGCCATGTTTGGGAGCAACTCAAGCCTATTTTTTTGCAGGCTCTCACGGCTTTATTAACGGCGCGACAAAAAGAGGGCAAAGCGTTAGCTAGTTTATTAAAAAATCGTTGCCAATTATTACAAAAAGATTTAATTTTTATTCGTCAGCGTTATGCGGTGGGGATTAAAGCTAGATTAAGCAAGATTCAAACCCCAGAAGAGAAGCTGTCGTTTTTAAAGAGTGCGGATATTGCCGAAGAGATTGATCGCTTAAGTTTTCATATTAAAAATTTCCAACAAAAAATTGTTAAAGGTGGGTCAGTAGGCAAAGAGCTAGATTTTATTACCCAAGAGATGCAACGAGAAGCCAATACTTTAGCGGCAAAATCATTTGATCTGATTATTTCAGGAAGAGCTGTAGAGATGAAAAGCCAGATTGAAAAGATTCGCGAACAGGTACAGAATATAGAGTAGTGAAAGTCAAAAAAGAGAAAAATACTTCTGGAAAAATTTTTGTGATCAGCGGACCCTCGGGCTCTGGCAAGACCACCTTACTGACCAGTTTAATTAAAGACAAAAAAATCTCTAAATTATTAACAAAATCTTGCTCTGTAACTACACGACCTAAGCGTAGTAAAGAAAAAGAGGGCAAAGACTATTTTTTTGTATCTAAAGCAGATTTTCGGAATTTGGTAAAAACAAAAAAAATTCTTGAATGGACTAAGTATTTGGGCTATTATTACGGAACGCCTAGGGGGCCGTTAGAAAGCCAATTAGCTAGAGGCAAGAGTCTTGGCTTGTGTTTGGATCTTAAGGGGGCACGGATACTTAAAAAAATATACCCCGAGAACACCATAACGGTTTTTGTTTTACCGCCCTCATTGGATGTGCTTAAAAATAGAATCCAAAACCGTTGTCGTCAAACCAATAAAAATGAAGTAACCCAACGTATTGGTTTAGCGCGCAAGGAGTTATTGGCAACGTCTAGTTTTGACCATTGTATTATGAATCAAAATTTAAAAGTTGCATTAAGGGAATTAAAAAAAATATTTTTTCAAGCAATCAAAGCATAATATTTTACTTGAGGGGGTCTAAAGATGGGTTATCAAGGTAGAGAAAGATTATTAGATAAGAGTATGGGTTCTATTTATAAATTGGTGATTTTGGCGTCGAAAAGAGCTTTGGAGATTGCCGAAGGAGCACCAAAATTAGTTAATGATGATGCGTCGGTAAAATTTTCTACGGTGGCGTTGCATGAGATTGCCGCTGGTAAAGTAGAAGCAAAAAAAGCAAGCGCGGCCAGTATTGCTAACGCAGCTAAAGCTAAAGAATAATGACAAAAGTGACAAAGAATATTATTTTAGGGGTAACGGCGAGCATCGCAATTTATAAAGCCTGCGAGCTGATTCGAAAATTAAAAGCTTGCGGATTTTCGGTGAGCGTGGTGATGACTAAAGAAGCTGAAGAGCTGATTAAGCCGGTTGTTTTTCAAGCCTTGAGTGGTAATCGGGTTTATCGAGGAGGCATTTTTGATGAACAAGATACCTGGGAGATCGGACATATCTCTTTAGCGCAAAAAGCGGATTTAATTTTAATTGCTCCGGCGACGGCCAATATCCTGGCTAAATTAGCTACTGGTATTTGTGATGATCTTTTAAGTTGTACGGTTTGTGCTAGTAAAGCGCAAGTGTTAATTGCTCCGGCGATGAATAAGAATATGTATAAAAATAAAATTACGCAAAGTAATATTGCGAAATTAAAATCTTGTGGTTATAAATTTATTGCTCCGGTTAGTGGGTTATTGGCATGTGGGGCAGTGGGCGTAGGTTGTTTGGCAGAGACCGAAGAGATTGTAAAGCAGGTTAAAAAAATATTGTAATTTTGGCGTCCCGTAAAGCCGCTTTGGGGCTAGGCGACGGCCACGGGATGAACGAAGTGAATTTTACGTGGCGACGTAGCCAAGTGGTAAGGCAGTTCTCTGCAAAAGAACTATTCAGCGGTTCGAATCCGCTCGTCGCCTAAAAAATTTTGGCGTTAATTATTTAGGGCAAGTGGTGGAATGGCATACACGACAGACTTAAAATCTGTTGGCCGCAAGGTCGTAAGGGTCCGACTCCCTTCTTGCCCATTAATTCAGAACTAAGAACTAAGAATTAAGAGCTAAGAGTTAAAATAGGGTAAAGGTATTTTACTAAAGTAGTATTTAGTTTTTCTTAGCTCTTAGTTCTTTTGTCTTAGCTCTGCTTTACCGGGCTCATAGCTCAGTTGGTTAGAGCGTTGCGTTGACATCGCAAAGGTCTCAGGTTCAAGTCCTGATGGGCCCATTGTAAATTGGTTTGTGGTTCTCCCGCCGGAGTTTAATATATTGGCGGGATCCCGCCAGTGCTTAAAGAATAAGCGGGAAAGTCCACTTGGGCCCATTTAAATAAACGTAGTGCATACACCTTATAAACTATGGATTTATCTATTTTAAGACATTCTTGTTCTCACGTTATGGCGGAAGCGGTCAAAGAGCTTTGGCCAGATGTGAAATTGGCGATTGGTCCGGCCATTGAAGATGGTTTTTATTATGATTTTGATAAAAAAGAACCATTTAGTGACGAAGATTTATTAGCGATTGAGAAAAAAATGCAGCAGATTATTGCTGCCAATAATATTTTTGTGCGCGAAGATTTAGAGAAAGCTAAGGCAGTTGAATTATTTAAAAAAGCCAAAGAAAGCTATAAGGTTGAATTAATTCAAAGTTTACCGGATGCTACAGTTTCCATTTATAAAACCGGAGATAATTTTTTAGATTTATGTCGTGGTCCACACATTAAGTCAACCGGGGAAATCAAAGCTTTTAAACTTTTGTCAGTAGCCGGTGCTTATTGGCATGGGATTGAAACTAACCCGATGTTACAAAGAATTTATGGGACTTGTTTTAATTCGCCAAAAGAGTTAGATGAGTATTTAAAAAATTTAGAAGAAGCAAAGTTACGTGACCATCGAAAACTTGGCCCGCAGCTAGGGTTCTTTGATATATATCATGAGCAGGCTGGTGCTGGATTAGTTTTTTATCATCCTAAGGGCGCTATTTTGCGTACGATTATTGAAGATTATGAAAAAAAAGAACATTTAAAACGTGGCTATCAAATTGTAATTACTCCGCATATTATGGATGTGGCGTTATGGAAAACTAGCGGTCACTATGATTATTATAAAGAGAATATGTATTCGTTTATTACCGAAGGCAAAGAGTTTGTTTTAAAGCCGATGAATTGCCCGGGCCATATTTTAATTTATAAATCAAAAACTAGAAGCTATAAAGATTTACCGATTCGTTTATTCGAGCTAGGGACAGTTTATCGTCGAGAAAAGGCGGGTGTTTTGCATGGGCTCTTAAGAGTCAGGGGCTTTACTCAGGACGATGCACATGTTTTTTGTTTGCCTGAACAATTAGGGGATGAGATTAAAAAGATTATCGATTTTGTTTTTGAAACTATGCAGGTTTTTGGTTTTAATCAATGGGGGGTGGAATTAAGTACGCGCCCAGATAAGTTTATTGGCTCAGCAGATGATTGGCAAAAAGCCACCGATGCTTTAGAGAATGCTTTAAAAGAAAAAGGTATTGTTTATGAAATTAATCAAGGCGACGGGGCGTTTTATGGACCCAAAATCGATATTAAATTAAAAGATGCATTAAAGCGTACTTGGCAGTGTGCGACGATTCAGTGTGATTTTGCGTTGCCTAAAAGATTTGAACTAGCTTATATTGATGCTGCGGGAAAAGAACAACAGCCGATTATGTTGCACCGGGTTTTATTAGGTAGCTTAGAGCGTTTTATTGGGGCGTTGATTGAGCATTATAAAGGCGAGCTTCCTTTGTGGTTGAGCCCGACTCAGGTTTTATTAATTCCGCTGAAGGAGACAACTTTTGCCTATGCGCAGGATGTAAAAAATAAATTAGAAAATAAAGATATCCGTGTGGAGATAGATTTACGCAATGAGTCTTTGGATAAAAAAATTCGAGAAGCAGAATTAAATAAAATTCCCTATAGTTTGATTATTGGTGATCGCGAAGCGGCAGCGCAAACAGTAAGTGTGCGCAAAAAAGGGAGCGGTCAACAGGGAGTATTATCGGTAGATAAATTGATTGAAGATTTAGTTAACCAGATTCAGGAACATAGGTAAAAAAAGGAGGATCATATAAAAAAGTTCACTAGAATTAACGACAGAATTAGTGCTCCACAGGTAAGGGTTATTGGTCACGACGGAAGTCAATTAGGGGTGATGACGGTGCAAAGGGCTTTGGAGATCGCCAATCAACACGAATTAGATTTAGTGGAAGTGGCGGCGGCGGCTACCCCTCCGGTTTGTAGGATTATTGAGTACAGTAAATTTAAATATGACCTGGAAAAAAAGGAACGCGAGTCTAAAAAACATCAAAAACAGGGACGCCTAAAAGAGATTCGTCTTAAGCCCAATATTGATGAGCATGATTTTGAAACCAAGGTTAAGCAAGTGATTAGTTTTTTAAAGAAAAAAGATAAAGTTAGAGTTAATCTTTTCTTCCGTGGTCGACAAATGGAGCATTTAGATTTAGGAAGAAAAGTTTTAGATAATTTCATTATTCAAACACAAGAAGAGGGAATAGTGGAAAAAACACCGATGTTAGAAGGCAGAATTATGTCTTTTGTAATCGCCCCTAAATAAGGTATAATAACGGGAGAATAATATGCCAAAATTAAAAACTAAAAGAGGCGTAGCGAAAAGATTTAAAATTTCTAAAAGAGGCAAAGTTAAGTATTCCCCAGGTGGCAAGAGCCATTTGGCATCATCTAAAAGAACTAAAAAAATCAGGAATCTAAGAAAACGCAGAGGATTAGCCGGCAAAAAAGAAGTACGGTTTATTAAATCCATGCTGCCTTATGGATAGATTCCACAGACACCCCGCGTTTATAATGAATTACGCGGGTGTGCCCTTGAGGGCTAGGAGAAAAAATGGCTAAAGCTAAACACAGTGTAGCAACACGAAAAAAGAAAAAGAAGGTTCTTAAGCTTGCGAAGGGATATTGGGGTGATCGCAGTAAACAATATCAGCAAGCTAAACGTACCCTGATGCATGCATTAAAATATGCTTATCGGGATCGTCGCAATAAGAAACGTGAAATCCGCGGTCTTTGGATTGCCCGCATTAATGCCGCATGTAGAGAAGTAGGAATTACTTATAGTGCATTTATGAGTGGTTTAAAAAAATCTAAAATTACTTTAGATCGTAAAATCTTAGCGGATTTAGCAGTAAGAGATAGTAGTGCATTTAAAAAACTGGTAGATACGGTTAAGAAATAAAGCCCTTTGGGCATACAGTCCCGTCTGTCTTGTTTTTTTAAAGACTGCATCTGGGGCAAGAGGTTTCTATGCACGTAATTATTGTTGGCTGCGGTAGAGTTGGTTCAGAGCTGGCTAAGCTTTTGTCCGGTGAAGGCCATGACGTTGTGGTGATTGATAAATCACGAGAGTCATTTAGTCGACTAGGTGACTCTTTTAACGGCATGACTATGGTGGGCAACGGTTTTGATTTAGCCTTATTAAAGCAGGTTGGTATTGAAAAGGCGGATGCTTTTTGTGCTGTCGCCAATGGTGACAATACTAATTTAATTAGTGCCCAAGTAGCTAAAAAAATTTTTTCTGTTCCTAAGGTTTTTGCACGTATTTATGATCCGCAACGTGCGCATATTTATGCGGCATTAGGCTTAGATATTATTAGCGGGACGATGTTATTGTCTGCGATGCTCAGAGATAAGATTATTGAAAGTCGTTTCTCTAGTTATTTAATTGAATCTAAGGACTTAGGTGTCATTGAAATTGAAATTAAAGATAATTTAGTTGGTAAAACCATTCAAGATATTAATATCCCCGGCGATTTTATTGTAGTTGCCTTACGTAGGATGCAAGGGGTTATTATCCCTGAACCAAAAACCGTTTTAAATAATAAAGATATTTTAATGGGCGTGGTGAAGGTCTCTAGCCTTAAACAGGTTAGAGAGAAATTCCATTTAAAAGGTAGATAACTATGTATATTTTAATCGTGGGTGCCGGTAAAGTCGGTTATTTTTTAGCCAAGCGTCTATATCAGGGAAAACATACGGTAAGCATTGTAGATAAAGATCGGCAGATCTGTGAAGAGATTGCTAAAGATTTAGAAATTTTAGTGATTAGCGGCGACGGTTGTGATCCTAAGATATTAGAAGAAGCCGGCATTGCTCGCGCAGATGTAGTAGCTGCAGTTACCGGAGATGATGAAGATAATCTAGTAATCTGTCAGTTGGCTAAAGAAAAATTTAATATCCAGCGCACCGTTGGCCGAGTGAATAATCCGGATAATGAACATACTTTTAGTGAGTTGGGGATTGATGTGCCGGTAGATTCTACAAAAATTATTGCTAAAATTATTGAAGAAGAAGTTTCTTTTTCTGATTTTGTAAACCTAATGAGTTTTAAACGCGGCAAATTGGCAATTGTGCGCGTGGACCTGCCTAGCGATGCTCCCATTATTAACAAGCAGTTAAAAGATATTAATCTTCCTAAAGACGCAGTGTTGGTTTCTATTGTCAGAGGGGAAGAAGTAATTCTCCCTAAAGGTGATACTGTGCTTAAGCCTGGGGACGATGTGATTGCTCTTACATTAATCGGAAACGAACCGCAACTTTTGAGTCTTTTAGCTGGAAAGCTTTAACCGATGAGATTTAAACCCGCCTTAAATATTACTTTAGGTATAATTACAGAAATTTTATATGTATTTTCTATCATGTTAGCCGCATTTTTAATCTGTTGGTTAATCTATTTTAAAACATGATTCTTAAACCTCGCCTAAAAGATTTAAAAACAATCGGGTTTTATTTAGGAAAGATAATTTTAGGATTAGCTTTTACCATGACTCTTCCGATTTTAATCGGCCTATGTTTTGGTGAGGTTAATCCGGTTTTAGATTTTGTTTTGAGTATTCTGATCTCGGTTTTGTTGGGCTGGTCGTTAACGATTCTTTGTCGTACGGGTGAAGATTTAAATTGGGTACAGGGGATGATTGTGGTAAGCATCTCTTGGATTATTGCCATGATTTTAGGGGCGATACCCTTATATTTGAGCGGTCATTGGAAATCCTTTCTGGATGCTTGTTTTGATGCTATGTCCGGATTTGCAACGACAGGCTTAACCTTGGTGCAAAATCTGGACCATATCTCTTATGCGCACAATTTCTGGCGACATTTGATTATGTTTTTGGGTGGCCAGGGAATTATTGTGATTGCACTTTCATTTTTTGTACGTGGCTTCTCCGGTGCCTTTAAGATGTATGTGGGAGAGGCCCGCGATGAAAGAATTATGCCTAATGTTATTAATACTGCACGTTTTATTTGGATGGTTAGTATTGTTTATTTAATTTTGGGCACGTTGGCTTTAGGGATCACCGGGATATTTAATGGTATGCAGCCGGTGAATGCATTTTTTCACGGTGCCTGTATTTTTATGGCAGCTTTTGATACCGGTGGATTTGCTCCGCAGTCACAGAACATACTTTATTATCACAGTATAATTTATGAAATTATTACGATAGTCATTATGATCTTAGGGGCATTAAATTTTAAACTACATTATCATCTTTGGTCGGGAAACCGCAAAGAAATTTTTAAGAATATAGAAGTGGTTACGTTATTTTTTACAATCATTGCTACTTTTTTTATTGTGGTGATTGGTTTGGCCCAGCTAGGTAGTTATCCGGATGCTTTAGTGCTTTTTCGTAAAGGTTTTTATCAGTTAATTTCTGGGCACACTGGCACTGGCTTTCAAACAATTTATCCTCAGGAATTCTTGGATAGCTGGAATCCTTTAGCCTTAACCGGAGTTATTATCGCCATGGCTTTAGGTGGAGCGGTATGTTCTACGACGGGTGCGATTAAAATGTTACGCATCGGTGTTATTTTAAAAGCGTTTAAGGAAGACCTAAAGAGAATTATTATGCCTGAAAAAACGATTGTGATTGAAAAATTTCATCATATTAAAGAAATATTTTTAGAAGATAAATTGGTGCGTAGCGCCTTAACCATTACTTTAGCTTATTTAGTTTTGTATGGATTAGGGACATTGATCGGTATGTTTTATGGATATCCATTTTTAGAGTCATTATTTGAATCGACATCTGCTGCTGCTAATGTGGGCCTGTCTTGCGGGATTACTAGCATTGGAATGCCTACGGGCTTAAAAATTACTTATATTATACAGATGTGGGCAGGACGCTTAGAGTTTATGTCAGTATTTGCGATCATTGGATTTTTAGTGGCAGCCATAAAAGGAAAATGAAAAATAATTTTAGCTTAATTTTAATTAATTTATTTATTCTGGGATTTTTTAGCTTGCAGCATGCTTGGGCACAAAATTTGACGAGTAATGATTTAATTCAACATACTAAAAAGTATGATGGTAAAACGGTTGTATATCGGGGAGAAGCGATTGGCGATGTGATGGGCCGCGGTAATTTCGCTTGGGTAAATATTCATGATGGTAATAATGCAATTGCTATTTGGGTTAGTTCCGATTTAGCAAAAGAAATACAATTTACCGGCAATTATAAAACTCAAGGAGATATTTTAGAAGTTACGGGAATTTTTTATCGTAATTGCTTAGAACACGGTGGAGACTTAGATATTCATGCACAAACATTAAAGAAAATATCGGCAGGTAGAATTGTCAGTTATAAAATAGATTTAATTAAGTTGAAATTAATTTTTATTTTATTTGGAGTATTGCTTTTAATATGGATATTAACCTTATTCAGACGCAAATAAATAGTGATTTAGCGGCGGTTACTACTATTGTGGCCCTGGAAGAAGTGCGGGTCAAGTATTTGGGTAGAAAAGGATTATTGGCGGATTTAACCGGATCAATTCCAACGCTTCCAGTTGAACAGAGGGGTAGCTTTGGTAAAGAAGTAAACGCTTTAAAAAATATGGTTTCAAATCTGATTAGTGAAAAAGAGTTAACTTTAAAAAATAATGCAGCGCTTGGGAAAAAAGAAAATTTAGACGTGGGGATGCCGGGGATTGCTCAAGAGTTAGGCAGCATTCATCCCATTACTCAAATTATTGATGAAATTTGTGCAATCTTTAATCGGATTGGTTTTTCTGTAGTGGCCGGTCCAGAAATTGAAACTGAATATAATAATTTTACGGGCTTAAATATTCCCTTAGAACATCCTTCGCGGGACGCTTTTGATACCTTTTATTTAAAAAAATATTCTAAATTGCTTTTGCGTAGCCATACTTCTCCGGTGCAAGTTCGCGCCATGAAAAAACATAAGCCACCGTTAGCGATTATCGTTCCGGGCAGGGTTTATCGGCCGGATGCGGTGGATGCCAGTCATCTTTTTATGTTTCATCAAATTGAAGGATTTATGGTGGATGAAAATATACAATTTTCGGATCTTAAGGGGGTCTTAGAGTTTTTTGCTAAGAGCGTTTTTGGCACAGAGATTAAAATGCGTTTTCGACCGCATTTTTTTCCTTTCACTGAGCCTTCGGCAGAAGTGGACATCTCTTGTATTATTTGTAAAGGTAAAGGGTGTTCAGTTTGCGGTAGGAAAGGATGGCTTGAGATTTTGGGTGCAGGGATGATTCATCCTAATGTTTTTAAACACGTAGGGTATGATCCTAAAAAATATACGGGTTTTGCTTTTGGCATGGGCGTAGAAAGAATTGCCATGTTAAAATACGGGATTAATGATATTAGACTATTTTTTGAAAATGATTTAAGATTTTTAAAACAATTTTAATCCCGCACCTTCTGTGTATTCAAGGCTTTAAAAATTAGAAGGTGTTTGGATAAATTAAAATTTCATTTTATGAACATAAAGAAGGTGCGGGATGAAAGTTACCTATAGCTGGTTAAAAGATTTTGTAGATTTAAAAATTACCCCTCATCAGTTAGCTGACAAGCTAACCATGGCTGGGCTGGAGGTGGTTTCTTTAGAAGAGAGCGGCCAAGACTTTGTTTTTGAGATTGAGATTACTTCTAATCGCTCGGATTGGCTGAGTGTTTTAGGGATTGCCCGAGAAGTGGGGGCAATTTGTGGATTAAAACCCAAGGTTATTAAGCAGAAAGAAACCAAAGCTAAAATTAAAGATGTTTTACCTTTAAAAATTTTAGTAGAGGATAAAAAAGATTGTCCATATTATAGCGCAAGAATAATTTCTAATATCAAAGTTGGCCCGTCTCCCGATTGGTTAAAAAAACGATTAGAGTCTTTAGGTTGTCGCAGTGTTAATAATATCGTAGATATAACTAACTATATTTTATTTGAAACTGGCCAACCGCTACATGCTTTTGATTTAGATGTATTAGGAGTAAATGTAGTAAATATTCGTCGCGCTAAAAATAATGAAAAAATTGTTACTATCGATGGTCAAGAGAAAATTTTAACCCCAGAAGTTTTAGTAATTGCTGATTTGCATCAGCCTGTTGCTGTCGCTGGCATTATGGGCGGAAAAAATTCAGAGGTAACTTTTAAGACCCGTAATATTTTGTTAGAATCGGCGGTATTTAATCCAATATTAGTAAGACGTGCTAAGCAAAAATTGGGGTTACAATCGGAATCAGCGTATCGGTTTGAACGCGGAGTAGATTTAACGACGGCGCAAAGCGCTTCTTTGGCGGCCCAGGAATTAATTTTAAAATTAGCTTCTGGAAAACTTTGCGGCTTTAAAAGCGTAGGAACCTCTAAGCAATCTCTTTGTGTAATTAATTTGGAAATTGCAGCTGTGCATAAAACATTAGGGGTTAATATTTCTTTAGTTAAAATTAAACAAATTTTAATCAGTTTAGGTTTAAGTGTAAAAGTTAAGTCAAAAAAAGCTTTAACCGTTACTGTTCCTAGCTTTCGCCAAGATTTAAAATTACCCGTCGATTTAATTGAAGAGATCGCCCGTATTTATGGTTATGCACAGATTCCTACCACAATGCCGGCGATTAGACCGGGTGAAGATATTGTGGATAAAAAGAATATTACGGCACAAGTAAAGAACATCTTAAGTGGATTGGGGATGGCCGAGGTAATTACCTATAGCTTAGTTGATCGCGCGTTACTTAATAAAGCAGGGGTTGCCTGCCAAGAAGGTTTGTTAGAAATTTTGAATCCTTTAAGTCTTGAGCAAGAAGTATTAAGGCCGGCGCTTTTTCCTAGCTTGGTGCGTTGTTTGGCTTATAATTTAAACCAACAACAAGAAAATATTAAAATTTTTGAAATTGCTGATGTCTTTTCTGATCAAGGTGGTAGCGTGCAAGAAAGACCTTGTTTAGCTCTGGCTTTATCCGGAGTTAACTCTTTTTTAATCCGTCAGGGATTGGTTAAGGATGAAGTAACCTTGTTACATTTAAAAGGAATATTAGAGATATTATTTAGCCGTTTAGGCATTAAAAATTTTGATTTTTCTCGTTATGACGATAATCGAATTAATATTATTATAAATTCTGAAGTAGTAGGTTTTATGTTAGAGCTAAGCCAAAAAATTACACAGATTTTTGATATTAAAAACCGGCAAGTTATTTTGGCGCAAGTGGATCTGCAGAAATTATCTAGCCATGTAAATTTAGGCAAGAAATTTCTAAATCTTCCTAAGTTCCCGTCGATTACCAGAGATATTAGTTTTGTGATGAAAAATGATCTGGCGATTAAAGACCTGCTTTTAGCGATTGAAGAAAAAGGTGCTCCGCTGTTGCGTCAAGCCAAGGTAGCTGATTATTATCAGGGTAAACAAATACCGCCAGGATTTAAGGGTTTGACGATATCTTGTATTTATCGACAGGATGAGCGCACGCTCACTGAGGATGAAATTAGCCCGCTACATAATCAGATCTGTGCGTTGTTGAAAGAACGTTTTGAGATTAATTTCCGTTAGTAGTAGAGATAGTTACAGTAGGATTGACTTGGGACTAAAGCATGTGTTATACTCTGCTTGTAAATGAAACGTTCTTTTAGATATCCCTGCGGTGCACGTTGGAAAACTGATAATTGTTGAACCAACACAATTTTCAAGGGTACCTATAATTTTTTAGGCACGTGTGTCTAAGAATAGGGTGCCCACCTGAAACCAAATCGGTTCAGAATATCGTTCCAACGGCACATTTGCGGGGATTTTTTTTAATTTAATTATTTGAGGTAAGTGTATGTTCATGGTTATTGTAATTTTATTAATTATTTTGGCGATCTGTTTAATTATTTATGCAATTTTAGAAAACTTAAAAGCACAAAAAGTAGATTCGGGGAAAAAGAAACATCAACTGTTGCAAGGATCTGTGGCAGTTGCAGAGATGGAACAAAAAATTAATCGCTTTCAGCGTCGGATTTTAGTGTTAGAAAATGAGCTAGAAGCGCATAAAAAGCCCCAAATTATTGTAAATGATTCTGCAGAGTTAATTAAAGAGCAGGAGATTAAGTTTTCCGATGAATTAAAACGTCGCGTTGAATGGGTAGCTAAAGCGGAAGCCGAATTAGCTAAAGTAAAAGCAGAAAATATTACATTAAAAAATCAATTTTTAGCTAAGGAAAATGAGTTAAATGAAGAGTTTGCTAAAAATGTAGATGCCTTGCGACAATTGCGGGAATTAAAGATGGCGCTAGAGTCAAAAGAGGTCGCTTGCCGACTTAAAGAAGATCAAGTGCAAACGCAAAAACATCAAATCGAAGGCCAACTAAAAAGTATTAATGAATATTTAGCCACGATTGCAGATTTTAAGCGCAAAGAAAAAATTAATGAATGGGTGCCTAAGGTTGAGTTTAATGAATTAAATCGCAAATATTTATTATTAGAAAAGCAGCTAAGCCAATCTCAACATCAGTCAGAGGAGGATTAGGATGAAATGAAACGCAAAACGTCTTTAATTTTAGCACTAACTTTATTTTTAACATTTTATTATGGAGGAGCTCTAGCGATGGCCAAAAACATAGCAGTTTTAGAAACTAATCAGGGAAATATTGAAATTAAATTGATGCCGGAAGTTGCACAGAAGACCTGTGAAAATTTTATAAAGCTAATTGAAAAGGGATATTATAATGGTTTAATTTTTCATCGAGTAATCAAAGGTTTTATGATCCAAGGTGGCGATCCTACCGGAACGGGTTCCGGCGGAGAATCAATTTGGGGCCATTCTTTTGAAGATGAAGTGACTCCGGTAGCAAAATTTGATGAAGCAGGAGTTTTAGCAATGGCTAATGCCGGGCCAGATACCAATGGCAGCCAGTTTTTTATTACTTGTGCCCCTACTCCCTGGTTAAATATGCGTCATACAATTTTTGGAGAAGTGGTGGCAGGATTAGATGTGGTGCAAAAGATCGAAAATACTGCAGTAGGGGCCAATGATCGTCCGGTTGCCCAACAAAAGATTATTAAAGCATACATAAAATAATAATTTAGTTTCTCATAAACAAAAAGGGCCCTAATCTTAGGGCTCTTTTTGGAGGGGATAATCCTCAATGGCTTGCGCTATCCTATCCTCCGTTTTAATTAACAAAAAAGGTTAATTAAAGCATGACACAGCTTTAACAAAAAACAAGGGTATTTTAAGGGTTTGACGAAAACGTTTTCCAAATTATGAAAAAAATAGATTACCATCAAGAATTAAACGCTGCACAATTTAAAGCTGTGGAATCGATTAATGGCCCACATCTAGTGATTGCTGGCGCTGGAAGCGGAAAAACACGCGTATTAGTTTATCGCGTAGCCTATTTAGTGGAACAAGGAGTTAAGCCAGAACAGATTTTGTTGCTGACCTTTACCCGTCGCGCTTCTGAGGAGATGTTGCGTCGGGCTTGTATTCTTTTAGATGAGCGTTGCAAAAGTGTCTCTGGCGGTACGTTTCATTCGTTTGCCAATATGATTTTGCGCAAATACGCTAAATTATTAGAGATTAGTAATAATTTTACGATTCTGGATCAGGCGGATGCTGAAGATGCGGTTAATTTGGTACGCACGAATTTAGGTTTTCATAAATCTGAAAAACGTTTTCCACGAAAAAGAGCGATTTTAGAAGCAATCTCCAAAAGTGTAAATAAATCCAGCAGTATTGAAGATGTGCTTTATGATGAATACCCACAATTTATTGAATTTACAAAAGACATTGAAAAGATTCGGGATGAGTATAGTAAATATAAACGTCAAAAATCACTCCTAGATTATGATGATCTGTTAGTTTTTTTAAAAAATCTTTTAACTAAGCATGAAGACATTCGTGCGGCGATCTCTTCTCGCTATAAATATATTATGGTGGATGAGTATCAAGATACTAACAAATTACAAGCACACATTGCTTGTCTTTTGGCAGCCGATCACGCTAACATTATGGTAGTGGGTGATGATGCTCAGAGCATCTATTCCTTCCGCGGAGCAAACTTTAAAAATATTATTGATTTTCCGATGATATTTAAAGGTACAAAAATTATTACTTTAGAGGAAAATTATCGTTCTACCCAGCCAATTTTAAATTTAACTAATGCGGTAATCGCTCAAGCCAAAGAAAAATTTGAAAAAAATTTATATACTAAGAAAAAAGAGGGCAATGTTCCAATTTTTATTGATTGTCCTAATGAAAACGCCCAATCTGTTTTTGTGGCTGATAAAATTTTGGAACTTAGAGAAGAAGGGGTGGCTTTAAAAGATATTGCTGTACTTTTTCGTTCTGGTTGGCACTCTAATGATTTGGAGGTGGAGCTTTCTAGTCGAAATTTGCCTTTTGCAAAATATGGCGGGCAGAAGTTTGTTGAGGCCTCGCACATTAAAGATCTGATGAGTTATTTACGAATTGCTTATAACCCGCAAGATCAGGTGAGTTGGTTGCGCGCACTTTTATTAATTCCTAAAATCGGACCTAAAACAGCTTCTAAAATTATTCAAGCGATTGTAGATAAACATAATCTCGAAGATTTAATTGAGAAAAATTCCGAATTAAAAAAATTATTTGAATTGTTAAAAGATATAAATTGTCATACAGCAGCTCCGGCTAAGATTATTGAGAAATTCTTAAATTATTATCAGCCGTTACTTAAAATTAAGTATGATGATTTTAATAAACGTTTAAATGATCTAGATTCATTGTTAAGAATTGCTGATCGCTATAAATCGGTCGAACAATTTTTGGTCGATATGGCCTTAGAGCCTCCGGAACGTTCTTTATTTGAGGCCGGTAAAAAAGATAAATCTGACTTTCCGCTTACCCTTTCTACAATCCATTCCGCTAAAGGTTTAGAGTGGCACACGGTTTTTTTAATTTATGTGGCTGAGGGACATATGCCTTCATACTTGTCGCTAGAAACTGAGGAAGAGGTGGAGGAGGAGCGCCGGCTATTTTATGTTGCCGCGACCAGAGCCAAGGTTAATTTATTTTTGTTAAAACCGCATATTGATCGCTCACCGCGCAGTTTCATGGATGGAGGTGGCGGGTCAGTATTTACTCAGGTCTCTCGGTTTCTAGAGCAGGGGAATTTGTTAGATAAATTTGTGGATGTGCAAAGTGCCGGGGATACTGATGAGTTGGATGATATAGAATTAGAAGATATTATTGGTGAGAAAAGAAATAAGAATAAGGCTTTTTTTGAAAGCATTGATGAGTACTTCCGCAATGAATAAAGCAGGCGCAAAACCCTATATTTTATCTTGAGATAGGACAAAAACTGTGTTAAGATTTTAATAGAATTATTAACTAAAATTACCGCATAAATTAACAATGTATTAATATGACTGCCCAACTTCCTTATAGTGAAAAAGTAATGGATCATTTTAACCATCCGCGCAATGTTGGCGAAATTGCTGACGCCAGTGGTGTGGGTACCGTGGGCAATCCGGTTTGCGGAGACGTAATGAAGATGTATTTAAAGATTCAAGGTGAAATTATTGTTGATGTAAAATTTAAGACCTTTGGTTGTGGAGCGGCAGTAGCCACTAGTTCGATGGTCACTGAGATGGTTAAAGGCAAGAGTATTGCTGAGGCCTTGCAGATTACTAATAGTGCGGTGGCGCAGGCTTTGGGAGGCCTACCGGCGGTTAAAATGCATTGTTCGGTGCTAGCAGAAGAGGCGCTGCGCTCGGCTTTAAAAGATTATTATACTAAACAGGGACTACCGATTCCTTTTGAGGATAAAGGACACGCTCATGAGGGAGAGACCTGTTTATAGGGTTTTTAGTTATGTTGACCCCGTTACAAATAAAAAAATGACAATACGTGATTTAAAATTTGTAACGGGGTTGACAAAGGCTCAGATACGTAGTAAAATTCTTAAGAGATTAAAAATACAGAAGGAGGAAGACCGAAACCGAAAAAGTAAACTCATAAAAGATAAACTTTTAAGGAATAAGGTTTTTAAAAAGGCGAAGATAATAATGTTTTACATCGCTTTTGGGGGAGAGGTAAATACTGAAGAGATGATTAGGGAAGCTAAAAAAATAGGCAAAGTAATTTGTGTGCCAATTTGTAAAAAAGATAAAGAAACTATGCAACCAAACATATTCGAAGATCACGGGAAATTAAAAAAAGGTCCTTATGGAGCATTAGAGCCGGTGACGCAGGCTTTAATTAAACCTAAAGACTTGGATCTTGTGATTGTGCCCGGGCTAGCTTTTGATAAAAAAGGAAATCGGCTGGGCCGCGGTAAAGGTTGCTACGATCGTTTCTTAAATCAGCTTTCTAAAAATACTGCTTCTATAGGTTTGGCTTTTGATTTCCAAATCTTGCCTCGTGTTCCCACCACAAGTTATGATGTAAGCATGCAAAAAGTTATCTTCTCCTAAACTCTTAGAAAACTTTCGCAAACTAAGGTTAAAAGGAGGATAGAAATGGTTTTCAGTATAGTAGTACTCATCGTTATTGCCCTAGGTGCCGCATATTCTGGTTATTTCCTCAGAAAACATATCGCCGAGAAAAAATTAAAAAGTGCTGAGCTAGAAGCCGAGCATATTTTAGAGGTCGCTAAAAAAGAAGTTTTAGATAAGCGCCGAGAAGCTGAATTAGAGGCTAAAGATTTGCTTTATCGGATGCGTCAGGACTTTGAACGCGAGATTAAAGATCGCAAGTTCGAAATTGTTAACTTAGAAAAAAGATTAACCCAAAAAGAAGAGAATATTGATCGCCGGCTGGATCTTTTAGAAAAGAAGGAAAAAGAGATTGATCTGCGTAACGATAATCTTAAAAAACAAGAGGAGTCTTTGAAGGTCAAAGATAATCAATTGTTAGCATTGGTAGCCGAAGAAAAAGAAAGATTGCAAAAAATTTCTTCATTATCGGCAGAAGAAGCCAAGCAAATCTTGCTTAATCGTTTAAATGAAGAGTTAGATAATGAAAAAGCCGTGTTTATCAAGCGCCAAGAAGAAGATGTGCGTACTATTGCGGATAAAAAAGCGCGCGAGATTTTAAGTTTAGCTATTCAGCGTTGTGCGGCTGAGCATACTGTAGAGTCAACGGTTAGCGTAGTGAATTTACCCAATGATGAAATGAAGGGCAGGATTATTGGACGTGAAGGAAGAAATATTCGTGCATTAGAGATGGCTACCGGAGTAGATGTAATTATTGATGATACACCGGGAGCAGTAACTTTGTCTGGATTTGATGCGGTGCGCCGTGAGATTGCTCGTTTGAGTTTAGAAAAACTTATCTCAGATGGTAGAATTCATCCTGGTCGGATTGAAGAGTTGGTAGAAAAGACTAAGAAAGAAATGGATGAAAAGATCCGCGAGGAAGGGGAGCGCGCTGCTTTTGAAGCCGGAGTTAATGGCCTGCATCCAGAGATTATTAAGCTTTTAGGTCGTCTAAAGTATCGTACTAGTTACGGTCAAAATGCTTTGCAACACTCCAAAGAAGTTTCTTTCTTATTAGGAATCATGGCTTCTGAACTGGGGTTAGATTTTAAATTAGGCCGTCGGATTGGTCTTTTACATGATATTGGTAAAGCGGTAGATCATCAAGTGGAAGGGACTCATGCCAAGTTAGGGGCGGATCTAGCTAAGAAGTATAATGAAGGAGCAGAAGTAGTTTCGGCGATTGAATCGCATCATGAAGAAGCACAACCGCAGAGTATGTACGGGGTTTTAGCGATTGCTGCTGATGCGGTGAGTGCAGCTAGACCCGGAGCAAGACGTGAGACTTTAGAGATTTACGTTAAGCGTTTAGATAAATTAGAATCGATTGCTAATGTCTTTAAGGGTGTAGAAAAATCTTTTGCCATTCAGGCGGGCCGTGAAATTCGCGTGATTGTGCAGCCGGAGAAAATTACGGATGCAGAGGCAGTGACGATGTGTCGAGATATTCGTAAGAAAATTGAAGAAGGGATGGAGTATCCTGGTCAGATTAAAGTTACGGTTATTCGCGAAACACGGACCATTGAATACGCCAAATAAGTGAAGGCATAAGTTAGGGAGCAGAAAACAATTTATGCGACATAACTTATTTGCCTGAACTTATCCCCGCCGCTTGTAATTTTTGGTTTTTAAAAAGTACAGCGGTGGTAAATGGAGTTATATAAAGATGAAAATATTATTTATCGGAGATATTGTTGGTTCGCCGGGTAGAGAAGCAATTAAACAATTAGTCAATCCTTTAAAAAAAGAGCTGGGGATTGATTTTGTCATTGCTAATGCGGAGAATGCTTCGGGTGGATCAGGGATTACTTTAAAAGTTACAGAAGATCTCTTTTCTTCCGGAGTAGATGTAATTACCTCCGGGGATCACATCTGGAAAAAAGCAGAGATCTTTGAATTAATTAATCGTGAAGAAAGAATTTTGCGACCTTTAAATTATCCAAGTGGCGCTCCGGGTAAAGGAGCAGCGGTTTTTAAAGCTAAAAATGGAGTTAAAGTTGGAGTGATTAATGTTAATGGGCGAGTTTTTATGGAGCCACTAGACTGTCCTTTTAAAACAACGCTGGCAGCTTGCGAAGAGTTAGCCAAAGAAACTAAAATTATTTTTGTTGATATTCATGCTGAAGCTACTTCAGAAAAGGTAGCTTTGGGTTGGTATTTAGATGGTAAAGTCTCGGCGGTTTTAGGTACGCATACTCATATTCAAACCGCAGATGAAAAAATTTTACCCAAAGGTAGTGCCTATATTACCGATGTGGGGATGACTGGTCCGTATGATTCGGTAATTGGGCGAAGAGTAGAAGATGTGCTCACTCGTTTTTTAAGTTTAATTCCGGTCAGATTTGAAGTGGCGCAGGAAAATATTCAAATGCATGGCGCCTTAGTAGAAGTTGATGAAAAGACTGGTAAGGCGATTTCGATTGTTAGGATTGCTAAAAAACTTTAGATCAATAAAAGGAAACCGATTATGCTGCGTCGGATCTTATCATTTTTTATTTTTTTGTTTATTCTTTTAAATAGCGTTGCTTTTGCACAAACCAACGAAGAATTAGAATTTAATTTAGACCTAAACTCTGCTACAGTTAGCCTACCTAAAATATATAAACCGAGTATTGATTTAAGCGGTAGAGGCGTAGTTGTTAATAAAATTTGGCCACAAACCTTAGCTTCTAAAGACTCTTTAGATACTTGGCAAAAAGATTTAAATTTTAATAATTTTTATCGGCTCCAATATAATCTTTGGGAGATTCAACAGTTAGCTAATGATTCAGTGGAGCAGGAAAAACTTTTTAATAGCTATGAAGAGGTAATCAAAAGAATTAGTGATAGCGGTGGGACAGTGATCCTTAATTTATTTGGTACGCCGTTTGGTTTAGGTAGGGTTTTGGATAAGAATAGTGCTCCTCATGATCTAAGGGCCTATAAGGAACTAGTTAAGAAAATTATCCGTAAACTAAGTTGCGAAAAGAAATATAATATTTGGTATGAAGTTTGGAATGCTCCGGATTTGGGTGATTTCTTTTTAGGAGAGAGAAGTGAATATTTTAATCTTTACCGTAGTGTTGGTGAGGCGGTTAAAGAGCTACGTCGGGAGAGTAAAATTAATATTCCTTTAGGTGGCCCTTCGGTCAGTGCGTGGTTTAGAAATCTTCAGCCTAATACCATATTGTCTCCAGAGAATAGTTTAATTTATGAATTAATCAAATATTGTTACAATTATCGCCTACCTTTAGATTTTATCTCATGGCACGCCTATTCTAGCGATCCGCAAGAAGATAAACAAGATACGATTTATAATAAGTCGACGGTTAAGTTGATTCGTGAATGGTTAAGTTATTTTCATTTTGATAGTCAACTTCCTTTAATTATTGATGAATGGAATTTTGATGGTGCAGCCAATATGCTTTCTGAAAGATGTAAGTCGGCTAATATTGCGGCTAGTTATATTCCGGCGCGATTAAAAAATATGTGGGAGGCACAGATTGATTATCAAACTTATTTTTGTTTGGAAGATTTTGGCGGTAATCGAGGGGCAGTTACGAGAAATTTGGGGGTAGCGACATTTGACTTAGGTCGCAAAGAAAGTAAAAGTTATCCTAAAAGTAGTTATAATTTATTTCGCTTATTGAATCTTTTAGGTGAGAATTTATTTACTAGTGGATTAAATGATGATTTTGTGGGAGTAATTGCCACTAAGTCAGAAGATTATATTGCGGTAATGATTTATAATTATCTTGATCAGCAAGCAGCGATGAATTATTTATCGCGTAACATTGTTTATTTAAATAGCAATGATCGTAAATCATTATTGAGCATAGTAAAATCGGATCGCCTAGAGAAAGTGTTGATTGGTAAATTAGATTTAGTAACGTTACGTCTAGGCTCTAAAGCCAAAGAAATGTTAATTTCTGCTATAGAATTAAATAATGCAGTTAATAAATTTTCCACAATGAATCGAAAATTAAAAATTACGATCAAAGGCATAGAAGACCTTTATGTTTTAAATAAATATATTATTGATAATAAGTGTAGCCGGGATTGTGAATTTAAAGTTAATGAAGAAAAAGATATAGATTTTGCTAAGGATTATATTGAAACACTAGAATTAGCTCCGTATTCCGTGCAATTGTTAGTTTTTAAAAAGAAAGTGATGGAAGCAAAAACAGAGTTAAAAGTAGTGCCAGTTAAGGAAAAAGCTGAAGTTATTGAAAACAAAAATGTCGAAGATAAGTAAATTGGAAAATAGTGATCTGGGTCTTTTGGGGCAAAAGCATAAACATATTTATTCGGTCTCTGAAATTACTCAGGTAATTAAAGGATTATTGGAGAATAGCGTTGGTGAAGTTTGGTTGGAAGGAGAGATCTCTAATTTTAAAGCCGCTAGTAGCGGACATTTTTATTTTTCGCTTAAAGATCAAGCAGCGGTAATTTTGGGAGCGATGTTTGCTCATGCGAATAAAGGATTAAAATTTAAATTAGAGGATGGTCTAAAAGTTATTTGTTTTGGTAAAGTTGATGTTTATGGGCCACGTGGCCAGTATCAGATTATAGTAGAAAAGATTGAGCCGCTTGGCCTGGGAGCTCAACAATTAGCCTTTGAGCAGTTAAAGAAAAAATTAGCTGCCGAAGGGCTTTTTGAAACCGCGCATAAGAAGCTGTTGCCGCAGATGCCTTTTTCTGTAGGAATTGTTACTTCTGCTAAAGGGGCGGCCGTGCGAGATATTTTACAGATTTTAAAAAAAGGAGCTTCTTTTGTAGATGTAGTTTTGCGGGATGTGCGTGTGCAGGGCCAACAGGCATCTAGTGAAATTGCGCAAGCTATTGCAGATTTGAATAATTTTGCTAAAGTAGACTTGATTATTGTTAGTCGCGGCGGCGGTAGTACTGAGGATCTTTGGGCGTTTAATGAAGAAGAGGTCGCCCGGGCAATTTATAATTCTAGTCTACCGATAATTTCTGCGGTGGGACATCAAATCAATACGACTTTATCGGATTTAGTGGCGGATGTTTTTGTAGAGACTCCTTCGGCGGCAGCTAAGATTATTGTAGATAAAAAGAATGCTTTATTGGCAGCTTTAGCTGGCTCTAAGTATGAATTAGATTTTTTAATGAATAATTTAATCGGGGAATTAAAAAATAGGATTACCGAGTTAACGCATACTTTAAAAAGTCCGCTGGACCGGCTACTTGAGAAACAACAGCAAACCGATGAGTTATTTTCGGAATTAAATTATAAGATGAAACATCTTTTGGAGTTATCGCAAGAGCGTTGCAGTTCATTAGTGCAAAGGTTGGGGGCTTTAAGTCCGCTGGCGATTCTTTCCCGGGGTTATAGTTTAAGTATGTTAGTGCCCAGTGAATTAATCGTTAAGGATATTGTACAAATAAAACCAGGTGATAGATTAAAAACAGTTTTACATAAAGGTGAAGTAATTAGTATCGTTGAGGAGGTTTCTGCTGATGAAAGAAAAAACCGCGTTTGAAGATGATTTAAAAAAATTACAAAAAATAGTTGAAGAGTTGGCTAGTGGGAAAATTACTTTGGGTGAGTCGCTTAAAAAATATGAAGAGGGAGTAAGGATTGCGCAAACCTGTTCGCAGACATTAGCCGATGCCCAGCGTAAAGTGGAATTATTAATGAAAAAAGACGGTAAGTTTGCTTTAGAAAAATTTGACGATTCAGATACAGAAGAAAAATAAATATGTATTTAGAAAAAATTAATTCTCCACAAGATCTAAAAAAATTAAGTATTGAGGAGCTTACGCTTTTAGCCGAGGAGATTCGCCAGAGGTTAATTGAGGTGGTCTCTCAGACGGGTGGGCACCTGGCTTCTAGTCTTGGGGCTACGGAATTAATTATTGCTTTGCACTATTGTTTAAATACGCCAAAAGATAAAATTGTTTTTGATGTCGGCCATCAAGCCTATGCACACAAGCTCTTAACCGGCCGTAACGCAAAATTTTCTACACTTCGACAGTATGAGGGAATTAGTGGTTTTCCTTCTAAGGATGAATCAATTTATGATCCTTTTACTAGTGGGCATAGTTCTAATGCTGTATCGTTGGGACTGGGATTAGCTTGCGCCAGAGATTTATTACCTAAAGAAGAACAATTTAAAGTAGTCTCGGTTGTGGGGGATGGATCTTTAAGTGGCGGGCTATGTTTTGAAGGTTTAAATAATGCGGGGCATTTAAAAAAAGATATTCTAGTAGTTTTAAATACTAATGAGTTAAGTATCTCTCCGAATGTGGGGGCGATTAGTAATTATTTAAATAAAATTATTTCGCTGCCGGTTTATAATCGTTTTCATGAGAATGTTGAGAAGTTCCTTAAAACTCGAGTTCCTCGTGGGAGTCGTCTGTTGAATTTAATGACTAAGTTTGAAGAAGGATTAAAAGGTTTGTTTGTTCCAGGAATGTTGTTTGAAGAATTAGGTTTTCGTTATTTTGGGCCGATTAATGGCCATGACTTAACTTCTTTGACTTCGACGTTAAAAAATATTTTAGAGATTAAAGGACCGCGACTATTACATATTGTGACTAAGAAAGGTAAAGGTTGCGCACATGCTGAGAAAAACCCGGTACGCTTTCATGGGATAGGTTGTTTTGATATTAATACTGGTGAGAGCGAAGTTAAAAAAATTTCTGCGAATGAAAAAAGCTACACAGAGATATTTGGTGATAAATTAGTCCAGTTAGCCAGTGTAGATAAGCGTATTGTTGCCATTACTGCGGCGATGCCCGAAGGTACTGGTTTATGTAAATTCAGAGATACCTTTGCGGAAAGATTTTTTGATGTGGGGATTGCTGAGGGGCATGCGGTTTGTTTTGCCGCTGGATTAGCCAAACAAGGATTTAAACCGGTAGTAGCAATTTATTCTACTTTTTTACAACGGGCTTATGATCAGATTATTCAGGAAGTTTCTTTGCAGGGGTTAGCGGTAATTTTTGCCATTGACCGAGCAGGTATTGTCGGTGAAGACGGAGTCACGCATCAGGGCATTTTTGATCTGGCTTATCTAAGAAGTATTCCGCATTTAGTAATTATGGCACCTATTGACGGGGCTGAATTAGAAAAGATGCTGGAGTTTGCGTTAGGTTTAAATAAACCGGTAGCTATTAGATATCCTCGAGCTAGTACAATATTAAAAAATAACTCTGTGAACACATTAAAGTTAGGGAAGGCAGAGTTGATCTGTGCAGGGGAAGATTTTTCCTTGATTGCTTTGGGGAGTATGGTTTTAACGGCTAAAGAAGCAATAGAGATTTTAAGTAAAGAAGGAATAAATGGTTCTTTGATTAATGCGCGATTTGCGGCTCCGTTAGATTTGGAATTAATTAAAAAGGTCTCTGCGGAAAAAAAATATATATTTACTGTGGAAGAGGGTATAATTGAGGAGGGTTTTGGCAGTGCGGTGGCCCAGGAGTTAGGGGTTTATGTGCAACGCATTGGCTTGCCGTTTGATTTTATTCAACATGGTAACCGAAGTCTACTTTTAGATAAATACGGGTTAACTGCTCAAGGGATTGCCAATACGATTCGTCAGGCAATCAAAAATCATGGCTAAAGTAGTAATTAATCAGGACAAATGTAAAGGTTGTCTTTTGTGTGTGAATTTTTGTCCCAAGGGCTTGCTTAAAAAAAGCGTAAAATTAAATAAACGGGGATTAAATTTTGTAGAGTTTGATTTATCGCAAGAGTGTATTGGCTGTGCGCAGTGTGCGGTAATTTGTCCGGATTGTTGTATTGAGGTTTATAAGTAATGTTAAAACAAAAAATATTAATTTCAGGTAATGAGGCGATTGCTGAGGGGGCGTTGCAAGCCGGTTGCAGTTTTTATGCCGGTTATCCGATTACTCCGCAAAATGAATTAATTGCTTATATGGCCAAACATATGCCTAAAAAAGGAATTTTTATTCAGGCAGAGTCTGAGCCGGCGGCAATTAATATGGTTTACGGAGCTTCTGCGGCAGGAGCGCGTTCGATGACTTCATCATCAAGTCCGGGAATTAGTTTAATGCAAGAAGGAATCTCTTATATTGCCGGCGCACAACTTCCGTCGGTAATTGTAAATATTATGCGCGGTGGTCCGGGTTTAGGCAATATTGCTCCGGCGCAATCGGATTATTTCCAAGCTACCCGCGGCGGCGGTCACGGAGATTATCACTTAATTGTTTTAGCACCTGGGTCAGCGCAAGAGGCCTATGATCTTACACAAACCGGTTTTGATCTAGCGGATAAATATCGTATTCCGGTAATGATTTTAGGTGATGGAATATTAGGCCAGATGATGGAGCCGGTAACATTATCGACTAAAAAAATTAAAGTTAATCCGGCTAAGAGCTGGGCATTATCCGGTTGTCAAGGGAGAAAGCCTAATATCGCTAAATCATTCTTTTTGCGTGAAGGAGATTTAGAAACTTTTAATCTTAAATTACAAAAGAATTATGAGTTAATAAAAAATAAAGAAGAACGTTATGAAAGTTTATTTGTCGCGGATGCTAAAGTGATCTTAGTAGCTTATGGGACAATGGCGCGGATTGCTAAAACGGTGGTTAGCCAATTAAGAAGCGTTGGTAAAAAAGTAGGCTTGATTCGTCCGATTACACTTTGGCCATTTCCGCAAAAACCGTTTAATTTAAAAAATAAAAGAACTAAATTTTTAGTTACCGAGATGTCTTATGGCCAGATGGTTGATGATGTTAAGTTAGCGGTGAATGGCAGAAATAAAATAAATTTTTTAGGTCGCTCAGGCGGTGGAGTGCCTAGTCAAGAAGAGCTAATTAGTAAAATTAGCAAATTATTATAATGGAAAAAATATTTTCTCGTCCAGAATCTTTGTATGATTTACCTACGCATTATTGTCCAGGCTGTGGCCACGGGATTGCCCATCGTTTAGTGGCGCAAGTTATTGATGAACTAGCGGTGCGTGAAAAAACTATTGGTATTGCTCCGGTGGGTTGTGCGGTAGTAGCCTATGATTATTGGAATTTTGATTGTTCAGAGGCAGCGCACGGTCGAGCTCTAGCCGTAGCTACCGCTATAAAAAGAGTACATCCGAATAATGTTGTTTTTACTTATCAGGGCGACGGAGACTTGGCGGCTATTGGTACTAATGAGACGATTCATGCGGCCAATCGAGGAGAAAATTTAACGGTAGTGTTTATAAATAATGCAGTGTATGGGATGACTGGGGGGCAACTTGCTCCGACTACGCTTTTAGGGCAGAAGACTTCGACCTCTGTTGAAGGAAGAGATAAAGAAAAGCACGGTTATCCTTTAAAAATTTCTGAGATGCTGGCTTTATTGCCGGGAGTAGTTTATGTAGAAAGAGTCTCTTTAGAGTCTCCTCAGGAAGTTTTAAAAGCAAAGCGCGCAATTAAACAAGCTTTTGAAAATCAAATTAATAAATTAGGTTTTTCTTTGGTGGAGATACTTTCGCCTTGTCCAACTTATTGGGGCCTGTCGCCCAAAGATTCATTGGAATGGATAAAAAATGTAATGCAAAAAGAGTTTCCTTTGGGAAGGATTAAATGATTGAGCGAATAATTATCGCGGGTTCCGGCGGTCAAGGAGTAATGCTTTTAGGTAAGGTGATTGCTGAGGCAGCGATGCAACAAGGTTTTCAAGTTGTTTATTTGCCGGCTTATGGTCCAGAGGTACGCGGGGGGACCAGTCACTGTATGGTGACTATCTCTGATCAAGTAATCGGGTCTCCTTATATTTCTAAAGCTGATGTTCTGATTATTCTTAATAATCCTTCTTTAGAAAGATTTAAAAATAAAGTTCAAAATAATGGTTTGTTAATTTTAAATTCTTCCTTGGCTAAAACTGAGGCTTATGCAAAAGTTAAAGTGTTACAATTTCCTTTTACGGATCTGGCTTTAAAGTTAGGCAATGTTAAAGTAGCCAATATGGTGGCCTTAGGAGTGTATTTGTTGGCTAAGAAAATTATAAAGAAAGAAAATATTTTAAAAGTCTTTAAATTCATGGCCCCGTCGGGGAATTTGAAAATTTTAGAGATTAATGAGTTAGCTTTAAAAGAAGGGGGAAGGTTAATTAATGGTTAGAGTCAGATTCGCACCTAGTCCTACCGGGAATTTACATATCGGCGGTGGCCGCACAGCATTATTTAATTGGCTTTTTTGCCAATCTAAAGGCGGAAAGTTTGTTTTAAGAATTGAAGATACCGATCAAGAGCGTTCTAAAAAAGAATTTGTGGATGAAATTTTAAATAGTCTTAAATGGTTAGGCTTTAGTTGGGATGAGCTTTATTATCAAAGCCAGCGTTTTGACCGTTATCGTATGCATGCGGATAAGTTACTTAAATCCGGTGTAGCTTACATTGAAAAATCTCCCGAAGGAAAAGAAGCTATAATTTATAAAGTCCCTCCGAAAAAAATTGTGGTTAATGATTTAATTCGCGGACAAATTGCATTTGATTCTACTTTAATTAAAGATCAGGTCTTAATTAAATCCGATGGCACGCCAACTTATAACTTTGCTTGTGTAGTTGATGATGCTGAGATGAATATTACCCATATTATTCGTGGAGACGATCATATCTCCAATACTCCTAAACAAATTCTTATTTATGAAGCCTTAGGATTTCAACTACCGCTTTTTGCGCACCTTCCTTTGATCATGGGTGTCGACGGGGGAAGGCTTTCTAAAAGAACCGGAGCTACCGCGATTAGCGACTATCGTAAGATGGGTTATTTGTCTGAGGCATTATTAAATTATCTGCTTTATTTAAGTTGGTCGCCTGGTGATAACCGTGAATTGATTAATATGCCAGAGGCAATTAAATTATTTGAGATAAAAAATGTTAATAAAACTGCGGCTACTTTTGATATTAAGAAGTTAGATTGGATTAATAATCAGTATTTAAAGAATGCAGATCCAGGGAAATTAGCGGATTATCTTGTGCCGTTATTGGTAGAAAAAAATTATATTAATCTAGATAATTATGATCGACCATATCTTTTGCAACTAGTGAAATTGTTCCAAGCTCGGCTACCTAGGATTAATGACTTTGTGGAGTGGGCGGACTTTTTCTTTTTAGCAGAACCGGTGATGGATGAAGAGGCGGTAAAAAAATATTTAGCTACAGATTTAACTAAGGAGTTTAAACTTTTTATGCAACGTTTAGAAAGTTTAGCTAGTTTTGAGGTGGCCAGTATTGAAGCAGCCTTTCGAGAGATGATTGCGCAATTAGGCATTGAAGCTAAAGTTTTAATTCATCCAATTCGGGTTGCCCTTACCGGTAAAACGATTGGTCCGGGATTGTTTGAGTTGATTCATGTTTTAGGCAAAGAGAAGAGCGTGCAAAGATTATCAAAATGGGTGAGGTAGGAGTTAAAAAAAGATAGTTGGCGACCCCTTGAAATTAGCCACAAATATATGTTATAATCTATTGAAGTTTAATTAAGGCAAGGGGTAAACTACCAGCGGGCAGGCAATGCCCAGGACTAAAAGCCAAAAAATTTCCCCTTGCCTATTTTTTTTGTGTTACAATACTGATAATTAAGCTTTGATTAAAAGGGGGAAAGCGATGATGAAAAAGTTTTTTTTATTGTTGGTGCTTTTCGTTTTTGCGTTTTTGACTAGTGGTTGCATTACTATTAATACCGACGGATGTTGTTCCAACAAAGCTAATAGTTGTTGTGAAAAAAAAGCAGTTAAAGCTGAGCCTAAAGAGAGCGTGAATCCGATTAAGGTCGCTGATGATTGGGTAAAGAAGAATCTCTGGTAATAATTTAACGAAAGATTATTTTAGTTGTAAATATTAAGCCGGGTTTATCCCCGGCTTTTTATTTTTAAAAAAAATAGGCAAGTGCTGAGGCCGTCTACCTATTTCCACCTGCTCCTCATGCTTGCCTATATAAAGCCAGATCTTACTACTTAAGTATACACGTTTTTAGTATTGATTTTCAAGGGGGTAGAATTAATAATTTTTGAAAACGTTTTCTTTTTGCCGTATTTTCCTCTTGAATTTGCCTTACCTATATAGCATACTTACTTTACTATGAGCCCGGTAGGCATAAATATGAAAAACTCTAAACTTAGAAAAATTTTATCTTTATTTCTGTGTGGACTGCTATTGCTTCAGCAGACCGGCTTTGCTCAGGTGGCCAGCGTCGAGCTAAACTTATCTAGTCGGTTTGCTTCCGCAGGCAGTGCTTTATCCAATATACTATCTGTAGATAAGTTCCGTCCAGTTCATCTAAGATCTATCTCCTACGATCAACTCAACAATAACTTTAAGCTTTTAATTGATAAAGGGGATACTAAGAATCCCAAAACTCAAGAGATCGAATCTACTACCAAAGACCTGCTCAACTACTTCTTTGTGGGTATTGCTCTACCCAATAGCTCCTTCTGGGTAAACCTTAGACCTGATGCTCCGACTAACATTATTGATCCACTACTGGCTCAAACCGAAGTCGGTAAGATTCTCCTAGAAGCCGACCTGCAACTTAAAAAAGACACCGCTGAAGCCACTAACCCGCAATCCCCAGCAGGCAAAGCCTACTGGAATAAGCTCTATGCTAAAGCCAATGAACTCTACGGTAACCAGAACGTCAACATCCCCACACTAACTAGACCTTGGATAGTTCCTGATGAGATCATTATCCGTGAATCTACCAACAATGCCTATGTCTACAAAGCTACTCTAAAGGTCATGTTAGAACAAGATTATCTTAAAGATAACTCTACCTACTCTTTTAAAGATGACCGCGCTAAACAACTCAATGAATACTCATCTCAGATTATCAGACAAGAGATCATCCCTAAACTCACTAAAGAGATTAACTCCGCTAAACGTTATGCCCAACTGCGTCAGGTATACTACTCATTAATCCTAGCCCAATGGTTTAAAGCCAGAAACCTCAACAACCCTAATAATCCTTATGCTAAACAAATCGACCGTAAAGATCTAACCAACCTTAAAACTAATACTCCTTACTCCGTAGACACTTACTTTAACTCTTATAAACAAAACTTTACCCAAGGCCAATACAACATCAAAGAACCCGTCTATACACCCTATGGACAGGTGGTCAGGAGTTATTTTAGTGGAGGCGTGGTATTTGGTGAACCAATAACTAAAGCTATACAAAAGGATATTGTTCCAGGATATAGATTAGATATGAATCAATCTTATTTAACAAGTGTAGAAGGTGATTTAGTGCATGTGATGGCAGAAGGAGTAAGTAGGCAGAGAGCTTATTCTAAAACTGATAGCAATAGCTCTCTTAAAGATCTTGAATATACATATGGTGTAAAAATAAATGTTCTTACTACCAGTGAATTTGATCAAAAAGCCAGTCAATTGGGGATCAGTAATCCCGGTAAGGGATTTGGTTATTTTGATCGCTCAGCTGACCAGCCGTATGTTTATATTCTTAAAGGCAATGAGAATAACCGCGATTTAGTTATGCACGAAATTACTGAAGCTTTAGCCAGACAGAGCCAAGGCGTAGCGACTGCTGGAGCAGAAACGGGAGGAATTTCGGGAAATGGAATAGATCCAATAGTTAATAAATTGATTGCGCAAGAAGTGGCTAGCAAGCTGGCGGAATTATCTGTAAAAACTGGATTAAATATTTCAGAGAAGATAAAAAATAGTAATGAGCTAGTTAAGTGGATGGAAGCTTTACAAGAATATCCTTTATTGGCAGATAAAATTACTGCGCATATTATTGTTACTTTAAGAATGTTACATAATAGTAATAATCCTCAAGATGCCATAAATTTTTGGGGAGATTCTAGAGAAATGTGGAAAGTTAGGGAGGCGCTGGTTCCGCTTTTACAGAGCCAAATTCCAATGTTGTGGAAACAATTATTAGTGAAATTTTTACCGTTGGTAAGCTATGATCAGTTGTTGCGCATACGCGATCTATCTAGAGAATTACAGGATAATATGCAACCGCCAACCTATGCATCCGATGATGATATTAATTACATGTCTACTATTGTTAGACCTACAGGCGACTACATTGCCGCTAGAATAAGAGATACAATTCATCGCAATCCTAGTAATAAAATAAATTTAATTTTATTACAAGCTTATAAGGTTTATTTAAATGAAGGGCTTGATGCGTATAGGGAATATTTGAAAAATAATCCGCAAACGCAAATATTACCTGCTAATAATATTTTGGATGATCGATTAAATTTTGAAAAAAAAGCTAAAGCATTAGAAAAATGCGATGCCTTAATATCTCTGGTAGGAGATCTGACTGGTAAGGCCTCTGGAGAAATAATCATGCAAAGCCGTTTTGAGACTTGGAAGAAAGCGGTGTCTGGGCATAGTGATTTTGGAATAAAAATTTCTAATTTAATTAATGCAAATCCTGATAATCCTACTGATACTTTAGAGTATTTAGGAGAGATTGTCGCAATGAGAAAAGATCTCCAAAGAATGTTTATTGATCTTACTGGCGAAGCGTTGTTTGTAAGCTATTTGTTAGACAATGCTTTAGAGACTCTATATTATGTTAATTGCGACAAAATTTTTGAAGACAAAAGTGTTAATTCTTTAATATTAATGAGGAGTCTTTTGGAAAATACCAGTTTAAACGGGTATTCTCAGCAAGAAAGTGCAACAATCTTAGAAAAATTAAAAGAATGGAGCCAGACAACATCTCTAAAAATTAGTAACAAAAAATCTTTAACTGAAAATGATTGGAGTGAGCTTGTTAAAATATATTTAGATGTAAAAAATAAAATTATTAATGCAAATACAAATTTAATTATTGATAATTTTTATGAGGAAGCTGCAAAATTAATGGGCATTACTAATGCCGAAGATGTTTCCGCAGATATTTTAAGAAATGACACCATTTCTTTGTTATCGCGAGCTTTAAGTGAAGCTCTGGTAAAAGCTGGAATTACGCAAGTCATATATGCTGGAGAAGGGGCAGGCAAAGTAAGGGTTTTTGATAACCTGGACTTTTTAGAGAAAAATCCCCCAACAGATAACGATATTGTTATTCTTAAATTTGATTTAACTGAAGAACAAATTAGTAGAAATATTACTTCAGCTGTTTCAGCGGTGGTTTTTTCTAAAACCGGGCCAATTTCACATTTGGCTCTTTGGGTAAAGGGTAAACGTATCCCTTCGGCAATTTGTTCCACTGTTTCGCAATTTGAACAATTTCAAGGTCAGAAGGTTAAATTTATAATTAATGATGACCAAGTAGTTTTAGAACCAACTAAAGATTTAGTGGAAGGTTCTGTAAAGCCAGCCAAAGAAATTAAAAAAATAGTGTTGCCTAGGGCAAAGAATAAATTAGAGCATATTATTTACGCTGATCAGTTTGCAGCTGATAATGCGGGGAATAAGGCAGCGGGATTGAAAAAAATTCCGGCGGAATTTTTATTACCGAGCTTTGTAGTAAGTAGTAGTTTTTATGATGCAGTATTAAATGATCCGCTTAATGCTGATATTGCAGTTGAACTATCAGATTATTTGCAAAAAGCAATTCGTAATCCATTAGCTAATGATATATCGGATACTTTAGATAAAGCGAGGCGTTTGATTAATCAATTAGTGATTTCAGATGCTAAAGCAGCGGAAATTTTAGGGGCGATTGAAAAAACAATGGGTCAAAATAAGGATTTAAGTTTGGTTGTCAGGTCTTCAACTAACGCTGAAGACCTGCCCGGTTATGTGGGAGCTGGACTTTATGGTTCTTTTAAAAATGTGCGCCCGGATCAGGAATCGTTAGCTGAAAATATTAAAAAAGTTTGGGCTAGTGTCTGGAATGAGCTCCCCTTTAGGGATCGTCAAGTTGAAGGGATTGATCATTTGGCGGTTTATCCGGCTGTACTTATCCAGCAGATGTATCCTTCGGATTACCACGCAACGATTTATACTCAGGATCCGGCAAATAAAGGAAAATTAGTTATTCAATTAAAGCAGGGGCTTGGCGAGCCTGATGAATATAATGATAAGAATATTCAGCAGTTTTCGGGTATGCCGTATCTTTTTATTTATGACGCTGATTCTCATGAATTAAGTGTAAAAAGCTATGCTGATATTAATTATAAGTTAATTTTAAGAGATGGTGTTATTCAGGAAGTTTTAGCAGACTATAATAATGATCCTATTGGCGATAAAAATGGAAGAGAGCTTTTAAAACAACTTGCTCAGGTGGCATTAGATATCGCTGCAAAAGCAAAAACTCCTCAAGATATTGAAGGAGGAATTAGGAATGTAAGTGGGGTTTGGGAATTTAAGCTATTTCAGTCCAGAGATCAAGCTAATGCATCTGATATAGCCAAGACATCTGCACAGGTTGATAGTAATACAATTATTGCTGGAGAAATTGGTTCGCTTGCTAATGAAATTGCAGGTTTGTTTCGAAAAGAACTTAAAAAAGGATTAAGTGATAGAAATTTTGATGCCATTATTAGTAAATATGGCGGGGTGTTCGTAGGTGAAGGTAGATCTGGCAAGGCTTATAAATTTTCTACTACTACCGGAGAGATGGTAATTAAATTTTTTGTTGATGTTGGTCCCGTTGAATATACCACGTTTGAATCTGAGGTACGGGGTTTATCGCGGGCAGACAACCCATTATTTCAACAGTATGTAACTAGTGCTAGAGCTAATGATGATAAAGTAAGCTATATTGTGACAAAATTTGTGAGCGGAATAAGCTTTGATTCTGAGTATAGTTATTCGGAATGGCAGGAATTAAGCCCAGCTGCACAAGAAAAATATTTTGATAAAATAGAACAAAGAATCCAAAGTATTCCGGATGAGCATTGGGATCAACTGGTTTTAATTTTTAAATATGCAAAAGAAGAGGGAATTATTATTGATGCAAAAAAATCCGATAATTTTAAATATACCCCGGAAAGAGGGTTCGTTGTTTTGGATTATGTGTCTTTGATAAATAAAGAGATGTCTGCTAATCTTCTTGAAGAAGCAGCTCCTTTGATTGTTGGTGGGGGCTTAATGGCTCAAATAGGAGATGAGAACATTGCTTTGGTTAAGAGCAAGATAGGCGAGGCGAAAAAACGAATTAGAAATAATTCAGTGGTAATTGTAGATGAAAATGATACAAAAAAAGGTGGTATTGATTTTCGTTTCTTACCGATTGTTACGCAGTCCATGGGTAGTTTAAAAGCGAGCATGAGAGGGATACCCGTAAATACTTTGCAACAAATTAATTTAACTAGAGAGTGGAGTGATATTAATCGTTTAGTTAGTTCTGGGATTGCTCCTTCCACAGAGCGTTTAAAAGAATACTTTGCCGCTAGTTGTTTTAAAGGAAATCTAGATACAGATAATCAAAAGATAATTGCCTGCATTTCGGATATTTTAAGAATGGAAGAGCTAACTTGTTCGACTACCGATGCCACCCTTAAAGATATTTTAGTAGTCTTAGGTTCCGGTAGAAGTGGGGAGGATTTAAAGTTAGCGCTGAGTGGGGTTAATTAAATTTAGTAACTGCTATCTTGCTTGCCAGTAAAACCAAACATTATTGCGATAAAAGGTGATTTTATTTTTATAAATCATTCTTTACAGTCGTGTATAAAGCGGCTATAATTAATTCCGCTTTATATTTATAGGTCAGTTATTGCCCTGTGGTCTAATTTGAGCACCTTGGTTTTAAATTTGGCGAAATCCTGCGAGCGCAGCGAAGCAGGAGGTAGGACTAAAGCTATTTAAATTACTGCCCTGTGGTCTAATTTGAGCACCTTGGTTTTAAATTCGGCGAAATCCCGCCGGTTTTTAGGCGGGAGGTAGGACTAAAATTATTTAAGCTATTGCCCTGTGGTCTAATGGTAGGACACAAGAATCTGGATCTTGTTATCATGGTTCGAGTCCATGCGGGGCAACCATCTAGCTCTATCTCCGTCGAGAGATAGAGCTTAATTAATCCCTGACGTAGTTTCTCCGTCGGGGATTTTTTATGTGCCGACGTTGCAAAGAGTTAGGGAGTAGATTGGTTGGATTCATTTTTAAATAAATAATTATTTCTTTAGGCATTATATAAACTGCATAAATAGCCATACAGTAGGTACAATATCGCTAAACATCTCGGACTTGGCATTTTTATAATGGCTTCTATATAATGCCATTTACGCCTTAATCTTGGCTATATTTGCCATATATAATGCCATTATATAGAATAGTGTGGTTATTATGTTAGATTAATTAAAGGTTAGTTTCTTGGGTAAGAGTTCGCCAGGATTCTATTTGTTTAGTCCAATCAAATTCTCTGGCTATTAGGTTGGCTTTGTATTCTGGCACTGCATTAAGGATTTCATTAGATCCCATGAGAATCTCTTCTTGGATTTTCGGAGAGAGGAATAGAAGTTCTACTATAAGATGCAATTGGATGGCAGACATATTGAGCCACTGCGCCACTTGTTTAATATTTGTGGCTTTGCCATTATCTAGTAGCTCTTGTGCTTGGTAGGCAAGGATTAACCGCTGGCGTAATTTTGGTTCATTTTTAATTTCAATTTTAGGATCATGTGTAGTGATATGCCGGACTTCTTTTAAATCTGTACTGTATTCCTGAGCTGTACCGTCAGAGAATGTAATAAATATTTTTTTAGCCACTGTATCATAATCAATCTGCTTAATTAAGTTTACTAGGAATGATTTTTGTTCTTGAGAGGTGAAGCTTTGCCAATTTTCCTTTAATTTAGCGCCTTCTGGATGATTGAACAAGCATTCTGCTACGGCTTTTTCGATTTCAAGAGCGTTTATTGTTTTAGTGTTGCAGGTGTGATAACCGTATTTCTGTGCATGGATACAAACATAGTACCTATATTTGGTCTGTTGCGCTTTGTAAGTGTAAGTTGCAATCATTGGCCTATTACAGGCCTTACAGAAGAGGAGTTTAGTTAGTATATTTATAACTTTTTTCCCGCGAACCAATTCTTGATAATTTCGATTCTTTTTTAAAAGTTCCTGAACGCGTTTATATGAATCTTCATCAATGATTGCTTCTTGTTCGCCTTCATAAATTGCTCCATTATAAGAAACTTTTCCAATATAAAGTGTGCTATGTAGAATATGGTTGATGGTTGTATTCTGGAAGGCATTACCATCGGCTTTCTTGCCATCTTTAGTAGTATAGGATTTGCTTCGCAAGCCTTTTTCCGTGAGCGCTTGGGCAACATGTTTTAGAGAATAGCCCTTTAGGTATAAGTCATAAATAGTTTTTATGGTTTCAGCTTCTGTTGGGTTTATTGTTAGTTTTTTTGTTCCTTTGATGCAATTGTAACCTAAAGGTGGCCTTCCACCAAGCCATTTTCCTCTCTTTCTAGCCGCGCCCATTTTATCTTTTGTTCTTTCGGAGATAATCTCGCGTTCAAATTGAGCAAAAGATAGTAAAATGTTTAATGTTAACCGGCCCATAGAGGAGTTAGTATTGAATGCTTGAGTTACAGATACAAAGGTAACGTTATGCTTATCAAAAAGCTCAAGAAGATGAGTGAAGTCGACTAGGGACCGGGAGAGTCGGTCAACTTTATACACTACAACGCAGTTGATTTTACCGGTTTTGATATCTTCAATTAGTTTTTTCAGCGCCGGTCGTTCGGTATTTGATCCAGTATATCCCCCATCGTCATAAAGGTCATCTAATGCAACCCACCCTTCATTCTTTTGGCTTTTTATGTAGTTGATGCCGGATTCTCTTTGTGCATCAAGCGTGGTAAATTCTTGCTCTAAGCCTTCAGTGGTAGACTTTCGCGTGTAAATAGCGCAGTAGATTGTTTGTTTCTCTTGCCCAGTAGCACTGTCCATAATTTCCTTACATTCTAAAGAATAGATAGCCATTCCAATGTTGTCCTGTTATAGCGCAGGCTACATTAGAAAGGGATTTGTAGATATTGCCATTATATTCAAAGCCATTTTCAAGCACCTTAACTTGAATTTCTTTACCTTTGTAATTTTTAGTAATAATGCTACCAGGAATCGGAAGACGACGATCCTTCAACTGTGAAACATTGCTAGTTATTGGTTTAATATTATTCGGCCTAAGCAATAGATTATTAATAGGGTCATATTTCTGAATAAGCTCTTTAATTTTGTTTTGAGTTTCAGCGGAAATGCCCCCGGATTCCAATTCCTGAAGCCGATAGGCAAGCTTACGCCAGAGAAATACCTTATTATTCGAAGGAACTTTCTGGCCCGGGAATAACTCTTCGTATTTTGTCTCAAGCTCACTTAGGGTTTTTTTCTTAAGTTCTACTATTTGAGATAAATTGGTTTCAGCCATAATTGGTCTCCTTTTTTCAGTGGTGAGCAAGGCTGTAAAGGCAGTTGCGTCGAACCACTTTCGTTAGTACGTATATGCCATACAGTTCGAGAGATAGCAAGTTATATAATAGATATTATTTTCGATTATTTAACCCCCAAGGCGTATTATCATTAGCAAGTTAGTATATTTTGCCACACCTGTTTATAGGGAGTGTTTCTATAGCGGGTTCCTTCTGGGCGTTTCTAGAATAATACCTCTTGTTTCGCTAGAATTTCATTGACAACCTTTTTTTGTATGTTATAATTTACAATATCCGAATATTGTAAAATAAGGAAATAAAATGCAAGAACTTGCCTATAAAATAAAAGCCGATTTCTTAAAAGCTCTATCCCATCCTGTGCGTCTTCAAATAATTGAACTTCTTAAGGATGGCGAAAGAAACGTGGGCAGTATTATGAAAACTTTAAGTATACAACAATCAAGCCTTTCGCGACATCTTACAGTTTTAAGAGAAGCGGGGATATTAAAGTCAAGACAACAAGGTACGGTTATCTACTATGATATTGAAGATCATATTATCTTTCATGTATTGCGTCCTATAGCTGAGATGTTGCGTAAGAAGCTTAAGAAGACTGAATCGGTATTAAGTAGTCTGGGTAAAGAAAAATAAAGCTTTAAGAAGAAAGCGAGGCAAAAATAAGAAAAATAACAGATACTGAGGCCTTGGTGAATTAAGAAGTAATGTTGAGCCAGAAGAACGGCTTTATTTAATATAGATTAAAAACCCCTAATTTTACGTAAATTTGCAGTTCCTCCGTCAAGACCTCTTTTTAGACAAAAGTATTCAACTAAAATCATCTTTATATTAAGAAATTATTTATGCGAGGTACAAATATTTTGTTTCTTGAGGATAAGATAAGACTTATTATTGCCGGCGCCTTATATGTAACAAAAGCCAAGGTTAAGAATGGTGCCTTGTTGGATAAAGATTTAGGAGCAGATAATTTAGATAAAGCCATTATCCAAATGAATTTAGAGAATACATTTGACATCGTTATCCCGGATAATCACATCGCCGATAAAAATAAGGTTTCAGAGATTATAGATTATATAAAAGAAAGGACAGATGCTTCAGTTCCAAGGTAGGAACATAACCAGTGAATTTGATTTATTGAGGGTAAAAGCTCAGGCGATTGATTTTATTAAACCTATCAAATTCCAGAATTCAGATCTCGAGAAATTAGCAGATTTAACATTTGAATTAGCTAAAGAGTTAATCTTTAATCAAGTGGATGCTTATATCTGTTTAAATTTCTATAATTTTGGGCGGAAAAAAGGGTTAGAGATGTATGTATATAATAAAAATATGCCTTTAGAAAAAGCGCAAGAAGCTTTAAATCATAACTGTTCTTTAAGCAAAGAGGGCATTTCTTTAGATAGAAAATCAGGATTTTTAGATAAATTTGAGTTAAAAAAAGAGATAAAATCAGGTATAGAGGTTAATATTCTCAAGTGGTCAAAATTATAGAAGAATCTACAAACCAAGAGAAAAAAGCAGGACAGGTAACCTTTGAAAGCGATAAAGTAACCGTTAATTTAAACTATAGTTTATGTACAAATTGCGGCCTCTGTATAAGTAATTGTCCGCATAATGTCTTAATTTGGCAGGACAGGGTATTTAAGGAAAATAAACATAAAATTGATACTGTTGGAATTAGCGATTTAACTAAATGTAATGCTTGTGGAAGATGTCAGGAGATCTGCAAGCCCAGAGCAATAGTTATTAAATAAAAAGCATAAATTTGTGAGTAGAGAGACAAAAGTAAATTCTAAATTCATCTGTGAGCTTTGTTCTAAGAAAGTCGGTATGGTTATAAAAGAATACAGAACAGGCAGGTGGTTATGTTATGACTGTTATTTTAGAAAAAAAGTCTCTAAGGGTACAGGGGAAGCTTTATTGAAGGGTGGAGAATAAAAATGTTTGAAGTTGGCGATAAGCTAATCCATAATTCTTACGGACTTTGTAAGATTGCCGCAATCGAAATGCAAGATACCTATTACGGCAAGCAGGAATGCTATATTATTTATATGGACAAAACCAAGATAATGATCCCCGTTACTCACTCTGAAATGCTGCGGTACCCAATAAAGAAAGAAGAGGTCGCAAAAGTTTTAGAAGTGCTTAGTAATTCCAAGGAATTGCCAGATGAACTATCTTTTAAGGAATGGACAAGCATATGTACTGAAAAACTGATAAGTAATGATGTTTTAAAGTCCGCCGAAGTCTTAAGAAATCTGGCATTTTTAGATACTGTAGATAAATTGAAAGGATCGGAAAAGAATTTGTTTGAACGTATCAATAAGATATTATTTGACGAAATATCTTTTGTTCAAAATATCAATAAACAGGAAGCACAGAGACTTATTCAAAGTTGTCTGAAAAAAATGAGAGTGAGCGCGAAATGCCAGAAGAAATAATATTAAGGGTAGCTGATACAATAGAATGTTCAAATGGCCAGAAGGGGATAATTGAAAAAATCAGGATAATTTCAAGCGGTAGGTTTCTGGAAGAATACGTTTATGACGGTCGAGGCCAAGATTTAGTATTAACTTTGCGTGGTAATAATAGCCTGAGTAATCTTTGGGTTAAAGATATGCACATCCATAAAATGTCGGTGGAAAAGAAAGGATAAGATTATGTCTGCCTTTATACGGACTGTTCAAGGGGAAATTTTTGGTATAGACCATAATAAGAAACATTTTTCTTTGTCCGTTAAAGAATTCCGGGGCGGAATAAGCCAGAATAAAAAGATAGATTTTTTACTGGATCCCAATGTGGGGATTACGGATATTTCTAATCAACAGATCAAGCTTGTGGGTTTGAAAGCGGATGACAAAGTAGAAATCGGCTATATAAGGGATAAAACTCAAAGAATTGCTCAATCTATAAAAATTATCAGCTGATAAAGTTATTAGTAATCCGGTTTTTATAAAACAATAAAAGGAAGGGTAAAAAATAAAATGGGTTACAGGATTCTAGATGTAAAAGTAGCGAAAGTTAATCTTGGGGCAAATAAATTAGTTGTCAAGAGAAAGAAAGCCAGTGGGAGTAAGACAAGATTCTTAGAAAATGTTTTTGTTCTTAATATTAACACTCTTATTACAAGTAAAGAGAATAAAACTATTCAGCTTTCAGGAATAAGGGTTGGCAGCAAAGTAACAATTGATTTTATAAAGACTCAAGGCAAAAAATTGCTAGCAAAAGGGATAAGTATCTTGAATTAAATATATTTTTACTTTACTCAAATACCCGGAAGTTACGAAGTGAACAAGAAAATTGAAAGAATTAGTAATATTTCCGTATTAGATATTGAATTAGCTACAAGGAAACTTACGGTATGGCGTAAAAAAAACGAAACCGACAGAGTGGTGGATGTATTGACCACTTTTTTTGTTGCACAAGATGCTCAAATTAAAGATATATATGGCTGTACGTTTATTCTTTCTAAGATTAAATCTGGCTGCAGGGTTAGCGTTGATTATGTGAAAGAAAAAGACGGTAGATTTATTGCTTCAAACATTGTAGTTATAGTTAAATCACAGGGAAGGAGGTGAGGGGGAAATGGTCAAAACAATGAAGTTCGCGTTAGCGTGTTTAGTGGTAGTCGGGCTAGTGGGGGTGGTGATTCCAGCTTTTGCTGAAGAAAAAGCGGAACCGCAGGTTACCTCGGTTTCAGGCGAGGTGGTTTCAGTCGACCTGGTAAAATCCGAAGTGGTGGTAAAGCAGCTAAAGGATATGGTTACTAGCACCTACGAGAATACCACGTTTTCTATCGCATCTGAAACAAAAATTAACAAAGGAGATGTTATCTTAAAGCTTTCTGATTTGAAGGTAGGAGATAAGGTAACGGTGAATTCTGCTACTGATGTATTAGGAAAGCAAAATGTTAAAAGCATTACCGTAGTAGTTCAAGAAGCAATACCAGCTAAATAAGTGATCAAAATAGATAGCGGCGGTTAGTTATCGCCAAATTAACCGCCGCTATTATCTAAAAGAGAAAGGCAGACTTTTGATGCAGGATAGATGGTGGGTGGTTATACCTATAATTTTTTTACTTGCCGGCTGTTCCACAGTTACAAGTAATAGAATAAATAATCTTGAAACAAAAGTAAACACCTTAGAGACAAAAGTTGATTCTATTGAGCAAAGGCAATCTACCATAGAGGGGCAGAATGGTGAGTCTCGGGAATCAGTAGGTTATTTAAAAGGTAAGGTAGATTCACGTGGACCTTCTACTGTAGTTGTTACTGGCGTTCAGGGTAATGAAGGGTATCTTTATAAATCTGGGAGGGCGTCTTTAACCCAAAAGGATATTCAGCTTGCCTTAAAGAATGCGGGATTTTATAACGGGCCTATTGACGGTAGAATTGGTAGGAATACCAAGAAAGCTATTAAGGAATTTCAAAAGGCAAAGGAATTAGAAGTTGATGGAAAAGTTGGCCCTAAGACAAAGAGTTTACTTATTCAATATTTAACAGTCAAGACAGAGTAAGAATCGTGTACTGTAAAGATAAAATGAAAGGGGGTGAAAGTGATGGCATCTGATAATCTTTTTAAGGTTAAAACTAATTGGAGTTTTCCAAAGGTTGATGAGGCAAAATTGCAGCAGATGATTAGTGGAACGGCTTACCACATATGGGAGCGCAAAGGAAAACCTGCTGGTAAAGATTGGGAGAATTGGTTTCAGGCAGAAAAACAAATTCGTGTAAAATATAAATAAAGTAAGCGGATAAAAATAGTATGAAAAAAGTTTAAGTTACGACTGTGGTCCACAAGAAGATTTAAAAATATTAATAAGGTTTAGAAAAAGGAGTTGTTAGTGTCGTTTATAATACGGCAACAATTTGGAGTATTGGCTCTTGCTGTCCTGTTCTCCATATTATTTACTTCTATGAATAATATGGATCAAAAAGTGCATAAAGTAGGTAGCAAAATATAAAAGCGTTCATATCAAACTGGCTGAACCATTCTGATGGTAAAAAGGTTTTATTTTTATGAAGTAATTGCCAGCGTAAAGTAATTACCTTGTTTTTTTAAAAAATAGTGGTATTATTAATAAGTAAATAGTTCCGAGTTTTAAGGTGGGTCTGGATTAAGAAAACAACGAGAAACCTTTGTCCGCGGTTGGTATCTACTGACAAAGGATTTTTATTTTTATAGAGGTTATTTTGCCTAAATGCTAGATTTTTTACCGAAACAGCTTTTTCTATTTGATCCGCTTTCGTTATTCTTCCTTTTCGTTATCTTTATTGTTTCCCTTCCGTCAGCCATCTACTCTCTCGGTTATTTAAAAAAAGAGTACTCATCTTTTAAAATAATCCTTTCCTGGTTTTTGTTGGTCATTTTTGTTTTGTCTATGGTCGCGGTGGTGACTGTAGGCAATGTATTGCTATTTCTTGTGGCCTGGGAAACCATGTCCTTGGTTTCTTATTTTCTTGTGGTTTTCGATACCACGCATGAAAAATCAATACGGGCAGGCGCAATCTATATCATTATGACGCACATCGGAACGGCATTTTTGGTCGCGGCTTTTATGATCATGTATAAATATGCGCATTCATTTGATTTTATTGCCATAAAGAATGTTTGTCTTGTAATGCCGGTACTGACAAAAAATATTGTTTTCTTGCTACTCTTAGCGGGTTTTGGAACAAAAGCTGGTATTGTTCCTTTGCATATTTGGTTACCTTACGCGCATCCGCAGGCTCCTAGCCATATCTCTAGCATTATGTCGGGCGTAATGATTAAGACCGCGATATATGGAATAATTAGGTTTGTAATATTTCTATTGGGTGTAAATTCTACTTGGTGGGGAGTTTTGATTTTGATTTTGGCATTGATAACTTGTCTGGTAGGCGTGATTTATGCGCTCATGGAACGCGATATAAAGAGGCTGCTTGCTTACTCGAGCGTAGAAAACATCGGAATAATATTATTGGGGGTGGGTTTGGCGATGTTATTGATGGCTATGAAGATGCCATATTTAGCCGTATTCTCTCTTATTGCAGGGCTATACCATTTAGTAAATCATGCAATTTTTAAGGGGCTTTTATTTTTATGTGCAGGTTCTGTATATAAAGCTACAGGAACGCGTGATATTGAAAAATTAGGAGGTTTAATTAAGAAGATGCCCCAGAGTGCGGTTTATTTTTTAATCGGCTCTATGGCAATTTCGGCATTGCCGCCATTGAATGGTTTTGTAAGTGAATGGTTGACATTGCAAGCATTTTTTCATGGCGCTCTTAATTCAACAGGGGGGACTAAGCTTTTTCTAGGAATTTGCGCTGCAATGCTGGCTTTAACTGGTGGCTTGGCAGCTGCGTGTTTTGTTAAAGCTTTTGGGATGGTTTTTCTTGGGCTGCCCAGAAGCCATTATGTTCAAAGCGCCAAAGAAGCGCCTTTTTCTATGAACTCCGGCATGTTTTTTTTATCGTTTCTGGCAGTTGTTTTTGGAATAGCTGTAGGTTTCATAATAAAATTATTAGCAAAAGTTGCAGCGGGTGTAATGAATATTGATATAAGCAGTATGAGTTTTTCATTGACGAATCTTATTCTAACTCCGCGGATAGGTTTGACTGCCGTAGGAGTAGGTAAAAGTATATACCTATCTACGCCCATGCTTGCCCTGGTATTAGCAGCAATGGGATTGGTAGGTTTTGTTTTATACAAATTATTTGGAAAAGGTAAATTGATAATTTATAAGATTTGGGATTGTGGTTATTATAAATTAGATTCGCGTAATGAATATACGGGTACGGCATTTTCAAAGCCATTTAGAATCGCTTTTAGTTTTTTCCTGTTGCCTTATCGCAAGACACAAAAGATAAGGGAGTCATTCTACCATATTAAATCATTTGCCTATGAAACACATACAACGCCTGTGTTTAAGAAATATATTTATGAGCCCTTGGTTGCCTTAGTGTTAAAATCTGCTAAGTTTATGAGGAGAATTCAGCCGGGCAGTATTCATTTGTATCTGGCGTATATTTTTTGCACGCTTCTGTTGTTAATTATATTTATGGATAAATTTTAAAATAATGAAAATTATATTAATTTTATTGCAATTGATTTTTTTTATTGTGCTTGCACCGTTTCTAAGTGGGTTGGTTGCTAAGCTAAAAAATAGCTTTAGGATGCGCAGAGGCCAAAGTGTTTTTCAACCGTATTACAATCTCATGAAACTTTTTTCTAAGGGTGAGGTTGTTTCTCAAACCGCTTCTTGGATATTTAAAGTCACGCCTTTTATTGTAATTTCTTCGACCTTAACTGTAGCATTGCTAGTTCCTGTGTTTATTTTATCTAGTCCATTGTACTGTATGAGTGATTTTTTAGCGATTATTTTTATTTTTGCTTTAGGCCGTTTTTTTCTTGCTTTGGCAGCCCTAGATACCGGAAGCTCTTTTGGCGGGATGGGTGCATCAAGAGAGATGTTTATCTCAAGCTTAGTGGAGCCGGCTCTTTGTTTGGTAGTATTTTCTATTTCTATGCAATTCGGGTCAACAAATATTTTTGTTTTTAGCGGCATGCATGCGGTATCTGTTTCTTCTATCGTTGCTGCAATTGCTTTATTTCTAGTTGTTATTGCCGAGACATCGCGTATTCCGGTGGATAATCAAGAAACACATCTTGAATTAACTATGGTACACGAAGCGATGGCGTTGGAATATTCAGGTAGGTCTCTTGCTTTAATAGAGATGGCTGCGCATATAAAACAAATGATCTGGTTTTTTTTGATTGCCCAGATAATTTTCCCCATTGCTGTTTTAAGCTCGATTAATTTAACAGGGTTATTTTTTTGGGGATTATGGTATTTGGCCAGGATATTTATTATTGTTATAACAGTGGCTCTGGTAGAAGTCTTGGTTGCCAAGATGCGATTATTTAGGGTTGCTGATTTCTTAGGATTTGTTTTTGTGTTAGGGGCCATTGCTACTGTATGTGCAATTTTAGGAGTTTAAGATGCAGGTTATAATCTTATTTACAGTTTTAGTTTCGACTTATCTTATGGTGATTGCCAAAAGAACGCCAGCTTTAATTAGAAGTTTTCGTTATCAATCGTTTTGCCTTTTTTTGGCTACGCTTATTCTCGCGTTGCGTGAACATCAGCTGGATCTGTATGTAGTCTCAGGGTTGTTATTTATTTTAAAAGTAGTTTTTATCCCGCAGTTATTATATCGCACCATAAAAAAAATAAAAGCTTCTGAGGAATTAGGATTATTTATTAATCCCCAGTTATCTTTATTATGGGCTTTAGGGTTTACTTATTTATCTTGGGTTTTTAGCGCGCATTTAATTGGTCAAGGTAATGAAATTAGGGTTATTATGCTGGCAGTGGCTTTTTTTGTGGTATTAGCCGGTATATTTTTGATGATCTTTAGAATGACTGCCCTTGCTCAAATTATCGGGTTATTGGTAATGGAGAATGGCATATTTTTGCTGGCCTCAATGGTCTCTGGCGGAATGCCGTTTTTTGTTGAGATTGCCATATTTTTTGACGTATTTGTAAGTGTTTTGATTATGGGTTTTTTTGTTTATAGAATTAACAAGTTTTTTACGCATATTGATGTGAATAAACTTTCGCGCCTAAAAGGATAATTTAATGCAGATATTTTTTATTTTAGGAATTCCAATATTGTTGGCAGTAACGTGTTTGTTGATTAGAAGACAGAGGTTTCTGGGTATATTAAATTGTGTTGGTTATTTGGTGGTTTTATTTTTAAGCGTAATTCTTTTGAAGCAGATAGCTTTATCAGGATCTACTAGATCATTTCTGGGGTTTATATGCCTGGATGCCTTGAGCGTATTTTTTATTTTTGTTATTGCCGTGGTTGTTTTTGCTTCGGCTCTATATTCGGTAGGGTATATAAAAAAAGACATAGAGAAAGGGATTATATCCCAGAAGAAAGCTAGCACTTATTATCTTCTTTTTAATCTATTCTGTTGTTCAATGTTTTTTGTCCCGGCAATGAATAACCTGGGCATGCTCTGGGTGGCTATCGAAATGACTACGCTTATTTCTGCGTTTTTAGTAGGATTTTACAATAAAAAAGAGTCTGTAGAGGCTGCTTGGAAATATATAATTATTTGTTCAGTGGGAATAATTTTTGCGCTTTTAGGCACAATCCTTTTTTCTTATGCTTTTTCAATTTCTGGGCTTTCGAAAAGCTTAAATTGGTCGGATATGGTTGGGGTTGCGCAGATATTAGATAAAAATATACTCAAAATAGCTTTTATTTTTATTTTAGTTGGTTATGGAACAAAGGCTGGGCTTGCGCCTATGCATACTTGGTTACCGGATGCTCACAGCCAAGCGGTGGCTCCAATTAGCGCGCTTTTATCCGGGGTTTTATTAAAAACTGCAATTTATGCAATTTTGAGATTTGGTATCATCATAATTAAGAGTGTTGGTTTCGCGTATTTTGCGCACTTAATGATTCTTTTAGGAGTTATTTCTTTGGTAATATCCAGTGGTTTTATTTTAGTCCAGAAAGATTTAAAACGCCTCTTGGCTTATAGCAGTATTGAGCATATCGGGATAATTGCTATCGGTTTTGGTTTGGGCACTCCTTTGGCTTGTGCCGGTGCCCTACTGCATGTTTTTAACCATGCCGTGACCAAGTCTTTAATGTTCTTTGGGGCAGGAAACATCGTTAGTTTTTATAGAAAACATAATATGAATGCGATTAGGGGAGTAAGTAAAGCGCTCCCTTTTACTGGTATGATGATGTTTCTGGGTGTATTTGCGCTTACAGGTTTTCCGCCGTTTTCTATATTTATTAGTGAGATGATGATTATTATTGCTGCCTTTACCAAGAGTTCGTATTTAATTGCTGCAATATTGCTACTATTTTTAGCAATTATTTTTGGAGCATTTATCAATCACTTTGGGAAAATGCTCTTTGGTAGTATTCCTAAGGGGATGACTAAAACTGGTGAACCACTAACCGGAAAGTTTGCGTTTTTGTTTTTAGGCTTATTGATATGTATAACAGGAGTTGCGTTCGTATTTATAAAAGGGGAATGGATATGGGTTGTTCAGAAGTTATTTCTAATATAAAAAAGAGCCTGCCGGATTTTAGTGCGTTGTCGGTATTTCAGAATTATGCGGATGAGATTTGCATAAAAGTCAGTCCACAGGTTTTTAAGAATGTGTGTTTAGCTCTGCATAAAATGCTTCCTTCTCCGATCATGATGCTGTTTGCAGTTGATGAACGTAAGTTTTCGGGTGTATTTGTAGTTAACGCTGTGCTGGTGGATTTAAAACAAAGACAGTGGATTATTGTGAATATGGATATCCCACAGGAAAATCCATGTTTTGATTCATTGGCTAGAAATATGTATTCAGCTACTCTTTTTGAACGCGAGATTAAAGAGATGTTTGGTATCGAGCCTAAAGGTAACCCAAATTTAAGGCGGTTGAATTTGCACGATGAGGTTTGGCCAGAAGGAAATTTTCCTTTACGCAAGGATTTTAAAGAAATGAATTCTGGGAGTTTAGGTGAATACAAGTTCAATCGAGTAGAAGGTGGGGGCATATTTGAAGTTCCGGTTGGTCCCGTGCATGCCGGAATTATTGGACCAGGTCATTTTCGTTTTAGTGTTGCGGGAGAGCCGATTGTAAATTTAGAGATTAGACTTGGATTTACGCATCGTGGAGTTGAGAAACTTTTTGAAGGTAAATCATGTGTTGATGCGATACGGTTTGCAGAGTGTATTTCTGGTGATGCGGTTTTTGCCTATAGCGTTGCCTTCGTTTCAGCTGCGGAAAAAATTTCCGGAATATTAATTCCTCAGAAAGCGGCTTATTTAAGAGGGATTTTTCTTGAGCTTGAGCGTATGTATAATCACGTTAATGATATTGGCGGTATGGCTTTAGATGTGGGATTTAGTTTTCCGGCTGCCTATGCTTCACTTATAAAGGAAGCGATCTTGCAGCTAAACGAAAAGCTTACTGCTAGCAGGTATCTTAAAAAGGTTAATGTAATAGGTGGGGTTTCTATAGATATTGACCAGACAAAAAAAATAATGCTTTTGGATTCTCTTAAAAAGATACAAAAGGATTTCAATGAGTTGGTTAAAATGTTAAATTTCAGTGTTTCTTTTATGGATAGAGTTGACACTACTGGTACTTTAATAAGAAAGACTGCCCAGGATTTAGGTGTGGTTGGTCTCATCGCGCGTGCATCAGGTATTCCTGCGGACCTAAGAAAATATTTTCCTGGAGTATATAATCAAGTTAAATTTAAAATGATTACACGAGCGGGCGGGGATGCGCTATCAAGATTGGAGTTGAGATTTTATGAATTTGTTGAATCCTGTCGAATGATTGAAGAATTTACCGCTAAGCTTGCCGAGGGTTTAGATATTAAAGTTAATTCGGTATTAAAGCAGGCAAGCGCGTTGGGTTATGTAGAAGGAGCCAGGGGGCCTGTTTTGTGTTGGCTTAAAGTAGATTCTAATGGCGTAATCCAAAGATGCAAGATTGTAGATCCTTCAAGTCATAATTGGCAGGGGCTTTCGTATGCAGTATTAGGTAATATTATCCCAGATTTTCCGCTTTGTAATAAAAGCTTTAATTTGTCGTATCCAGGAAATGATCTATAAATTATGATATATATACTGAAAAATAGGATTTTAAAAGGGATAGTGACTAAACATATTGGTCCAAGTTTATCTAAAGAGATAGAATTGGTCGGTTTGGGATTGAAATCATTAATTCAAAAAAGATTTGGTAGGTCTTTGCATATACGCCAAGTGGATACGGGTTCTTGCGGAGCTTGTGAATCAGAGATCATTTCAGCGAACAACCCGATTTATGATTTGCAAAGGTTTGGAATAAGTTTTGTTGCTTCACCACGCCATGCTGATGCGCTCTTGGTTACTGGCCCTGTATCTAAAAATATGCTTATTGCCTTAAAGAAGACTTATGAGGCGATGCCTGAGCCAAAATTTGTGATTACCTGTGGAGATTGTGCTTTAGATGGAGGATTGTTTAAGGATTCTTATTATGTTTGTGGAGCAGTAAAGAATATATTGCCGGTAGCATTGCATATTCCAGGATGCCCACCTAGTCCGCTAGATATTATCCAGGTGTTATTAACGTTTCTACGGAAGAAGGAGCAATAGTATAATGAGCAAGTTTATTATTACAACGTTAATGCTGGTATGCAGCAATGTATTTATGACCTTTGCTTGGTATGGCCACTTAAAAAATTATAACGATAAGCCTTGGATCATCGCGGCTATAATCAGTTGGGGCATTGCTTTATTTGAATATCTTCTACAAGTACCCGCTAATAGGATTGGCCATCAGGCGATGAGTCTTGGGCAGCTAAAAATCCTGCAAGAGGTAATCACTTTATCAGTATTTGTGCCGTTTTGTATATTTTATATGAAGGAGGGCTTAAAAAAAGATTATCTTTGGGCAGCGTTGTGCATTTTGGCTGCGGCCTTTTTTATGTTCCGGGGTTTATTAGCTAAGGTATAAAAAATGTCTACTAGGTTAGCGCCTTTTTTAAAATTGTTATTGTTTTTAGTTTGCGTTTTTTCTTTATTTATAATGAGGAAATTACTTAAAGATAATCTTAAGGAAGGTACCCAAGGGTCTTTTGGCAAAAGGGATGCTTTAGATTTGCCTAAGGGGGTTGAATGCTATTATCTGTCAGATTCTGTTTCTTGCGACGCACTATATAAATACGAAAGCCTGCTTGTTTCATCAACTCCGTTACCAAGAATAATTGTTATTGAATTGAGTGAATTTAAAAGAATTGATGCGGCTGCCGCAGTGAAAGTAATTATTTTTTTTAGGTTTTGTGCACAAAAAAATATTAAAGTAATTATAGTGTGTCGGCAGGACAAACTACCATTTTTATTAAGTAAAGAGGGTATTCATGATATTGTTGGGCCAAGACATATCGTTAAGGATCTTTGTAACGCAGTAGCTTTGTCGAAAGAATTACTAAAAGAAGAACCAATTGCTCAAGATAAATCATAGATTGTCGTTAATGATTACTTAATGTCCGCCCCTGTGAGGCGGACATTCTATATTCCGTTATCTCTCAATCAGTTGCATTGTTTCCAGCCAAAGAACACCGGACAAAACGGACATATTTTCACCTAACTTTATCTCTTGTAGTGTCTAATTTCTTGATATTTGCCCCATTTCCTATATAATTAGCCTGTTAGTATTTAGAGATACTGTTATTACCTATAGCAACGTGCGCAACCAAATAAACCCGTCATTTATGGCGGGTTTTCTATTTGCGTATATTTTTGTGATTTGTGGTAGAATATGCCTGTAAAAGGAGGCAATACCCTATGAAACTATCTTATGAATTCAAAAAGTTTTGTTTAGTTTTTTTAACTGCCACGTTGATTTTATCTTTATCCGGATGTTCGACATGTTCAAAAACCTCCGTCGGAAATCAAATTCAATTTCAGAAACATCCGATCGATTCCGATGTTTTTACAACTCTTCAAAGAACAGTAGTTCCTGCCGCAAAGCCTGCGCAAACGATTCGTCTAGATGAGGTTTCAAAATATAATCAATACGGATATGGAAACTGGACGTTTGGCGACCCGCTTAAATCTGAAACACGCAACGATATTATGTCGCCGGCTTATAATGGAGACGCGGTTATTAAAAAAGCAAAGCTTTTGAATTTCTTTACGATCGCTGATATTCATATCACTGATAAAGAATCCCCTAATCAACTGATTTATCTCCAGCGTTTGCATCCCACATTGCCAGTTGGTGCTTCGCTATATTCAGGAATTATGTTGTTTACTACTCAGGTTTTGGATGCTGCTGTGCAGACGATCAACGCCTTACATAAACAAAACTCGTTTGATTTTGGTATCTCTTTAGGGGATACCTGTAACAGCACGCAGTATAACGAATTAAGGTGGTATATCGATGTTCTTGACGGCAAGGTTATTCATCCCAGCTCTGGCGCTCATCTAGGAGCTGATCGCATAGATTATCAGAAACCTTACCAAGCGGCGGGGCTAGATAAATCAATTCCCTGGTATCAGACCCTGGGCAATCACGATCATTTTTGGATGGGTTCCATTCCCGTAGACTATAGTCCTAGAAAAGATCTGCGCCAGTCTTATATTAGCGATGAAGTATTTGCTACAGCAGATATTCTGACCAATCCGGCAATGATTAATAATCGTGATTATTATATGGGGATCCTTGATGGGGCGACTCCTTACGGAGATATAAAATATGCTGGGCCGGTTAAAGATTTTAAAACTGTTCCCAAGATTGTCCCCGATTTGAATCGTCGTTCACTTTTGAGAAACGAGTGGATGAAAGAATTTTTTAATACATCAACTACTCCGGTTGGACACGGTTTTAATTTGGTTGATGCGCAGAAGGGATTTGCCTGTTATAGTTTTGTGCCGAATGCGGCTATACCAATTAAGGTTATTGTGCTCGACGACACTCAAGGTGAAAATGATGGTTCCTATGATATTCATGGACATGGTTTTCTTGACCAGGAGCGTTGGGATTGGCTAAAGAAAGAGCTCGCCGATGGAGATGCTGCTGGCCAATTAATGATTATCGCCGCACACGTGCCAATAGGCGTCGAATTGACTGCGCCGAATTCTGAGATGGGTTGGTGGACGGATCCTAAAAATGCTGTAACTTTTCCGGATTTGATTACTGAATTGCAAAATCATCCAAATTTAATTATGTGGATTGCGGGGCATCGTCATTTAAATACCATTAAAGCATTTATTTCACCCGATCCAATCAATGCTCCTGAAAAAGGTTTCTGGCAGGTTGAAACTTCATCTTTGAGAGATTTCCCGCAGCAGCTGCGAACTTTTCAAATTTATCTTAATAGCGATGAGACAATTTCAATCGTTACGACTAATGTTGATCCAGCGGTTAAAGATGGCTCGCTTGCGGCGAGATCGCGTAAATATGCGATTGCGGCAGAGCAGATAATTAATGCCAATATATACGATTATAATCCGACAAATGATCCCACTGTCAAGCCGCGGCCCAATGGATCATATAATGCAGAGTTAAGAAAACAGTTAACTCCGGCAATGCGGGAAAAATTAGCAAAATTAAATTTGGCTAATATCAATGACCCGCTGCTGTCATGGAATGATACTGCCTCAAAAAAAGCGATTATTGCTTTTGTTGAAGATGTGATTAAACCTGGCTCTCCGGATTTCGTACCAGTTGCGCAGCGCATTGCTACTTTTGATAACGATGGCACGCTTTGGGCGGAGCAACCAATATATTTTCAATACTACTTTGCTTTTGATCGTATAAAAGCGCTTGCTCCACAACATCCGGAGTGGATAAATCAGGAGCCTTTTGCTTCTGTGCTTAAAGGCGACCTGGACTCTGCATTATCCGGCGGTGATCAGGCATTAATGACTATGTTTTTGGCTACACAGTCGGGTTTGACCACTGATGAATTTGAAAAATCCGTTAAGGATTGGATCTCTACCGCAAGACACCCTAAGACCAAACGGTTATATACGGAGATGGTCTATCAGCCGATGCTAGAGTTGCTTGCTTATTTACGGGCAAATGGTTTTAAAACTTATATTGTTTCTGGTGGAAGCGTTGAGTTCATGCGTCCGTGGTCAGAAAAGATCTATGGTATCCCTCCCGAACAAGTTATTGGCACCAGCAATAAAAAGAATTTTGAATTGCGTAATGGTAGCCCAGTGTTAGTAGAGACTGCGCAGTTTAACTTCGTCGATGATCGAGAAGGTAAACCCATAGGCATTGAGTCTTATATTGGTCGTCGACCGATTGCCTCATTTGGCAATTCCGATGGGGACCAGCAGATGATGCAATGGACTGCTGCTGGTAACGGAGTTCGTTTTTGTCTTTTTGTACACCATACCGATGACAAGCGAGAGTGGGCTTATGATCGAGCGTCTTCGATCGGCCATTTCGATAAAGCTCTCGACGAAGCTTTGGCCAAAGGTTGGACCATTGTAGATATGCAGAATGACTGGAAAATTATTTACGCAGGTGATCAACAAATATGAAAATGATGCATAAAAGCATAATGTTTTTTTTGTGTTTATTTTTATCGATTCTAAATCTCGTATTTGTCGGCTCAGCATACGCTGGCCAGCAAGGACATTATAATCCTGCGCCTATGGCGGTGAGAGATTATATTCTGCCTTCTAAGGGTTTTTATTTAATCGGCTATGATACTTATTACCACGCAGATAAAATGAAAGACTCAAGTGGCAACACCCTTGACGCAGTGAATGTTTCAGGTTCATGGAACGGGACGGTTAGGTCAGTACCGATCACAATTACGGGAAATCTTAATGCGAATTTAGATTTTAGTGTACATAGCGCGATGCAGACTTTGGCGTTTGCCTGGTCTACTGATAAGAAGATTTTAGGAGCCGATTATGGGTTTATGATTATTCCATCGTGGGGTTATACCAGTGTTAATGTTGCAATGCAAGGTACAGCGTCGGGCACGATCAAGGTGGGTTCGCATTCTCGGAATTTTTCTACTGGAGAAGAAGTTAAAATTAAGGGTGCGCAATGGGGTCTTGGCGATTTAATTGTTCAGCCTTTGTGGCTGGACTGGCGAGGTAAAAATTATGATATGGCCTTTAGTTATGCGGCAACCCTTCCCACTGGTGCTTATGATAAAGATAATGTTGCTAACGTGGGCATGGGATTTTTTTCGCAACGTTTGCAATTAGCTAATTATTTTTATCCTTTTGAGAATAAAACTACCGCTTTTATGTTTACGCCTACTTATGAATGGAATAGTAAAAAAATTGATACGGATATCCAGCCGGGTCAGACCATGGCTATTGAATATGGCTTAAGTCAGTATGTGCATCCGCGGGTAGAAATCGGGCTTAGTGGGTATAATCAGTGGCAGATTACTGATGATTCGGGAAGTGCGGCTACGGATAAGACTAAAGACACTATTAGCGGTGTTGGAGCGCAAATTGTTTATTGGGCGATTAAAGATAAATGTTCTCTCACCTTAAAAGTTAATAAGGAGTACGCCGGAAAAGATCGACTAGAAGGCCTTTTTGAATCGTTGAACTTTGTGTGGATTTTTTGATCCGTTTTAGATAATTATTTTGGTTACGTAAAAGTGATATTAAGTCTGTTAAAAATTTAACTCTTGCGTACCGATAATTATCTCTCCGTAATTCTCTGAAAAACTCGAAGCAACTATCTCTAATTTAAATTGTGTGGATGTGCCAGGAGTAAAGACGCCATTTTTGGATGAGCTTGCTCCGGTAGATAAGGATCCAATATTTTCATTGTTACTAGCTATTGCCCATTGGCCACCAGCTTGGCGGTGGTAAGTTTTAACGCGCACGTTACTTAAATTAATATTTCCGGAGTTAGTAGCGGTTACTGACCAGGAAGCAATGGTTCCCTGTTTTGATATTTGTACATTTGAAAGATTTACACTAGCGACAATCGGTTCAAGTGTAATTGGTGTCGACTCTTTAATTATTTGATTGTTGCTCTTAAGAATAATTCTAAATTTTGTACTTTCAGGATTACGCCAAAAGGTTAAAGAAACATTTTTTGATTCACCGGGCGCCATGTGATCAATACTGGTAAAACCGCAACCATCCCAATTACCGCCCGTAGATTCTTGGCCTCCCACTAATATTTTTTCATTAAATGTCACGGTATTGTTGTTAGTAACTGTTGCCGTCCATTGGAAACGACCTTCATAAGGGACAACTGTTACTGCAGTAATATTGAGGTTATTAGCTAAATCGGCGACATTTGCCGTAAAATTTACTGTTTTGCTACCGACAACCGTTAAAGGAGAATTTGCTAGCACATCTAATTTAATTTGGCTAGCATCAGCCATTGCTCCGGAGCCTTGATGATTAGAGCTCCCGGCAGCTAAAATGTTTACATTTATTTGATTACCAGCTGGGCTCCAGGAGCCGTTTACTTTTTTTGAAAGCATTAAAACTACATTATTGATTGGGGCTTGAGTCCGGTTGTTTAATGCCGTCTGCCAGCTATAAACATCTCCTGAAACATGGGTAAATTGTAGTGAATTAACGAAGACCATATCGCGCGGTACATTTGTCAAGCGAGCGCTTGCTGCTGTTTTTTGTGTTGCTGAGGATTGAATTGCTGTAGAGGTTCTAGCTGGAGTAGCCGCTGATGCAGGAGTGGATACTGCTACCGGAGCTGGTTTAATGGTCGCCGTTGTTTCTTTTTTAGTTATTTCTGCAGCAGCAGGATGAATAATTAAAAAACACAATAGCAAACTCATTATGAAGCTACTCATGGCGACCTCCTTAATGATAATTATTTTTGCCGGATAAGCTAATTATAGGCTCAATAATTTAAGATATCAAGAGATATAGTTATGCGTAGAATCAATACGAAAAATATTTCTAAAGAATAACTTGACAAGAATTTTAAATATGTTATAGTTTTAGTGACGATTAAGTCAAGAGGCACTGATGCCCCAAAAAGTTTTGGGGCTTTTTTATTTTTCCAAGGACAATGTTGCCCTTTTTTAGAGCAGGGAATGCTCTCGAAAAGGGCTTTTTTATTTTCCAAAGACAGAGACGTCTTCAACCTATGCGGGTAGAAGCCGTCTTTTTTTGTGACGGTATTTTTGAAAAGATATTCTTTAGAAAGTTTTTATGCGGAGGTAATTATGGATATAACGATGAAAATAATGATAGATACAATTTGGGTCTTGATTACGGCAAAAATGGTGTTTTTTATGAACTTAGGGTTTGCCATGGTGGAATCAGGATTTGCGCGTTCTAAGAATTGCGTAAATATTCTTTCCAAGAATTTTGTTGTTTTTGCGGTTTCTTCGGTGGGGTTTTTACTTTTAGGCTGGGGTCTTATGTTTGGCGATGGTAATGCTTGGGTGGGATTAAAGGGACTTTTTTTGCTAGTGGCCTGGATAATTCTCCGGCCATCGGAGAAGCTTACAAAGGAGTTTATTCGGCTCTTTCTTGGACCGGGGTACCAATGTGGGCGAAATTTTTCTTTCAGCTAGTTTTCTGCGGCACTGCGGCAACCATTGTCAGCGGTGCAGTTGCTGAACGCATTAAATACGGTACCTTTATTGTTTTTTCATTTTTAATGGCGATGTTTATTTATCCGATTGTTGGCCACTGGATTTGGGGTGGTGGGTGGTTACAAATTAAAGGATTTTTTGATTTTGCCGGTTCTTCAGTGGTACATTCCGTAGGCGGATGGGCGGCTTTGGCCGGTATCTTAGTTTTAGGTCCGCGCTTTGGTAAGTATACTAAAGAAGGAAGGATGAACCCGATCCCTGGCCATAATTTATCGATGGCTACTTTAGGAACTTTCGTACTTTGGTTTGGGTGGTTTGGTTTTAATCCTGGTTCGACGATGTCGGCAGACCCTGTCGCCATTAGCCATGTTGCCATTACCACGAATATGGCTGCAGCGATGGCTACGATTAGTGCAACAGTTCTGTCTTGGATATTATTAGGTAAGCCAGATTTAGGAATGACTTTAAATGGTTGTTTGGCTGGATTAGTGGCAATTACGGCATCTTGCGCTTTTGTAAGCGTACCTAGTTCTTTGATTATTGGTACGGTTGCCGGAGTGCTAGTAGTTTTTTCGGTAATTTTCTTTGATAAGGTGCGGCTTGATGATCCGGTGGGGGCACTTTCTGTACATTTAGTAAACGGAGTTTTCGGTACTTTATGTGTGGGACTATTTGCTCAAGATAAAATTGCCGGAATCTCGATTCATAATGGTCTTTTTTACGGCGGCGGTTGGAAACTTTTTACTACCCAGCTTGCCGGAGTATTAGGAGTAGCCGTTTTTACTTTTGTAATCTCTTTGATCTTTTGGGTTATTTTAAAGTATACGATGGGAGTGCGTGTGAGTTTAAAAGAAGAGATTGAGGGGCTAGATATCGGCGAGCACGGTAATTCTGCCTATCCTGAATTTTCAGGTAGAAAACCAGCGTACTCTTTTATTAAGACCGGTAAAGAATAAAATTTATTTACGGAGGTTAAGATGAAAAAAATAGAAGCGATTGTAAGATCAGAAAGCGTTGATGAAGTACGACAAGCTTTGACTGGCGCAGGAGTTAATGGCCTGATGATCTCTGAAATTGAAGGCCATGGCAAGCAGAACGGAGTAGTGCAGTTATGGCGCGGTGAGAAATATAAAATTGAGCTTTTGCCGAAAGCTAGAATTGAGATTATTGTTAAGGACAAAGATGTGGAGCGTATAACGAATGCGATTATTCAAAGCGCCCGCACCGGAGAGATCGGAGACGGTAAGATATTTATTTATCCGGTGGATGAGGTTATCCGGATACGCACTGGTGAAAAAGGCGAAGCAGCGGTATAGACTAAATTTTAAAATAAAGGAGTTAAAATGAGTATAAGACAAAATACACTATTTAAAATTAAAAGCTTAACGTTAGATAAGGTTAATGCCCCGGAAAAAGTCTCTGGGTATTTTGGAGAGAATACTTTTAGTTTAGAATCGATGCAAAAGCATGTTTCTAAAAATACTTTCCAAGCTTTTCAAGTTTGGATTGCCGAAGGCAAAACTATCTCTTTAGCGCAAGCTAACGAAATTGCTGGTGCCATGAAAGATTGGGCGCTGGCCAAAGGTGCTACCTATTATACGCATTGGTTTCAGCCGATGACCGGCTTAACTGCGGAAAAGCATGATAGCTTTATTTCTTTCTCTGGTCCGGGAAAAGTAATTGAAAAATTCTCTGGCAATAAATTAATTCAAGGGGAGCCGGATGCTTCGAGTTTTCCTTCCGGCGGCATTCGCGCAACTTTTGAAGCCCGGGGTTATACCGCCTGGGATCCTTCTAGTCCAGCTTTTATTATTGAATCTACCCTAGGTAAAACTTTGTGTATTCCCACGATATTTATCTCCTATCACGGTGAAGCCTTAGATAAAAAATTACCATTACTACGTTCTGATGAAGCTTTAAATAAAGCAGCAGTCGGATTATTAAAATTGTTTGAACATAATAAAGGAGTTAAAAAAGTTATCTCCACCTGCGGCGCCGAACAAGAGTACTTCTTAATTGATAAACATTACTATAATCTGCGTCAGGATTTAATTATGACTGGTCGGACCTTGGTTGGTGCGCCCAGTTCGAAGGGCCAACAGCTAGAAGACCAATACTTTGGCACGATTAAAGAGCGAGTGGTTAATTTTATGTTTGAAGTTGCTGCCGAAGCGTATAAATTAGGCATTCCGGTAATGACTCGGCACAATGAAGTTGCTCCTCATCAGTATGAATTTGCGCCGATATTTGAAGAATCAAATATCGCCGCGGATCATAATCAGCTCCTTATGGAGTTGATGAAAAAGATAGCTTTAAAACATGGAATGGTTTGCTTATTACATGAAAAACCATTTGCGGGCATTAATGGTAGCGGCAAACATTTAAATTGGTCGCTGGCGGATAATCAAGGGAATAATTTACTTAATCCTGGACAGACCCCGGAAGATAATTTGCAATTCTTAGCGGTACTCTCGGCGGTTTTAAGGGCGGTTTATCTGCACGGCGATCTTTTACGTGCATCCGTAGCTTTAGCCGGTAATGAGCATCGTTTAGGCGCTAATGAGGCGCCTCCTGCGATTATCAGTGTGTTTTTAGGTGAACAGTTAAACAATATTTTAAATATGATTGAAAAAGGAGTTAAATCCAAAGTCTCTAAAGCTGATATCATGGATTTAGGGATTGGCCGTTTGCCCAAATTCAATAAAGATTCTACTGACCGTAACCGTACTTCACCATTTGCTTTTACAGGTGCGAAATTTGAGTTCCGGGCAGTGGGATCATCCCAAAACATCTCAACGCCGATTGCGGTTGTAAACACCATCATTGCCGAAAGTTTAGACTATGTAGCCGCAGAGATTAAAAAAGCGATGGGAACCAAGAAAGATTTTAACGCCGCAGTATTACAGGTTATCTCTAAAATTGTTAAAGAGACTAAAGATATTCGCTTTGAGGGGAACAACTACTCAGAAGAGTGGGTTAAAGAAGCCAAGCGTCGCGGATTACCCAATGTTAGCTCAACTTGCGCAGCGCTGGAAGCTTTAACTAAAAAAGAAAATATCGCTTTATTTGAAAAGTATAAAGTATTCTCTAAAGAAGAATTAATTGCCCGTTATCACATCTGGATCCATATGTATAATCTCACTTTGGAGATTGAAGCCAATACACTGAATGAAATGGTGAACGCTTCCGTAGTTCCGGCGGGGTATAAGTATGAGAAATTATTAGCTTCAACCTTAGAAGAATTAATGCAGCTTAAAAAAAGTGCTAGTCTAAAAGTGGATGCTGCGGCATTAAATGATAAAAAAGAGCATCTTTGTGAGATAGTATTAAAAATTTACTATGTGCGCAAAAATGCTTTGGCGATGATTAAATTGCTGGATAAAGCTAAACAGCTAAATAATGAAAAACGAGCTGAGCTTTATTTTTCAGGACTGAAGCCTTTAATGGAGCACATTAGAAAACATGTAGATGCATTAGAGTCTGTGGTCCCGGATGATACTTGGGATTTACCTAAATACCGGGAGATGTTGTTTATTAATTAAAGATATAGGAGTTAGCCCGAAACGGGATTAATTTTTTGATAAAAAGTGCTAATTATTTAGACAAAAAATGCAAAATGAAAAGGCAAAAGAGATAGAAAAAGCGATGTTTGAACTTGATCGACTTTTTCTTAAAGAGCAAGAAGGAAAGATTTATCATATTATGTTGGATGCGCTAGATAAGTCTTTAATTAGAAATACATTAGTGGTGACTTTTGGTAACCAAATTAAAGCGGCCCGATTATTGGGAATAAATAGAAATACCTTGCGCGCTAAAATAAAAAAACTAGGTATTTCTTTAGATGAGGTAAAGTTATGAAAGCTCAAGGGTTATATGACCCAAAATTTGAACACGATGCTTGCGGTGTAGGGTTTGTCTGTAATATTAAAGGCCAACCTTCAAATGCGATTGTCAAGCAGGGGGTGGAGGTATTACATCGTCTGGCGCATCGTGGTGCGGTGGGGGCGGATCCTAAAACCGGAGACGGGGCGGGGATTTTAATCCAAACTCCGCATGAATTTTTAAAAAAAGTTACACGTAAGCTTCAAATTAATCTACCGGCGCCGGGGTTTTATGGTTGCGGATTGATATTTTTACCGCAAGATAATGCTGCGCGTCAGTTTTGTAAAGAAACATTTGAAAAAGTTATCCAAGAACAAGGGCAGACATTTTTAGGTTGGCGGAGTGTGCCGATTGATGATTTGGTCATTGGCCAAGGTGCTAAAAGTAGCCAATCTGTTTTTGAACAAATTTTTATCGGGCGGAATAAGCAGATTAGCGATCTCTTGGCTTTTGAGCGACGACTTTATTGTATTAGAAAAGAGGTGGAGCGGATAATCTTTAGCGCAGAGCTAAAACAAAAAGAATATTTTTATATTACGAATATCTCTGCGCGTACTTTAGCTTATAAAGGATTGCTTATGCCGGAGCAGATCGACCACTTTTTTCTTGATCTTAAGGATGAAAGTTTGAAAAGCGCTCTGTGTTTAGTGCATTCGCGTTATTCTACCAATACTTTCCCCACTTGGAACCTGGCCCAACCGTTTAGATTTTTGGCACATAACGGAGAGATTAATACTTTACGGGGCAATATTAATGGGGTGCGCTCACGTGAACGTTTATTATCCAGTGAATTATTTGGTATGGATATTGAAAAACTTAAGCCGGTGATTGTAGAAGGGGGAAGTGATTCGGCGGCGATGGATAATTTTTTTGAATTATTAGTTTTATCTGGTCGACCGCTTGAGCATGCGATGATGATGATGGTCCCGGCGGCTTGGGAGCATGATCATCAGATGAGTAAAGAGTTAAGAGATTTTTATAAATACCATGCTTGTTTTATGGAGCCCTGGGATGGCCCGGCGGCAATTGCTTTTACCGACGGAGAGAATGTTGGAGCGATCCTGGACCGTAATGGTTTGCGTCCGGCCCGCTATATTCTAACCCATGATGATTTTGTGGTGATGGCTTCAGAAGTGGGAGTTTTAGATATTCCTGCGCAAAAGATTAAGTTTTCCGGAAGACTGGAACCGGGAAAAATGTTTTTTATTAATACTAAATCTGGTCGGATCATCGAAGATTCGCAACTTAAACGTGAAGTGAGTCAGCGTTTCGCATATGGTCAATGGAACGATGAGAGCATGGTTGATTTAGATAAATTAATCAGCTCTGAGGTTAGTCATAAAAAATCAAAAAATTTATTATCTGAGCTTAAAGCTTTTGGTTACTCGCGGGAAGATTTAAAGATGGTGATTAAACCTATGGCTGCTGAAGGCAAGGAACCGGTAGGCTCGATGGGTAGTGATATTCCTTATGCCTTTTTATCAAAAAAACCACAAATTTTATATAGTTATTTTCGTCAGCTTTTTGCTCAAGTTACCAATCCGCCGATTGATTCAATCAGAGAAAAATTGGTGATGAGTTTAGAAAGTTTTATCGGTCCGGAAAAAAATATTCTTGAGCAGACTCCTAAGCACAGTCATAAACTCAGAGTTAGAAATCCCATTCTCACCAATCAAGATTTGGAAAAAATTCGCGATATTAGTATTAATAGCTTTAAAACTAAAACTATTTATACTTTTTTTGCTGCTTCTACTGGGCAGGAAGGTTTTGTGCAGGCTTTAGAGAGGATTTGTTTTGAAGCTGAATATGCGATTGAACAGGGTTATGCTTTTATAATTCTAAGTGATCGTGGGGCGGATAAAGATAATATTGCTTTACCCTCTCTTTTGGCTACTAGCGCGATTCATCAATATTTGGTCAAGAAAACTGTACGTTCTCAAGTAGCCTTGGTGGTAGAAAGTGCTGAGCCCAGAGAAGTGCATCATTTTGCTTTGCTTTTTGGCTACGGAGCAGATTGCATTAATCCTTATTTAGCATATGAGGCGGTAGAGTATTTGCTTGAAGAAAAAGAGATTGATTTAGAGAAAAAAGTTGCTTTAAAAAATTACAATAAATCAATTACCGATGGAATCCTAAAGATTCTTTCTAAGATGGGGATCTCAACTTTACGCAGCTATCGCGGGGCGCAAATTTTTGAAGCCTTGGGTTTAGATAATGATTTGATTGAAAAATATTTTACTGGCACAGTGTCGCGTATTGGCGGGGTGGGATTAGCTGGTATTGTGGATGAGACTATGCAAAGACATCTGCAGGCGTATGCCCCTGGCGCAGTTGATACAGATTATTTAACCAGCGGGGGAATTTATCAATGGAAGAAAGACGGTGAATTCCATCTCTGGAATCCGGAAAGTATCGCCGCGCTGCAGGATGCTACAGCACATGCAGATTATGAAAAATATAAAGAGTTTGCCCGTTTAATTAATGATCAATCAAAAAACCCGGTAACTTTAAGAAGTTTACTTAAATTCTCTGATTCATCGGGTCAAGAAAAGATAAAACCAATTCCCATTGCAGAAGTTGAACCGGCAGAGAATATTTTAAAACGTTTTGTGACCGGAGCGATGAGTTTTGGTTCAATTAGTGGAGCCGCTCATGAGACAATTGCGATTGCCATGAATCGCATCGGCGGAAAATCTAATACTGGTGAAGGCGGAGAGGATCCGAATCGATTTATAACTTTACCCAACGGAGATTCTCGGCGTAGTGCGATAAAACAAGTAGCTTCTGGCAGATTTGGGGTGACGATTAATTATTTAGTGAATGCTGATGAACTGCAGATAAAAATTTCACAAGGGGCCAAGCCCGGAGAAGGAGGACAGCTGCCGGGACATAAGGTCAGTGAAATTATTGCCCGTACCCGTTACACTACTCAAGGGGTAACTTTAATTTCACCTCCGCCGCATCATGATATTTATTCAATTGAAGATCTGGCACAATTAATCTTTGATTTAAAAAATGCTAATCCAAATGCACGGATTAGCGTAAAGTTAGTTTCTGAAGTAGGAGTGGGCACCGTGGCTGCTGGTGTGGCTAAAGGTCATGCCGATATGATTCTTATCTCCGGTGGTGATGGAGGAACCGGGGCTTCCCCGCGCAGTTCCATTCGTTATGCCGGACTTCCTTGGGAGTTAGGTTTAGCCGAGACACATCAAACCTTGTTACTTAATAATTTACGTTCGCGGGTGCGTCTGCAAACCGACGGTGGCATGCGTACGGGTCGCGATGTGGCTATCGCCGCATTATTAGGGGCCGAAGAATATGGTTTTTGTTCGGCGATTCTGGTAGTAATCGGTTGTGTCATGTTAAGACATTGTCATTTAAACAATTGTTCAGTCGGGGTGGCCACACAAGATAATATTTTACAGAAAAGATTCCGTGGTCAAGCCGATCATATTGTTAATTATTTTAATTTTATTGTTGCTGAGTTGCGGGAGATTATGGCGCAGTTAGGTTTAAGAACGATTGATGAGATGATTGGCCGGACCGATCTTTTAGAGTTAAATCGGCAGATTATCCCGGAGAAAGCCAAAGGCTTAGATTATTCTAAGATTCTTTTTAGGCCTAATCTGGCCGACCACATTGGTCGTTATTGTAAAGTAAAGCAAGATAGTGGGCTGGATAATGTTTTGGATCGAAAACTTATCCAACTTTGGAAGGATAGTTTAGAAAAAAATCTACCTGCGAAACTTGCGCTAGAAATTAACAATACAAATCGTACTACCGGAGCGATGCTCAGTGGTGAAGTGACTCGTGCTTGTGGAGATGGAGTACTTTTAGAGGATGCTTTAACGGTTAAATTTAAAGGAATTGCCGGTCAGAGTTTTGGGGCATTTTTAGCCAAAGGAATTACTTTTGAATTAGAGGGTCTGGCTAATGATTATATCGGTAAAGGTATCTCTGGCGGAAAAATTATAATTTATCCTAATCGAGAGATCAATTATAACGCGGATGAAAATATTATTGTGGGCAATACTTCATTTTATGGAGCCATCTCTGGTGAAGCTTATATCAGTGGAGTTGCCGGCGAAAGATTTTGCGTGAGAAACTCTGGTTTATATGCAGTGGTAGAAGGGGTGGGAGATCACGGTTGTGAATATATGACCGGGGGTAGAGTAATTATTTTAGGTAAAACCGGACGTAATTTTGCCGCCGGGATGAGCGGCGGGATTGCCTATGTTTATGATGAAGATGCTACATTTAAGGAGCGTTGTAATTTAGATATGGTGGAGCTAGAAAGAGTTAAAGAAGATGAGCGGGATACTCTGTATCATTTATTAAGTAACCATTTTAAATATACTAAAAGTGTGAAGGCTAAAAAGATCTTGGCTAATTTGGCTAGCGAGCTAAAAAAGTTTGTGCGGGTAATGCCGACAGAGTATAAGCGGATTTTAGAAGGGGTCAAGATCGAGGAAAAACCGGATATTGCGGAGGCATTGAATGGATAAAGAAAGAGGTTTTTTAAAATCCGCACGTAAAACCAGTGTGGGCCGACAAGTTAAGGAGCGCTTAGGTGATTATAACGAGGTTTATAAAATGCGTTCTTTAGAGGATTCCATTGAACAGAGTAGTCGTTGCATGGATTGTTCAACTCCTTTTTGTCATTGGGGATGTCCGCTAGGTAATTATATTCCGGAATTCAACGACAATGTTTTTAAAGGTAATTGGAAGCAGGCGTTTAAATTATTGGAGGCAACGAATAATTTACCGGAGATTACCGGTCGGGTTTGTCCGGGGCTATGTGAATATTCTTGCGTATTAGGTTTAAATGATGATCCGGTAACGATTCGGGAAAATGAATTAGCAATTATTGAAGGGGCATTTAAAAATGGATTAGTTCTACCGCGACAGATAGAAAATAGAACGCAGAAAAAAATCGCCGTGGTGGGTTCCGGTCCGGCGGGTTTAGCTTGTGCTGCCCAGCTTAATTTAGTTGGACACAATGTCGTAGTTTTTGAGCGGGATCATAAACCGGGTGGGATCTTGCGCTATGGTATCCCGGATTTTAAATTAGAAAAACATATTTTAGATCGCCGGATAAATATATGGAAAGAGGAAGGGGTGGTTTTTAAAACTGGAGTTAATATCGGCGTTGATTATCAAACTGAAAAGCTTTTGCAAGAGTTTGACGCGATTTGTTTGGCCACAGGATCGCGCCTACCGCGGGATCTTTCCATTCCCGGAAGAGATTTAAAGGGAATAGTTTTTGCGATGGATTATCTTTCTCAATCGAATAAAGTTGTGGCAGGGGAAGATATTGGCACAAAAGATTTAATTAATGCAAAAGGAAAACGGGTCGTGGTGATCGGCGGTGGCGATAGCGGAGCCGATTGCGTGGGTACGGCGCATCGACAAGGTGCGGCCTCAGTGGTACAGATTGAGGTTTTAGCACAACCGGCAACCTGTCGCACTGTTAATCAGCCTTGGCCAAAATATCCTACGCTTTTAAAAGTGAGCTCAAGCCATGAAGAAGGGGGAGAGCGACATTGGGCGGTGTTGACTAAGCGTTTTAACGGAGTAAAAGGTTGGGTTAATAAAATATCTTGCGTTAAAGTTGAATTTGTTAAACCCGCCGGGCAGAGTTGTTCGCTGATGCAAGAGATTGCGGGGAGCGATTTTGAAATTAATGCGGATTTAGTTATTTTGGCGGTGGGTTTTTTACATCCAGAGCCAACTGGTCTGTTGAGTGACTTAAAAGTTAAATTGGACCAACGGGGTAATGTTTGGACCCAAGAAAATTATCTAACTAGCGTAGAGAAAGTATTTTGCGCCGGGGATATGCGCCGCGGTCAATCCTTAGTAGTTTGGGCCATTTCAGAAGGACGCCGATGCGCTTATTTTATGGATAAATATTTAATGACAGAAACTAGATTACCGATTCTTTAATGAGGTGTAAAAATGATTAGTACAGGAATCCCAGGGTTAGACAGCGTACTTACAGGATTAAGGTTAGGGGATAACGTGGTTTGGCAGATTGATGACATTAATGATTATGTTAATCTGGTTAAGCCCTTTGTGCAGCAGGCTTTAAGTGATAAAAAGAAAGTCGTTTACTTAAGATTTGCTACGCATAAGGAATTAATTAAGCCTTCACCTGCGATAAAAAGATATGAGCTTAAGGCGCAAGCAGGCTTTGAATCGTTTACTGCCAAAGTAAATAGTATTATCACTCAAGAAGGAGAAGGCGCTTATTATGTTTTCGACTGTCTTTCTGAACTACTTTTAGCCTGGGCGACGGATTTAATGATTGGTAATTTCTTTATGGTGACCTGTCCATATTTATATGAACTTAAGACGGTTACTTACTTTTCAATTTTGCGTAATAATCATTCTTACAAGTCCATTGCGCGCATTCGTGAGACTACTCAACTTTTGATGGATGTTTATCATTGCGAAGGTAACTTTTATATTCATCCGTTAAAAGTTTGGAATCGTTATTCACCAACAATGTTTTTACCGCATCAAAAAGAAGGAGCAAAGTTTGTTCCTATAACCGATAGCGTTAATGCGGTAGAGATTTTGTCTTATATCCGTGAAAAAGGGGCAGAGAGTGCTAAAAGAAACCTAGATTATTGGGACCGCTTGTTTATGGAGGTAGAGACTTTAATTGAAAAAAAATCTGCAGTAAAGCAGAAAAATGAGATGGTTAAAAGACTTTGCAATATTATGATTGCTAAAAATAAAAAAATTCTGTCTTTGGCTATTGATAATTTTTCGTTAGAGGAGTTAATTGAAATTAAATCTCGGTTGATTGGCACGGGTTTTATCGGGGGCAAAGCAGTGGGGATGCTTTTAGCACGAAAGATTTTAGCTAAGAGCAAATCAATCGATTGGCAAAAACTTTCTGAGCCGCACGATTCATTTTATATTGGTTCGGATATATTTTATTCGTTTATTGTACATAATCGTTGGTGGAAATTACATATGCAGCAAAAAAGTTCGGAAGGTTATTTTAATATCGCCAAAGTGTTAAAAGAAAAGATGCTTTACGGTGTTTTTCCAGATGAGATTATGGAACATTTCCAGCAAGTTGTTGAATATTTTGGTTCTTCGCCGATTATTATTCGTTCTAGTTCGCTTTTGGAAGATGACTTCGGTAATGCCTTTGCCGGAAAATATGAAAGTATTTTTTTGGCCAACCAAGGCACTCCGGAGCAAAGGTATCTGCAATTTGCGGAAGCTGTAAAAAAAATTTATGCTAGTACGATGAATGAAGATGCACTAGTTTATCGCAAACAACGCGGATTAGATAAATTAGACGAGCAGATGGCACTTTTAGTGCAAAGAGTTTCCGGATCTCCACATAAGAATTATTTTTTTCCGGATTTAGCTGGCGTAGGGGTATCTTATAATACTTATGTTTGGAATAAAGATATTGATCCGCTGGCCGGGATGCTGCGCCTAGTTTTTGGTTTAGGTACTCGTGCGGTAAATCGTGTAGAAGGTGATTATCCGCGTATGGTAGCCTTAAGTGATCCTGCGCGCCGACCTTATGCAGAAAAGAATGATTTAAGAAAATATTCACAACACATGGTGGATTTAATTAATATTAAAAGTAATGTTTTTGAAACAATTTCTTTTGAAAAAATAGTTGCGGATAAAGTTTTTTCTGGTATTGAGCGCATTGCCGATAAAGATGATGAATCCAGAGATTTAATGCGAGAAAGAGGGATGGAGGATAAAGACTACTGGATTTTAACTTTAGATAAAGCATTAGCTAAAAAGGAGCTAGTTACTTCCTTAAAAAAGATATTGGTTCTTTTGGAAGCCAGTTATCACTATCCGGTAGAAATCGAATTTACGGTTAACTATACAAAAGATAATATTTTTAAAATCAATCTTCTGCAATGTCGCCCACTGCAAACGCGGGGCTTAGGAGCCAAAGTTGACCTGCCTGCGCAGATTAGTCAGGCGGATACGTTTTTTAAATCACAAGGATATTTTTTGGGAGGCAATATCTCGCAGAAAATTGATTGGGTAATTTTTGTTGATCCGCAAGCATATAGCAACTTAACTTTAAATGATAAATATGAAACTGCTCGCTTAGTGGGTAATCTAAATCGAATTATTAAAAACAAAATAGAGATGCCAACTTTGTTAATGGGGCCTGGACGCTGGGGAACGACTACGCCATCTTTAGGAGTTCCGGTTAAATTTGCCGAAATTAATAATGTGGCGGTTTTAGCGGAGGTAGCTTTCTCGGCGGGAAATTTAATGCCGGAGTTATCTTTTGGTACACATTTTTTTCAAGATTTAGTAGAGACTAATATTTTTTATGTAGCGTTATTCCCTGAAAAGAAAGATTGTATCTTTGATACTAAGAAATTAATTCAACAAAAAAATTTATTTGCTAAATTTATGCCAGAGGCTGCCAGGTATGAAGAGGTAATTGGAGTTTATGATTTAAGCCAAAAACCCTACAGAATTATTTCTGATGTGGTTTCGCAAAATGTGATTTGTTTTCAACCTTAATTTAGAAAGGGGCCAGTTAAATATGTCCAAATATATCTTTATTACCGGCGGAGTAATTTCTAGTTTAGGCAAAGGTATTGCTTCAGCTTCTATCGGCAAGATTTTAGAGTCACGGGGATTAAAGGTTACCTTAATGAAGCTAGATCCCTATATTAACGTTGATCCGGGAACGATGAATCCTTATCAGCACGGAGAGGTTTATGTTACCGAAGATGGTGCTGAAACAGATCTAGACTTGGGCCATTATGAACGTTTTACCAATACGCTTTCTTCAAAATTTAATAATATTACGACTGGTCAAATTTATAATAATGTAATCTCTAAAGAGAGAAAAGGGGATTATTTAGGCAAGACCATTCAGGTTATTCCGCATATTACCGATGCGATTAAAGAGCGGATTAGAAAATGTGCTGAAGTTTCTAAGGCCGATATTGTGATTGTGGAAATTGGCGGAACCGTCGGAGACATTGAGAGTTTACCCTTTTTAGAGGCGGCAAGGCAATTTCGCTTAGATATGGGTGCAGAGAATGTATTTTATATTCATTTAACTTTGATTCCTTATATTAAAGTAGCTGGGGAAGTGAAAACTAAGCCTACGCAGCATAGTGTGGGTACATTGCGTGAGATTGGAATCATCCCGGATGTGTTAATTTGTCGTACGGAAGAATCGCTCACTGAAGAAGTTAAAGAAAAGATCTCTTTGTTTTGTAATGTGCGCAAAGAAGCGGTAATTGAATCTCCAGATATGGAGTCAATTTATCAAATTCCGTTAGTATTTAAGAAACAGATTTTAGATGAGATAATTTTAAGTCATTTTAAGTTAATCTGTAAATTTTCTGATCTTAAGGATTGGCAAAATGGTGTGGTGAATCGGGTAATTAGCCCTAAACACAAAGTAACGATTGCGGTAATCGGTAAGTATATTGAATTACAAGATGCTTATAAGTCGATTTATGAAGCTCTGACCCACGGCGGAATTTATAACGATGCACAGGTTGAGATTAAAAGAATTGATTCCGAAGTTTTAGAGAAAGCTAATCTTGAGCTAATCTTAAAAGGAGTGTCGGGGATATTAGTTCCTGGAGGTTTTGGTTATCGGGGAATTGAAGGAAAGATTAAAGCGATTAAGTTTGCTCGTATAAATAAAATTCCTTTTTTAGGGATTTGTTTAGGGATGCAGTGTGCGGTCATTGAATTTGCGCGCAATGTTTGTAATTTAAAAACGGCTAATTCTTCAGAATTTAAAAAAACTAAGTATCCGGTGATTAGTTTGTTAGAAGAGCAGAGCAAGCTTAAGGATTTAGGCGGGACGATGCGTTTGGGTGCTTATCCGTGTAAGATTAAAAAGAATACATTGGCGCAGCGTATTTATGGACGCAGTTTGGTGAGTGAGCGCCATCGTCACCGTTATGAATTTAATAATAAATTCAAGAAATTATTTGAAAAATCCGGAATGGTTTTATCAGGGGTTTGTCCTGGAAAAAATTTGATTGAAATTGTAGAGATAAAAGCGCATCCTTACTTTATTGCGGTACAATTTCATCCGGAGTTTAAGTCTAAACCGGATCAAGCGCATCCATTATTCAGTAATTTTATTCAAGCAGCTTTAAAGTTTAATGATTTAAGTTAACCCCGTTAATAATAGTGTAGTTACGGGTTTTACGGCTGCCTGTGGCAGCCTGTTATTAACGGGGTAAATAAAAGAAAGAGGGTAATATGTGCGGAATATTTGGAGTTTATCCACATAAAGATGCAGCTCAACTTACCTGTTTAGGCCTTTATGCGTTGCAGCATCGTGGAGAAGAGTCTGCGGGGATTATCTCTCGGCAGGGCAAGAAAGTGCACTTGCATAAAGCTTTAGGATTAGTCAGTGATGTTTTTGGGGACAAAACTTTGCGTACCTTGCGCGGTGATTTTGCGATTGGGCATTTGCGTTATTCGACTACTGGAGGTAGTAATTTAAAAAATACTCAACCTTTTTATGTAAGATCAAAAGTAGGAGATATTGCTATTGCGCATAATGGCAATCTTACTAATACCTCTAAATTACAAGCAGAGCTACAAAATAACGGTGCGCTTTTTCAGACGACGATGGATTCAGAGTTGATTGTGCATCTTTTGGCGCACAGTAAGCAAAAAGATTTACAGGGGATCGTGATTGAGGCGCTCTCTAAATTAGAAGGGGCATACTCTTTAGCGTTAATGTTTAATGATACTTTAATTGGCGCTCGTGATGTTTTTGGTTGGCGGCCACTTTGTTTAGGTAAACTAGACGATGCTTATATTTTGGCTAGCGAAACTTGTGCTTTGGATCTTATCGGGGCTAAATATATTCGGGATATTGCGCCAGGGGAAATAGTTTTTATTACTAAAGATAAGATCGACTCGGTAATGCCGTTTAAAAAGAGTGATAAAGCTTTTTGTATCTTTGAATATATTTATTTTGCTCGTCCAGATAGTAATGTTTTTGAACATAATGTTTATTTAGCGCGTAAACGCCTGGGGGCGCAGTTAGCCGCAGAATTTAGTGCGCAGGCAGATTTAGTGATGCCCATTCCTGACTCCGGAGTTTTTGCGGCTTTGGGTTTTGCAGAAGCTAGTAAAATTCCTTTTGAATTTGGAATGATTCGAAATCACTATATCGGCAGGACATTTATTCAACCGACGCAAGATTTGCGTGATTTTCGGGTGAGGATAAAATTGAATCCTTTGAAAGAAGTATTAAATGGTAAAAAAATTATTATCGTTGAAGATTCGATTGTGCGGGGGACTACTAGCCGCTCGCGTGTAAAAAATATTCGTCAGGCCGGAGCCAAAGAGATTCATATGCGCATTAGTTGTCCGCCGATTCGCTTTCCTTGTTTTTACGGGATAGATTTTCCAACTAAAAAAGAATTGATTGCGGCTAAACATGATATCGCTTGGGTGCGTGATTTTATCGGCGCTGATAGCCTAGAGTATTTATCTCTTGAAGGGATGTTAAGCTCGATGCCGTTACCTAAAGAAAATTTTTGCACGGCTTGTTTTACCGGAAAGTATCCTTCTAAGCAAAGTGGTTGTTGTGCCAAGAATATCTTAGAAAGATAAAACCTACCGCATTTTATGATAGTTCATCCCAATTAAGGCAAACTGCTTGCACTTTCTTTAATTTGCTATATAATTACCCACAATATGAAAATAAAAAAGACATTTATTATAATTTTTATGATTACACTTGCAACGAGTGCGATTTTTTCATATAAAATTTATGAAAAAAATCTATTCTTTAGTGCGCAGTTGCGTTTGTTTAATCGAAAAAAAGAGGGTTGGAACCGGTTAAAGAAGACTTTAGAAAATAAAGTGGCGCATTTTAAAGGTACGGTGGGGCTAGTAGTGGAAGATTTAAATACCGGTTGGGTCATTGCTTTAAATGAAAATGTTTTAATTCCGTCGGCGAGCTTAGTAAAGGTGCCGATTATGTTGGCTTATTTTTATGCCGCGCAGGAAAATAAAATTAATTTGGATGATGATATTAAATTTAAATCTTTTCAAAGAATTCCAACAACTAAGCTTCAGGGAAGAGCACCGGTGGGTAGGCATTTTATGGTGGAAGAGTTATTTGATCCAATGATTACTGTCAGCAATAATGATGCGGCCAATGCGTTGATTAATTTATTAGGTTTTGATACTTTAAATGATTATTTCAAAAAGATGGGTTTGAAAAATACCAATATTTCTCGCAATATGTTAGATTTTAAAAGCCGTCGGGAAGGCCTGGAAAATTATACGACGGCTAAAGATACGGCTTATCTATTGGAGAAGCTTTATCGACGACAGTTTTTAAGTCAAGAGGTTTCCGAAAAGTGTTTGGCTTTGTTGAATCAACAGAAAATTAACGATCGCATTCCCAGAAAACTTCCTGATGATATTTCGGTGGCCCATAAAACTGGCTTAGAAAGACATATTTGTCACGACGCTGGAATTGTTTACACTCCTAAGGGAGATTTTTTAATTTGTGTTTTAGTAAAACATCGCAATCGTTTTGCCAAACCTGCTAAAAAATTAATCTCTGAAATTGCGCTAGCTACCTATAATTACTATAATAGCCTTTAAAATTTAAAAGAAAAGATTTTGACAATTTAAGGTTATGCCTTAGAATGTCAGTTGCAAATTAGGCGCGGGTGGTGGAATGGCAGACACGCAAGCATGAGGGGCTTGTGCCGAAAGGCTTGGGGGTTCAACTCCCCCCTCGCGCATTAAAAATTATTGACTAAAGGTATTGGTATAGTAGAATAACCTAAACTAATTTTTGGCCCCATCGTCCCGCTAGAGTTTAAAGTTTCTGCGGGAAGCCTGGCCGTGGGGTGGTATCATTGGTTTATTTAAATATTTTTGGCCCCATCGTCTTCCCGCCGGAGTCTTCTAAGGTGGGCGGGATCCCGCTAGAGTTTAAAGTTTTGGCGGGAAGCCTGGCCGTGGGGTGGTCTCATTAGTTTATTTAAATATTTTTGGCCCCATCGTCTAGCCTGGCCTAGGACGTCAGCTTCTCAGGCTGTAAACACCGGTTCAAATCCGGTTGGGGCTAATATTTGTTAGCTTTATCCGGTTCTCCCGTCAGAGCATAAAATAAAGTGACGGGACTACGCCGCCAGACAGAAATGATAGTGGCTTGAAATCCGGTTGGGGCTAATATTTGTTAGCTTTATCCGGTTCTCCCGTCAATGCATAAAATAAAAAAGACGGGACTGCGCCGCTAGGTAGAAATGATAGCGGCTTGAAATCCGGTTGGGGCTAATATTTTTTGTTACTTTGTAAGATTTAGCCAGAAAATTTAAAGTATTTAAAATTTCCCTTGCATTTTGCAAAGCTTTATAATATCATTAAAAACTAAGGGGGAGTAATGCGCAAAATTTTTTTATCTTCTAAGATATTCCAGTGCAGTGGTTAAGCTAATTGCCTGGATTTTTTTGTGCCCGGAATTTTAGGTATTATTTTTAATTATAATATTTTTATGAAGGAGGCAGGCGTGAAAAATAAAATTGTTCTATTCATTTTAGTCAGTGCGTTTTTTAGTGGCATCTTAGGTTGTGATAAAATTAAGCAGATGACTGCTCCTAAATCAGAAGCAAAAGTTGTAGCGCAGGGGCCAGCTATTCAGCCCAGGGGACCGATTGTAGCCAAAATAAATAATATCGCTATTGGTTTAGACGATCTTAACGATGAAATAGAGTTTTATAATGCTAATGTTCCTGAAGAGAGCCCAGAGTTAAAAATTACTACTAGAGAACAAAAAATAAACTATTTAAAAAATGAAGTTATCCGTCGTACTTTAATTTATCAGCAGGCTTTAGATAAAGGTTTAGATAGAAATGATGAGGTGCGCCAGGCAGTTGAGAAGAATAAACGAGAGATGATGGTGATGCAAAATGTGCAAGATATTGTTAAAAATATTACTGCTTCCTCTAAAGAAGTAGAGGATTATTACAATACCTATAAGGATCAGCTAAAAGAACCCGAAGAGCGTAAGGTTTCTGAAATTGTGGTTGGCTCGGAACAAGAAGCCAAAGATCTTTTAGTGCAACTTTTGCAGGGCGCAAACTTTACTACTTTAGCTAAGGCTAATTCTAAAGCACCTAGTGCTGCAGATGGTGGGGTTATAGATTTTGTAGCCAAAGGTGTAAAATCGGAACAATTTGATGAAGTAGTTTTTGCTTCGACCTTAGACATAGGTGAGTTAAGTAGTATATTTAAGACTCCCGAAGGTTATAGTATCATTAGATTAGATGCTAAGCGTGGTGGTAAATTAAAACCGCTTTCTGAGATGTGGGATGATATTAATCGAGGGTTAGTTTATATGAAACAACAGCAGGCAATTGAAGAACTCGTCGGCAAACTTTCTCGAGATGCTAAAATCGAGGTTTCTGAAGGGGAGATTAAATAATGGCCATTGAAAAACAGAAGCTCATTTTGATTAGTGGAGTGGTCTTAGGAATTGTGGCGATTGTGATGACTAAGATGTATTTGGATCAACAGCAAGAAGAGATTCGGGCTAAGGCAAAAAAAGCAGTTGCTAATATGCAAGCTAATCAAGTAGCGGTTCTGGTGGCCAAAAAAGATATTCCGGTTGGCGTGGTGATTGATTCGAATATGTTAGAAACTGCAATTGTTCCAAATCAATATGTGCAGCCTCAAGCGGTAACTTCTTTGGATAGAATTGCTGGAATGATTACAATTGCACCGATTGCTAAAGATGAACAAGTCAGCCTTTCTAAATTAGTCACTAGCAAAAAAGCGGGCGGGGGAGATCTCTCGGGAGTAACTCCGGCTGGTAAAAGGGCAATTTCGATTGTTGTCGACAATATCTCTTCTTTATCTGGGATGATTAGACCTAATGATTATGTTGATGTATTGGCGACGATTCAGGTTCCAGCGCACGGTGCTGATGGGCAAGTTGTAAACCAGATGGCAGTAGTTCCTTTATTTCAAAATATTTTAGTTTTAGCGGTAGGATCTGATACTGGTGGGCCTGCTTCAGATAGTAGTCGTTATGCAGATAAAGGACCTTCCGGTAATACTTTAATTACTTTGGCTTTAGGTCCTCAAGAATCTAATTTAATAGCTTTTGTTCAAGAGCAAGGCAAGATTCGTTTAATTATGCGGTCTCCGGCGGATGCTAAGGTTGAACAAATGCCACCGGCTAGTTGGGATACATTATTTCAATATATTGCACCACAGCAACAGTTTAATCCCGATGATCAAGCTGAGCCGGTTGATACTACGGAGTATGTTGAAGTTTTACGTGGATTAAATAAAGAAAAAATCCCTATATCTAAATAGCATAGAAGGAGAAAAATGAGAAAGTTATTTTTAAATCTAGTAATCGTAGCTACCTTTATTACGGTTTTACCTTTTAAAGGATTTTCCGCCGGTGGAGCTGAAGAGGAGATAAAGCTTTATATTGGACATCCTCAAATTATCTCTGTGAGCTCTCCTAAGCGAGTGGCAGTGGGTAATCCAGAGATTGCCGATGTTGGTAATATTAGTAAAACCGAATTAACCGTTAATCCTAAAATAGCCGGATCGACTAATTTAATTGTTTGGGATAATTTTGGTGAGCAGTCTTATCGGTTGAAGGTGTTTGCTGAAGATATTCATGAGATTAAGCGACGCATTGATAGCATACTTTCTACGTTAGATTTAACAGGGGTTTATACTAAAGCTGAAGAAGATGAAGCCCGAGTAGCACTTTTAGGAACTGTAAAATTTGCTAAAGATAAAGAAAAAATCACTACTGCTTTAGCGGGATTAAAAAGTAAGACCGTAGATTTAACTACGGTTAAGGAAGAAGAATCGGTGATTGAAATTGATGTCCAAGTAATTGAATTAAACTCTGGGTCTAGAGAAAAAGTAGGGTTTACTTGGCCTGAAAGTATTAATTTAACTGAGTTGGCTTCACAGGCAACTGCTGCTCCGGGAACCACATCTTTTGCAAAATTATTTACTCTTGGTAATTTGACGCGAAATGTTTTTAATTTGAATTTAGATATGTTAGTTAAGGAAGGTAAAGCGCGCATACTTTCTCGTCCGCGACTTTCTTGTCAAAGCGGTAAGGAGGCTAAGCTAGTTGTCGGAGGAGAGGTCCCGATATTAAGTGGTTCCGTTACTCCTGGCACAAGCGGTCCAACTCCTGGGGCGACAACTGGTGGTTCTGTAGAATATAAAGAATATGGAATTATTTTAAATGTTAAACCGCAGCTTACCGATACCGGACGTATTCATCTTAATCTAGACGTTTCTGTAACTGATCTAGGAGAAGAGGTTAAAACAGATTACGCTTTAGCTTATAAAATGATTAAACGTTCAGCAACTACAGAATTATTCTTAGATAATCAACAAACCATGGCCATTGGTGGATTGATTAAAAAGAAGTCAGCTGATCAATTAAGAAAAGTTCCTTGGCTCTCTGATATTCCAGTTTTAGGAGTATTTTTTAGGCAAAAAATTTCCGATCAAGGTTCAACCAGTGACCAGTCATTTACTGAGGATACAGAACTTTTTATTACTCTTACTCCCACGGTAATAAGTAGAGTGAAGCCACAGGAAAAATCTCTAAAAATACTGTCTTCCAATATTCCTTCAGTTGGTGATGACAAAATAACTGATCCAGTTTTAAAATATTCGAAAATAATTCAAAAAAGAATTTTGGAAAAATTAGTTTATCCGGCAGAGGCCAAAGATGCTGGTTTTCAGGGAGCGGTAAGATTAAGTCTTAAGCTTTCTGCACAGGGAGATTTGTTAGATGTAAAATTAAAGGATTCTTCTAGTTTTAGAGTGCTTGATGAAGGAACATTAAAGACTGCCAAGGAGATCTCTCCGTATCCACCATTTCCTCCTGAAATAAAGGATAAAGAGGTTTGGGTGGAGATTCCAATAATTTATCAATTAGAATAAAATGTCCAAAACAATTGTAATATTTAGCACTAAAGGCGGTGTTGGCAAGACTTTAGTGGCAACTAATTTAGCAGTATCTTTGGCGCAAGTTGGCAAGCGCGTCTGTTTGATTGATTTAGATACGCAGGTTGTCGGCGACATGGCGCACATGTTGGGTTTAGTTCCGCAGCGGTGTTTAGCGGATCTGATGAATATTCTAACTAAACAGCCACAGTTAACCAAGAAAAAAGATTTTATCATTAGAAGCGATTCTGCGAATATTGATTTTATTCCTGGAGTATTGAAACCACAACAATCTGGCTACCTTATTGCTGAAAAAATTCCCGAAGTTTTTTCTTTTTTAGAAAAAGATTATGATTATATTGTAGTGGATGCGGGAAAAAGTTTTAGCGATGTTTTTCTTTCCACATTAAGTCAAGCTAATTTGATTTTACTAGTCGCCACCCCGGATGTGCTTTCCATTGAGCAAACTAAATGGGCTTTAGAGACATTGCAGATGTTACATTTTCCGTTAAGCATGGTAAGGTTAATACTCAACAGGTCAGAGTCTTTATCTAGTATTAGTTGGCAGGAGATTCGGGTTAATTTGCCAGTTAATATCATTGAAAAAGTTCCTTCCGACGGTAAATTAGTAAATTTGGCGGTTAATCGTAGGGTGCCTGTAGTGATTGATGCGGCACGTTCTAAAATTGCATTGGCTTTTTCTGAACTCGCCGATATTTTAATTGCAGATAAAGGAATATTTACGGAACGAAAAAATATTGACCAGATTAAAATGAAGGAAGTAGCTCGCGAAAAATCTGGTCAATTTTGGATGGAACAGGATCTTAATACTGGGGTGCTTGAGCCAGATACTTATGAAGGCCGGGATGAGATTTTAGTGCTTAAGCGTCGGATTCACAGCCGCCTTTTAGAAAACATGAAGATTAAAAGTATAGATCTTAATGTTTTTAGTGATCAAAAAAAAGCTAAAGATTTAAAAAATAGTGCAGAAGCGATGGTGAATAATCTTTTAGTTGAGGAGGCAGGTAGCTTTATCCCTTCTCAAGAAGTGCGCAAAGGCCTGGTTAAAGAGATATTAGACGAAGCCTTAGGATTAGGGGCTTTAGAGGATTTATTAGCTGATCCGGAAATTACGGATATTATGGTTAATAATAAGGATGAGGTTTTTGTTGAACGTTTTGGAAAAATTGAACTGACGAATAAAAAATTTATTTCTAATGATCAGGTACGTACAATTATTGAACGTATTATTGCTCCGATTGGTAGACGTATTGATGAATCAGTGCCAATGGTTGATGCGCGTTTAACCGATGGTTCTCGAGTAAATGCAATTATTTCGCCACTATCTTTGACCGGTCCAACCCTAACGATTAGAAAATTTCGTAAAGAAAGATATCGGGTTAATGATTTATTGGCTTTTGGTGCGCTGAATACGGCGATGGCAGATTTTATTAAAGCCTCGGTATTGTGTCGTAAAAATATGATTGTCTCTGGAGGAACTGGCTCTGGAAAAACTACAGTTTTAAATGCTTTGTCTGAATTTATTCCCGAAGGAGAAAGAATTATTACCTTAGAGGATGCGGCGGAACTTAAATTAAATCAACGACATTGGATTAGATTAGAGTCTCGACCGATGAATATTGAAGGTAAGGGTGGGTTAACCATTCGAGATCTTTTTCGTAATACTCTACGTATGCGTCCAGATCGAATTATCGTCGGAGAATGCCGTGGTTCTGAATCACTAGATATGTTGCAAGCGATGAATACTGGCCACGATGGCTCTATGACCACTATTCATGCTAACTCGGCTTCAGATGTTTTAAGCCGACTGGATTCTATGATTTTGATGTCGGGAATTGAGTTACCGGTGAGAGCAATCCGAGAGATGGTTTCTTCAGCGGTTGATATTATTGTGCACACTGCTCGGCTTAGCGATGGTTCACGTAAAGTTTTGTCAATTGCTGAAGTGGCCGGAATGAAGGACGAAGCACATATAAATTTAAGCGACATCTTTGTTTTTACGCAAACTGGCGTAGATGCTCAAGGAAAGGTGCAGGGGTATTTTACTGCTACTGGTTATAAACCTACATTCTTAAATGAAATTAGGATGCGGGGCGTTGAAATTTCTGATGATGTTTTTAAGCCTACCAAATCTAAATAAAACTTAATGCCACTAATTAATTTCACTAAAAATATTGTATTGGCCCAAGATGTTTTTATCGCTAAAACTATATTGGCCAGGGCCAGAGGATTATTGGGAAGAAAAATTTTCTCTCCACAACAAGCTTTAATTCTTGATTCGTGTAATTCAGTACACACTTTTTTTATGCATTTTCCGATTGATATAATTTTTGTAGATAAGAATTATAAAGTTATTAAGCTAATCTCTAATTTTAAGCCTAATCGTATAAGCAAAATATGCTGGCATGCCAGCAAGGTTATTGAGTTGCCTTCAGGCGTATTAAATGCCACCAAAACCCAACTCCACGATCAGTTGCAAGTCCTAGGTTAAGCTCTGCATATATGTCCAATCCAGCTTGACAAAATCAAAAAAAAGATATATTCTATAGTGCAAATGTCCAATCTGGAGGATGTATGGGAGTAATTCATAAGCTCACACCTGAAGTTTTAAGCTTTATTATCGAGAATAAACAAAAAAATCCTGCCTTAAGTTGTCGCCAATTAACTTTAACGGTTTTAGAGCAATTTCAAATTAAAGTCTCCAAGTCTAGTATCAATTCTATTTTTAAAGAAAATAATTTAAGTATGCCCATTGGAAGAAGGCGTAAACAAAAAAAACTTAAATTTAATATGCCTGATTTACCGGTTATTGAGGGGGTTAAATCTGTAGCTGTGATTACTCCCACAAAGGAAAGTAGACCTTCGGTAATTAATGTTGTAATTAAAGAGGAATCTGTTAAAGAGGAACCTGTGCAAGAGAAACCTAAGCTTCAAGAAGAACGAATTAATGAAGCGGAGGTCTGGGCCAAACAATTACAGGAAGAAGAGCGCATTAGAATTGAGAAAAAGCGAGTTTTAGATGATGAAGCTAAAACAGCGACGAATAATCAACGTCTAATTGATGAAGAAAATAGACTTTTAAAAGAAAAAGTTGCGCAAGAACAAGCCTTAATTGCTGAAAAAGAGAAATGGGCTCGATTAGCTCAGGAAGAGCAGCAGGCTAAGCATCGAGAGCTACCTAAAGAAATAGAGCCAGTTAAGGTTCAAGAAACGGTATTTAAATCTCTTCCGCAAGAGAGAGCTTGCTCTGGAGCAGTTTTATTGCGGGGGCTAGATTATTTAGTAGGAGGTAGTAAAGAAATAAATGAATTAATTAGCAAGGGGATCGGCGGTAATCTAGCAGAAAATTTAAATCTTACACAAGCACTAATTTTTAGATCTTTATTTGATAAAGAAAATTTTTCCTCACTTGGAGATTTAATTGGCGTACAATATTCTTTAGAAAAAGTAGATAGCTATGCTGCTCAGGTTAATCAGCTCCCTGAAATTGGTTTAGAGCTTGCTAAAATAATTGCTCGTATTTTTACGCAAGTTAAGGGGGTAAGAGTTAACTTTGCGGATGCCAGCGTAGCTAATCTAGATGCCCAACTACATTCTAGCTGGTCAACCTTTTGGTTTCCTTATAATTTTTCTAGCCCAATCAATGATTTAAAAAATAATTTAAATAAATATTTTTTTCAAGAGCAAAGATTGGTATTATTTTCTGCCCCCGGTTATGATGTACTCTCTAAAGATTTTTTCAGTTTGATCTCTAATATGCTCAGCAATATTAAGCCGACCAGTTTAACTTTATTTGGTAGTGAATTAAATGAATTAGAGACGTTAACTTTAAATAACGACGAGAAATACTCTTTAGCTTTTGGTCTTTGGCCTTGGCAGTTTACTAGTAATCGTAAGGTTAAACGCATCGGAGAGTTTTCTTTAAGAAAGGTTAAAGGTATCTCTCAAGATTTGTATTTAGGTGAAATTGAAATTGAGCTTTTACGTTTATCGGCTAATCAAAGTATAACCTTAAAAGGTTGTGCCATTAAAACTAATCCAATAGAAAAAATTCGTTTGGTAGTTTTAAGTACGGATGAGCAACCAGAAAGTTTAGAAGATTTGGCCGCCGCCTATTTAAGTCGTTGGCCAAATTTTGATGAGGCTTTTCAGGATTTTAGTCGTAAAATTGAACTTTTTACTTATGCCGGTAATGAAAAAAAGTTTTTAACTAAGGACAAGTTTGAACTTAATGCAGAGTTGCTAAAATCTAAAGCGCCAGAGATCTTTGCAAGCTATATACAGATGCTAGATCTTTACTTGCGTTGGCATTTCTTTCCTGCGGATTATATGGATAAAGATATTTCTTTTACTAGCAAGAATTTTTATAATCTTCCCGTAATGCTTGCAGCAGTTGAAGATAGGGTTATAGCTAGACTGCAAATTGGGCCAACTAATCCTCTGTTAAAGGATCTGGAATATTGTTTACGGCGGCTTAATGAGCGACAAATTGATTTAGTAGATGGAGCGCGGCTTTGCTTTGAAAGCGCTTCCAAATAGAGCGTAAATGATATTGATTATTTGATTTTAAGGTGGTATATTTTAGATAGTTAAAGTTAGGTAATTATTCGGGAGCTGATAGGTGAAAGATTCGCAATTAACTGGGCAAAGCATTTTAGAGTATGTCATTATTTTTGCAGTTGTTGCGCTTCTATCTGTTGCGTTATTACCAGAGATTAAAAATATATTTGATAGTTATGTCAATAGCGCCACCGGAGCAATGAAATGATCTTGTGTAGACATAGAGGACAAAGCGTAGTTGAATACACCTTATTGATTATTATTGTAGCGGCGGCTTTAGCGGCGATGTCTACTTATATTATGCGCTCAATGAATGCTCGTTTAAAGTCAGCGCAAGATGAGATGAATTATTATCGTCAAGATTAATGAAATTATTTTTGAAGGAGAGAGATGAAAAGATTAGATAAAGCCCAAAGCACTTTAGAGTATGTAATTATTTTAGCTGCAGTAGTAGGAGCAATCTTGGTTGTGGCTTCGGCTTTGAAGTCAAAGATGTCAACTGAGGTTTATCCGACGATGATGAATAAAATGTCGGATGCAGTGAAAAAAATTTAATAGGAAGGTAAATATAATAAGGAGAAGAAAGATGAAAATATCAAAAAAAGCACAAAGCACTTTAGAGTATGTAATTATTCTAGCAGCGATTGTAGGAGGAATTCTTCTGGCTGCGTCATTAATAAAAGGGAAGTTAGAGAATGAAACGACTGGTCCGGTGGGTAAAATAATGGGCAAGGCGGTAGAAAAAGTGGGAGAAGTAGATTTTACTAAATAATGGAGAGGGTAAAGATGAAAATAACTAGAAAAGCTCAAAGTACTTTAGAGTATGTAATTATTCTGGCAGCAGTGGTGGGAGCAATTATAGTCATAGCAGTTTTTGTGAAAAAAAACATAGGCGATGACGCTGGAATGTATGGGACTTTAGGTGAAAGCATGGAAAAATCCGTCAAGGATGATTTTAAATTTTAACAAAGGGGAGATTATGTTAAAACGACTAATCAAGGGTCAAAGTACTGCAGAGTATGCAATTGTCATTGGGCTGGTGATTGCTGCAGCTGTAGCGATGCAAGTTTTTGTTAAGCGACAATTGCAAGGAAAGATGAAAAATGTTACTGATGCTGAAGTAGCAGCAAATAAAGATGGAGATACATTTGGAGTCAATGAGTATCTGCAATATGAACCACAGGAAACTTATAGCCAAGGTGCTATGGTGTCGGAAAGTGAATCTGAGGTAAAAGTTACAACTACTAAGGGTGGAGCGGTGACTAGGAGTATGCTGAAGGATGAGGTTTCATCAAGAACAGGTACTCAAATAATAGAAGAAGTAAAATAAGAATAGGAGGAAGAGATGTTTTATAAAAGAATAAAAGCTCAAAGCACATTAGAATATGTAATTTTGATTGGTTTTGTAGTGGCTGCCCTGATTGCTATGGGTGTTTATATGAAAAGAGGCGTGCAGGGGAAGATTCGTGATTCTAGTGATCAGATTGGTGAACAATATGAAGCGGGTAAAACTACGAGTAAATATACGATCACAACTGATTTGGACCAAACGGAAACAGTGAGTGGTTCCGGAAAAACAACAACTAAAATTAATAAAAATACTCAAACTAAAAAACAAGATGCTGCGGAAGTGGTGCCGGATCTTTAATTGGAAGTGTTTTTTGAGGAGGGATTAAATATGTTAAAGCAAAAAAATCTTGGCCAAAGTACCGCAGAGTATGCAATTGTAATTGGGTTGGTGATTGCGGCGGCTGTTGCAATGCAGATTTATGTGAAGCGTGGATTACAGGGTAAGATGAAAGGCGCGGTAGATTATTCACCAGATACGAAAATATTTACAACTAAACAATTTGAACCTGCGTATAGCGATAGTGTTATGAATACTACGAAAACAGGTTCGACTACTGTTGAGACAAAAGAAGGTGGTGGCGTGGAAAGAAGGCTTACTGCAGCTGGTGAAGTGACCAAGTCTACTGGGACCCAAACTACTTTAGGGGTAGGAGAATATTAATAAAAGAAATGATACTATTGTGTAAATTTTAATACTTTGCGTAGGAGGCGATTAATATGTTAAAGCAAAAAAATCTTGGCCAAAGTACCGCAGAATACGCGATTGTCATTGGATTAGTAATTGCTGCGGTTGTGGCGATGCAGATTTATGTTAAACGTGGTCTACAGGCTAAAATGAGGGATGCGGTAATGGTAAAAGGCGACGGTGCGGATACTTTAATGACGAATGAAGCATATGAGCCAGATTATAGTAGCAGTAGTATGGATATTGTAAGAACTGCTGCAGAGTCAACGGAGATGGCAGATCAAGGGAAAGTAATAAGAACATTAGCTGGTAAGGGTGGCGCAGAATATGATGTAACTACTAGAAAGGGTGATCAGTCAACATCTACTTTAGCTAGTGACGGCGTGAAAAGATAATAGGAGGAAGAGATGTTTTATAAAAGAATAAAAGCTCAAAGCACATTAGAATATGTAATTTTGATTGGTTTTGTAGTGGCTGCCCTGATTGCTATGGGTGTTTATATGAAAAGAGGCGTGCAGGGGAAGATTCGTGATTCTAGTGATCAGATTGGCGGACAATATGATGCCAAGGATACATCATCCGAGTATATTACAAAGACTTATATAAAACAGAATGAATATCAATATAAGGGCGGTGGAAGCAAGACTGAAATTGCTGATAACAACCCAGAGAATTATAAAATAGAGAAAAAGGGCAGTGAAACTGTGGAAAAAGATCTTTCGATAAAGTAAGTTAAATAAGAAAGGACGTTAAAATGAAAAATCTGCGCGGACAAAATACCCTAGAGTATATTTTTATAATTGGGATTGTAGCTGCGGGATTAGCTGCGATGTTAGTTTATTTTGGTCGTGCATTTCAAGGAAATATTCGTGATAAGGCTGAGCAGTTAGGTGCGGGGCAATATGATCCGGGAAAGATGACGGTCGATAACAAAACAACAAAAACAGTAAGCTCTACTGTTATATCTAAGGATATCACTAAAATTCAATATGCAGATCTGAGTTTTGCAAAAACATTACAGGATCAGATTACTGCACAGTTGGCACTTATGAAGTTGAATGAAATAGATTTGATGGCGCTACGTAATGATTATGAGAAAGCCATTCAAGCAGAAGCAGCGAAGCAAGCTAATTATGGAGTAATTGATAAAATTAAAGATAGGCTGGCACCAAGTTTTAGCGGGGAAGCAAATAAGGAAAAAATTGAGGGTCTTTTAGCCCAAGCACAAAATTTGAAAGCGCAAATAGATAATGCGGCAGCTAATGAGAATAAGCTAACAGTGCAGCTAAATATTGCTAATGAAGATTTGGCTAAAGATCCAGATAATGCGCAGCTTAAAGATTCAGTGGCATCAATCCAAAAACAAATCGATCAACTTAAAGAAAGTGGTCCTATGGTTCAGCTTGCGTATGATCGGGCAGTTTTAGAGTATATGGATAAGAAGTTGGCATCTAGTGCTACGGATGCAACCTGTCAGGCAAGATTTAATCAACTTGTTAAATCTTATACTGCGCCTCCATGTGAGTCAGTAGATCCATTAGAATGTTCAACCCCATATTATTCTGACCCTTATTATGGCAAAGAAACAAAAGCTTGTAGCCCTCCTGGATCATGTGGACCTCCATACGAAAGTCCAGAGCAAGCTAAAAATGATATACAGGCGCAACTAGATGCTAAACTAGAGGAAGGAAAAAAAGAGGGTGAGGCTGAAGATAATCCTTTAATTGCGATTGATTATACTGATGGACAAAAAGAAGCACTTCAAAATAAAACGGCTACCGTGTTTGATGCGATTGATGCGATTAGGCCGCCTTTTAGCGTTAAAAATATTGGGGATATGGAGCTCACTGCTATTGAATATCAAACTAAGCTTTTAAATAAGGAAACCGAATATTTTACAAATGTTACAAATTATTTAAGTTTATCTCAACAGTTAAAACAATTATATGCAACCAATTTGAAGCCAAATGAAACTTTGTATGTAGGCCATGAAAACCAAGCGGACGTTCATACAAGCGTTATAAAAACAAAGAAAGAAAATTTGAATAAATTTTAATGAAATATTAATGATTAATTTAAGAAAAATAAAAGCTTTTAGTAAGGGTCAAAACTTAGCGGAGGTGGCTTTAGTTGTTGCTTTAGTAGGATTGGTTTTTGCGGGGATGCAAATTTATTTAAAACGTGGCGTACAGGGTAAGTTAAAAGATTTAACGGATACAATGGTTAGCAATGGTAGCCCGGCACAGGCGGCCAACCCCGATTCTACTAAGGCACACGAGAGCTCAAGGAACAACATTGTTTCTGTCTCTTCAACAACTTTTGAAGAGTCTAAGGATGGGGTGAGAAGTCTATCTGGTATAGAGGAAACAAAAACAGAAACAAGTTCATATTCTTTAACTGAAGAGTAAATTTGGTCAAAGGAGTATGTTGTGATGTTTAAAGAGAAAGCACAAGCAATTACAGAATTAGCAATCTTGGGGGTCTTGGTGATTGTAGCTTTTTCATTTTTAATTAGTTATAGTGAAAAGCTAAATCGCCAACAGGCAAATATGCAACAAACCTTTCGAGCGGCTCTTGATGAGGCAAAAAAAATTAATAATTCTATTAATTATACAAAAAAAGTTTTTTCGCGTATGCCTAGTATTGAAAATCCTAAAGAGTTAGGTCAATTGGAGACTTTTAATGACAATGCTACTCTTTTGTGGAGTGATGGTATGGATACTGAGAATGTTTATTATTTTGATCCTGTAAGTAAAGAATGGGTTTTATCAGGCAGGTATGTACTCCCTGGGACATCGAAGTATCAATTTAATGATGCTGTTAAAACAATACCTTCTACCCCTAATGAATATGATGAATATGGAAACTTGATCCCTCCTTCTATGGATAATAAAGGAGTAATTTCTACTACGGATAGCTCTGTTCATGATACTAAAGCCACTACTATTTTAAGTCAAAAAAGTGTTTTAGGGGATGCAAATATGACTACGGAAAAAAAGTTTGAGGCTACAGACACGGTGACTACAACTGTAAATATTGACGGACAAACTTATACTTTTTCTCATTCTTTAGGAGAGCATGGTAAATATTCTTCTGTGGGAGCAGGGGTCAAGCGTTAAGGAGGGTTAATTATGAAAAATAAAGCTCAGGCCACCTTAGAATTTACGGTAGTTTTTATAATCATGGTTGCTTTACTTATAGGTATGGTTAAATTATGGAAAATGTCTAGTGATAGGATTATTAGTCGCCAGGTAGAATATAATGCTAGCCGCCTAAAAGCAGGGGAGAAAGACGCTACTTTAGTAGCGCCTCTGAAGGTAATAAAAAAAGGTAGTGGTAGTGGTAGTTATGCTGGTAAAGCTGGTGGCTATGGAGGTGGTAGTAGTGGTTATAGTGGTGGTGGTTATGGTCCAGTAGGTGGAGGTGGATGGTAAGTGTGGAGGAATGATGTTTTTTTCTTGGTATATTAAAAATAGACATTTTAAGCAAGGGAACAGTTTTTCTGGTCAGATTGTTCCTTTTTTATTGGTAATTATAGTTGTTTTGCTAATTGCTGCAGTATCTGTGATTCAAATAGGAAGAGTCTCTATTGATAAAACTGCTACCGCTAATGCCGCAGATGCGGGTTCTTTGGCTGCTGCTTCCAGTTGGGCTTCAGCACTTAATAGCTTAACTTTTGATAATGTTAATTTATTTTCTGGGTTTGATCTTAGGAAGTATTTAGTTAACGCTACTCTTATTCCCCAAGCAAATTATTATTTAGCCTTAACTGCACTTTATGTCAAAGCTTCAGAAAAAGAAGCGATGGTTGGTGCCGCTTTTATGGCGGGCGGCATGCTACCGATTCCTTGTGTAGAATTAGCGGCAATTCTTGCTGCAGAATGGTATATGACTCAAGCGATGATGTATACAAATAAGGCATTGAGTAATTTACAATCTTATTTACAACTTTTATATTTTATAAAATTAGTGACAGAAGAATGTTATAATAACCAACAACAAGTGTATTTAGATATCAAAAATAGGATGGATGAAGCTTATCGTAATGCTAAAAAGGATGGGTTTCGTTTTGCTTTTATGAATAGCGGAGTAACTAGTAAACTTTCTAAAAAACAGGGAGATGATTTCAATTTGTTTTTAGATAAAACAATTGCAGCAGGAGTTGATGCTGGTCAAGATACTATTCAGGTTGATTGGAAGGATAAAATGGGGAGAATTCATACTGTTTCAGCTACATTAGATTTACCAAATATAGAGTCTTATATGCTTTGGCGTTCCCAGCTTACTTATAATGAGATGCAATCATTATATGATGGAATTATAAATAAAGTAAATAAATCGATATCAAAATTAAATAAAGCAATTTTAGAGTTAGGAATAACCGTTGTTGCATTGGGTGTGGCTGCTATAATTACTGCTGTGATTTGTGTTTTGTTTTGCATTCCTCCATTTGGTACGATTGCAGCGGAAGTCATGAGCGCTGCTAATACGTGGACTAAAGTAGCTATTGCCCTAGGAATAACGGCATATATATCTACCGTGGTAGCAATGTTTAATACTTTTGAGGAGGATGAGGCTTCTTTGGAAAATATGGTAAATAATACTTTAATTGATCGGTCTTGGGACAGTGGTCAATTAGTTGGCACTGCTTTTATCGATAAGTCTACATATTTGGATGTTCCTGCAACTTTAACTAAGGAGCAATTTTTAGCAGAAGTTTCCGGCGGACCTTGGAGTGGTTTATCTGAGTATCTAGCAATAACTTATCCTTATGGGGCAATGACATTGCAAGATGTAATGATTATTGCTATTGAAAGGGTTGATTTAAAACCTGGTAAGCTATGGCAAGCAAAATTATGTACAACTCAGACTCATCCGGTGATAGATATTAGTTCTGGTGCGACGAAGAATGTTGTTACTACTAGCTGTTCTAGTTCTAAATTTGATGGTGGGAGTATGAAGATGAATTTTGCGATGTTTCCAGACCCTCCACATGCTTTGGACTGGCTAACTAATCTTGCCGGAAGCAGGACTACTTTAGAAAATGTTGCGGATGTTATAGAAGAGCGTAATCTTACATGGGAGTGGTATGCTGATACTGGCTGGGACCCTGTAGTTGTTCCACCAACACCTGAAGATATTGAAAAAGCGTTAAGAGATTCTGTTGATGCCAATTATTCTCCACAGATTATTGCTACAGAGTAACTAAGGAGGGGGTAATGAGAGTTTTCAAATCAAGCATTATAATTATGGGGTTAATTTTGGTGTTTTGTTTAAAATGTTCTTGTCTTTTGGCAGCTACAAAAAGCATTCCTTTGCCAGCAGATTCAGTAAAGATTTCACAAGAAGATTCATCTTTGGGACCATTTAAATCTACTACCGAAGTTTACCAGTCTTTTCTTTCACAAAAAAAATTGGAAGAGTTTTTCAAAAAAGAAATGAAGCTGGCTGGCTGGGAAAAAGATAAGAAAGGAATTTTTGTTAAAGATGATTATAAGATTTCGATTATTTTTGGTCCGGTGAAAACTTCTAAAGGAGCAACTTTATTTTTAATCAATAATCATAAAGACATAGACCAACAGCAGTTGCTTGCAGAACGTAAGATAAAACCAGATAAGTTAAGTTTTATGCCTATCTATCCGCAGAGTGTACAGAATTTTCTTTGGGATACTCCTACAGGGGTTATGGGTAGTTATGAAACAACTAGTAGTATTTATGATGCAGTTTTTTTCTATAAAAGTTCTATGTTAAATTATGGGTGGACACTTTATAGTGAAATACCAATTAAGGAAACAACGGTTAAGGAACCAATAGATGAAAGAAATAAAATGCCGACGATTACTAGGGTTGCTACATTAAGATTTAATAAAAAAACAGGGGAATCTTGTTTTTTAATGTTTAATAGTATTTCTGGTAACCTTGATCAAGTGGCTTTATTAAAAGGAGAGCAGCTGGTAGATCCTAAAAATGAAGCTATATCACATAAAACAAATATCAGTGTAGCTTATAATGAAGGTAAGAAAAATAATAAATAAAGCACAATCAACCCTAGAGTATATTGCCGTAATCCTAGCGATTATTGGCGTATTCGTTGCTATGCAAAAATATTATCAACGTAGCTTACAGGGTACATTTCGCCAAGCCGGTGATGCAATTGGTGGTGGCGAACAATCAGACTAGTTTTAATAAATATTAAATAAAAAATATGCTTATTTTGCTCAGTATCTTAATTTTAGCTTCAGTTATTTTAGTCTCAATTAGTCTTTTGCCTTTTTTTGTGCAAAAGGTTCAAGTTTGGCAAAAGAAGCAGGAAGTCGTAGTTGCTGAAAAGATGGATGAAATGTTTTATAATAAAAATCCTCGTAATATTGCCATGCTTTATATTATTCTTCCGTTTGTTTTTGGTATAGCCGGATATTTCTTACTACAGTCTATTATTTTTGCTATTTTTGGGATATTTATTGGTTTAGTGATCCCAAATTTAATTTTAAAGATGCGTTATAAAAAGAGGCTTAAAATGTTTAATAATCAGCTTTTGGATGCGATTAATATGCTTTCTAGCTGCTTAAAGGGTGGTTTAAGTCTTTTACAAGGTTTTGAGGTTTTAGTTGAAGAGATGCCTGCTCCGATAAGTGAAGAGTTTAGTTTGGTGGTTAAAGAAAACAAGATGGGGATTCCTTTGGAGGAAAGTTTAGTACGTTTGAATAAAAAGATGAACATGGAAGAGTTGGGTTTAGTAATTAATGCGCTTTTGGTTGCTCGGGAGACTGGAGGTGAGTTGACCAAGGTCTTTAGTCGTTTGATTATTACAATCAGAGATAATCGTAAACTTAAGGAAAGCATCCAAACTCTTACCTTGCAGGGTAGGCTCCAAGGAGCAATTATGTCTTTTTTGCCAATTGTTTTTGTGGCTTGGGTTCTTTCGGTAAATAAGAATCATTTTGATATTATGATGTCAAGTGATATTGGTAGAATGCTTTTAATCGGAGCAGTAGTATTGCAAATTGTGGGAATGATTTTAATTAAAAAGTTTAGTACAATTAAAATATAAAAATGGAAATATTGTTATTTGTATTTGTTATTGCTGCAGTTGCCTTGATTACTTGGGGCGCGTTGCTTCATCAGCAAAACGCGCCTCTGCGCATGCCTAGTCAAATTGTAACCACTAAGTTTAAAAAATCCGGTCCAGATTTTGATAAAATTTTACCGACTCGGTCCTTATTAGATAGAACCGGGATGTTTGTTAGCATTAAAAATTCTTTAGATAATGCTCATATTAGTCTTTCTCCAGTAGCATTTTTTAATATTAAGATACTACTTTGTATCTTGTTGACTGTGGTTCCAGGACTAGTGATGGGAAAAGCGGAGCCACCGTTAATTATTATTGGTTTGGGAATAGGATATTTTGGACCAGATTTTTATTTAAAACGTAAAATTAGTGAGCGCAAGTATTTGATTGCTCGTGGGCTTCCGGAAACAGTTGATCTTTTAAGTTTGTGTATTGAGGCTGGTTTAGATTTTATAAGCGCGGCTAGATGGGTAATTGATAAAACTCCGCGTACTCCAATGACTGAAGAGCTGGCCTTTGTGTTGGAAGAGGTTAAATGGGGTAAATCGCGAGTTCAAGCGCTTAAAGATATGGCACGTAGGATTAATGTCTCTGAAATGAGTTCATTTGTGCAAACGATTATTCAAGCTGAGCGTATGGGCACTCCAGTAGCAGAAGCATTTGCTATTCTTTCTGAAGATGCGCGTGCGCAAAGATTTCATCGTGGTGAAAGAATTGCTTTACAGGCGCCTATTAAGATCCTTCTTCCGCTAATTTTCTTTATTATGCCAGTAATTGGTATTGTTATTGGTGGTCCAATCTTGTTGCAATTTATGTCAGGTGGTTTTACCGGTCTTAAATAATTTTTAAATATTTGCTTAAAAGGGATGTTTCATCTAAATGAAACATCCCTTTTTTTGTTTTTGATCAAATTTGCCTGAATTTTTTGATTAGAATATTTAAGCCTAAATCCACAATTTAATTATCTGTATTTTCATGAATTAGACTATAGCTATTAGTTTAGACAGATTATTTTTATATCTGCCTTGCTAGAGATTTTTGTATTAAACAGGCTTTTTTCAGTAGCTTAATAAGTTAAATTTACCATTTTATACAACATAGTAGTTAGTCATCAAATTGAGCAGATAATTGTTCATTGGCAGCAAAATGAGATATTGGTGTTATTGTTGAACTGAAGTTATTATTGAACTGAAGTTATTATTGAACTGAAGTTATTATTGTCTTGGCATATTACATTTATAGCTGTGCTTATTAGAATGACCTTATTTACGTTTGCTGGACCTTCTGCCATAAGTATTATTACAGGTTAATATGATTCATCTGTGCCGTTCAAAAGATAAGAATTTTACTTATAAAGGAAGTAATAGTGAGCATTCTTCTAAGTTAAAATAGTAAATTTATTTTTTGTTTAACTAAGAAATGTTGCAATAATAAAAGTAATTGTCCAGTCTAAAGTGTAGATATTTAATTGTCCAGTCTATTTCTAAAATTTGTCCAATCAGGTTTCAATGGTTTTAAGCTTGATAATCAAGAAAATATGATATAAATAGTTTAATGGATTAAAAAATTTACTTTGAATTTTAGTTATGTTGGAGCTTATTTTGATGTTCTTTAGGATTTGTAATTAAGCTGCTGAAGTATTTTAAGGCACTAAGCAATTAAATTTTTGGGTAAGATTGGGGTCAAAGTTTGATAGTTTTTGCTAGAAAGAAAGCGTTACCAAAATAACCGTTTTTCTACTTGACAGCGTCTATCTGAGGTGTTATATTTGAGTGTAAGTTGAAAAGGTCTTAAAAGTAAACTTAGAGTAATCTAAGGACACAAAGCCACGGATCCTTAATCCAAAAAGCAGTCTCAAGGATAGCCGGGTTGCCAGGCCGACGAGAGTTGGAGTAATGACAACTCGGTTTTATTGTAGAGTTTCACAAATGATTTAGAAAAGTATTTAATAAGAAACCTGATGCCCATGAAAAGAGAAATAAAAAATCTAAAAGATTTTGGGGTAAGGGGAAAAATTTATTTTTTATTTATTAGTAATAGGTAAAAGATGAACAACAAAAAGCACCAGACAGAAGATCGGATTAAGCAACCGAAGCGAGAATTCAAGTCAAGTTTTAAGACCTGGATTCGCGTGGTTGCTTTTGTTATTTCTGCTATCTTTTTACCAGAGCAAGTTGCTCAAGCCGTAGAATACGATTGGCGGGTAATCTGGAATAAGCCTGCAGCCGGAAGCATTGCCTCTACTTCTTTGAAGAACTTAGCTAGCATTGATACCGCTTTAGCCATTCGCAATATTTTGAAGGATATCGCCAATAAGCCAATCACAGCGATTAAGGTTTCGTCCAATCTGACCATTAATTTGGACAAACCCTTAAAAATGTCCAATCAAAAAATAGAAGAAATTACTGAATGGTTGAAGGGTAAGCCTTGCGGAACTAAAGCCCTTTATGATTATCTAAATTATGCAGGAATTCAAGCTCCTGAAGGCGACATTGCTATTATGGCTTTGACTGTGGACATTCTTAATGATGTAGTCAAGCCGGAAGGTAATCCTACGGTTATCAAAAATTCTCTTTATGCCCTTTCTCAAGCGGCCAAATTCTTTGGAAGCGACCTTTATCCAGTAAAAATTCAAAGCAATCGAGAATTAGGCAGCTTAACTCCTTTTATTGCACATTTAAATTATGACCACTTTATTTTGGTTACTCGGGTTACTGAAGATAAGGTTTACTATAGCAATGAGCATAAAGAAGAGTTTTTCCCAAAAGATACATTTGCAACCAAATTTACTGGTTATGCCTTAACTAATATTTTACCGGCAGATTTAAAGACTTTAGAACCTGCTGAAAGCAAAAAAGTTCTTGGTGCTTGGTCCTCATCAACTTCTTCTAGTGGTAGATCTAGCTCTGGCTATAGATCTAGCTCAGGTTATAGTTCTCGATCTAGTTATACTAATAACTGGCGTTCGGGAACTTCTTATTACTCTCGACAATCTTTTGTTAGTCATTATAGGCCACAAATAGCAGCTGCAATGTCTAAGGTTCTTGGGGGCAGTAAGCAGGCTATGAGAGTTGCTTTAGTAGCTGCTATTCCTGTTGTGGCTATTTCTGCTATTCCTGGCGGTAAATTTTTAGGTACTTTTACTAAAAGACTTGCTTTTAATCTTATTGTGGGGGAAGCTACTTTGCAACTCAGTAGTTACATAAACACTGATAAATTTGTTGGATTTAAAACTAAGGGCGATTTAGGTATGCATGCTTTGATATTAGCGTCATCCGCTTTATCAGCTGGGGCGACTAATATTTCTACAAAATTTTCAAGTGTTAAACTTTCTGGTCCTTTTAATCCTCCTGCCATCTCTAATCGTATGGGCGTAATGAGCAGATCTGCCCGGATGTTAAATTTTGGCAATTCTGTTGTTAGGACTCTGCCTAATTTTGCTAGCAAGGTGTCTTATTACGGATTAACCGGAGCCAATACATTTTTAGTTACTGGCACTGCGTTAGAAGGACTAGGTGGTCAGGGACCGAACCTACAATCGATGAGCAAGAATTATCTTACAGGTTTAGCGGTTGGCTCAGCTAGCGGTGCGGCTTCTTATCTACTTTCTCCTAATTCAGTTGGAATAGCAAAATTGTCCAAAGCATCCTCTACTGTAACAGGGATTGTCCCCAATAAAATTACAACTGTTTCCGGTAAATTAGGCGAATTTGTTACGCGTGGGAAACTTGCCTCTGAAATAGGGAAAGAATTAATTGGCGTGGGAGTTGTCTCTAGTGCTTCCGGATTAATAAGCGCTGGAGGTACCCTAACTTATAACGCAATCAAAGGAAATAAGTTAAGAGAAAATTTATTGCGCAATACTTTAGGCGCAGCTGCAGCACCTCTTTTAATTTATGGTTCAGCAAAAATCATACCTGTAGTGAAATCAATTACCACTCCTGCTTCTAGTAAAATTGCAGAGAGCTTTAACAATAGTAAGTTTCTTCCTAAGCTGGGTAAAGTTGTTTCTTTTGGTCAAGCTAATTCTCCGGTAATATTAAGGCTGGCGGGTTCTTCTGCTATTACTGGAAGTATGGGGTTTGTAGGCACTTTAGGTTATAATTTGGTTAATAGAAAAGATAGAAAATGGAATGAAGATTTACTTTATAATACTTTAGGGGCAGCAGCGATTCCTTTATTGATTTATGGCTCAAGCAAAGCAATGTCTTTAAACAAAAGACTCTTTTCTCCTGTGAATTTAAAAATTACTATCCCCAATATAATTACTTTAACAGCTATTGACACTAAAGCGGCTTACGCTTTAGATAGAAAATATTATGAAGGCAGTCTGGCAAAAGAAAGTTATGGTTCTGGGCCTTTTGTTGGAGTGTTTAAAAATGTGCTATTGGCTCCAGGTAGACAGATTTTAAGTATTAAATCTGATTTTGCTCCAGTAGCACAACATCTAACTAATGTAGAAGCTAATGTCTTCAATGATTGGGCGGCGGATAAAGGGCTGGTAGGTGCAAGTTTAGCCTATACGGCAGGATTTTCAAGAAGTTGGCTTAATGTAACTTCTTTAGCTACACCGATTAGATCTATTGCTCGTTTAGATCAAACCGTTAAAGACTTTTATACTTTGAGTGCGAATTTAAGCAATGCTGCTAATAATGATAAGGCTACAAAAGCAGATAATATTAGATTAGTTGATGCCGCTTATTTAGTCGGTAACGTTATGGGATCTTATACTGCATTTAAAGGAATTGGCAGCGGTTTAACTAAGCCCGCCAATCTTACTAAACCAGCAGAGCATTTAAAATTTAGTACAAATGTTTTAAATAACGTTGGAGGCATATTTAATACCAGTGCTACTACAGTTATTGCTAACGCATCGATAGGTGCGATGTTGCCCTTAATGGGACAAAAAAATGCCGTAGGCGTTTTAAGCTATACTGAATTGTTTAATAGTTTGAAAAGTTTAGCTTATAATACTGATACTATTGCTAGAAGCTCCTTTGCTGTTTCTACGATTTTTAAGGGTTTAGGAGCTTTGAATAATCCTAAATTAACTAAAGCGGTAGTAATAGGAAGTGGGAGCAGTTTTGCGCTTGGAGGAGCAGCAGTAGCAGTTGCAACTAATGCAAAAAATAAAACTACTGATCAAAAGAAAATAGCTAATTGGAATAAAGTTTCTAAAATTGGTACAGGAGTTATGGCGGTTAGTGCAGTAATTTTAGCGTCACAGTTTGTTAGGGGTGTAGACGCTGTATCAGCAAAAGCAAAACCGACAACATTAGTTGGTGTAGGCGCAGGAGGTGTTGCGGGGGGCGCCGGTATGTATTGGGGGGCAAAGAAAATAGGAGAAAAAACAACTTGGGGGCAAAAACATCAGGGTATAGTTAATGCTACGATGAATGCTGGGCTGTTCATAGCCGGAATGGGTGGATTATTATTAACTCGAGGTCTTTCTAAACCACTAGTTAATAAGATTCAGGTTTGGGATAAGGGGATTTCACAAACTCAGCGTGTCCAAAAAATTTACAGACTCCCAGTATCTACTGAAATTAAAACCGCGTTTGCAAGCAAAGGTTTAGGGGCTTTAAAATTAATTAATTCTGGAGTTACTACAGCTGGTAGTGCCTGGTCAATAGGCACGGCATGGTATGGATTTAATCGGGGACTATTTACTCCTGCTGTTGAATATTTAAGTTTTGTCTTAGGGGATCGATCTGAAAAAGATTCTAGAGCATGGAAAGGTTATGCATCGTTCTCGACCCCAAGATACTGGGCGGAGCGTAAATATGTAGGTGCTAGTGGATTGTTAATCGGTTCAGTGTATAAAACTATAAAATTAGCCTCTAAGCATTATGGGACATTAGATAAAAGTAGCGGTGCTTGGAATGGATTAAAAGAAGCGTTCAAAGAGCAAAAAATAAAGACTTGGGATAAATATGTTAATTTTGGTAATAAGTGGGCAGGAAAAATAACTCCTAAAATAGCTAAGTTTGGTGGTTATGCTTCTGGGGTTACTGGAATTGGTCTCCAGACTCTTGCGCATACTTTTGGCACTTTATTTATGGTAATGGCTCCGCTTGCTCCTGTGTTAGAGGGGGCAAGCTTTTTGTCAGATAGATTCCTACAATCTCAATATAATAGTCGATTAGAGAATTGGTTTCATAATTTTACTACAGGTGCTTTTTCCAATGATGATACCCTTTTAAGATGGAAAGAATTAGGTTTTATTAGAGGAAAAGATGCAAAAGACGTGTCTTTGGTAGCTAAAACAAGATTCGATAAAATCGGTTCTTCTTTACAAATGTTTGCTACTGGGGTGAGTGCTGGACTTTTTGGAGTAGAACCCGTACAAATACTTGATGTAGATGGAAGCCTAAGGACAGTACAAATGCCGAAGGCCATTAGTTTTAAGGATAAGGATAGAACTTATATTAATCCTGATGGCGATAAAATAGTTTTAAAACAAGGTGCTGTTTCAATGTTGACCTCTTGGCTTAGTCCTGTTACTAAAGATGGTAAGCTTAAAATTAAGACAGAGGAAGGTGGTTTTGTTAAGCGTACATTAAAGACATTTGATAACCAAGCTTTAATGTTTGGCGCGACTTTAGCTATTTTAGCTCCTCTGGCCGGTCCAGTTCTTACTAACATTAAATCATTTAATTTAGGACAAGGTCTGAGGGCTTTTCAATACGGAGCTAGTCAAACCTTTGGTTTAAAAGGACTGTCAGATTGGGCTAAACGCGGGCGCACAAAAGTTGGATCAAAATTAAAGAATCTTTTTACTAATAAGGTGCACATGGCATTTCAAGGAAGCATAGAAGAAATTAATGAACAAAATGTGCAACTTTTTACTTCTGTTCCGGTAAGTTTAGTTGGTCCTATAGTTACACTCTTTGGTGTAAGTCCAACAATGGCACTTGCTATTCAAGGATTTGTTGAAGAAATTACTCAAGAGTTGGTTGGTGATATTGACGGAGCAGGCGGTGCTGTTAGAAGTACCGCGACAAGTTTTTGGGCTTCCTGGGGAAATAATAATCCGGTAGTTAGCAGGATAACTTATGTTGATGCAAAAAAAGATGCAAAACCTTTAATAGACGTAGCTAAATTAAATGCTCAGAATCCAGAATCTTTAGAAGCTTTGGCTGGTTTAAAAGAAGGCGATAGGGTTACCTTAACTCATGAAGACGGATTTGTGCGAGATTTTGTGGTCGATGCAAATTGGGGTAATTTTATGAATACTCGCGCGCAAGCCGTAAATTATCAAAGAGGCTTAAATAGTGGGGCAGTCACTGTTCCAACTTTGGTAGCGGCGATGCGTAGTTCGGATTCTATTAAGAAGAATGCTGCGAGTATTGCTTTAGCAAGTAATTTGTCGGCTGACCAAGCGATACAGATTATGCGTCCGGCAGATTATGAACATGTGTTGACTTTTAAGGCACCCGGTAGTAGTGCTCCAATAAGCGTTCCAGCTAGCGACCTTATGGACCAGGTGGTCGAAAGAATGGCTTTTGAGCAAGATTTTGCTAGCAAGGTAGAAAGTAATTTTAAGAGCTTGGATGTAACTACCCCGAAAGCTGTGACATTAAAGACAAATAATTTAGAGATAATTGCTTTTTCTGGCGATCAAACTAGCAGTAAGGTTACTAGTGATTATATACAAGAAGTTGGTTATGTTCCGATGGGTAATTTTAAATATGGTAATAAAAATGTAAGGGTGAACGTAGTAGAAGGTATGCATCAAGCGGTGAGCAAAACGATGGGTAATGCTCAGGCTGGATTAGGTGCGGGCGGTATATCAGCAGATGGTGTTTATGATATTTTTGTTGATGCTGCAGAGTATGCCGCAGAGCTAAAGAAAAATCCTGGTGCAAAAAATAATCCGTTAAGTTTAAATACAGTAAGTCATGAATTTAAGGAGTTGGTTAGTTTTGAACGAATAGTAAGAGGATATCAAAAAAGTTTAGGCATACAATCAAGTGGAATTGCTATTGAGCGCTTACAACAAGCCTCTGGCATAAATGAAAAAGCTGGTGCGGAGGTTGATTTAATTGCTGCTTCAGATGGAAATCAGATTAAAGCTCCAAACGCGGCTCCCGTTGCTAAACAACCGTTGTTTATTCGCGTGATGCAGAATGCGCACAGCAATGCTCCAGAGATTGCTCCAGCGGTTTCTGGCTCGGTAACTCCAAGCAATATTTTACCTATTACTAGAGCGGTTAATAAAGGCGTGGTAGTGGATTTAATTGCTGCTTCAGATGGAAATCAAGTTAAAGTTCCAGCTGCGGTTACTCCGGTTGCCAAACAAAAAGAGATCAATGATGCCGCTTTAGAGATGCGTTTAGCTGCGGCTAGAGCTTTGCAGACTAATGATCAAGCAGATTTTGATGAGGCATCAGGATTAAAATATAAAGTTAGTAAAATGCAGGAAGATGAAATTTATCGACAAGGTTTAGCTAAGATGGGTGTTGAGCTTAAAGATAGAATAAACTTTTTCTATAATCGTCGTCAGATGGCTACCGCAAAAGCTAAATATGTTGAAGATAATAAGAAAGCATATGGGGCTGATTTTATTAAAAAGAAAGACGCTTTAAATGAAAGAGTTGCAACAATTAAGGCAATGACGCCAACTCAATATAAAGATTATCGAGCAGATATTAAAACTCGATTAGAAGGGCTTAGTCAGAAAAAAGACTCAACGGTAGAAATGCCTACTATGGATGAGATAGAAGATCTTAAATATACAGCTCAAGCTGCCAGAGTTAAATCATTAGAAAAGCAAATTAAGGAAACAGAATCAGAATTTAAAAAATTTAAGACTGGTAAGATTAAGTCTAATGAAATTCGCGAAGATATTATTAATAAAGTATCAGAAAAGAAAAGATTAACCAGAGACTTTATAAGTGATTTGCTTAATGCGGGCAAAGTTAATTTAGGGACTGGAGAAATTATTGGTTATCCATTTACACTTAATGATGCGCTAAATTATGAGATTTCAAAAAGTGTTTCAAAAAGTGGTAAGAATATTATTTATAATTTAGTTGATGGACCCGAAAATATAAAAATTTCAGTGCCTAAGGTAATTGCAGAAATTGATGCAACAAAAGATGCAACTATAGCCAAGCGATCTGAATTAGGTCCGGTGACCGAAACTGGCCCGCCTTCAGCTTTAGAAAATGCTAAAACAGTTTTAGTTAAAGCGCAAGCCGAAGCGGTAAGATTGGCTGCCATTTCTGATGGCAAGCAAGAAGACCTAGTATATAGGAAAGGTTTATTAAAAGCAGCTAAGCAAACCAATGATCCTGCGAAAATTAATCGAGCTCAGAATGCTTATGATGCTACAAAAATTAAAGCTGATGTTGCGATTGACGATTGGCAAGGAAATCAATTAATATTATTTAGCGCGCAAGAAAAAGTTGATGCATTAGAAGCTCAAGCTACCGTAATTGCCGCCCCTCTTTCTACAGAAGTAAATAATATCCCACAAACAGAAGTAACCCAGGCTGCACAGCTAAATTCTAATAAAGAATTACTTAAAGAATTAGGAATCAAAGAAGGAACCCGCACTTATAATCGTTTATTAAATTCTGACAACGAATTACTCTATGAGAAAATAAAATTCTTAACGGATAAAACTCAAGTTAACCTAGGTACTCGTAATGGCAATGTACCAATAAGTTTATTACGTTATAGCTTAAAAACTTTGCAAGATCGCGCTACGAAGTTAAATGAATTTGGTTTGGCTCTTAATACTACTACGGTAAGATTAAAAACTAATGAAGAGATTCAAGCGTATAAAGATAGAGCTTTGCCAAAAACTGAAATATCGGAAGTTTCTGCTAAGCCGGTAACGGTTGCAACTGCTCCAACTTTCACTAAATTATCGTTCCCAGGGACAACCCCGCAGGCATCACAAGCAGCTCCTACAGAAGAAGCTCAATCAGTTTCAGTGAAGTCAGAAGGCCAAAAAGCTTTAGATAGAGCAAACAAGATTTTAGGCATAGAAGATTCGGAACAAGATAAATCAGAGGGCCAGAAAGCTTTAGATAGAGCAGATAGAGCTTTAGGTGTTAGCTCAAGGGGGCAGGAAGCTCAGCCGGCGGAAACAAAAGCTCCAGCCACACCCGCAACTGTAACAGCTCCTGCGGCTCAAGCTCCAACATTAATTCCAGAAAAAGCAGCTCTTCTTCAACAGGTAGCTCCAACTTCCACTAAATTATCATTTCCAGAAACACCATCAACATCAGCTAAACCGGTGGAAGCAAAAGCTCCGGCACAGGCGCAAGCAGCTCCTGTCGAAGCTAAAGATGCCTCTTTTGTTTATCCTTCTGTAAAAGAAATCTTTCCTGATTCAGAATCAGCAACTACGCAAGAAGATCCTCAAGCTGCTATTGCTGCTAAAAAACAACAGGCTGCTGCTGAGGCCTCTAAAGCTGCAGAAGAAGAATTTTATAGAGTTATAAATAAAGGCATTGAGCAAGAACAAAAGATTGCTGCCGAGCAAGAAGCAGCTAAATCTGCAACAGCTCCTGTGGCTCCTGCGGCTCAACCATCTGTTGAGAAGAATGTCGTAGAAGAAGCCCAACCCGCTAAGCAATTGTCACAAAAAGCTCTTAGCAGAATCGAAAAGATTAATAAAGACCTTGAGAAACTAAAGAAGACAAGAAATGAGTTTGCCGCCAAAGCAACAGCAGCTAAAGAATATAATTCCGTGAAAGAATTTTTAAAAGCTCCCCTTTTAGCACAGAATGCATATAACAATTATCAAGAGGCTCAAATCAAGAAAGGCAAGAGTGGTGAAATACGAGATCAGGCGTATTTAGATAAAAGAATTGCAATACTCCATAAAGATGCGAATTTCTTACAAAGATTATTTGCCACTAAAATAAATTATGATAAAAAAGCTGAAAAAATTGCCAGACAAATACGAGCCTTAGAGGGTGAGCAAAGAGCATTAGAAAATAGCGGTAGTATAGTTAAATCTCCTAACTGGACAAATCAAGCCTGGGCGCAATTAAAGGCAACTTTTTACGTTGCGTTAGTTTCGGAGAACCCTAAAGTTCCGTTAACTAGTATGCAAAAAATTAGACGAGTTTTAACTAAAGCATTCTTGAGCTTCTTTGCATTTATGTCAGTTTTAAGTACCGTATTACCTGTAGCTTCTTCAGCGTTTGATATGTTTAATGTTTCTTCAGTATCAGAAAGTGCAACGTCGACTATTGCTGCTCATATCCCAGCTAAGGGAGCAGGTAGCGTAGAAGGCGACGTAATTACTGTTTCGGCGGCAAAAACAACAGAGGAGCTTTCTGATGAAGCCGCTAAGCAGAATATGTATGATGCAATGAAGAATGATCAAGTCGCTAAAGATGCCTTCAAATATTTAACCGGTAAAGATTTTACTTTAGCCAACATTGATTCCTTAATTTATAAGAATGCTACAGAATATCAAACCAACTGGCAGAACCCTGCTGCTACCCGTGAAGGTTTAGTCGCTGCTGCGGATATGTATGAGGCTTTTGCGGCGGATCCTGCAGCGATGGCGGCATTTAAAACTAACAGCGGAAAAGATCTGACCAAAGAAAATGTCTACGACTTAATTTATAAAGCTGACGGATCTAAACAGGATAACTGGAATAATCCGGCAGCTTCTATTGCGGCACAAATTGCTGAAGCGGCTAATCCGGAAGTTAAATTAGCTAAGCAGAATATGTATGATGCAATGAAGAATGATCAAGTCGCTAAAGATGCCTTCAAATATTTAACCGGTAAAGATTTTACTTTAGCCAACATTGATTCCTTAATTTATAAGAATGCTACAGAAT
>JBAZLM010000002.1:0-186512 GCA_041650295.1 Candidatus Omnitrophota bacterium
GATTCCGGGGCTGCGTATTGACGGTTGGGAGAATGTGCATCCGGAGAATGGTATAGAAATTGGATATAGCCCGCTTGTTTGGCCTATTTCACATACTTTTATAGTGGTAACTTATCAAGGAGATTCGAAGATAATTAGTTTTGATGCTACAAATAAACCATTAGGGTTCCTATCTCCAATGACAAAAGGTGAATATTCAGATGAATTAACTACAAATGGGCCTACTGCATGTGCAATATTAACTACTGATTTAACGGAAACAAAAAAAATGTATGATCTTGCTGATGAGCTTTATTCAAATACTAGTAAATTTTATGATCTTTTTAATCTTCAAATACATGGTTTGAATTGTTATGGCGGGCGTAATTATGCTTTGGCAAGTGCTGAAATCTCAAATAATATTCAAGATTCACCCTGGAGTAAATTAAATCCAACTTATAATTTTTCCCGGTCTATTGCAATGGATTTTTTGGATGATTATTCTTCATATTCATTTGAAATGAGACAAAAAGTTTCATATCCTTCGCCGACGACTAAAATTATTACTACTAACAGCATAACTCATTATCAGACAAACCCGAAGCTCTATTCATATACTTCTAACTATAGTTATTCTACTAATAATTTTTCTTCTAATTTTCTTTCTCCAGACTGGAGTTCTTGGAATGGTAGCAGTTTTAAATCTTTGCCGACTACTTATCCAACTTTGAGTAATCAATGGTCTAGTTCCGGATATAATAATTATAGCTCATTTTCAAGCAGTAATTTTTCATCAAGTAATCAATGGTTAGATTCTAATTTTCCGTCAAGCTATAGTTCGTCTAATTATCAATGGCCCAGCGTTAATTCCTGGAGTAGCAGTAATTATACTTCCCCAAGTAGCAATTATTCTACGAATTATGGCCTATCGGATTATGATCTATACGATTATAATACACCAAGCTATCAGTCTCCTAGTGTTAATTCTTGGAATAATAGCAGTTATAGTATGCCAAATAATAATTATTCTACCAATTATGGTTTATCGAACTATAATTCATATAATTATCGTACGCCAAGCTACCAGTCTCCTAGCGTTAATTCATGGAGCAGTAACTATAGTTATAATTCAGGGTTGCAATCAAGTTATAGTTCAGGATTAAGTAACTGGCCTTAAGAAAGGATAAGGAGGTAAAAAATGTTGAAGAAAATTTTTAAAATAGTAGCCATATCTTTGTTGTGTTTAATAATTATCCCCTGGATATTTTATTTTATTTTTGCTTATCAAGGCTTATTATTTTCTTTTTGGCCTAGGAAAGCTTTGGAAGGAAAGATAGTTTATTCTACTCGAACGGGGCCAGGTATTGATCTTAATAGCGTTGAGTTAGCTTCTGCTAAAAAAATAAAAATTCATGCTTTAGATTACTTTGGTTATGTTAATAGTTCAGCGATCTCTTTGGACGGCAACAAAGTAGTCATTAGCAAATTAGCGGGTCAAAAAGGAGATTCTCGATTTAAATTATATACGATGAATATTGATGGTTCAGATATTAAGGAGTTGTTGGATTTAGATAATTATAATGCCAAGCATCCTTCTTGGTCGCCTGATGGTCAAGAAATCGCTTTTATTTCGCAAAAACCTTATCGGCATGGCAGCCTTTATGTTACCGATATAGATAAGCCATATTCGTCTTTGAGGAATATTTGTAATATTCGTCCCGCGAGCTATAAGCCTACATGGTCTTCTGATGGAGAAACGATTTCATTTATTTCTGATGATCGGCTTTCTAAAAGATTAAATGTGAAGTGGCGCATTGAGGTTTTTGTGGGCAAAGTATTCACAATTAATAAAGACGGCAGAAATTTGCGACAATTTAAAGCCAGTGAACCGGTATCTTGGTCGCCTGATGGCAGTAAGCTGCTCTATCGCAGTAAAGATGGTTATTATATTAGTGATTTAAGCGGCGCTTATACGTATGCATTTATTCCTTATAAGAGGCCAGCTATTAGTTTATTGGTTGAAGATCCGGCACTTGTAACATGGTCGCCTGATGGGAAATATATTGCTTATGTAAAAGAAATCAGCCCAGGATGGGTAGGCTTAGGTATTTATGTCGTTCCAATTGATAATCCTAAAAAAGAGATACAGATTTCAGCGGAAGTACTTGGTGTTGAGGATATGGTTTGGGTAAAATAGGATTTTAATTGATACTGCTTCATTTAGGAAGATATTAATTTTTATGAGTATTTTTATGTTTACTTTTATATAAGAAATTGAATCAATAAGAGATTATAAATGTATTTAATTTATTTGTTGAATTATACCAAAAAAAGGAGGATAATATGCTTAACTTAACTTGTCTCAGTAGCTTATGGCTAGGAGGCAAAAATGGATGAGCGTAGGGTTATGCCTAGATGGCAGATTGCTCAAGATGCAGAGTTAACCGTAGAAAATGGGTTACGTCCCATTCCTTGCGTGGTGGAAGATATTAGCCCAGGGGGGATGTGTATTTCGTTGCGCAGAAATTTGTTTGATGATGTTTTTTCAAGTTTTAAAGTAGCTTTGGGTATGGATTTTGAACTTAATGTGGGTGCTCAAGTTGCTTGGCGGGATCAAACACCGGAAAGAAATATTTACGGACTTTCGTTTAATCGGATTGAAGATTCTGTGAGAAGCAGGATTGGAGAGTACGTAAAGAAAAATTTTCCTGAACTGTTGGTCAAGCAGTGGTGGAAGGGTGCATAAATGAAAGACCATAGAAAAATATCTAGATGGCAGATTAATCAATTAGTTACGCTTAAGGTTGGCGAAGCGCCTAATGAGGTGTACTGTCAAGTTAAGGATATTAATTCTAAAGGAGTCAAGATAACTTTAAATACCAAACTGCCACAAGGAAGTAAATTTAAGATAAATTTACGACTTTCCGAGAGTTGTACCGTCGATGCTGAAGTTTGGATTGCTTGGCACAAAGTCCTTAATGGTGTAAATCATTACGGACTTTTTTTTAGTAAAATAAAAGATTTGGATAAAGATAAAATCTTCAAATTTGTGAATATGTACCGCTATGGTGACCTACGCCAAAGGCCGGAGTTAGATGCGCACTTTGAAGATGACCAAGGGGGTGAGGAGATGAATGATCACCGCGTATTCGAAAGATTCCAAAAACAATTTTCCGCAAGATTCATTGGTTTAGATGGTCGAGAAAGACAAGCTCAAACTTTTGATGTCAGTGCCAAAGGTTTAGGTTTATCCACTGCAGATAAGTTAGAGTCCAATACTCCTTTAGAGATTTGGTTAGATGTTCCGCATAGCACGGATCCTTTATACACCAGAGGACAGGTGGTTTGGACTAAGCTAGCTGGAGCGATGGGGTATCGTTCCGGAGTGGAGTTAGAGCGTGCTGATTTGATGGGAATTTCGCGCTTATTACGGGCTTAACTAGCCGATAATAAACTTGATTTGTTAACTAGAATATGTTAGATTTTAGCATTACGTCTTTATATAGTCTATCCCTAGGGGTTAAACTCCCATTAAAAAGCGGAAAGGGTAATTAAGATGTTGTTACGCAATATATTACTAAGTGCCTTTCTATCATTTTCAGTGTTAGGTTGTTTCGGGCAAAAGGTTGATTTAAAACCTTCAATCACCGTCTGGCATTGGATGACCGACCGCGATGCCACCTTCCAAGAACTTTCTAAAAAATATGAAACCTTAACTGGGGTAAAAGTAAATTTTGAGCTTTACGCTCCTTCTGAAGCTTATGCGCAAAAAATTCGTGCTGCGGCACAAGGTATAAATCTTCCCGATATCTTCGGAGTTTTAGGTGATAAAATGGACTTTAGCGCTTTTATTCGCGCTGGTCATATTCTTGATTTAACTCCTTATATGGAGGCTAACAACAATAATTGGAAAAATACTTTTTTCCCGAAAGCCCTGGCGGTAAATGAATTTACTCCCGGCAATAGTTATGGCATTAATCCAGGTATTTACGGGGTTCCGATCGATATCACCACCATCCAAATGATTTACAATAAAAAACTTTTTATGCAATTAGGATTAGATCCTAATCGTGTGCCTAAAACTTTACAGGAATTTTTAGAGATTGGTTCTAAAATTCGTGCTGCAGGGATGCAGGGATTAGTTTCTGGGTGGGGTGAGGTTTGGATGATTGATTGTTTAGCGAATAATTTTGCTTTTAATATTATGGGCCAAGATAAAGTATTGGCGACGATTAAGGGAGAAGTTCCTTATGATGATCCGGATTGGATTAAAGTTTTTTCTGTTTTTGAACAGATGCAAGACTCTGGTGTATTGGCCAAGGGATTAGTGACGATGATTAATAAATCTGCCGAGCAACTTTTTGCCAATGAAAAAGCGGTTTTTGCTTTTAATGGCTCTTGGTGTGTAAATGTTTACAAAGGAATGAATTCTGATCTTGATTATGGAGTAATGCTTCCGCCGCAGATTAGTGAAAAATATCCAGTTTCGATTTGGGGAGGAGCGGGTTCTTCTTTTGTCATTAATGCGCGTTCTAAAAATAAAGAGGAAGCAGTAAAGTTTCTCATCTGGTTAATGGATCAAGATCAGCAGGCGTATTTAGCAATTTCTACCAATAATTTACCAGCCAATAAAAATAGTTTGTCTAAGATTCCGGAAGTGCTTGCCCAATTTGCGCGTGGGATGAATTATGCTACGCATCCTAATGTTTGGGAGGTCTCCGAGTCTTCTTTAGTTACGGAAACTTTTGACCGCGGGATTCAATCGATTATTATCGGAGAGAAAACTCCGCAACAGGTAGCTATAGAAGTGCAAAAGATTAAGGCTAGAGAATTAGCTAAAAGAAGAGCACAATGAAGTTAAAAGATGCTTTAGAAAATTATGTTTTTGTTTTACCGGCGGTAGCGATCTTTACTGTATTTTATATTATTCCTTTTATTTGGGGTTTTCAGTGGGTACTTTTTGAGTGGGACGGAATTTCTTTTACCAAGATATTTGTTGGTTTAGCAAATTTTAAAGAGATTTTTACCCAAGATAGTAATTGGTGGCAGTCGATTGGCAACGCTGGCTACATAACTTTAATTGCCTTAACTTTTCAGAATATTTTGGCTTTCATGTTGGCTTGGGCCTGCGACCGCGAAATTAGGATGAAGAATTTTTATCGGGTAATCTTCTTTATCCCACCGGTTCTTTCAGAAATTGTTGTAGGGATGGTTTGGCGGTTTATTATTAATGATGTTGAAGGAGCTAATATTATTAATCGCTTGTTGGCGACTGTAGGATTTCCTAATCTGATGCATAATTGGCTTTCTGACCCAAAAACTGTATTAACTACAGTATCATTGGTACATTGTTGGAAAGGTTTTGGCTGGGGATTTCTAATCTTTTTAGCCGGCCTGCAAACTATTCCGCATCAACTTTATGAATCAGCACGTGTTGACGGAGCCAATGCTTGGCAGACATTAAGAAAAATTACTATTCCTTTGATGATGCCGGTAATGGTCTTGGTAGCGATATTGACAGTTTTAGGTTCTATGCAATCGTTTGCCTTAATTTTGGGGATGGTCGGTGGAGAATTTGCTGGGCATACTTCTGTTCCGGTGTTGAGGATTTTAGCATCCATGCGTAGTTCATCGCCTAGGTTTGGTTATGCTTGCGCTCAGGGGCTTAGTTTTGGGATGATTTTAGTAATTATTTCGTTTATCCAGTACCGTTTTTCTAAGAAAGGCCAGTAAATGGCGAGACGTGCATTTTACTACAATAGTAAGAAGTTTTTAATCAATACGTTGGTGCATGTTTTTTTAATCAGCGTAGTGATTACTTGTCTTTATCCGCTATTGTGGATGATTGTTTCTAGCCTTAAAACACAAGATCTTATTTTTAAAGATATCTCTTTGATTCCGCATCAGTTTCATTTTGAAAATTATGTTCATGCTCTTAGGGAAGAAGGTTTCGGTCGGAGTTTATTTAATAGTGTAATTTATACTAGCGTTTCAGTTTTTAGTATTTTAATTATTGCTTCATTGGCAGGATATGCTTTTAGCCGTTTACGTTTTCCTGGAAGAAATGTTTTGTTCTTTATGTTTATGGTAGCCATGATGATCCCGATTCCAGCGAGCTTTGTGCCGTTATATCTTTTGTTGAATAAATTACATTTAAGGGATACTCCTATTGGATATATTTTATGCATGATTAGCGTTGGTCTTTCGGTAAGTATATTTTTATTAAAAACATTTTTTGACCGGATTCCTCGAGAGATGGAGGATGCTGCACGCATTGACGGTTGCTCTAAAATGGGAACCTGGTGGTATGTGGCGCTTCCGTTGGCTAAGCCGGTTTTAGCGGTAGTGATTATATTTAACGCATTAAATATTTGGAATGAATATATTTTAGCTTTGATTGTTTTTGATTCGCGTAAGTTTATGCCGTTACAGGTAGCTTTGCAGATGTTTCAAGGAGAATATGTAACTAATTATCCTCTGCTAATGGCTGGCTTGACAATTGCGGCTTTACCCATAATTATTGTGTATTTATTAATGCAGAAATATATTATTAAAGGAATTACCAGTGGCGCGGTAGTTGGGTAAAAAATGTTTAATATTGCTTACGCCAGGCGTATTTGTTATAATGCAACCTTTATTATTATGGAGTTAATTAAAAAGGAGAACAATTAATGGGGCAGCCAGTGAATCAGTCAAAACACCACGTTACAGCTCACAAGGATAAGATCTCCTTTTTTCAGAAAGCCGCTTATAGTCTCGGATCACTAGTTAATCAATTCCAGGCTGCGGCAATTGGATCTCTAGTTATTGTTTTAAACTTAGGGCTGGGGATGAATCCGGCTTTAGTTGGTCTTCTAGGGGCAATCCCACGTTTAATTGATGCTTTTTCAGATCCGTTAATTGGTTATGCTTCAGATAATACTCGCACACGTTGGGGACGACGTAAACCTTGGATATTTTTTGGTGCACTTTCTTCAGGCGTTTTATTTGCCTTGTTGTTCCAACTCCATAAAGGACATGTTGAAAGTTTTTATTTTTGGTATTTTTTAATTATTCAGTGTTTCTTTGTGGTTTCTTTTGCTTGTTATTCTATCCCTTGGATTGCACTCGGCTATGAAATGACGCCGGATTATCATGAGCGCACCCGCCTGCAAGGATTTAGTAACTTCTTTGCACAAATTGCCTGGTTAGTCGCACCTTGGTTTTTTAAAATCATGAACAATAAGACGATGTTTGTCGATATTGTTCAAGGGGCTCGATCAATTTCAATTATGGTCGGAGTTTTTATTGTGGTGGGTGGTATACTACCAGCGATTTTTAACAAAGACTTTTTGCTAACTTACCCAGGGTCCAAAGAAAGAAGGGGTATCTAAATGTTATAAAAAGTCTTTTGAGTAATTGCGCCACTTCTTTAAAATGTCGTCCTTTTGTTAAGTTGATTGCGGTAACTTTTTTAATCTTTAATGGATTTATGTTGGCTTCTGCTTTTACCCTTTATGTTATCGTCTATTATGTTTACGGCGGAGATTGGGGTAAAGGTGGAACATTGTTAGGTTGGTTTGGTACGGCCAGTTCGATCTTTACTTTTATTGCTATTTCTTTAACCACTTGGATTTCGACGAAATTAGGAAAGCGTAAAACTTTTTTAATTGCCATGTGTATTGCTATTTTTGGCTATGCTTTGAAATGGATTGGGTATAATCCGGCGCATCCTTATTTATTAATGATTGCCGTTCCGTTTTTAGCCTTTCATTTGGGAGCGCTTTTTACCATGGTGCCTTCGATGGTCGCCGATGTTTGCGATTTAGATGAACTGCAGTGTGGCACACGTCGAGAAGGTATGTTTAGCGGTATTTATTGGTGGATCCAAAAACTTGGTCAAGCCGGTGCTTCAATTTTAGCTGGAGTACTGCTTAATGTTACCGGTTTTAATGTTGTTTTAGGTGCTAATCAGGGAGCGCAAACTTTATTGTATATGCGGCTCTGCGATGTGGGTATCCCGATTGTTACTTCTATAATTGCTATGTTTATTATTATGACTTTTGATATTTCAGAAGCTAAGGCCTATGATATACGCGGCCAGGTGGAAAGACGTCGCGAAGAAAGACGTCAAGAACAAGTACGAGTCGATGAAGAAAAGCGTCGGGGAGAAAGAAGAGATTAAAAGTTAAGGCAATGGTTTAAATTAGATAAAATGAGAGTGATAAAAAAAATAATCTTAATATTTATATTATTGCTAGCGGCCCAAGGTGTCGCAGTACTTGCGGATCAATTGCAAGCAGCCCAACCTGCGCCAGTTGTCCAGAAGCTCTCTGCCAGCGAGCTGACTACAAAGGCTTGGGTTGCTCATGGTAAACGTGATCTGGAAGCAACCAATAAATATACTCAGGAGTGTATTGATTTATATAAAGATCAAGCAGAAAAAGAGCAGGCAGGTTTAGCTGCTCTGCCTAAAAATAAAAATGAAATTGAAGCAGTGCAGACATTAAATGATGTGGCTACTTGTTATTTTATTCAGGCGGAGAGTTTATTGCGTCAGCAAAAAATAGATGAGGCTAAAAAAATATTTCAGTTAATTATTGATAAATATTCTTTTGCGCAGAGCTGGGATGCTCGCGGTTGGTTTTGGTCGCTAGGATTAGCTTCACAACAGACTTTAAAAAAGATTGAATCTGGTACGATTGAAGTGGTGACAAAGCCGACAGTTAGCCAATTAGTTACGAAATTATCTTTATTTGATCCGGGCACAGAAGAGATCGTGGACTATGAAAAATATGGTAAGTTTGAAGGGATTGCCACTAAAGAGTATAAATATACGATTACTGACCAGGAAGGTTTAATTAAAGCTGTTGGTGAAGGAATTTATCCTAATAGTGGCGCAGTAAGAAAAGATCCGATTTTTAAAGAAGTAATTCAACAAAAACGCTTGGAAGGCGAGGTCTGGGATTTTCTTTATTCTCCGGATTTACAGGCGGCCTTTGTTAAGTGGGCTACTTCTAGTGAACCGCAGGGGATAAAATTATTTTCTACTGGAATGATTCTTGAAAAAGCCGGTTTACTTACTCAGGCAGTTAAATGTTATTATTCGATTGTAATAAATTTTCCGGGTAGTTATGGTTGGACTTATTGGCATACACCTTGGTATGTGGGTCAAGCGGCGATTGCGAAAATAAATTATTTGCTTAGGCGTAATCCACAGTTAGGTTATAAATTAGACGGTACACAAATTGATATTATTAATGGTTTTGACAATGATATCTCAAATGATCTAACGGTAACTAATCCTGGAAAGTTTGTAAAAGTGGATATGGTTGCTGAAGCAGCAAAAGTTAAGCCGACGGCTGAATCTTTAGGCATTAAAAGGAAAGTCGGTAATGGTAAAGTACGTTTAGTACAATATAATAATAATGATTGGCAATTGTTGGTTGAGGATCAACCTTATATTATTAAGGGGATTACTTATGCCCCGACTAAAGTTGGACAGTCTCCAGATGATGGCACGGTTAAAAACTGGATGGAGGAAGATTTAAATAAGAACGATAAAATTGATGGCCCTTATGATGCTTTTGTAGATAAGAATCGTAACAATCTTGCCGATGCGGATGAACCTGCGGTGGGAGATTTTAAATTGATGCAAGATATGGGGGTTAATACCCTGCGACTTTATCATCATCCTTTAAAAATAAATAAAGAACTATTGCGTGATATGTATAATACTTATGGGATCCGCGTAATTATGGGTGATTTTTTTGGTAAATATGCGATTGGTTCTGGAGCAGCTTGGAATCCTGGTACAGATTATAATAATGAAGAGCAGAAGAAAAAAATGATTGAATCAGTTACTAAAATGGTGAATGAGTTTAAAGATGAACCTTACATTTTGTTTTGGCTTTTGGGTAATGAGAATGTTTACGGCTATGCCTGTAATGCTGATCAATATCCAGAAAGTTATTTTAAGTTTGCTAATGAAGTAGCTAAGATTATTAAAGCCATTGATCCCAATCATCCGGTGGCAATTTGTAATGGTGATATTTTATTCTTAGACAAATTTGGTAAGAACTCTCCGGACGTAGATATCTTTGGCACAAATGCTTATCGGGGAGATTATGGGTTTGGTGCCTTGTGGCGACAGGTTAAAGAGCAAGCCAATAAGCCGGTTTTTATTACCGAGTTTGGTTGTCCGGCATATGCGCAAGGAAAAAGTATTGATGAAGCCGAGGAGCTACAGGCACAATATCATTTAGGCTCTTGGGAAGATATGCAAAATAATATGGCTTTTAATGGTGGTGCAGGTAATGCTTTGGGCGGAATAGTTTTTGAGTGGATGGATGAATGGTGGAAGGCCTATGAACCAGCGATTCATGATGAAAAAGGTTTATGGACTGGGCCGTTTCCGGATGGTTATATGCACGAGGAATGGTTAGGTTTAGTTGGCCAAGGCGATGGAAAACAAAGTCCGTTTTTGCGTCAATTACGCAAAGCTTATTATATGTATCAAAAAAAGTGGAAATAATAATAATAAGTAAAAAAACAAAAGGGGGTGTAGCATGAAGAAGTTGTTAGTAGTGTTATTGGCTTTAACTCTTTTGGTTCCGGCAATTGCCGTAGCTGAAGAGAAGGCCGCAGCAGATCCTAAGGAGTTTGTGGTTTACTTGGATAAAAATGCCAAAGACAATCATTATATTCCTTCTGGATGGATGGGTGATACTGGCGATATTAAAATGAATGATCAGTGCGCAGATAATCCACACAGCGGAACCACTAGCATTCAGTTTGTTTATACCGCTAAAAAATCACAGAATCAAGGTTGGTCCGGTGTTAATTGGCAGAATCCTTCCAACAATTGGGGAAATAAAAAAGGTGGATTTGATTTAACCGGCATGACCAAGCTCACTTTTTGGGCCCGTGGCGCAAAAGGCGGAGAAGTATTGCAAAAAGTAACCGTGGGTGGAATTAAAGGTACCTATCCGGATACTTTGCTTGTAGAGATGGGGCCGATTACTTTAACTAGTGATTGGAAGCAGTATACCGTTAATTTAGTAGGTAAAGATCTTTCTTATGTTAATGGTGCTTTTGGTTGGGCGACTAATGCTGATTTAAATCCTGATGGGGCGACATTTTATATGGATGATATAAAATTTGAAGCTGATTCTACTTTAAAACCCGAAGGTAAAACATCACAGGTAATGCCATTTTATATCTATGCTGATCGTTCTAGTGTAGCCAATCATTTTATTCCTTCTGGTTACATGGGTGATTACAGCGATATAAAATATGATGGTTCTTCAAAAGAAGATCCTTATTTAGGTGATACTTGTGTAAAAATAGTTTATAATGGAAAAGCTTCCCAAGGTGCACGTTGGGCAGGTTTCTTCTGGCAGAATCCGGCAAACAACTGGGGTAGTGTTGATGCTGGGTATGATCTTTCCAAAGCAACCAAACTCACCTTTTGGGCTCGCGGTGAAAAAGGTGGCGAGCGCATCGAAGAGTTTAAAGTGGGTGGCATTATGGGAGAGTTCTCTGACACAGATAGTGCGGCGATTGGTCCAGTGCTCTTAAATAAAGAGTGGACTCAATATACTATTGATTTAAAAGGCAAAGATATGTCTTATATTATCGGTGGTTTTGCCTGGTCAGCTAATGTTGATAATAACCCGGAAGGCGCAACGTTCTATCTGGATGAAATTAAGTTCGAATAATAATAGTAGTATGGTTATCAAAGTTACAGGTTACAAGCGTTTTTTGCTTGTAGCCTGTAGCTTTTTGTTTATATTTATTCTTTCTGCCTGTCAAAGCCGTCCTGGCGTTTATATCCAAAAATTAAAAAATCAAAATTATCGTTTAATGGTGAATAGCCGTCCATACATTGTTAAAGGGGTTTGTTATAATCCGATTCCTATTGGTGAAACTTATACCTATGATTGGTGGAGCGATCCAAATAAGCCATGGCTTGTTGATGGTAAATTAATGAAAGAGATGGGGGTTAATACTGTTCGTCTTTATCAGACGTATGATAATTCTGAAAAAGTAAAACAAGTAATTCGTGATCTGTATAATTTATATGGAATTCGTACACTCTTAGGTGATTGGTTAGGTTTTTGGGAGTATCCTTGTCCTTTTTACGGTGATCAAAAATTTCAAGATAAAATAAGACAACAAGTATTAGAGATGGTCCGTCTTTATAAAGATGAGCCTGGAGTCTTGGGCTGGATTCTAGGAAATGAAAATAATTATTCTTGCCTAGGGCATGTTAATCCCTGGAGTAGTCCAGAAGTAGATTTAGAGCCTGATCCGCAGAAACAAAAATTAATGCGGGCTAAAATTTATTATTCATTTGTAAATGAGATATCTCAAGCGATACATAAAATTGATAAACAGCATCCAGTAGGGTTAGGTAACGGTGAATTAGTTGGCCTAGATTCTGCGAATAAGTATTGTCAGGATGTGGATTTTGTCGCTTGTATTATTTATCGGGGAAAGACCTTTGGTAATCTTTTTAAATCGCTTAAGGCGACATTTGATAAACCGATTCTTTTGGCGGAGTTTGGCGCGGATTGTTATGATGCTTATTTAAAAAAAGAAGATCAGGATATGCAGGCATTTTTTCTACAGTCGCAATGGAGCCAGATTTATGAAAATTTAGCTAACAATAAATTAGGTGCCGGTAATTGTTTAGGGGGCACGATCTTTGAATGGACCGATGAATGGTGGAAGCATAATCCAGATGACCCCGCAGCCTGGAAAGTGCATGATACATTAAATGGTTGGTCTAACGGTAGTTATTATTTTGATATCCGCGCCGCGGAGAATAAAAATATGGATGAAGAGTGGTTTGGCATAGTTGCGCTGGGTGAAAATATAGAGAATGAAGTAACCGTTGACCAGGGGTTAAACAAACGCATCCCGCGAAAAGCTTATTATGTGGTGAGAGAGTTTTGGAAGAATCCGGTTACCGTAAAAAATCAGAACAAAAAATAAATTAGGAGGCCAGTCATGCAAAAATTTTTAAATTCTTTTGTGTTATGTTTAGGCGTCTTATTCTGCCTACCTGTAGCATCTTTTGCATCACAAACCAATTGTTCTGTAGTGGAAGAATTAAAAACAAAATATTTATCGGCTAATCAATACAATGAATTTATTACTGCTCTGGATGGTTTAAAAGAAAAAGATAAGGCCAATCAACTTTGCTTAAATTATTATAAAGCTCAAGCTCGTTTTTTGCAGCTTAAATATTTAGAAGAAAAACAATCTTGGGATGATTACTTTGCTAATGGTAATACTTATCGGGATCAGTTAGTGCAGAGTGCTAAGAAAGTTATTGATCAAGCCGATGCCGGTGATGCCTTGAAAGTAAAAAGTAGATTATTGTTGTGGCAATTTCATTACGGTCAGCAAGATGCTTTTTGTGCACCGGCTTTAGATGATTTAGTCTCAGACGTTAATGCTTATGCTCAGACTTCTAAGGATACAGAGTTAATCAAAGATGTTGCCGATAGTCTTTCGATAAATGGTGAGAAATCAAAAGCACGTCAAATTTATAAACTTTACGTTGATCAGTTAGTGGCCGGTAAGCTTACGGATTTAGAGCTTAAGCAAATTGCGGCTGGTTTTTATAAAGAAGGTAATTTAGAGTTAGCACAATCAATTTATGATATTTATATAGAAAGAATTTCAAAAAGTTTAGCTACTGAAAAATTAATTCCGGAGTTATTTGAAATTGCTAGTCTTTTTGTCTATAAGCCGACTGGTTTTTTTGATATGGCTTATGCCGAAGAGATTTATGCCAAGATAGAGGCACTGGGACAGAAGAATGTTTTTAACCAGGAGACAATCTATTTGCGTGCATTTAACTTAGAGAAGTTAAGAGACTATAAATTAGCTGCAGAGCTTTATGCGCAATTAACGCAAAACTATCCTGATTCTAAGCATTTTGATGAAGCAATCTATAAAATTGCTATGATTGATACTTATGCTTTAGCCAATGTTGATGAAGCTAAGAAAAATTTTCAGATACTTACTGCAAAAACTGTATTGAGTCCTCAGGTTATCTCTAGTTTTTATCAACTAGGTTTGTTAGCGCAATGGGAGAGCGATAACGTTAAATCCAAAGAGCTTTATGAATTATTATTGAAGAATGCCGCAGATAAATATGGTTCAACTGTCGCCCAGGCTAAAGAGAGACTGGATGAAATAGCGCAGGGCAAAGTGTTGAGTTATAATTTAAAAAGTTTCTTAGACCTTTCCTTAAAAAATGAACATGTGCCTACTGAAATGGGAAAATCTGAGTTAGAGTCTTCCGGATACATTTTAACTCCGGGTCAAAAAGTCACGATCTCTTCTGTAGTGAATATGCCTTCCAGTGGTTGTAATCAGGTTGAGTTGCAGTATTTATGGAGTGGGGATTTAGGAGATGCTGCTCCGGGTGTAATGGAAGCAAGTTTTTCTCCGACCTATGCTGATCCTGGAACTAAAGCGATTAATACGGTAATTATTTCTCCCGGAGGAGCTGCCGATCGCTTTTTTACCATGATTGATGTCTATTAATTGCAGCTGATTACAAAAAATCTTTTTATTTTTCTAAATTAATCGATTCACTTGAAATTACTTGACTTAAGACTTTTTTAGTAGTAAAGTGAAATAAATATTTTAGATAATTTTAGGGGAGAAATATTTTTTCATGTCCTTAATTAATTTACAAAAAGAGTCTTTTAGCGAAAAAGAGAAACGTAATATTGAGATCCTGGGCATTTTGAGAAAAAAAGGCCCGATTAGTCGGCCGGTTATCTCTCAAGAGATGGGAATCAATATTGTCAGTGTTTCTAATTATATCGATGGGTTTATTAAAAGCAATTTAGTTTATGAAAAAGAATTAGATGTCTCTGAAGGTGGGAGACGTCCGGTTTTATTAGATTTAAATCCGCGGGCTGGCTATGCTATTGGCGTAGGATTAAATCTAATGAATATGGTTGGGCTCTTAGTAGATTTAAAGGGTGATATTATTACCAAAACGCAAATTGCCCGGCCTCAAGCATCAGTGAAAGAAGTTTCGGAGTGTCTTTTAGAGATTGTGCGGGAAATTTTAAGACGTTCTAAAGGATACGTTGAAAATATTAGAGGTATTGGTGTAGGGGTAGCCGGATTGATTAATAAAAAAGATGGATCAATCCGTTGGCCGCAGAAAATGGATCACTATTACACTTATGCTTCAGTGGACCTGCCGTTAAAAGGATTAATTGAAAAAGAGTTTAATCTACCGACATTAATTGAAAATGATGCATCTTGTGCTTGTTTTGGCGAGCATTGGTTAGATTTAGGGGAGACTTATAAGAATGTAGTTTATATGTTCTCCGGAGTGGGTTGTGGCATTATGATTAATGGTGAGCTTTACCGTGGTTGGCAAGGTTATGCTGGTGAAGTTTCTGTTTATAACTATAAGGAACAGGATTTATTTAATTGTAACAGTGGATCTCCTTGTTTTATTAAACGCTGGGATATGGATTTAGGGATTGTTGATGAACTAAGAGCCATCTTACTTAAAGACAAAGAGAAGGCCGCAGAGTTTTCACGCGTTACCTCTACAAATATTGAAAATTTAGATTTAAAAAGTATCTTTAATGCTTCGCGATTAAAAAATGCCGTGGCTTTAGCAGTTTTAGAAAAAGCGGCAAAAAGATTAGGGATAAAAATTGCCTCGATTGTTAATTTGCTTAATCCGCAAATTGTAGTCATTGGTGGAGGGTTTGAGGAGTCCGGTGAAGAGTTTTTAAATACTGTACGCAACACGGTAATGGATTGGGCTTTTCGTGAAGCAACTAGTGAATTAAAAATTGTTTATTCTCAATTAAGAGAGAATGCTGTGGCCATGGGGGCGGCAAGCTTGGTTTTAGAGAGAGTATTCGCCCAACTATAGTCGGGGGGAATTATGGAACAAAAAACAAAAATTATTATTATCGTTTTAGCAGTTGTTGCCGCAGCTTGCTTTTTTCTTTTTATCCAGGCTTCTAGTCAACAGCAAACACTAGTTAGAGAAGCCAATGATTTAAAAAGTGAAAACTCTGTTTTAATGAACAAGGTTAGTCAGCTGGAAAATGATTTAAGAAGTAATCAAAGCAAAATTAATGATTTAAAAGATGAAAGAGATAAAGGCCTAGAAGCATTAGATGGCTTACAAAGAAAGTATGATCAAGCAGTTAAGGCCAGAGACGAATTAATTCAGAAATTTAAAAAACAGAGCCAACAGGAAATTAGGCAACCAGAGATTAGCCGGGTTCCTGAGAGTAATGATGCTTATTGGGGTCAGATACTTAAAGCTAAAACTGATTTAGAGTTACAATTATCAACTATTCGTACTGATCTGCGCAGTTTACAGATTGCTAATGAATCATTGCAAAGAGAAAAAAGTGTTTTAGAGATGGACGTTAACAGTCTGCGTAATGAAAAGAAAGATCTTTTAAGGCAATTAGATTATAATCAGAAACTTTTAGATAGCATGGCGCAAGAGGTGGTGCGTGAAAGAAACGATAAAACCGGAATCCAGGATTCATTAAAAACACTTAAAAATGATAATGATATTTTGAGCCGACAATTAAAAAGTTTGAATAATCGTAAAAGTGTTTTAGATCAAAAAGTGCAGAGCCTTCAGGATGGTAAATCTATTGTCGAGAAGCGCTTGAATGAGATGGATACGATGTTAACTGATAGAATCTCTCAAATTGATTCTCTTAAAAATGAATTAGATGCGATTAAAAGTGGTAAAGCTGGAGCGATTACTGATAAGAAAAAAGAGTCAGTGGAGTTACCGGCAATCGTCGTTAAATCATCACCTGGAGCGCAAAAAGCCACTGTTCAGGAGTTCTTAGGAAAGGTTTTGGCTGTAAATACTGATAATAATTTTGTCGTGATTGATTTAGGATCTGCCGCCGGAGTTAAAGCTGGAGACATGTTTAATGTCTTTCGTGCGGGTAAATCTATTGGCACTATTTCGGTAATTCAAACGCGAGATAATATTTCAGCTTGCGATATTAAGAGAATGAGTACTGCGCTGAAAATTGGCGACAATATTAAGTGAGCACCTTAAAGTTTTATCTGGCGAAATCCTACCAAGTTTACGAGGTAGGATAGGCACCTTAAAGTTTTACTTGGCGCAATCCTGCCGAGTTTACGAGGCAGGGTAAGCACCTTAAAGTTTACTTAAAATATAAATGACTCGAACTAAAAAACCAGCAACTGCCTCTCGAAATAATTCCATCGTGGATGTTGCCCGCGCTAGTGGTGTCTCAATTACTACCGTTTCTCGTGTAATTAATAAAATCGGAACCGTTAAGGAAGCTAACCGCATTAGAGTAATGAATGCGGTTAAAGAATTAAAATTTTCGCCTTCTGTACTTGCCCAGCGCTTAGCTACCGGCAAAAGCAATGTAGTGGCTTTAGTGATTCCGCGTTATGAAGGGGTGTTTTATTCATTTTATGCCCTAGAGTTAATTCGTGGCGTGGGAACGATGTGCGAGGTTTTAAAATTAGATTTGCTTTTACATTTAACGGATGCGCGCACTCCGTTGTCGTTACGCGGATTAGGGGGAGTAATTTTTTCAGATATTATCGGTAATCGTCCGCAATTAGAAGATTGTTTAGCTAAAAATCTTCCCTGCGTAGTAATTAATAATTATGTAGATGATTTAGAAGTTTCCTGCATTGCTATTGATAATGCCGGAGGAGCCGAGAGTGCCGTTAATTATTTGGTAGAGCTGGGCCATAAAAAAATTGCTCATATTACCGGAGATGTGATGACGCAAGCTGCCGCCAAGCGACTAGAAGGTTATAAGCGCGCATTAACTACTCATAATATTAAGGTAAGAGAAGATTACATATTTCAAACCGATTACTCTCGCGGTCAGGCTAGATCGGCAGCGGAAAAATTATTTAAATTAGCGGATCCGGCTACAGCAGTTTTTGTGGCCTCTGATGCCATGGCTTTAGAGGTGATGGCAGTAGCTCGTGAATTAGGGAAAAATATTCCTAATGATTTGTCGATTGTAGGTTTTGATGATAATCCTTCTGGGTTATACGGCCCGGTAGGTTTAACTACGGTGCGTCAGCCATTAATTCGCATGGCTGAAGAAAGTGTTAAAGAGTTAAATCGTTTGATTGCTTTAAATAAAAATGCCGCAAAAAAAATTCTGCTTCCTGCAGAATTGGTTATTCGAGAGTCTTGCAAGCCCTGTTAGAGACAGGCTGCCACAAGCAGCCGTTAGCTGTCTGTAATGTTTGTCTCTAACAGGGCAAGCCTAACACCCTCGGGTAAACTCTAAATACAATCCATTGTGGAGAAGAAAAATTTTTATACTATATATTGTAAATTTATTTGTTGACATTAATAATCTCTTTTGTTATATTGCTTAAGTAATTTGTTTAAACCATCCTAATTATTCGAGGTGAAAAATGGATTTAAAGTTATCTCCTAACGCCATCAAAGTCTTGGAACGCAGATATCTGCTTAAAGACAAAGAAGGCAAACTTATCGAAACTCCCGAACAATTATTTGTTCGCGTAGCCAGTGCCATTGCCATTGCCGATAAACAATACGGGGCAACGGAACAAGAAATTAAAACTCTGGCAGAATCATTTTTTAAAATGATGACGAGTCTAGAATTCTTACCCAATTCTCCTTGCTTAATGAATGCCGGAAAAGAACTTGGTCAGCTCTCGGCTTGTTTTACGCTTCCGATTGAAGATTCCATGGAATCAATTTTTGAAACCTTAAAAGTCACGAGCTTAATTCATAAATCTGGTGGCGGAACTGGTTTTAATTTTTCTCGCCTGCGACCAAAGAATGCAGTAGTTAAAACTACTGGCGGTGTCGCCAGTGGTCCGATTTCCTTTATGCGCGTTTATGATGCGGCTACCGAAGCGGTTAAACAGGGTGGATCGCGTCGCGGAGCTAACATGGGAATCTTACGCGTAGATCATCCGGATATTATGGAGTTTATTACCTGCAAAGAAAATAATAATCATATTACTAATTTTAATATCTCGGTTGCCATTACCGATGAGTTTATGCAAAGGTTAGCTAGGGGTGAGGATTATGATTTAATTGACCCACACACGCATAAACCGGTGCAAAAGATTAATAGCAAAGATGTTTTTAATTTAATCGTTAAACAGGCGCATAAAAATGGGGAGCCAGGAATTATTTTTATTGATCGCATTAATCAATATAATCCGACGCCAAAATTAGGGATGATTGAAAGTACTAATCCTTGCGGCGAACAACCGTTATTGCCTTATGAGTCTTGTGATCTGGGCTCGATTAATTTAGATCAGATGACTAAGAAATCCGGTTCACGTTGTGAGATTGATTGGGAGAGACTTAAAGAAGTAACTTCGTTAGCGGTACATTTTCTAGATAATTTAATTGATGTGAATAAATTTCCGTTAGCGGAGATCGAAAAAGCGACTAAAGCTACCCGTAAGGTTGGTTTAGGGGTGATGGGATGGGCCAGTTTATTAATTCGTTTAAATATTCCTTATTGTAGCGATGAAGCAGTGGCCTTAGCGGAAAAAGTTATGTCTTTTATCTTGGAAGAATCAAATAAAAAATCTTTAGAGCTAGGAAAGAAGAAGGGAGTTTTCCCAGCTTTTAAAGGTAGTATTTATGATCGTAAAGATGGCACAACTAAAATGCGTAACGCCACATTAACTACTATTGCTCCCACCGGAACGATTAGTATTATCGCCGGTCCTTGTTCCTCAGGGATTGAGCCGCTATTTGCTTTATCATATTATCGCAACGTTATGGATAATGATAAGCTGGTTGAAGTTGAACCGTTATTTGAACAAGTGGCGCGTCAACGCGGGTTTTATAGCCGTCAGTTGATGGAAAAAATTGCCGAGAGCGCTTCAATTAAAGATATTAAAGAAATTCCTGAAGATGTGCGTCGTATTTTTGTCACCAGTCATGATATCACTCCGGAGTGGCATATTAAGATGCAGGCAGCTTTTCAGAAGTATGTGCATAATGCTACTAGTAAGACGATTAATTTTCCGCACGAAGCGACGATTGAAGAGGTGCGTAAGTCTTATACTATGGCCTTTGATTTAAATTGCAAAGGAATTACCATTTATCGCGATCGTAGTCGCGAAGAGCAGGTTTTAAATGTGGGTAAACCTAAAGAGAAGGCAGAAGTAAAAGCGATGCATGAAGTTAAAAAAGAGATTGCTCCTCGTCCTAGACCTGAGGTGATTATCGGTACAACCACTAAAGTTTCTACCGGATGCGGCAATCTTTATGTGACGATTAATATTGACGAAGATGGTAAGCCGTTTGAATTATTTACTCAGATGGGTAAAGCCGGAGGGTGCGCGGCTAGTCAGTTGGAAGCTACCGGTCGACTAGTATCTTTAGCTTTTCGTGCTAATATTGAAGTAAAATCAATTATTGAACAGTTGCGCAATATTCGTTGTCCTTCTCCGTCTTGGGAAAAGGGTCAGAGAATATTTTCTTGTGCTGATGCGATTGCTCGGGTGATTGAGCGTAGACTGGTTAATGTTCAACCGATTCCGGTAGCGGCAGAGTCAGTAGCGATTCCGATGAAGCATTCCCATGATGATCAGATCCAAACCTCAGATTTAGATGAGCAGATCAACATTGTTGGAATGTGCCCGGATTGCGGAGGCACGCTGCGTCATGAAGAAGGGTGCGTTAAGTGTCAAGGCTGTGGTTATTCTAAGTGCTAAAATAAAATTGGGGACAGTAAATATTTATTTTTAATAAATTGTTTGCTGTCCCCAATATTCTATTATTATCTCCATGAAAAATTTTCAGATTATAGTCATCGGTGCCGGTCACGCTGGTATCGAAGCAAGCCTGGCGTGCGCCCGCATGGGTGTAAAAACGTTGTTATTAACTTTAGATATTAAATCTATTGGTCGTATGAGTTGTAATCCGGCTATTGGGGGGGTCGGTAAAGGCCAACTAGTTAAAGAGATTGATGCTTTGGGCGGCCAGATGGGAAAAGCTAGTGATGCTTGTGCTATACAGTTTCGCGTGCTTAATTCATCCAAGGGTTCAGCAGTTCAGTCTTCACGGGCGCAAATTGATATGCATGAGTATAGTCGTTATATGCAAAAAATAATTTTGCATACTAAAAATTTAACGGTAGAAGCAGCTGAGGTCAAGGGATTAATTGTTGAAGAAGATAAGGTTGTTGGTGTAGTTACTCATAAAGAAAAGATTAGGACAAAAAGCGTAGTAATCTGCCCGGGAACATTTTTGGATGGCCTGATGCATATTGGCTTAAAGCATTTTAAGGGAGGCAGAATTAATGAGCAAGCTTCAATAGGTTTAGCGGATAATTTAAAAAGCTTAGGTTTTAACCTTTTGCGTTTTAAGACTGGAACTTGTCCGCGCATAGATAAAGAGAGTATTGATTTTTCCGAATTGATTGTTCAAAATGGAGATCTAGTTCCCCGCCCGTTTTCATTTTCGACAAAGAATATAAAGCAAAAACAAGTAAATTGTCATATTACTTATACTAATCAAAATACCCATGAATTAATTCGGGCAAATCTAGATCGCTCACCGCTTTATGCTGGAGTTATTAAGTCTACCGGGGTGCGTTACTGTCCTTCGATTGAAGATAAAATTGTGAAATTTGCGGATAAACAAAGACATCAAGTATTTTTAGAACCGGAAGGCTTAGGTGTAAAAGAGATTTACCTTAATGGAGTGTCTACCAGTTTACCGGAAGATGTGCAATTAAAAGTTGTGCATTCTATTGCGGGATTAGAAAAATCTAAAATTCTACGTTTTGGCTATGGCATCGAGCATATTGTGGTTGAGCCTACTCAGTTATTTCCTACTTTAGAAACGAAATTAATTAAAAATTTATTTTTAGCTGGTCAGATTAATGGTACTACCGGCTATGAAGAAGCGGCTGCCCAGGGATTAATTGCCGGGATTAATGCAAGTTTGCGTATAAAAAATAAAGAGTTATTGGTTTTGGATCGGGCGAGTAGCTACATCGGAGTATTGATTGATGATTTAACCACAAAAGGCACGCTAGAGCCTTATCGGATGTTTACCTCAAGGGTAGAATACCGTTTAATTATTCGAGAGGATAATGCGGATCTGCGTTTAACTAAAATAGGCTATGATTTAGGTTTAGTTAAAAAAAATGTTTATTTAAAAGTAGAAAAAAAATCCAAGGGGATTAAAGAAGGCCTAGTTTTTTTAAAGAAAACTTGGGTAAATTGTGCGCCTTTTAATAAGCCGTTGAGTTTAGAGAAAATATTAAAGCGTCCGGAAATTAGTATTAATGATATAAAAAAGATACATAAATTAAAATCTAATGTGCCGGAATCTGCTTGGCAGCAGTTAGAAATCGAAGTAAAATATAGCGGGTTTATTCAGCGCCAGCTTAAAGATGTAGAGCGGTTTAAACATATTGAGAAAATAAAATTGCCGGTAAATTTTGATTACAGTGGTCTAGCAGGAATCTCCCGAGAGATTAGAGAGAAGTTAGCGAAATTTAAACCGCTTAATTTGGGTCAGGCATCGCGGATCTCTGGAGTTACGCCTGCAGCGATATCATTATTGATGGTTTATCTAAGGAAAGCTAGTGGATAAGATTAAAAATTATAATTCGATAAAGAAATTCTGCACAGACGAAGGGATTGATCTTTTTGGTGTGGCCGATATTAGTAAGGTCAGGGATGAATTTAAGATTGCCCCTAAGGTTGCGCAAAATTTAGATAAGGCTATTTGTTTAGGGGTGAGGTTATCTAGCGCAGTATTATCCGAAATTGATATTGTGCCGACTAAATTATATTTTCACCATTATAAAATTGTAAATTCTTTTTTAGATTTTATTGCTTTAAGAGTATGCAATATGATTCAGAAAAAAGGTTATTTGGCCTTGGCGATTCCGGCTACACAAATTATCGATTGGCAAAAAAATATTGGACATCTTTCACATAGAAAGTTGGGGGTTTTAGCTGGCCTGGGTTGGATTGGACGTAATAATCTTTTGGTCAATGAAGAGTTTGGTAGCCAATTTCGGCTGGCTTCAATTTTAACCAATATGCCGTTTAAGGTGGACGAACCAAACAAAAATAATTGTGGAAGTTGCAAACTTTGTGTTAAGATATGCCCTTCTGGGGCAATTAAGGATCTGCCAGAAAATTTTGATCATGTAAAGTGTTTTGAAAAATTAAAAAGTTTCCAATCTCAACGACAGGTTGAACAATTTGTTTGTGGCGTTTGTGTAAATGTTTGTCGGGGAAAGAAATTGTCGAAAGAAAATATTGATTAACTGCTTAATTAAAGATTTAGTTTTAAGGAGGAGGATTATTTAAATGACCCACGAAATTATCTTTGGAGTATTAGGAGGATTAGGGCTTTTTATCTATGGTATTCGCGAAATGAGCGAAGGATTACATAAGGCTAGTGGTGAAAAGATGCGTAAAATTTTACATTCTTTAACCGGTGGGCCTAAGCGCGGAATTTTAGTTGGTGCTGGGATTACAAGCTTAATTCAATCATCATCTGCTACTACGGTGATGGTTGTGGGTTTTGTTAGTGCCGGATTGATGACTTTAACGCAATCGTTGGGGGTTATTTTTGGGGCCAATATTGGAACGACGATTACCGGTCAGTTGATTGCTTTTAAACTAACAGATTATGCTTTACCGATTATTGGAATCGGTATGATTATATCGCTGGTTGCTAAACGTAGTATTCATAAAAATATTGCAGAATTTTTATTGGGATTTGGGATATTATTTTTAGGTTTAAATATTCTAACTCAAGTATTAAAGCCTCTGGGCGAGTTGCCGTTTTTTAAAGAAATGCTCGTAAGTTTTAGTGGTAACCCTATTTTGGGAGTTTTAGCCGGGGCTATAATTACAGCTATACTGCAAAGTAGCTCTGTGACTACTGGTATGATCTTAGGATTATCGATGGCCGGGTTAATTAATTTGAATGCTGCTTTACCGCTTATTTTAGGTTGTAATATCGGTACTTGTGTTACGGCATTTATCGCTGCTGTAGGAACTAGTATTGGAGCTAAGAGAGCAGCCGCAGCTCACATTATATTTAATATTGGTGGGGTTTTGATCTTTTTGCCTTTTTTAGGACTGTTTAAACAGATAGTATCATTTACTTCTACGGATCCCACTAGAGAGATCGCTAACGCACATACTTTGTTTAATGTAATAAATACTTTAATCTTTCTTCCTCTAATCCCTTTATTTGCTAAATTTCTTACTTTTGTGATTAAAGGCGAAGATGAGGAAGAAGTAGAATATTTGCCTAAATATTTAGACAAACATCTTTTAAATACTCCACCGATTGCTATAGAAGCGGCCATCAAAGAAATAATTAGGACCTTAGGAGTTACTAAAAAGATGGTGGGCATTGCTATCCATAGTTTTATGCATAATGATTTAAGATCTTTAGATAAAATAACTCGTCGAGAAGAAGCAGTTGATTCTTTAAGAGGCGCGATTACGGATTATTTAGTGGAGTTAATGCAACAAGAGCTTAGCCAAGAAGAATCTAAAAAAATTCCTCCTTTGATTCATGCGATTAATGATGTGGAAAGAATCGGAGATCATGCCGAGAATTTACGTGATCTGACGGCACAGAAAGTAGAAAGTCGGCTTAATTTTACAGATTTGGCCAATGAAGAGATCCAGCGGATGTACGATGACATTAATAACATGATTGATTGTTCGATAAAAGCACTTCAGCAAAACGATATTAATGAGGCTAAGATTGTGATGGATAAAGAATGTCAGATCAATTTAATTCGCGATCGCCTAAAGAACAACCATACTCAGCGATTAGAAGAGGGTAAGTGCACAGTAATTTCGGGAGTAGTTTTTCTTGATATTATTAGCAATCTTGAAAAAATAGGTGATCATCTTAATAATGTGGCACAAGCGGTAGTTGAAGGTTTACAGTGGAATAAAGAAAAATGAAAAGGGCGATTAAATTAATTAATGTATTGGTTATTGTCTGGTGCGTATTTTCTTTAGGTCAAGTTTATGCTTACGATGACGGGGATTTTCAGATTTGGAATACAGATGTTGAAGAAGTGCAACTGAAAAAAGATTTAAAGTTAGTTTTGGAACAGGAATTTCGTTGGGGTAATAACTCTAGTGAATTTTATTATCAGCATTATGATGCCGGATTAACCTATGTTTTAGATAAAGCCTGGTTAGTTGGAGCAGGGTATCGGCAGATCTATGCTAGGTCTAATGTGGATACTTCATGGCAGGCGGAGAGCTCTCCTTATGCTTTTGTAACTTATTTGACAGAATTTGCCGGGTTTAAGTTTGACGATCGTAATCGTCTTGAATATCAGTATTATAGTTATCAGAATGATACGGGGCGTTATCGTAACCGCCTTACAATTAAAGCTCCCTGGAAGTTTACTAAATTAGAGATCCAGCCGTTTGTTTCAGACGAAGTCTTTATTATGATCGGTAACGCTCAGGGGTTTAATCAGAATCGTTTATCAGGCGGATTTGTTTTTAGCCCGTTAAATAATTTTAAAGCAGAAATTTATTATATGTTACTTAGTACAAAGAGTAATTCTGGAGTTTGGAAAGATTACAATGTTTTAGGGACAAAATTAAAAGTTACCTTTTAGAATTGCCCTTGACCCTCCTTATTTAGTGGTATATAATCCTTTCAATATCTCTTTTGGCTTCAGAAAATCGCATTTAATGTTATGAAAAATAAAATTGTTAGCTGGCTTAAGGATCAAGTCAAAAACTCCGGGGCCAAAGGTATAGTTTTAGGGCTCTCTGGTGGGATTGATTCTGCAGTTGTGGCGGCTTTGTGTAAGGAGGCGGTGGGGAAGAATAATGTATTAGTCCTTTATATGCCTTGTAATAGTAATATTCAGGATTTAAAAGATGCTAAGCTAGTGGCTAAGAAATTAGGAGTTAAAGATAAGTTAGTTGACTTATCTAGTGTGTATAATAATTTCTTAAAAGTTTTGCCGTCGGCTAAGGGCTTGGCGCTGGGCAATCTTAAACCGCGTTTACGCATGTCGACACTTTATTATTTTGCTAATAAATTAAATTATTTGGTCTGTGGAACTGGAAATAAATCAGAGTTAATGGTGGGGTATTTTACTAAATATGGTGATGGGGGAGTAGATATTCTACCGATTGCCGATTTATTTAAACGCCAAGTACGTAAACTGGCGCAAGAGTTAAATATTCCGCAGAATATTATTACCAAACCCCCAACTGCTGGTCTTTGGCAGGGTCAAACCGATGAAGGAGAGATGGGGATTACTTATAATGAATTAGATGATATTTTAGATAGATTATGCAATAATAAGCAACAGGTTGCTTGTAAGGCTAAGGTCAAGAAAGTTAAAAAGATGTTTAAAAATTCAGAGCATAAACGAAAAGGCGCAGAAATTTGCCGTAATTAAGGTAGGGGTATCACCCCGCGCTTATAAGGAGTTGCGCGGGTGTGTGCCCGTGCACAAGGAGGGACGAAAATGGACGAAATTTTAGAGATTTTAGAAAAAGATGGTCGGGCAAGTGTCGAAGATATTGCTAAAATGATCCGCAAATCACCGGATCTTGTAAAAAAAGCCATTAAGAAATATGAAAAAGAAGGAGCAATTTTAAAATATAAAGCGGTGATTAATAAAGATTTAATGCGCGATAGCGAGAATGAAGTTAGGGCTTTAATTGAAGTAAATATCGTGCCTCAGAAAGATTTAGGTTTTGATAAAATTGCCGAGCGGATTTATTCATTTCCAGAAGTAACCAGCTGTTATTTAATTAGTGGTACTTATGATTTATTGGTGGTAGTAGAAGGAAAGAATTTACATACTGTTTCTAACTTTGTCGCCGAAAAGCTTTCTTGTTTAGAGCATGTGCGGGGCACGGCCACACATTTTTTATTAAAGAAATATAAAGAAGATGGAGTGATTTTAAAACATAAGTCGCAGAATCAAAGGATAGCCATATCATATTAGAGAGTAGGTAGTAGATAAGAAAAAAATGGAAATATCAAAAGTAGTAGAAAAAATGCAACCTTCGGGAATTCGAGCATTCTTTGATTTGGTGCTGGGAATGAAGGAGGTTATCTCGTTGGGAGTCGGAGAGCCGGATTTTGTCACGCCTTGGCAAATTCGTGAGGCCGGAATCTACTCTTTGGAGCAAGGGTTTACTAGTTATACCTCAAATAAAGGTTTATATAAATTACGCTTAGGAATCCATCGACATTTAAAAAAAGAATTTGGTTTGGACTACTGTCCGGATGAAGAGATCTTAATTACTGTCGGAGTTAGCGAAGGGTTAGATTTAGTTTTGCGCTCGATTATTAATCCAGGTGATAAAATTTTAGTGCCGCAGCCCAGCTATGTTTCTTATGGTCCGGTTACGGAGTTGGCTGGTGGCATCCCGGTCTATATTGATACTTCCAAAGATGGATTTAAAATTACGCCTAAACTTTTAGAAAAGTATATTGATAAAAAAGTTAAAGGTATTGTTCTAAATTATCCGACTAATCCTACGGGAGTTTCTTACCGTCGTAAAGAGCTTGAGGAGATCAATAAGATTTTAATTAAAAATAAAATACTTTGTATTAGCGATGAAGTTTACGGTGACCTAACCTATGATTTTAATCATACGGCTTTTCCGACTTTGCCTAAAGCAAAAAATAACACAGTTTATTTTAATGGATTTTCAAAATCTTATGCAATGACGGGTTGGCGAGTAGGTTTTGCTTGCGGCCCTAAAGAAATTATTGCTGCCATGACTAAGATTCATCAATATACAATTATGTGTGTACCGATTACTAGTCAGATGGCGGCAGCTGAGGCTTTGGTTAGCGGTAAAAGATCTACTGAACAGATGAAGCGTGAATATAATCGTCGTCGTAAATTTATTGTCGGAGAGTTTAATGCTTTGGATTTAAAGTGTTCAATGCCACAGGGGGCTTTTTATGTTTTTCCTTGCATTAAAAACACGGGATTAAGCTCGATGGAATTTTCACGAAGATTATTGGAAGAACAGAAAGTAGCGGTAGTTCCAGGAACAGCTTTTGGCGCTTGCGCAGAAGGCTCTATTCGTATCTCTTATGCTTCGAGTATGGATAATTTAAAAGAAGCAATACGCAGAATTAGTTTATTCTTACAGAATCTTGAAGGCTAATGCCTACTCAGAAAAAAGATAATATACAGATCTATGTAAAACAGATTGAAGCTATTTCTAAGGTAGCTGGCTTGATTGCTTCGGGAATGTATTTAGAGGAGCTTTTGCGTTTAGTGGTCCAGGTCACTGCAGAGATTATGAATTCCAAAATTTCGTCATTGATGTTACTGGATCCCAATAAACACGAATTAGTAATTAAAGCTACGCAATCAATTGCGGAAGCTTATAATAAAAAACCAAATATTCCTTTGGGTAAAGGTATTGCTGGAATAGTGGCTAAAGAGAATAAAGTTGCTTGTATTTTAGATGTTAAAAAAGATATACGTTATTTAAATCAGGATGTGGCTAAACAAGAAGGCTTATGTTCTTTGGCCTGTGTGCCGCTAGCCGTAAAGGGTAGGGTCATCGGGGTATTAAATTGCTATACTTCTAAACAACATAAATTTTCTAAATCAGAATTAGATCTGCTGGGGGCCTTAGCAAATCAGGCGGCGCTGGCCATTGAAAATGCAGAGTTAGATTTAAGGGCTACTTCTGCAGAAGAAGCCTTAACTACACGTAAATTGATTGAGCGGGCTAAAGAGATTCTTGCTCAAGAGCTTTCGATATTACCATCTGAGGCATATAGATTGATTCAGAAACAAAGTATGGATATGCGTAAAACTATGCATGAAGTAGCAGAAGCAATTATTCTGGCAAAAGAGATAAAGCTTAAAAAAAATTAAATTAGATAATTTTTATAAGGAGAGATAAGATGAATTTAAGACAAAACCTTTTATTTAAAGTAAAAAGTATTGAATTAAAAAAAATTGTTTCTCCGATACCAGTCTCTACTTATTTTGGTCAAGATACTTTTAGCGTAGAGATTATGCAAAAGCATGTTTCTAAAAATACTTTCCAAGCTTTTCAAGTTTGGATTGCCGAAGGTAAAACTATCTCTCTAGCGCAAGCTAAAGAAATTGCCGGCGCCATGAAAGATTGGGCAATCGCCAAGGGTGCGACCTACTATACGCATTGGTTCCAACCGATGACCGGTCTTACTGCCGAAAAGCACGACAGCTTTATCTCTTTCTCTGGTCCGGGAAAAGTAATTGAAAAATTCTCTGGCAATAAATTAATTCAAGGGGAGCCGGATGCTTCGAGTTTCCCTTCCGGCGGCATTCGCGCTACCTTTGAAGCCCGGGGTTACACCGCCTGGGATCCGTCTAGTCCGGCCTTTATTATTGAAAGCACATTAGGCAAGACACTTTGTATCCCGACCATTTTTATCTCCTACCATGGTGAGGCGTTGGATAAAAAATTGCCCCTGTTGCGTTCAGATGAAGCTTTAAATAAAGCAGCAGTCGGATTATTAAAATTATTTGAACATAATAAAGGAGTTAAAAAAGTTATCTCTACCTGCGGAGCCGAACAAGAGTACTTTTTAATTGATAAACATTACTATAATCTGCGCCAGGACTTGATTATGACCGGACGCACCTTGGTTGGTGCACCCAGTCCAAAAGGCCAACAGCTAGAAGACCAATACTTTGGCACGATTAAAGAACGCGTCTTAAACTATATGTTTGATGTAGCCGCTGAAGCTTATAAATTAGGGATTCCGGTAATGACCCGACACAATGAAGTTGCTCCGCATCAGTATGAATTTGCTCCGATCTTTGAGGAATCAAATCTAGCCGCGGATCATAATCAGCTCCTTATGGAGTTAATGAAGAAGATCGCTTTACGTCACGGTCTGGTTTGTCTCTTTCATGAAAAACCATTTGCTGGTATTAACGGTAGCGGTAAACACTTAAATTGGTCGCTAGCCGATGATCAAGGAAACAACTTACTTAATCCCGGTAATACTCCAGAAGATAATCTGCAGTTCTTAGCGGTACTCTCAGCTGTATTAAGAGCGGTTTATCTACACGGCGATCTTTTACGTGCTTCGGTAGCTTTAGCTGGAAATGAACATCGCCTAGGGGCTAATGAAGCACCCCCTGCAATTATCAGTGTCTTCTTAGGTCAGCAGTTAGATAATATTCTTAACATGATTGAAAAAGGAGTAAAATCTAAAGTCTCAAAAGCCGATATTATGGATTTTGGGATCGGTCGTCTACCGACTTTAAGCAAAGACTCTACCGATCGCAATCGTACTTCACCTTTTGCCTTTACCGGAGCTAAATTTGAGTTCCGCGCAGTCGGCTCTTCACAGAATATCTCTACCCCGATTGCCATTATTAATACAATCATTGCCGAAAGTTTAGACTATGTAGCCGCAGAGATTAAAAAAGCGATGGGAACCAAAAAAGATTTTAATGCCGCGGTGTTACAGGTAATTTCAAAAATAGTTAAAGAGACTAAAGATATCCGCTTTGAAGGAAATAACTACTCAGAGGAGTGGGTTAAAGAAGCCAGGCGCCGTGGACTACCCAATGTTAGCTCTACTGCCCAAGCTCTAGAGACTTTGGCTAAAAAAGATAATATTGCGCTTTTTGAAAAGTATAAAGTTTTTTCTAAAGAAGAATTGGTGGCGCGTTATCACATCTGGATCCATATGTATAATCTGACCCTTGAAATTGAAGCTAACACACTGAATGAAATGGTGAACGCTTCCGTAGTTCCGGCGGGGTATAAATATGAGAGATTATTGGCTTCGGCGTTAGATAAATTGGTAAGATTAAAGAAAAGCGTGGGGTTAAAAGTAAATGCTCAAGCTTTAAATGATAAAAAAATTCATTTGACGCAAGTAGTTTCTAGTATTTATTATGTGCGCAGAAACACGCTGCTCATGGTTAAATTGCTGGAGCAGGCTAAGAAATTAAGTGATAAAAAACGCGCCGAGCTTTATTTTTCTCAACTTAAACCCCTGATGGAACATATTCGTAAACACGTGGATCAATTAGAGTGCGTAGTTTCTGACGATGCTTGGGATCTGCCGAAGTATCGGGAGATGTTGTTTATTTAATAATAAATTAGAATATAGGAGTGGGATAATGAACATTTGGCATTTGATTAAAATTGGCGGGATAACTATGGTGGTTCTTTTAATTTTATCTATAGTTTCCGTGGCGATTATTCTAGAACGGTATGTCTTTTATTATTTTAAGGCTAAACTAAAACGTAAAGATTTTATGTTAAAGATTAGACAAGCATTAAAGAGTGGAGGGATAAGTTCAGCATTAAATATTTGTAAAACTGCTGATGCCCCTTTTGTTCAGGTAGTTTATGCGGGTTTAAGTTTTTTTGATTGCAGCGAAAAAGAGATCTCCAATAATATGGAGCGGCAGGTAATTATTGAGACCGTTATTCTTGAACGTTTTACTTCTATTATTGGAACAATTGCCAGCGTATCGGTTTACATCGGACTTTTAGGTACCATTACTGGCATATTAAAAGCTTTTCATGATGTTTCTGTAAGTGGTTCAAGTGGCATGAGTGTAATTATCGGTGGAATAAGTGAGGCATTGTCTACCACAGCCGCCGGTCTTACTATTGCTATCCCCGCTGTAGCAGCTTATAATTATTCAATGAAAAAAATTGAAGATTTTATTAAAGATATGGAGTTAGCTGCCTCTGAAACTATGGATTTAGTTAGTGCGCTTAAGAAATGAAAAGCCCCAGCCGCCGGCAAAAACCATTCACCGAAATAAATACCGCTCCTTTTACAGACATCATTTTAGTGTTAATGGCTATATTTATGGTGACAACTCCTTTAGTTATGCAATCAAATATTCAAGTTAATTTGCCTGGATCAAAAACTGGAGAGCCCCATAAGAATGCTTTACAAATTAGCGTGATGATTACCAGCGAAGGAACAATTTATCTAGACAATAAATTAACTTCTAAGAAAACATTGAAGACAGAAGTGGCTAAGTTGCATCAAGCTAATCCGGAATTACAGGTAAGTTTGCTTTCGGATAAGATGGTAAGATTCAAGGAGATTGTTAGTTTGCTAGATATTTTTAATGAATTGGATATTAAAAATTTAAATATTGCCACTAAAACTGAATAATAGTTTGTGTTGTTGAGATAATTAATGTACGAGCAAGATAGTCGCTAAATAAGCGACGGTCGTGGTAACAATTCCTACTACTAGGCCTATCTTTAGCCAGGGGTAAAAACCAATTTTAACTCCGCGGCTTTTTTCCAAAATATCCATAGCAATAATATTAGCAGTAGAGCCAATAATGGTGATATTGCCACCGTAGCAAGCACCAAATAGAATGGCCCACCAAAGAGGGTTAGTATTAATTTTTAGAGCACCTAAACTTTGAATAATCGGTATATAAGTGGCTACGACTATGGTGTTATCTAGTACGGCAGAAAGAATGGCGCTAGAAAAGATAAGTACACCAGATAATAAGTTTGCTGGATGACTAAATTTTGAGATTAGCCCGTTAGCGATTATATCCGAAATACCGCTGAATTTTATTACTCCGGCGAGTGCAAAAAGAAATAAGAAAAATAAAACTGATGTCCATTCTACTTCGCGTTCTACATAATGTCGCATTCTATCACGACGATAGAGTAGGGCGATTCCGGCAAATACAATGGGAGTCATCATCAAGATACTGTTTTCTTCAAGTCCAAAGATAGTCTCAATCCTATGATGGAAGAAAATGCTTATTAACATAGTAAAAAATATACCAATACTCACCTTTGTTTTTATATCTGTAGATATGGTGATCAGTGAAATAAAGAAGTGATTATCTCTGAGTGGTTGGAGTCTTTCACCCATCTTTTTTATAAATTTCCTGTACCAGAGAGATAGGATAGTGATGGTGGCAATAAAAGCTATAACGGTAATCGGGAAAGCATTTTTCATGAAATCTTCGAAACTTAAGTTGGCGCGCGCTGCGATTAAGATTCCCACGGGGTTTCCTAATAATGTTCCGGAAGAGCCGATGTTAGTGGCTAGAACAGAAGCTAGTATTAGTGGGATAGGATCCATATCAATAAGGTCACAAATGTCTAATATAATTTTGGACATAATAATGATTGAGGCTACTTCCCCCATCAGACCACTTAAGATACCAGAGAGAAACATAATTAAGATAAAAAGCTTCTCTCCGGTGAGGCTTTTAACCCTTAGTAATCGAGTGATGATCCAATAGAAGAAACCGGCATCATTAAGCATCCCTACTAAAATCATGGTCCCGATTAGAAAAAGAATTACATCTAAAGAAGCAAACTTTAACAAATTTTCTAGATCGATGGCTCGAGTTAACAACATGGCGCCTGCTCCTAAAAAAACAAAACTTAAACGCAGCTCCCAGTAGATTAACACGCCCATGATAGAGACGCAAAATATCGCTGCGACCATAGATTGATGAGGAGAGAGCCCAATCTTTGGTCCTGCGAAAGCAATAAGTAGTGCGGTGATTATAATAGAGAGTATTTTCTTCATATTAGGTTTTTTACAAGTATATTTGAATATTCTTACATTGTTCAACCATTTATAATTATAAAGTAAGAATTATATAACTTAGGCTAGATAATAGCAAGGATTATTTTTCATTATAAAATATTCTTGACAAAAGGATAGAATTTGATATATTAAGTTGGTTATTGTGAAAAATAGAACAATATGATTACAAATAAAAACTGCATCATTCGACTTTCTCGATATAAAAATGCTCTTTATAGGCTACAGGCTCTGGGTTTTGTGAAAGTTTTCTCAGATAACTTAGCAGATTCGGTGGGGGTCACTGCTTCTCAAGTGAGAAAAGATTTTTCGATCTTTGGTATCTCCGGAAATAAAAAGGGGGGATATCAGATTGATTCTTTGCTAGAAAAATTAAATAGTATTCTAGGCAAAGATCAGCTGCAGAAGGTAGTTGTGGTGGGAGCCGGACACATTGGTAGCGCTTTGATGCGCTACCGGGGATTTGAAAAAGAAGGAATTAAAATTGTTGCCGGTTTTGATATTGATCCGGCTAAGATTAATCGTTCTGGGGCAGTTCCGGTTTTACCACTAGATGAAGTTAAGGTTTTTATAAAAGCTAATGCTGTGCGCATTGCTATTTTAGCTGTTCCAGATATTGCTGCACAGCAAGCAGCGAATATAATTTCTGCGGCTGGGATTAAAGGGATACTTAATTTTGCCCCGCTGCGCTTAGAAGCGGTAGAAGGTAGTATTATTAATAATGTAAATTTAGAGATTGAATTAGAGAACTTAATTTATTTTGTAAACGTAGCAGAAAAGACTAAGTGAGGGTAGGTTAAGATGACAACGCAAGAGTTTAAAACGATGCCACAAGAGATTGCTAGCTTAGTGAAGAAGTGGAAAGATAAAGAAGGCAATTTAATTATGGTTTTACATGAACTGCAAAATTTTTACGGTTATGTTCCGCGTCCGGCGGCTTTAGAGTTATCTCGCGCATTAAAAATTCCTTTGGCTAGGATCTATGAAGTAATTACTTTTTATAATTTTTTTAAATTAGAACCTCCGGGTAAACATATTATTTCGTTATGTTTAGGAACCGCCTGTTATTTAAAAGGGGCGGCGGTTCTTTTAAATGAAATCAAAGGATTATTAAATGTCGAAGAAGGCAGCACTACTAAAGACGGCCTTTTTCAGTTGGACGTGGTGCGTTGTTTAGGATGTTGTGGTTTGGCTCCGGTAATTAAAATTGATGAGAAGATTTATGGTAAGGTAGAGAAAAGCCAGGTAATGGGGATCCTCTCTGAATATAGCAATCAAAAGAGCGAGGGATAGGATGACTAAACTTTTAAAGAAAGATTTAGATAAAATTAAAACGGCGCATCAGGATAATGGTGAGAATTGGATTAAGGTCGGGATGAGTACTTGTGGGATCGCCGCCGGAGCAGATAAAGTTTACGAAGCTTTTGTAGAAGAGGTTAAAAAAAGAAAATTGGATATTAAGATTAAAAAATGTGGTTGTCAAGGGATGTGTTACTCTGAACCGAGTGTTGAGGTGCGGGTCAAAGGACTGCCGGATGTAATTTATGGAAAAATTGATAAAGAAGGGGTCATGAAGATTTTAGATAAACATGTTTGTGGTAATGCATTAGTTAAAGACGCGATTTATGAGCTAAGGACAAAGAGGTAATTAAATGAATGAGAAAATAGTATTTATCAAGGACACCAGTATCGGAGTAGATTTGACCAAAGATTTTTATGCCTCTTTTTTAAATCTTTTACGTGAGCAGTCTTTAGAAGACAAAGTGCAAATTATTAGAGTCGCCGATATCGGAATCTATGACCGCGGGCTAGTGGTTAAGTTTTGCGACTTAGATATAATTTATGCTAATGTTCAAGAAAAAGATTTAAAGAATATCGTTACTAAGACTATTAAAGATGGCAAGATTATTAATGAGTTATTATTTAAAGATCAACCTAAACAGTTAAGAATTGTGTTGCGTAATTGTGGAGAGATTGATCCGGAAGATATTGATGAATATATCGCCAACGACGGTTATCAGGCGTTACATAAAGCCGTTAATGAAAGTCAACCCACGGATGTAATCGAAGAGTTAAAGAAAAGTGGTTTAAGAGGAAGAGGCGGGGCAGGGTTTCCTACCTGGTTAAAGTGGAAACTTACCCGTGAGACTCAAGATACACAAAAATTTGTGATCTGTAATGCGGATGAAGGTGACCCAGGTGCTTATATGGATCGCGGTGTTTTAGAAGGAGATCCACATTCGGTGGTTGAGGGGTTAGCGATTGCAGGATATGCCATTGGGGCCAGTAAAGGTTATTTTTATGTACGTGCAGAGTATCCTTTGGCGGTAGAAAGAGTAGAAAAAGCGATAAAGCAAGCTTACGATCGAGGATTTTTAGGAAAAAATATTTTAGGCAGTAACTTTAATTTTGATGTGGAGATTCGTTTAGGAGCCGGGGCATTTGTTTGTGGCGAAGAGACGGCATTAATTGCTTCAATTGAAGGTAGACGAGGAACTCCACGCCCGCGTCCTCCATATCCATCGGTAAAGGGTCTTTGGAATAAACCTACGTCGATTAATAATGTGGAAACTTTGGCTAATATAGCTGTGATTATTTTAAAAGGGGGAGCCTGGTATGCTTCTATCGGTACAGAAAAATCTAAAGGAACAAAAGTTTTTGCGCTAACCGGTAAAGTAAAAAATTCCGGGTTAGTGGAAGTGCCAATGGGAATTACTTTGCGCGAGATTGTTTTTGATATTGGCGGCGGAATGCTTTCTACTAAAGGAATAAAAGCGGTACAAACCGGCGGACCTAGCGGTGGAGTTATCCCAAAAGAATTTTTAGATACTCCGGTAGATTATGAAAATTTACAAAAACTAGGTTCAATTATGGGTTCCGGCGGTATGATTGTTATGGATGAAGATGATTGTATGGTTGATATCGCTAAATTTTATTTAGGATTTTGTGTGGATGAATCTTGTGGTAAATGCGTGCCTTGCCGTATCGGTGGCTATCAGATGCTTTCGGTATTAGATAAAATTACACAAGGTCAGGCTAAGATTGAAGATTTAGATAAATTAAAAAGAATTGCTCAGGCGATGCAGAAAGCCTCACTTTGTGCCTTAGGTCAGACAGCAGCTAATCCGGTGATTTCGACTTTAAGATATTTTCTTGAGGAGTATCAGGATCATATTGTGAATAAAAAATGCCGTTCACATAAATGTAAACATCTTTTAAATTATAATGTAATTCAAGATAAATGTAAGCGTTGCCGGGTTTGTGTAATTAACTGTCCGGTTAATGCGATTAGTGGTGATAAAGAAAAAGGATATCTGGTTGATTCTAAAACTTGTATTCGCTGCGGCAAGTGTTATGAAGTCTGTAAATTTAATGCTATTGCTAAGGAGTAGTTAAATGATCAAAGCTAAAATTAATAATATGTTAGTCGAAGTAGCCGATGGCACATCTATTTTAGATGCGGCAAAAAAAGCCCAGATTAAAATACCTACTCTTTGTAAACATCCGGATTTACCTGCGGGTGCCGGGTGCGGTTTATGTATTGTTAGAATTAAGAGTACGTCGAAGATGCTGCGGGCATGTTGCACTCCCTTAGAAGAAGGGATGGAGATAACTACACATGATCCGGAGATTGTTTCAGTACGACGAACAATTCTAGAGCTTATTTTGTCCAATCATCCTAATGACTGTTTACAGTGCGGTCGCAATAATGATTGTGAATTACAGAAATTAGTGGCAGATTTTGGAATTAGAGAGGAATCTTTTCAGAGATTTTTACCGGATGTAGCTAAGGATGATTCGACGCGTACGATAGTTTTGGATCCGCAAAAATGTATTCGTTGTGGTCGTTGTGTTGAGGTTTGTCAGGAGATGCAGAATGTTTGGGCCCTTTCATTTTTAGAGAGAGGTTTTTGTACGAGGATCTCTCCAGCCGGTGATATCAAGTTAGCAGATTCTCCCTGCATTAGATGTGGTCAGTGCTCTAACCATTGTCCGACGGGTGCAATTGTGGAGATGGATGAGACCGCTAAGGTTTGGGAAGCCTTGCAGAATGAAGATAAATATTGTGTGGTACAGATTGCTCCGGCAGTACGCGTGGCTATTGGTGAAGCATTTGGTTATCCGATTGGAACCAATTTAACTAAAAAATTATATGCTTTATTAAGAAGATTAGGGTTTAAAGCTGTTTTTGATACAAACTTTGGTGCGGATGTTACGATTATGGAAGAAGGTAGTGAGTTTATTCAAAGATTTGCACATGGTAAAGGAGCGTTGCCTCTAATTACCTCTTGTTGTCCGGGTTGGGTAGATTTTATGGAGAAATTTCATCCGGATATGATTGATCATTTCTCAAGTTGTAAATCTCCGCATGAAATTGTTGGAGTCTTATCGAAAACGTATTATGCGCAGAAAAAGAATATTGATCCTAAAAAGATCGTAATGGTTTCGATTATGCCTTGTACCGCAAAGAAAAATGAAATTATTCGCAGCGAAGAGATGCATGCTTCCGGTTCTCAGGATGTTGATGTGGTGTTAACCACCAGAGAATTAGCGCGTATGATTAAACAAGCTGGAATTGATTTTGTTAATCTTCCTGATGAGGAACCGGATCATATGCTGGGTGATTATACGGGAGCCGGAGTAATCTTTGGGGCTACTGGCGGAGTTATGGAGGCAGCGTTAAGAACAGCATATTTCTTACTCAACGGTAAGAATATGGAAAAGGTCGAGTTAAATCAAATTCGTGGGCTAGAGGGGGTGAAAGTTTCTGAGATTCAAATTAATGGTAAGAAAATCAGAGTAGCGGTAGCGCACGGTTTAAATCATGTAGAATATGTATTAGACAAAATAAGAGAAGCTGAAAAAAATAAGACTGAGATGCCGTATCATTTTATTGAAGTGATGGCGTGTTTAGGTGGCTGTGTCGGTGGTGGTGGCCAACCTTATGGAGTAACGGATGAATTAAGAACTAAACGTGCCGCCGGTATTTATCAGGACGATCAAGAAAGTAAGCAACGTTGTTCTCATGAGAATCCTTTTGTGCAACAGCTTTATAAAGAATATTTAGGTAAGCCGTTGGGTGAGAAATCAGAGCAGCTATTGCATACGCATTATAAAGCGCGTCCGGTTTACGCAAAATAAATTAAGTTTTAAAAGATCCTGCGGTAAGGAGAATTTTCTCTGAGCCTAAGGGAAGACAAGACTAAAAGTCCCAATCTTTCTGCAGGAATGCAAGAGATTGGGACTTTTTATTTAAAGGAAATTTTCGCCTCAGATACTAGTCAAAATTCTCTAGAATTTTGACTAGTCGGCGAAATAAATTCGCAGACGGCTTGGCGGCCTACGACTTACGTTGCTGGCGCTTCCGTAAGTCGTCTGCTCATTTAAAGGAGGAGAAATGGAAAAACGTCTTGGTTTTGTGGGGATAATTATTCATAATCGTAAAAAAGCTGCACCGGTAGTTAATAATATTTTAACGGAGTTCGGGGATCTGTTTATGGGTCGCATGGGAATTCCGCATATTAAAAAAGAGTTAAGCGTGATTATTTTAATTGTGAATGCGACGACCGATGAAGTGGGGGCGTTAACCGGTAAATTAGGTAAAGTCAATGGTGTATCAGTTAAATCAGCATTAAGCAAAGTTGAATAAAAAGTTTCTGTTTATTCTATTTAAGGGGCGTATATGAAATATATTAATGAAGAAAAGATAAATAATTTACTTGCGAATGCTATAAAGATTAACCAAAGTCAATTGGAGGCGATTTTAAATAAAGCGAAATCGTTGCAGCGGTTAACGCTAGAAGAGTCAGCGGCTTTATTGACGGTAAGTGACGAGCAGGATTTACAAAAGATATTTGCTGCAGCAAGTTTTGTTAAAGATACTATTTATGGACGCAGGGTAGTGCTCTTTGCGCCGTTATATATTAGTAATCTTTGTGTTAATCGATGTTTGTATTGTTCATTTAAGGCAGATAATTTACTTTCCAAACGTACAGCTTTAACTGCAGAACAGATTAATCAACAGACACGCTGGCTTTTGGCACGCGGACATAAAAGAATATTGATGGTCTGTGGTGAAGCTGCTCCAGATGGAGTTTCAAATATTGATTATTATGTTCAAGGAATTAACGCTATTTACGCTGCCAATGTCGGCGAACATAAAATTAAACGTGTTAATGTTAACTGTGCTCCTTTAAGTGTCGATGATTTTAAGAAACTGAAAAAAAGTGGGATCGGAACTTTTCAAATTTTTCAGGAAACTTATCATCATCAAACTTATATCAAGATGCATCCGGCTGGCCCTAAGAGTGATCCGGATAATCGTTTAGAGGCGATAGATCGGGCATTTGCCGCTGGTATCGATGATATAGGTATCGGTGTGCTCTATGGCTTGTATGATTATCGCTTTGAAACTTTAGGGCTGCTTTCGCATGTTGCGCATATGGAAAAAACGCTGGGGGTTGGTCCACATACAATTTCGGTGCCGCGTATTGAACCGGCGGTTGGCGCAGAGCTATCTTTTAATCCTCCGCATAGGATCTGCGATCAAGATTTTACTAAAGTTGTTGCGGTTTTAAGGCTTTCGGTGCCATATACAGGGATAATTATGTCGACGCGTGAAAATGCCGTAATGCGCGATAGTTTATTAAGTTTAGGAATTTCGCAGATGAGTGCAGAATCAAATACTTCGCCCGGTGGTTATACTGAAAAGAATCTAAAAGAATTTGCCAGTCAATTTTCTTTGGGAGATCAGCGCAGTTTAGATCAAGTAATTGGTTCGTTGATTGAGCATGATTATATCCCGTCTTTTTGTGCTGCTTGCTATCGTCTATCTAGAACCGGTGATACTTTTATGCAATTAGCTAAACCAGGGACGATTAAGGGTAAATGTAGTATGAATGCTTTAATTACTTTGCAAGAATATTTACAAGATTTTGCTTCGCCTGGCACAAAACAGGCCGGAAACAGAATGATTAAGCGTTATTTTGAGCAATTAAATCCTGATGATCAAGAGAGGTTAAAAGAATTCTTTAATCATGTTAATTGTGGAGTAAGGGATGAGTATGTCTAAGACTACAGAACTTTTAAATAAAATTTATCAGGCTAAAGATCCCGCAGTTTTAGATATAGAATATCTTTTGTCTTTAGATGAGGAAAATGATTTAAAGCAAATTTTTAATTTTGCAGATCGGGTCAGAAAAGAATTTTGTGGGGATGCGATTTTTTTACGGGGAATTATTGAATTTTCTAATTTTTGTAATAAGGAGTGTGCTTATTGCGGATTAGGTAAATTTAATCATCTCCTTTTACGTTATCGCATGAGTAAAGAAGAGTTGTTTAAGAGCGTTGAGTTTTTAGTTTCTGGTAATATTAAAACTGTAGTTTTACAGTCTGGGGATGATCTAGGGCTAGATTCAGCATGGTTAGCAGAAATTATTTTAGCGATTAAGTCAAGATTTGATATTGCGATTACCCTTTCGGTAGGAGAGAAAACCGAAAAAGATTATTGTTTGTGGAGGAAATCCGGAGCAGATCGATATTTATTAAAGATTGAAACTTCAGATGAAAAATTATATACATCCATGCATCCGCAAATGAATTTTGGGCAGCGACTAAATTGTCTTAAAGTTTTGCGCCAATTAGGCTATCAAGTGGGCAGTGGGAATATTATCGGTCTTCCTGGCCAAACTCTTAAAACACTGGCTGAAGATATAGTTTTTTTTAAAACCAATGATTTTGATATGATCGGTATCGGTCCGTTTATCTGTCATCCGGCTTCTCCATTTGCGGGATATAAAAAGCCACCAGTTTCCTTAGTTTTAAAGGTGCTTGCTTTAACACGCATTGTAACTAAAAACACTTATCTTCCAGCTACTACAGCCTTGGGTAGCTTAGCAGATGATTATCGTTTGCAAGGTTTAGAATGTGGGGCCAATGTTTTGATGCCTAATTTTACTCCGCAACCTTATCGCAAACTTTATGAAATATATCCGCAGAAGAAATGTATCGATGAGGAAGTGGGTTCTTGCAATCTTTGTATGCATGAGATAACTAAAAGTTTAGGCAGGTTTATTGATTATTCGAAAGCAGATTCATTAAAACAAAAAAAGGAAACTATCCATGTTTAAAACTCCGACTAGTAATCGATTGCATATTGGTATTTTTGGAAAAAGAAATACTGGCAAATCTAGCTTAATTAATGCCATTACTGGTACAGATATTGCTATTGTTTCTGCAATTGCCGGGACTACTACTGATCCGGTATATAAAGCGATGGAGATCTTGCCGATTGGTCCGTGTATGTTAATTGATACTGCTGGTATTGATGATGTCGGTATTTTAGGGGAAGAACGGATTAAACGTACGTTAATTATATTAAGAAAGACTGATGTTGGTTTAATTATCGTGACCCCGGAGACAAAGATTGATAATTTTGAAGAAGAGCTTGTTGCTACATTTAAGAATAAAAAATTGCCATTTTTGTTTATTATTAATAAATGCGAATTACCGGGCAATCTAGCGCAAGAATATTTAGAAAAGAATAAATTGCCTTATATTTTAGTCAGCGCACAAACTAAGCAGGGGATTAACGCGTTAAAAGAAAAAATTATGGAGTTAACACCTGGCCATTGGTCGCCAATTCCTTTGGTTGCCGACATCATTAAGCCTAAAGATGTAGTGGTTTTAGTTTGTCCGATTGATGGGGCGATGCCGCAAGGACGCTTAATTCTTCCGCAGGTGCAAGTGTTGCGAGATTGCTTGGATAGCAATGCGATTGCTTTTGTAACTAAGGAAACAGAATTATTAGATACACTTAAAGCGCTAAAGGATAAACCGCGTTTAGTAATTACCGATTCACAAGTTTTTGAAGATGTGCGGGATATGCTTCCTAAAGATTTGCCACTAACTTCATTTTCGACAATTTTTGCTCGTCATAAAGGCGATCTTAATGCTTATATCCAAGGGGTTTATGCCATAGAAGACCTAAAAGATGGAGATGAAGTTTTAATTGCCGAGGCTTGCACCCATCATGTGCAACCAGAAGACATTGGTCGTTCTAAAATTCCTACTTGGTTATTAGATTATACTAAAAAGGATTTACATTTTGAGGTTACTTCCGGAGGAGATTTTCCGCAAGATTTAAGCCGTTACAAATTAATTATCTCTTGCGGGGGCTGCATGGTTAATCGTAGAGAAATTTTGCATCGTATTGAAAAAGCTAAGCAAGCTCGGGTTGCTATTACTAATTATGGAATTTTAATGGCGTATCTTGCGGGAATTCTTGAACGGGTGGTGGCTCCTTTTGAGGATGGATTAGTAAAACTAAATTTTAATAAGAAAAATCTTGACAAGAATAAAGTTTAATAATAACATGCTTTGTATTCTTGAATTAGTAACAGGACAGTGACGTCCGAAATCTATCGGGCGTCTTCTTTTTTTAAGGCCACAACTGCCTAAAATTTAGGCAAAACCAGATATGAAAATACTCAACAAGCGGACAATTAATGATGTAGGCGGAGTAAAGATTACGCAACTAGATATCTTATCCGCGGATATTGCTGAAAAAGCTTTGCCCGGTCAATTTGTGATGCTGATGGTAAGCGAACAGGGTGAGCGCATACCTTTAACCTTAGTGCATACGGATAAAGTAAAAGGCGTGGTAAGCTTAATGTTTCAGGAAGCGGGTTTTACTACACAAAGTTTAGGAAGAATGCAGCCAGGTGAGTCGCTCTATTCTTTAGTTGGGCCTTTAGGACACCCTACGGAAATAAAAAATTTTGGAAAAATAATTCTCGTTGGGGGAGGAGTAGGAATCGCAGAGATCCTACCGGTGGCGCGAGCTTTTAAGGATGCTGGCAACCAAGTTATTACTATTTTAGGTTCCCGGAATAAGGATCTGTTAATTTTAGAAACTGAGTTAAGGAACGCTTCCAGTGAACTTTTTGTGATGACGGATGATGGCTCTTATGGCCAGAAGGGTTTTACTACAGATAAATTAAAAGAGCTTTTGAGTAAAGATAAATATGATTTAATTTATGCCGTTGGTCCGATTCCGATGATGCAACGGGTAGCGGCGGTGAGCAAAGAGTATAATACTAAAACCCTTGTTTCATTAAATGCATTGATGGTTGATGGCACAGGAATGTGCGGTTGCTGTCGGGTGACGGTTGATGGTAAAGTAAAATTTAGTTGTGTGGATGGTCCGGATTTTGATGGCCATAGTGTTAACTGGGAAGAGCTTGGAAAGCGGAATAAAGCTTATACTATCCAAGAGAAGCATATTTGTAAACTTTCTACGCAAATTTTAAAATGATAAAAGAACCGGTAAAAGTTAAAGATCTCCCCGCAGCGATCCGGACGGGAAATTTTGACGAGGTCGTTTTAGGCTACGGCGAAGAAGAGGCTTTGGCGGAGGCGGGGCGTTGTCTACAATGTAAGAATCCGGTATGTAGTAGCGGTTGTCCGGTAGGCATTGATATTAAGAAATTTATCGGGCAAATTGTACAAAAAGATTATGCGGGAGCTTATTTTACGATTAGAGAAAAGAGTAATTTTCCTGCGATTTGCGGAAGAGTTTGTCCGGCAGAGTATCAGTGTCGCAAAGCTTGCATCCTAACTAAAAAAGGCTCACCTTTTGCTTCCCAGCAGGCGATTAATATTCATTTTTTAGAGCGTTTCGTAGGTGATTACGGTAAAAGTCATAATCTTGACGTTCCCGTTCAGCGTGAAGAACAGTTAGCCAAATCTAAAGTAGCGGTGGTCGGTTCTGGCCCAGCAGGTTTATGTTGCGCTGGGGAATTAGCGCGTAAAGGGATTAAAGTAGATATTTTTGAAAGTTTGCATAAAACCGGCGGGGTCTTAAGATATGGAATTCCTCCTTTTCGCTTACCCTGGGAAGTTTTAGATTTTGAAATCAATTATCTTAAAAAAATAGGAGTTAATTTTACAACTAATTTTTTAGTGGGTAAGGCTAAAAGCGTAAAAGAGTTATTTAGCGAGGGATATGCGGCAGTATTTCTAGGGCTAGGAGCCGGAGTGCCTTCATTTTTAGGAATTAACGGTGAGAGCTTGTGCAATATTTATTCTGTTAATGAATTTTTAACGCGCGTGAATTTAATGTCGGCGTATAAATTTCCGCAGTTTCATACTCCGGTAAATATTGGTAAAAATGTTTTAATTGTCGGCGGTGGTAATACCGCGATGGATTCTGCGCGTGTAGCTTTGCGTTTGCAAAAGCTGCAAGGCTATCCTCTTAATACAACCGTGATTTATCGTCGTACCGAAGTTGAGATGCCGGCGCGTCGCTTAGAGATCGAGCATGCTAAGGAAGAAGGGATTAAATTTGAGTTTCTAGTTCAGCCAAAAGAATTTATTGGTGATGAACAAGGGTTTGTTAAAAAATTAGTTTGCTTACGTTCAGAATTAGGAGAGCCGGATGCTTCCGGAAGAAGAAGACCGGTAGTTATTCCAGGCAGTGAATTTGAGCTTGATTGTGATCTTTGTGTTATTGCTGTAGGATTAGCAGCAAATCAGATTTTGATTAATGCAACTCCGGAGTTAAAAACTGATAAATATTCAGATGTTGTCGTTGATGCTGAAACTATGGAGAGCTCAATAAGTGGAGTTTTTGCTGGTGGGGATATTGTGGGTGGAGAGGGTACGGTTATTGAAGCGATGGGAATGGCCAAAAAGGCAGCCCGGTCAATAATTGGAAAACTTTCTAAAAAATAAAAGGAGAACAGAGATGGTAAAAAAAGTTGAAGAGTTTATGGAGTTAGTGGTAAGAAGAAATCCCGGGGAAACAGAGTTTCATCAAGCAGTACGTGAAGTAGTTGAGTCGGTGATGCCTTATATTGAAAAAAATCCTAAGTACCAAGAAGCTAAGATTTTGGAAAGAATGATTGAACCGGAGAGAGTGCTTACTTTTCGCGTTCCTTGGTTAGATGATCAAGGTAGGATTCAAATTAATCGGGGATATCGGATTGAGATGAATAGTGCGATTGGTCCATATAAAGGTGGTCTGCGTTTTCATCCGAGCGTCAATCTAGGTATTTTAAAATTCTTAGCCTTTGAACAGGTTTTTAAGAATGCCTTGACTACCTTGCCCATGGGTGGTGGAAAAGGTGGTTCTGATTTTGATCCTAAAGGAAAGTCAGATAACGAGGTAATGAAGTTTTGTCAGAGTTTTATGACGGAGCTTTCTCGACATATTGGCCAGAATACGGACGTTCCTGCCGGTGATATTGGTGTAGGTGGACGTGAGATAGGGTTTATGTTTGGTCAATATAAAAGATTACGTAATGAATTTACCGGAGTTTTAACTGGTAAAGGTTTGAATTGGGGAGGAAGCTTAATTCGTCCAGAAGCCACTGGTTATGGTTGTGTTTATTTTGTGGAAGAGATGTTTAAACAGCGTGGTGACTCTTTAAAAGGGAAAGTTTGTGCGGTGTCAGGTTCTGGTAATGTTGCTCAATATACTGTAGAAAAACTTTTACAGTTAGGGGCTAAAGTAGTTACTTTATCTGATTCAGATGGTTATATTTATCACAAAGATGGAATAGGCACTAAAGAATTGAATTGTGTTTTAAACTTAAAGAATGTTAAGCGTGGCAGAATTAAGGAATGTGCTAAAGAGTTTGGCTGTAAATATTTTGAGCAAGCTAAGCCTTGGGATGTAAAATGTGATGTAGCTTTTCCTTCAGCGACGCAAAATGAGATTGATGAAAATGCTGCCAAGACTTTGATTAAAAATGGATGTATGGCGGTAGGCGAGGGGGCAAATATGCCGACTACTCCGCAAGGCGTGGAAGTATTTCAAAAAGCAAAAATTCTCTATGCTCCTGGTAAGGCTTCTAATGCTGGAGGAGTGGCGACTTCAGGTTTAGAGATGTCGCAAAATAGTATGCGTTTAAATTGGTCACGTCAAGATGTAGATAAAAAGTTGCATGAGATCATGATTGCTATTCATGAAAATTGTGTTAAATATGGTAAAGAAGGTGAGTATATTAATTATGTTAAAGGAGCCAATATCGCTGGTTTTGTAAAAGTTGCTGATGCGATGCTGGATCAAGGATTGGTATAAGGAAGTTAAAAAAAATAGCTTCAAGTGTTAGAATAGACGCCCTGCGATATTTGCGGGGCGTTTGTTTTTAGTTGCAGGGTTAGTGCTTTGGCGGTAGAATAAGACTTGTGAATAATAAAGATTTATTGGAAAAATTTTTTCGGGCATTAAGAATTTCTCTTACCAACGCTTCTTCTTATTCCAAAGATCATCCCTATTTTATTCAATCTGTAGAAAATTTTAAAATTGTACTCGCTGAGACATTGTCAGTTTTAAATCCTTTAAAGATTAACATCACTACTTCTAATATTGTCGTTAATCGGGAGGAGTTGCCTAAAAATAGTTTTTATGATGATTTAGTGTATTTATTGCACCAGCGTAAAATAAAAAGTATCGAAATTAGAAGTGGTGCTGATCTTGGAGAACTTGTGGAATTTCTTTCTGTAATTTCTTTGCCCAAAAAAGATATTATAAAAAATGGGGGGATCAACGCAATTTTGGAAGATAGGATACTGGTTCATTTTACGATTGAAGAGTTGGATTATTCTGAGTTTTTACATCAAGAAGGACAGGATTGCGGTGATGTTTGGGGGTATTTACTTAAACATGCAGCCGAGAATAAGGATGATACTAAGCTAGAACAACTGGCTGATGATTTTGGAGTTTTAATTAAGCGCAGTAGTCAAAAAGATATCTTGGAAACTCAGGCGATGCCTGATAGTATCGGAGATTTCCTAGTTTCTTTAAAAGAAAAGAATAAAGAAAAATTTGATAAATGCTCTAAAGATGTTTTTCTTTGGTTTTTACATAATAAAAAATCCCTCCAAGATAAAGAATTAGAGAAGTTGGCACCGATTCTTAAAAGTTTAAATCAAGATGATTTTAGTAGCCTGCTTTGGGAAGGAATTATGCAGGACGATAATTTTGATAATTTAAGTCTGCAGCTTTTTTCTAAGATCTCTGAGCAAAAAGACCCGGCTAATATTGCCCAGCGTTTTTTATCTAAAATAAACCAGTCGCAGTATTTAAAAAATAATCCCCATGTAGTTAAAAGAATTAAAAATTTAATCAATACTCAAAATACTGACCGGCTATCTGATGTTTATCAGCACACCTTAGAGTCTTTAGTTAAAGGCATCTCTTCAAGCGGAGAGCTGTGCTTTGACCAGAAAATTTTAAGAGAAAATTATCGTTATATAATTTTAAATATATTAGCTATTGGTGATGATCATGCACAAGTTAGCGGTGAAATTCTGGTTAATCAGTTACCAGTAATTTGGGAAGATAAAGATTTCGATTTTTTAAGAAGCTTAATGGATTTACTTAAGGAGAAAAGACGGTATGGTAAAGATTTCTATTCTAAATTAGAAGAGAAGCTCGCTTGTTTTATTGAGAATATTGTTTTAAACGATGAGTTAGCTGCGCAGCAAGAATTTCTTTTAGATTTAGTAGTTATTTCTAATAAAGAGTTTAAATTTTATTTAGATAAGATATTTACTGCTCAGAAAGTTACTCCTCAACTTTTAATTTTATTCTTTAAGTTATTTGGTCAACAATTAGAGGTTTTTTATCATCGCTTGGAGCAAAGATTACAAGATTTAGAGTTTTTGGATACCTTAATTGAGGCTTTAGGTCAAGTCGACAGCCAAATCTCTTTAGCAGTTTTAGAGCATATTTATCCATTTGTTAATGAGTTAATTAAGGTAGAAATTCTAAAGGTAATGGTAAAATTGAAGAAAATTGATTCTAATTTTTTATTGCAACAGCTAGATACAAATTCCTTTGTTTTAAGAAAAACATTGTTTTCGATATTAATTTTAGATAATCAAGCCAAAGAGTTGGCGATGGAGAAGTTATTTGGTACACATAGTTTTTGGGGAAAAAATAATTATCGGTTAATTGAGAATATGCAAATTATCTCTGATTTAAAATTTTCTCAGGCAATTGTCTGGCTGCAAAAGTTAAGTCAAAAAAAATTCTTTTGGAATAGAAAATTATCTAATAAAGCCAAGCAAGTTTTAGGAGAGTTAAATGCTTACTGATATCGAAGAGGCGTTTAAGGGATTAGTTAACTGTTTACAGTCTTTGCGCATGTATGGACCAGATCATCCGATGTTTGTTAAAACCTTAGATGCTGCGCACAATGCTTTTGAAACAGTATTTGCTTTACGTCAAGAAATGGTCATTGGTATCATCGGAGAAGAGCTGGCTTTTGAAAAAGAAATTCTTTTTGATTTAGGAAAGTTTTTGCGCCCTACAGTTTTATACCTTAAGGAAAGAAATATCCAAAGGTTGGCTTTTTTGCGCGGATTAACTAAAGATGAATTACGGGTATTTGTAGAATTTATTGCTAAACCTAAAGAAGATTTTAAGGTTGATTCACAGCAAGCGCTGGAGTTTGCTGGGGTTAGTCATATTAATATCGGCAAACTCAAAGTTCATCAGGGGATAAATAAAATTAATTTTAGTTTGGCGCAAGACACTCTTTATGATTCTTCAGCGCAAAAAATTAAAGGAATTTTAAGCGGAGTGCTCAATGCTGAAAAGATTGATCATTTGGCACTTAAATTTTCTTTAAATAATCTTATGGAAAGTTTAGGAAGTCAGCGCCAGGAGCTGCTTAAATTAGCTACTTTAAAAAATTATAATGCGGAAACCTATGTACATTTGCTCAATGTTTCGATTTTGGCGATGTATTTTTCTTCACATTTAGGTTTTGATAAAAATGATGTTTTAAATATTGGAGTAGCGGCGATGTTTCATGATATTGGTAAACTATTTATTTCGCGTAAAGTTTTGAATAAAGCTAGCCAACTGTCAGCCCAAGAGGTAGGTAATATACAAAGTCACACAATTTTGGGGGCACAGATCATGCTTAGCTATGTAGATACTTTGGGGATCTTGCCTGTGGTGGTTAGCTTTGAACATCATTTAAAATATGATGGTTCGGGATATCCGCGTCTACCTTTATTAAGAAAACAACATATTGCTTCTTCCATTGTGGCAATTTGTGATGTATATGATGCGCTTTTGCAAAGACGGGGATATAAACAGGATTATGCTCCGGATGTTGTTTATAATATTATGAATAAGGATAAAGGGAGTTCATTTAGTCCAGAATTATTAGATAAATTTTTTAGATTTATGGGATTCTGGCCGATTGGTTCGGTAGTAGCGTTAAATGATGAGAGTGTGGCTTTGGTAGTGGAAGAAAATCAGGAGGATATTTACCGGCCAAAAGTTAAAGTGGTTTGGCCAGAGGATAAAAAACGTTTGGTTGACCTATTACAGGATACAGGTTTAAGTGTGCAGCGTTATCTTAACCCTTGGAAAGAAGGGAAGGAGTTTCTCTCTGGGTAAAAAGAATTTGACAATGTATAGTGCTTTTGTTATAGTTAACAAAACCAAGGCGTTTAGGAGCCGATAGTCGGCACCAAACGCCTTCTTTATAAATATGAATGCATTCCTTGTTTTAGAAGACGGTAAAATATTTAAGGGTCGTTCTTTTGGTTTTTCCGGAGAAACCTTTGGGGAGATTGTTTTTAATACCAGCATGGCCGGATACCAGGAGATTATTACCGATCCTTCTTATAAGGGCCAAATTGTGGCGATGACCTATCCTTTGATTGGTAATTATGGGATTAATGCAGAGGATGTGGAGAGTCGCCAACCTTTTTTAGAAGGCTTTGTGGTTAAAGAATATAGCAAATTAGCTAGTAATTGGAGAAAAGACCAAGAGCTGGGAGAGTACTTAAGAAAAAATAAAATCTTAGGAATCGAAGGGATTGATACCCGAGCTTTAACTTTGCACATCCGCGAAAAAGGGGCGATGAAGGCAGTGCTTTCTACCCAGGATACTGATCCACAGAGTTTAATTAGTAAAGCTAAAAAAAGTAAGAGCTTGGTGGGTTTAGATTTAGTTAAAGAGGTGGCTATCTCTCAAAAGTATGTTTATCGACAATTTCAAGAGAATAAATATAAGGTAGTAGTTTTAGACTGTGGAGTTAAGTTTAATATTTTAAGAGAATTAGTTCGTTATGGATGTAATGTTACCGTGGTTCCACCACAGGCTAGTTATCAAGAAATTCTAAATGAAAAACCTGATGGAGTGCTGCTTTCTAATGGTCCGGGGGACCCTGCGGCGGTTGATTATGTAGTTAAAACAGTTACTAACCTGATTGGCAAAGTTCCGATATTTGGAATTTGTTTAGGTCATCAGATGCTAGGATTGGCTCTGGGTGGCAAAACCTTCAAACTTAAATTCGGTCACCATGGAGCAAATCATCCGGTCAAAGATTTAAGAACTGGCAGAGTTTATATTACTAGTCAAAATCATGGATTTTGTGTAGATGTTAATTCTTTAAGTAAAAAAGAAATAGAATTAACGCACGTAAATTTAAACGATCAAACTGGTGAAGGTTTGCGTCATAAAAAATTGCCGGTATTTTCTGTGCAATTTCATCCTGAAGCTGCTCCCGGTCCGCAAGATGCAGAGTATTTGTTTGCGGAGTTTGTGCAATTAATGCACAAGCATAAGAGATCAAAGAGATAATATGCCTAAAAGAACGGATATAAAAAAGATTTTAATTATTGGAAGCGGACCAATTGTCATTGGTCAGGCCTGTGAATTTGATTACTCCGGGACTCAAGCTTGTAAAGTTTTAAAACAAGAAGGGTATAAAATAATTTTAGTTAATTCTAATCCGGCTACTATCATGACGGATCCAGAGGTTGCTGATCGAACTTATATTGAGCCGATTACCGCAGAAATTGTGGAAAAAATTATTGCTAAAGAAAGACCAGATGCACTTTTGCCTACTCTAGGTGGACAGACGGCTTTAAATACTACTGTGGAATTAGCAGAAAAGGGAGTATTAAGGAAATATAAAGTAGAGACCATTGGTGCAAATATTAAAGCGATTAAAAAAGGTGAAGACCGTAAATTATTCAAAGCGGCAATGAAAAAAATTGGTTTAGACCTGCCTAAAAGTGATCAGGCTTATAATTTAGATCAGGCGCTAAAGATTGCTAAAGAGATTGGTTTTCCGATTATTATCCGCCCTAGTTTTACGATGGGGGGAGCCGGTGGATCCATTGCTTATAATATGGATGAATTTAAAGTTTTAGCTAAGCGTGGTTTAGAATCGAGTATGATTAGCGAGATTTTAGTGGAAGAATCCGTGATGGGTTGGAAGGAATTTGAGTTAGAGGTAATGCGTGACTTAAAAGATAATGTAGTAATTATTTGTACGATTGAAAATCTGGATCCGATGGGAGTACACACTGGAGACAGTATTACGGTTGCTCCTATCCAAACCTTAACAGATAAAGAGTATCAAAAGATGCGTAATGCCGCCATTGCCTGTATTCGTGAGATCGGTGTTGAAACTGGTGGTTCTAATATTCAATTTGCGGTTAATCCGACTACCGGGAGGATGGTTGTTATTGAGATGAATCCGCGGGTTTCGCGTAGTTCGGCTTTGTCTTCTAAGGCTACCGGTTTTCCGATTGCTAAAATCGCGGCAAAGTTAGCGGTGGGTTATACTTTAGATGAAATTCCTAATGATATTACTAAATTAACTCCAGCCTGCTTTGAACCGGCGATTGATTATTGTGTAGTTAAAATTCCTCGCTTTACTTTTGAAAAATTTGCTTTGGCAGATAGTACTTTAGGAATCTCGATGAAATCAGTAGGGGAGGCGATGTCTATCGGCCGCACCTTTAAAGAGTCTTTGCAAAAGGGCTTGCGTTCTTTGGAGATTAAGAAATTTGGTTTAGAAAGTATTGTTTTTAGTAATTTAGAAAATATACAAGTTGACCAAGCAGTGTTAGATAAAATTAATCAGAAATTAAAACAACCTAATGCGGAAAGAATATTTTATCTGGGGGATGCTTTCCGTGCCCAACTAGATATTGAAAAAATTCATGAGATCACTAAGATTGATCGCTGGTTTTTATATAATATTAAAGAAATTATTGATTGTGAAAAAGAATTAATTGAGCATAAAGCAAATATTTCTCAAGAGTTGCTAAAGAAAGCTAAAGAATATGGTTTTAGTGATAGGCAATTATCTAAGCTTTTAGGTTTGACTGAGCCTGAAGTTTATAATTTAAGAAAATCTATGAATATTATCGTGGATTTTAAACTAGTTGATACTTGTGCCGCAGAGTTTCAAGCCCACACTCCTTATTATTATTCTACTTACGATAAATAGAAATTAGTTGTTTTGAAAAATTATTTATTTGTATTATAATGTGATTAAGGATTATGCAAAATATGATTAAAAAAATAGGTTTTGATAACGAAAAATATCTTAAAGATCAAACTGCTGCTATTTTAGACAGAGTAAAGAAATTTGATAATAAGCTGTATCTAGAGTTCGGGGGTAAGCTTTGTTTTGATTATCATGCCGCACGCGTGCTTCCGGGTTATGATCCTAATGTAAAAATAAGGTTGTTGCAATGCTTAAAAGATAAGATTGATATTGTGCTTTCCATATATGCTGGAGATATCGAAAATGGCAGGGTGCGCGGAGATTTTGGGATTACTTATGATGCGGCGACTTTAAAACTAATTGATGATTTAAGAAAATGGGGGCTAGATGTTTTGGCGGTAGTGATTACCCGTTTTGCTAACCAGCCGACAGCCTTGGTTTTTAAAAATAAATTAGAACGCCGTGGAGTAAAAGTTTATTTGCACTATCCTATCCAAGGTTATCCGTCCGATGTCGATACTATTGTTAGTGAACATGGTTTTGGCAAAAATGATTACATTGAAACTAAACATCCGATTGTGGTGGTGACTGCTCCGGGTCCTAACAGCGGAAAATTATCAACTTGTCTTTCACAGTTATTTCACGAACACAAGCGCGGTATTAATGCTGGTTATGCAAAATTCGAAACATTTCCGATTTGGAACCTGCCTTTAAAACATCCGGTTAATATTGCTTATGAAGCGGCAACTGCTGATATTTTAGATTTTAATTTGGTGGACCCATTTCATTTAGAGAAATATCATGAAAGTACGATTAATTATAATCGCGATGTGGAAAGTTTTCCCATCCTTAAATTAATGTTAAATAGAATTTTTGATAAAAATTATAATCTACCGACTTATAATTCGCCTACTGATATGGGGGTTAATCGTGCGGGTTTTGGTATCGTGGATGATGCTGTAGTGCAAGAAGCGGCTCGACAAGAGTTGATTCGTCGATATTTTAGGTATAATAGCGAATATATTTTAGGAATCGAAAAAAAAGAGACAGTAGATAAAGTTATTACTTTAATGCAAGAGATGGGGGTAAAAGCTACAGATCGAGCAGTGGTTGAGGTGGCAAGAAAAACTGCTCAGGATTCGGAAAAAGCGGATAAAGGTCATGAAGGTATTTATTGCGGGGCAGCGATTGCTTTGAATAACGGTCAGATTATTACTGGAAAAAATTCTAAACTTTTACATGCTGCTTCAAGTTTAGTGATTAACGCAGTTAAAGAGTTGGCGCATATTCCTGATGAAATATTGCTTTTAAGTCCGCAGATTATTAATCAAATCGCCAAATTAAAAGAAGATATCTTAAAACTTGATTCAGAGAGCCTAGATTTAGAAGAATGTTTAATTGCTTTATCCATTAGTGCTACCACTAATCATACCGCAGAGTTAGCCATGAAGAAGTTGGGAGAGTTAAGAGGATGCGAAATGCATATGACCCATATTCCTACTCCCGGAGATGAAGTTGGACTAAAACGTTTAGGAGTTAACCTTACCACTGATGGGAAATTTTCTTCCCGTAATCTTTTTGTAACTTAAAAATAACTTAATTATGTCAGTACAAATAAAATTTCTCGGGGGAGCAAAGACAGTTACCGGATCTAGCCACCTAATTACGGCTGGTAAGACGGAGATCTTGTTAGATGCTGGGCTATTTCAAGGCCACCGTGATGCTTTTTATGAGATTAATACCACTTTTCATTATAATCCGCGCACCATTAATGCCATGGTTTTATCGCATGCCCACGTGGATCATTGTGGTAACATCCCTAATTTAATTAAACAAGGCTTGCGTTGTAAAATTTACACCACTTCTGCTACTAAGGATTTAGCGGATTTAATGTTAATTGATTCTGGTAAGATTCAAGAAGAAGATGTGCGTTATGTAAATAAAATTAACCGACGTATAAATTTACCTTTGCGTAAAGTTTTATATACGGCCAAAGAAGCCTCTAAAGCTACTAAAATTTTTCGTTCGATCTCCTATAATCAAAAGTTTTGTATCGCCAAAGATGTTTGTGCAACTATTTTAGATGCCGGGCATATTTTAGGTTCTGGAATAGTAGTTTTAGATATTAAGGATGGGGAGAGGTCTTTGCGTTTGGGTTATGCGGTAGATTTAGGTAGAAAGAATCTTCCGCTTTTGGCTGATCCGGTTATTCCTAAAAATTTAGATTATTTAATTATAGAGTCTACTTACGGTGGACGGCTACATCGACCGATTGAAGAGGCTCAATCTAGATTAAGAGAAGCAATCTCACGTGCAGTTAGGCGAGGCGGTAAGGTTTTGATCCCGTCGTTTACTTTGGAGCGTACCCAAGAAGTTATTTATTTTTTAAATGAATTATTAAAAGAAAAATTAATTCCTTCGGTGCCGATTTATGTAGATAGTCCTTTAGCTACCAATATTACTGATCTTTTTAAATACCATCTAGATTTTTTAAATGAAAAAACTCGTCAGGCATTTCATCGTGGGGATAATCCCTTTGAATTATTAAATTTACGTTTTATTCGCGATCAAAAAGAATCAAAAGCTTTGAATGCAGATAAACGCCCGATGATTATTATTGCCGGCAGCGGAATGTGTGAATCGGGAAGAATCCTACATCATTTACAGAACAATATTGAAGATACGCGTAATATGATTTTGGTAGTGGGGTATATGGCCAGAGATACTTTAGGTAGAAAAATTGTGGAAAAAAATCCATTTGTAAAAATATTCGGGGTAGAGTATGAACTTAATGCTGAGGTGGTGGTGATTAATGCTTTCTCTGGACATGCCGATCAAACTGAATTATTAGATTTTGTCGATGCTTGTCTGCCGCTTAAGCGTATTTTTATAGTCCACGGAGAAGTTGAGCAAAGCCAGATTTTGGCAGATATTTTGACTCAAAAAGGTCTAGAGGTTTATATCCCGGATAAGGACGAAGAAGTGTTGCTTAATTAAAAGATTTGTGGTAGTATTGTCATTACTTAAAAATAATAATCAAATTAGTAATAAGGAAGGAAGGCAAAAAATGATTGGTGGTTTTTCAACTCCTAAAAAAGATAAAGCGATGAAGACTAGCGGTGGAAAGCTAGTTAAAACCGGAGAGATCTTGGTACGCTGCGTAGATACTTACAAAGCCGGGGTTAATGTGCGTGGTCCGGGTACCTTGTTTGCTCTTTGTGACGGTAAAGTTTATTTTACTCGTAAGAAGACCAGTCACGGGAAAGTGCGCACATTTGTTAATGTCGCTCCTATAGCCAAAGCAGCTAAGAAGTAAATGGCGGATTTAGCCAAAAGTTATTCCCACCAAAAATATCTTTTAAGTATTATTGATATGTTTTATAGTTTAGCCCTGATTCTAATTTTTTTAGGATCAGGGTTTTCTTTATTTTTAGAGTCTTGGCTAAAAAGTATTAATTTGCCGGGTTATCTGCTGCCAGCAGTATTTTTATTAATTAGTGGAATATTGTTTTATCTGTTAAGCCTGCCGTTAAATTTCTATTCCAGTTTTATTTTAGAGCACAAGTTTAATCTTACTAAGCAAAAGGTAGGGGCTTGGTTGGTTGATCAGTTAAAATCATCGATATTAGGGTATCTCTTCTCATTAATTTTAGTATTGTCATTTTATTGGATCCTGGGAAAGTTTAATCAATGGTGGCTAGTGGTTTCGATTTTCTGGATATTTTTTAGTATAGTTTTAGCTAAGCTAACTCCAATAATAATTATTCCTTTGTTTTTTAAGTATAAAAAATTAGAAGACCAAGTTTTACGGCAAAGAATTTTGGATTTAGCAGCAAAAATGAAAGTTAAATTAATGGACGTTTTTGAAATTGATTTTAGTAAAAAAACATTAAAAGCTAATGCGGCATTTACCGGAATGGGTAAAACTAAACGCGTGCTTTTGGCGGATACTTTAAAAGATAAATATACGCACGATGAAATTGAGGTGATCTTAGCCCATGAGTTTGCCCATTATCAACTGGGGCATATTTTAAAGTTGATTATTGTAAATTCCTTGGTAACTTTGGGCCTGTTTTATTTAATTTTTAAAACTAGCGCTTATACTTTGGCGTTCTTTAAATTAAATTCCCTGACTCAAGTAGCCAGCTTGCCATTAGTTTTTCTTTATTTTATGTTGTTTGGTATTGTAATGATGCCTTTGGAGGCATATGTAAGTAGAGTTTTTGAGAAAGAGGCAGATAGATTGGCGCTTAAAACTACTGGGGCAAAAGCAGCATTCATTTCTTTAATGGATAAACTTGCTATCCAAAATCTTGCCGATCGCTCTCCGCATCCACTGATTAAATTCTTCTTTTTTTCCCACCCCCCGATTGACGAACGCATAAAAATCGCAAAAAATTAAAAAAATAATAGATAACGGGTGGTTTGGTGATCTGTTATTTAAAGTTGATTTATTTTTGTAGAAAATCTAGAATTGCCTTGGCGGCACGTCCGGCAGCGCCGCTTTGACCAAGGTCGCTTTTTACTTTTAATAGCTCTTGGTTTAAAGCATTGGTTGAGTTAGTATCTTGTAGGAAGTTAAGAATTGAAGCAGCGATTAATTTTGGCTGAGCTTTAAATTGGATAAACTCTGGTACAATTTCTTTGCCTGCCACAATGTTCACCATTCCGATATAAGGAATTTTTATTTGCGGTCGATAAAGTAAATAATTAAATATATTAGTTTTATAGGTGATTACAAAAGGATTCCCGGTGATGGCGGCTTCTAGAGTAGCGGTGCCGGAGCAGACGATGCTAGCATTGGCATTATTGAGGCAATCGTAAGTTAGTCCGTCAATAATTTTAAAATCTAAATTAAATTTTTTACATTCATCTAAGTATATCTGTTGATCTAGATTAGCGGCTTTGGCAATGATAAATTGAGTAGCGGGAATTTTCTGATTAATTAGTTGGGCTGCGCCTAACATAATCGGTAGCATTATTCTAATTTCTTGTTTGCGTGATCCGGGAAGTAGAGCAATAATTTTTTTATTAGGATTGATTTGATAGTTTTCGATAAAATTTTGCTTGGTTAAGGTTGGTTTAACAATGTCGATTAAAGGATGTCCTACGTAAGTTACCGGTATGTTGCGTTGTTGATAAAATGCTTCTTCAAATTTAAAAAGCACAATCATTTTAGAGATAAATTTTTTTATACTATTTATCCTGCTTTCCCGGGAAGCCCAAACTTGGGGGCTGACATAATAAATAGTGGGGATGCGCTGATTAATAGCTTTAGCTAGACGTAAATTAAATCCGGAAAAATCGACCAAGATTATGGCATCGGGATTTTCTAAATTAATCTTATCTAAGATTAATTTTTTTAAAGCGAAGAATTTTGGTAATTTCTTTAATACGTCGAAGAACCCCATTACTGAGAGTGCATTAATTTGATAGATGATCTCTGCACCGGTTTTAGCTAGATGCGCTCCACCGACTGCTAATATTTTTATCTGTGGATTAAGATCTTTAATTGCGCTAGCTAAATTTGCGGCTAATAGATCACCGGAAGGCTCGCCGCAAATTATAAATATTTTCTTTAAACTTTCCATATTTGATTTTGGATCTTTAAAGCGACTTCCAGGGCTTGTCGGGCTACCGGACCAGAAACAAGAGGGGTAGTTTTATTAATTACGCAGCTAATAAATGATTCTAATTCTTTTTGTAGGGGCTGTTCTTTTTCAATGGGAAGTTTTTCTTTGGTAATTTGTGTTCCGATTTTTCGATAAACCGAGGCTTCAGCATTTTTATAATCTAAAGATATATAGGTATCTTCTTGGAAGATGCGGATCTTACGCATATTTTCATCTGAAACCCGGGAGGCGGTGAGGTTGGCCACGCAGCCATTTTTAAAACTTAAGCGGGCGTTAGCGATATCCTCAAATTTAGTTAGGACGTTTATCCCAACTGAATCAATTCTCTCTAGAGGTGAATTTACCAGACCTAAGACAATATCAATATCATGGATCATGACATCAAGCACTGCTCCCACATCGAGTGAGCGGTTAGGAAACACAGAAAGACGGTGGCATTCGATAAATTTCGGTTGTTTTATAATTTTTAAAGTAGCGGCGAAGGCAGAATTAAATCTTTCAATGTGACCAACCTGGAGGATAAGTTTATTTTGCTCGGCGATTTTAATTAAATTATCTGCTTCCTCTAGAGTTAGAGTGAAGGGTTTTTCAACTAGTGCATGAATTCCTGCTTGTAAAAATTCTGCGGCAATTTTATGATGTAGTACGGTAGGCACAGCGATGCTTACGGCATCAACTTTGCCAAAAAGTTCTTGATGATTGGCATAACCGGGTACCTTAAGACGGTTGCTAACTTGTTTTAAGCAATCCGGATTATTGTCAGATATTCCAACCAGTTCACAATTTCGGCTTTCCTTATATATCTTGGCATGGATACTCCCAAGATGACCTACTCCGATTACACCTACTCTAATGGGATTCATTGGATAATCATAGCAAAGTGTTTATCTGGTTGCAATTAAAATTTTTTAGCAGGTGCGTGTTTAAGCTTTCTGGCTTTCGCTTCGGCACGAAGATTTTCGCCGTGTGCTGCGGCTTACGTCTCGTTACGGCTTCTTCCTTACGCTAAATGGACACCGCCTTCACTCGACGTAATTCCTTGCACACTGTTGCCGAAAATCTTCTAATGTGCCTTCAGCAAAAGCCAGAAAGCTTTAATTACTAAAGCATTTAGCGGGTGACTTGTCTTGGATTCGAGCGGGACGTGGAGGCAAGGAGCGGGCTCGGTTGCCTCTTAGATTTGTCTTGGCAGAGCGACGCAGCCGACCCGAGCGCCGTTGCGGCACGCTGGGCCGCAACAAGCGCTCCCGCGAGAACCAAGACAAGGCAGGACCCGCGTAGACATAACCGAAGATTTAGCTAAAATAGTGAAATAATGCAATAAAAAGGTTTGCCAGGGGTAAAATATATGTTAAAATAAACATTCTACGGAAAGGTAAAGGATGAGGGATTATTTTAAATTACTAAAATTTATTAAGCCATATGCCGGAAAATTCTCCATAGCTACTATTTGCATGGGTTTTTCTGCTATTTTTGACGGTGTATCGTTGGCGATGATGGTTCCTTTGGCAGATAAGGTTCTCACCAATAAAAAAATCATTATTCCTACTAAATTGCCCCCATTTTTGGCTAATTTTGTAGATAAAATTAATAGTTTTACCCCAGAAGCGCTCCTAAACTATATGGCGGTTTTTATTGTCTTATTGTTTGTGCTTAAGGGATTGTTTGGTTTCTTGCAAAGCTACATTATGTCAGATATAGGTCAATCTATCGTTAGAGACATAAAAGCCAAACTTTACACTAAATTTCAGTCACTCTCTTTAGATTATTTTACCCACAAGCGCGGGGGAGAGATGATGTCGCGCATTACTAATGATGCCCGGATCGTCGAGAATGCTGTTTCTTACGGATCCACTGATTTAGTTTATCAAGGCCTACAGGTAATTATTTTCTTTTCTTTGACCCTATTTATTTATGCTAAATTTGTGGTTTTTATTTTACCGCCCTTAGCGCTTTTAGGTTATTTAATCAGCACTGTAGGTAAGAAATTGAGAAAATTATCCAAATCTTCGCAAGAAAAAGCTGCCGATACCAATTCCATACTTTATGAGACCATCTCGGGAGCGCGTATCGTTAAAGCCTTTAATATGGAAGATTATGAAATTAATAAATTTAATAAAGTAAATAATGATTATTACAAGTTGTCTATGAAATCTATAAAACGTACATTACTTTTAAGTCCGGCCACTGAAATCGTGGGTTGTATTGCCGGTGTGATTGTTTTTGTACTAGGGGGGCGTGAAGTTATTGCCGGAAAGATCTCTTTTGGTATCTTTGGTTTATTTGTCGGATCGCTTTTATCGACGATTAGACCGTTTAAAAAATTAAGCCAGGTAACTTCTTTAAATCAACAAGCTGCTGCAGCTAGTGAACGTATTTATGAAGTTTTAGATGCTAAGCCTAGCGTGGTGGATACTCTTTCTGCGCGGGAACTGAAAGAGTTTAAACATAATATTGTTTTTAGCGATGTTTGGTTTAGTTATGAGAATAATCAAGTACTTAAAGGAATAACTTTAGATGTTCCTTATGGTTCAATGTTAGCTGTAGTCGGTCCTAGTGGTACCGGTAAAACTACGCTTTTAGATTTAATTCCACGTTTTTATGATCCTAAAAAAGGTACAATTTGTATTGATGGTGTGGATATCCGGGAAGTTACCTTGAAATCATTGCGTCAGCAGATTGGGATTGTCTCTCAGGAGACAATTCTTTTTAATGATACAATTCGTGCAAATATTGCTTATGGTAAGCAGTCGGCAACTGATGAGGAGATTAAGCAGGCAGCGATGCAAGCTAATGCCCATGATTTTATCAGCCGCATGCCCCAGGGTTATAATACGACTATCGGTGATCGCGGAGCACGCATCTCTGGTGGGGAGCGCCAAAGAATTGCGATTGCCCGCGCTTTGCTTAAAAATCCTCCGATTTTAATCTTGGATGAAGCTACTTCTCAGCTAGATTCAGAATCAGAGCGGGTGGTGCAGGAGGCTTTAGATCGGTTAATTCAGGGACGTACGGTATTTGTGATTGCACATAGACTTTCGACGGTTAGAAATGCTCATAAGATTGTAGTCTTAGATAAAGGGTCAATTGTTGAGTCAGGCTCACATGATGAGCTGATGGCTAAAGATGGCCTGTATAAGCGGCTACATTTGATGCAAGAGCTGCGCAAATAATTAAAGGTTTTATCCCCGCAGCTAAACACTGCGTAGCTGCGGGGATTAATTCGTAAATTGACTTACTCACACTATTGTGTTCGTAAGTCAAGTACTCATTAAAAATAGTTGCAAATAAATAAAATTTTGTTATAATCGTTCGATTAACTTCCTAGCCTAATATCTGGGGATATGTAGTTGATTTAGGCACGTTGTTTTTGTGACGAAAAAAGGAAATGTATATTAACCAATAATAAAGAAAAAAGAAAGAAAAAGGGGGATAAGAAACGTGCCATCAGAATTAATTAAGCAGTTGTTAGAAGCAGGTGTACATTTCGGTCATCAGACAAAACGCTGGAATCCTAAAATGAAGAAGTTTATTTTTGGTTCCCGCAGCGGTATTTACATTATTGATTTAGAGAAAACCGAGGAGTGTATTAATGCTGCTCGTGATTTTTTAATGGAGATAGCCTCTAAGGGCGAGTTTGTGCTTTTTGTCGGTACTAAGAAACAGGCCCAGGATGTAATGAAACAAGAAGCTATCCGTAGCGGAATGTATTATGTTACGGATCGTTGGCCGGGCGGAATGCTCACCAACTTTGCTACTATCAAAAAGAGTATTAATCGTTTAAAAGACATTGAGAAGATGCGTATCGATGGTACTTTTGAGAAATTAACCAAAAAAGAAGTAGCTTTGTTAGAAAAAGAGTTAGCCAAGCTTAATAAAAACTTCTCAGGGATTGTTCCTATGGAGCGCATGCCCAAAGCAATTTTTGTAGTCGATACTAAAAAAGAAGAGACTGCTGTACTTGAATCGCGTAGATTGGGTATTCCGGTAATTGGATTAATTGATACTAACTCTAATCCTTCCTTGGTGGATTATCCTATCCCTGGTAATGATGATGCGACAAAATCTATTCGTACTGTGGCCACAATTGTTGCCGATACGATTATCGAAGGTAGAAAGAAATTCTTATCGTATCTTTCTCAAGAAGGGGTTAAAGTTGAGGATGTTAAGCAGGATATCTCCTTAGAGGTTCTTCCTGAAGAAGAGATCAAAATAAAAGAGATCGAAGAGATCGTTGAAGATAGCCAACCGCTTACTGATGATTCTGCTGCGGCGAAAAAGGCCCATCTTAAACCAACTTCAGATATAAAACCAAAACTTAGAAAAAAGGGGTAACTTTAAATGAAGAGTTCAGTGGATGCGATTAAAGAATTAAGAGATCTGACTTGCTCAAGCGTGGCACATTGCAAAAAAGCTTTAGAGGAGTCTAAAGGCGATATAAAGCAGGCAATTATTTTATTACGTAAACAAGGCCTAGAGATTGCTGCGAAAAAACAGAGTCGTGCAGCTAATCAGGGTAGAGTTGATTGTTATATTCATCATGGTAATAAAGTAGGAGTTTTAATAGAAGTTAATTGTGAGTCGGATTTTGCCGCTAAAAATGAAGAGTTTATTAACTTCGTAAAAGATTTAGCAATGCATATTGCTGCAAGCAGCCCGGAGTATGTTAAGAAAGAAGATGTCCCGGAAGATGTTTTGAAACATGAAAAAAATAAAGAAGAGTATTATAAGGTCAATTGTTTATTAGAGCAGGTTTTTGTTAAAGATCCTAGTATTACAATTAATGATTATTTAGGTAGTATCGTGGGAAAGATCGGCGAGAATATTGTGGTCCGCAGATTTGTCCGCTATAAAATTGGCGAATAAATGGTCAAATCAGTTTACCCCGTTAGAGATAAAAAGCTAAAATCAGAGAAGCGCTCTGTCATTGGGAAAACTGTCTCTAAAGGGGTTTACAAGAGAATCGTCCTTAAAATAAGTGGCGAGGCACTAGCTGGGAAAAATGCTCATGGCATTGATCCGCAAGTATTAGCTTCTATCTCGCGACAAATTAAGGAAATTAGAGATTTACATGTAGACGTGGCAGTGGTGTTGGGTGCGGGAAATATTTTGCGTGGCCAAGAGAATACCGGTTCGCGTGGTTTAGATATGGATCGCAGCGTTGCGGATTATATGGGGATGATCGCTACAGTCATCAATGGTCTTTCTCTGCAGGATACTTTAGAAAAAGCAGGTGTAGCGACTAGAGTAATGACGGCAATTGAAATGCAAAAGATCGCTGAGCCTTATATTAGAAGAAGAGCGATCAGGCATTTAGAAAAAGGTAGGGTGGTAATTTTTGTGGCCGGTACCGGTAATCCCTATTTTACTACCGATACGGCGGCGGCACTGCGGGCGATGGAGATTAATGCCGATGCGATTTTAAAAGCCACTAAAGTAGACGGCGTTTATTCTGCCGATCCGATGAAAGTTAAAGACGCTAAGAAATTTAGCCAACTAAAATATATTGATGTGTTGAAAAAAGGTTTAAAGGTAATGGATGCTACCGCCATTAGTTTGTGTATGGATAATAAATTGCCGATTGTGGTTTTTAATCTTAATCGATTAGGAAATATTAAGCGAGTAGTCTTAGGCGAGAATATTGGTACGGTAGTTCGATAATCGAAAGGAAGATATATGTCTATTAAAGAAAATTTATTTAATACTGAAGAAAGAATGAAAAAGGCTTTTGAATCAATGAATCGCCAGTTTCATGAAGTAAGAACCGGCAGAGCATCTCCGACTTTAGTGGAAGGCTTACATATTGATTATTACGGTACTCCTACAATGTTAAAACAGTTAGCGGCGATCTCTGCTCCGGATGCACATTTAATTGTGATCCAACCATGGGATGTTACGGCGATTGTAGAAATTGAAAAAGCGATTCTAAAATCTAATCTTGGACTTAGCCCGTCAAATGATGGGAAATTAATTAGAATTTCCGTGCCACAATTGTCTAAAGAAAGACGTCAGGAGATGGCTAAGTTAGTACATAAAATGTCTGAAGATGGACGAGTATCTTTGCGCACGATCAGGCGAGATGCTAAAGAAGCTCTTGAGAAATTAGAAAAAGATAAGATTGTTTCTGAAGATGAAAAGTTTCGCGGAATTGATGAACTTCAGAAAATTGTTGATAAATATATTGCTAAGATTGACGAGCTTTTACAGAGCAAAGAAAAAGAAATCTTAGAATTTTAAGCTTGGGCCTCTAGCTCATCAGGTAGAGCACCACACTTTTAATGTGGTTGTGCCGCGTTCGAGTCGCGGGAGGCTCATAAATTTGAAAAGGTAGTGCCCGTATCTAGGGCGGGTGGCGAAATTGGCAGACGCGATAGCCTTAGGAGCTATTGGGGCAACCCTTGGAGGTTCAAATCCTCTTCCGCCCAGTAATGCAGATTTAAGATTAAAGAGATAAGAATTAAGAAGAAAACTTTTGTTTTTTCAATTTCTTATATCTTAGTTCTTAGCTCTTAGTTCTGTTTTCTTGCGGGAGTAGCTCAGCTGGCTAGAGCGCAACCTTGCCAAGGTTGATGTCGCGGGTTCGAATCCCGTCTCCCGCTTTATTTTTTATTATGATTTTTATTCGAAAGGAGCAGCAAATGCAGATAATGGATTTTCTCTCTAAGAAAGCAATTCTCACCGATATAAAATCTACTAGGAAAGAAGATGTAATTAATGAGATGGTTGATCTTTTAATTGAAGCCGGCGATGTTGAAAAACGTAATCGCAGCAAACTGATTGACGCGTTGATGGCTAGAGAATCACTCGGTTCTACAGCTATTGGCCAGGGAATTGCCATTCCACATGCAAAGTGTGATTGTGTGGATAAATTGGTCGCAGCTTTCGGGCTTTCTAAAAAAGGCGTTGATTTTGATTCTCTAGACGGAGAATTAGCTTATATTTTCTTTTTACTGGTAGCCCCGCAGGATTCCGCAGGCCCTCATCTTAAAGCCTTGGCCAGGATATCACGCCTATTAAAAGATAAATATTTCCGTGATACCTTGCGTACCTGCACAGATGATAAGTCAGTAATTAAAATCATCACGCAGGAAGATGAAAAAAAGATTTGACCCACAAGGATTGAGTAATCTACTTGTCTTTATTTTGTAAAATCCTTGTTTAAAGTGTCAGCAAGGATAATCCTTTAATATAGAGTAGTTAAATTTAAAATGAAATCAATCGCAACCGGTATCTTAAAATGGTTTTATCCGGGCATCGGCATTAAGCGCTGGGTTGGTCTGAGCGCTTTTGGGGTAATGCTTTTGATTTTAGGTACCGCTAATTTACGTAGCCAAGAATTTTGGTTAGTGCAGTTTTTAGATGCTTTAATTGTTATCTCCGGGATTATAATTCTAATTTTAGGAATTAAACGGATGATGCGTTCTTTTATCGCGGTTTTTGTACCTGCATCGCGTGGTAGCGAATTAATTGATATTTTGTATCAGAAGAAACAGCTCAGCCGTGGTCCGCGCATTGTTGCGGTTGGGGGTGGAACTGGGCTATCAATTCTTTTGAGTGGTTTAAAGAATTATTCTTCGAATATCTCTGCGGTAGTAACCGTAGCAGATAACGGAGGATCTAGTGGAAGGCTTAGACAACAATTTGATGTTTTGCCTCCGGGAGATATTCGCAATTGTTTAGTGGCTTTAGCGGATGCTCCCACTTTGATGAGAGATCTTTTTCAATTTCGTTTTGATGGAAATTCTGAGTTTGCTGGACACTCTTTTGGTAACCTTTTCCTAACGGTAATGACGCGCTTAACCGGGGATTTTGAAAAAGCAATTAAAGAGACTAGTAAGGTTTTGGCTTTGCGTGGGAGAGTGATCCCCTCGACCTTAGAAGATGTTACGTTGGTAGCGCATTTTCATGATGGTTCAACGGTTGCCGGTGAAGACCAGATTCCTCGAGTTAGAAAAGCCATTAATCGGGTTAATCTTACGCCGGAGCATCCGGCAGCAACCCAAGATGCAATAAACGCGATTAGAGAAGCACAGATTATTATTTTAGGTCCGGGATCTTTGTATACGAGTATAGTACCGAATCTTTTGATTAAAGAGATTACTAATGAGATCGCTAATTCTGAAGCATTAAAAGTTTATGTTTGTAATGTGATGACACAACCAGGCGAAACTGATGGTTATGCTGTTTCCGATCATATTGGTGCTTTAGTAAAACATAGTCATCCTAGAATTTTAGATTATTGTTTAGTGAATAATGGAGAAGTGCCTGCGGATGTTTTGCAGCGTTATTCCAAAGATAAATCACTTTTGGTTATTAATGATCGTAAAAAAGTAGAAGGTATGGGCTATCGAGTGGTGGAAGAAGATTTTAGTATGATTGTTGATGGTGTAGTGCGCCATGATTCGGAAAAGTTAGCCAAAATTATTTTAAGTTTTATTGATGAGATTTAACTATGTCGATTATAAAGAAAGAATTAATTGTAAAAAATAAACAAGGATTGCATGCTCGACCAGCGGCGCTCTTTGTGCAGATTGCGAATAAATTTGATTCGCGTATCACTGTGCGTCGTGATGAAGAAGAAGTGAATGGTAAATCGATCATGGGGATTTTAATGTTAGGGGCAGAAAAAGGAAGTTTAATCGTTTTGGAAGCTGATGGTAGCGATGCTCAGGCAGCTTTGGAAGAGTTAGAAAAAATAATTAATAGCGAGGAAGATCTGTGATTGCGTTAAAAGGAATAGCCGCAGCTAGTGGAATTAGTATCGGGCCAGTTTATAAGCTAGGCAGCGAGGAGTTTGTGGTTTCACGTCAAGCGATTGCTTGGGAAAGTATTCCCGAACAGATCCAGCTTTTTGAAGAAGCGTTAATTAAAACTCGCCGTGAAATTGTTGAACTGCAGAAGAGAATTAGTTCGGATCTTGGTCAAGAAGAGGCACAGATCTTTGATGCGCATTTGTTAGTATTAGAAGATCGCATGCTTATTGAAGAGGTTATCTCTCGTCTGAAGAAAGAACAACTTAATGTTGCTTTTATTTTCTCAGAAGTTTTAAAGAAATATGTCAGTGTTTTTTTGCAGATCGAGGATGAGTATCTTAAAGAACGTACCGCTGATATTAATGATGTCGGTAAAAGGATTTTAAGAAATATTTTAGGCAAGGAAAAAAAGAGTCTTGCAGATATTAAAGAAAAAGCAATTATTGTGGCTCATGATCTATCTCCTTCAGAAACTGCGGCGATGCATAGTAAAAATGTCGCCGCTTTTGTTACCGATATCGGAGGGAAGACTTCGCATACGGCAATTATGGCTAAGTCTTTGGAGATCCCGGCAGTTGTTGGTTTAGAGACTATTACAGCTAAAGTTAATCCTGGAGATATTTTAATTGTTGATGGTGCCATGGGGATTGTAATTATTAATCCTGATGAGACAACGCTCAATGATTATCGCCAAAAGTTAAAGATTTTAAAAGGAATCGCTGAAAAGTTTCTTTTAGTTAAAGATTTATCCGCAGTTACTACTGATGGTCGAGAGGTTAAGATTAATGCTAATATTGAATTTCCCGAAGAAGTTTCATCAGTAAAGTTGCACGGTAGCGAAGGAATTGGTCTTTATCGCACAGAGTTCTTTTATATGAATCGCAAAGATTCTCCTTCTGAAGAAGAGCATTATCAGGCTTATAAATATGTGGCAGAAGCCATGAATCCGCATCCGGTGGTTATCCGTACGCTAGATATTGGTGGAGACAAATTTTTATCGCAATTTAAGATTCCTTTTGAGATGCAGCCATTTTTAGGGTGGAGGGCAATTAGATTTTGTTTAGCCCGTCCAGATATATTCAAATTACAACTGCGTGCGATATTGCGCGCCTCCGTGCATGGTAATCTTAAATTAATGTACCCGATGATTTCAGGCATCGAAGAATTAAGACAAGCCAATCAACTGCTGGCTGATGCCAAAGAAGAATTAAAAAAGAATGGTCAGGCATTTAATGATCAAATTCAGGTCGGGGTCATGATTGAAGTTCCTTCAGCGGCACTTACCGCTGATATTTTAGCTAAAGAAGCCGATTTTTTTAGTATTGGCACTAATGATTTAATTCAATATTCTTTAGCGGTAGATCGGACTAATGAAAAAGTGGCTTATCTTTATGAACCGGCACATCCGGCAATTCTTAGGTTGGTTAAAACAATTATTGATGCCGCTCATAAGGCTAATATTAAAGTAGCGATGTGTGGAGAGATGGCTGGAGATCCATCGTTAGCTTTGATTCTTTTGGGATTAGGCTTAGATGAATTTAGTATGCCGCCGCAGATTATCCCAGAGTTAAAATATATAATTAGAGGGATGGATTTTAAAGCAGCACAGGATATCGCAGCACAGGCTTTAGGGCTATCCACTGGTACGCAGGTTGAAGAGTTTGCGCAGAAAAAATTAGCGGAGATTTTAAAATGAAAGCATTAATTTTGGCTGCAGGTTATGCCACTAGGCTTTATCCGTTAACCAAAGATTATCCTAAGCCACTTTTAGAAGTTAAACAACGCCCGATAATTAGTTACATTATTGAAAAATTAAATACGGTTAGTTGTGTTGATGAAATTTATATAGTTACTAATAATAAGTTTATTGGTGATTTTTGTAAATGGGCTAAAACCATTAATTCAACTAAAAAGATAACGTTGGTAAATGATCTAACTAAAAATAATCAGGATCGGTTAGGAGCAATCGGGGATATTAATTTTGTAATTAAAAATAAAAAAATTAGAAATAATCTTTTAGTGATCGGTGGAGATAATTTATTCAGTGGTTCTTTAAAAGGTTTTTTAGGTTTTATAAAAAAAAGAAAAACTAAAGTTAGTCTAGGAGTGTATAGATTAAAGCAAAAGAGAGATGCTAGTCGCTACGGAGTGGTTAAATTGGATAAACAAAAGAAGGTGATAAGTTTTGAAGAAAAGCCGCAAAAACCACAGAGTTCATTGGTAGCAATGTGTTTGTATTATATCCCTAAAAATCATTTGAATTTAATTGCGCGTTATGTAAAAAATAGTAGAACCGGTAAGGTTGATGCTACCGGTAGTTATATTGCTTGGCTTAAAGAAAAGATTAATGTTTATGGATATGTTTTTAATGGTGCGTGGTTTGATATTGGGGATTATAAATATTTAAACGCGGCAAAGAAAAACTTTGCCTAATTATGGAGGATTTATGTCAGCTGCAAAGTATTTTTTTACTTCAGAGTCGGTAACCGAAGGTCATCCGGATAAGTTGTGTGATCAAATTTCTGACGGAGTTTTGGATGCTTGTTTACGTAATGATCCTTATTCGCGCGTAGCTTGCGAAACTTATGTGACCATGGGGCTTTTAATTGTCGGTGGAGAGATTACTACTAAAGGTTTTATTCATGTGCACGATATTAGTCGAAAGATAATCGAAGATATTGGTTACAATCATCCTAAATATGGATTTGATTTTCATACTTGTGCTATTTTAAATGCGATTCACTCTCAGTCACCGGATATCTCTCAAGGCGTAGATGATGGAGGAGCAGGAGATCAGGGGATTATGTTTGGTTATGCTTGTAATGAAACTAAAGAATTAATGCCGCTAGCTTTAATGTTAGCGCAAAAACTTTCGATGCGTTTGACGCAGGTGAGAAAAAGTAATATTTTAAAATACCTTGGTCCAGATGGTAAAACTCAAGTTACGGTTGAATATGATAATGGAAAACCGGTACGTGTGGATTCTGTAGTTTTAGCTTCTCAGCATACTGAGGCTATTTTGGATAAAAGTGGCAAACGTATTACTGAGAAAGCGCGCCAAGAAATTATTCGCCACGTTGGCGGGCCGATTCTTAAAGGTTGGGTAGATAAAAATACTAAATATTATGTTAATCAGACAGGAAAATTTGTCGTCGGTGGTCCACAGTCTGATACCGGAATGACGGGAAGAAAAATTATTGTGGATACTTACGGTGGAGCAGTAGCTCACGGTGGCGGTGCATTCTCAGGAAAAGATCCGACTAAAGTTGATCGTTCAGCTGCTTATATGTGTCGTTATATTGCTAAAAATATTGTCGCTGCTGGATTAGCTGAGAAATGTTTAATTCAGCTTTCTTATGTTATTGGCCATGCTGAACCTTTGTCGGTAATGGTTAAGACAGAAGGAACTTCGGTTATCTCTGAAGAAGCTTTAGTGAAATTGGTGAGACAAAATTTCCAACTTACACCTAAAGGAATTATTGAGTCCTTGAAATTACGTCGTCCTATATATAGGAAGACAGCTAGCTATGGTCATTTTGGCCGACCAGAGCCAGAATTTTTATGGGAGAAGACGGATAAAGCGCAATCATTAAAAAAACAGGCGAGTTGTTTATAACTTAATAGGAGAATTTAAAAAAATGAATTATGATATTAAAGATGCAAGTTTAGCAAAGAAGGGTGCCTTTAGAATTGAATGGGCCGCTAAAAATATGCCCGTTTTGAGTTTGATTAAACAAAGATTCTCTAAAGAAAAACCTTTGAAAGGCTTAAAGATTGCCTGTTGTTTACATGTAACTACCGAGACAGCTGTTTTAGGTGATGTTTTAAAAGCTGGTGGTGCGGATGTTTATATTTGTGCTTCTAATCCGCTTTCGACCCAAGATGATGTTGCCGCGGCTTTAGTAAAAGATTTAAAAGTAGGGGTATTTGCAATTAAAGGTGAAAATACTAAAACTTATTATGAACATATGAAGGCTGCATTAGCGGTTAGACCAGACATTACGATGGATGATGGCGCAGATTTAGTCAGTACTATTCATCAGCGTCCTACCAGTATGCATGCTAATATTATCGGTGGTACAGAAGAAACTACTACCGGAGTTATTCGCTTGCGTGCTTTGGCCCAAGAAGGGAAATTGCGTTATCCGATTATTGCGGTTAATGACGCCCAGACTAAGCATCTTTTTGATAATCGTTATGGTACTGGTCAATCTACTTTAGATGGAGTAATCCGCTCGACGAATAAATTAATTGCTGGATCTAATTTTGTAGTCAGCGGCTATGGTTGGTGTGGTAAAGGGGTAGCCATGCGTGCCAAAGGAATGGGCGCAAAAGTAATTGTCATTGAAGTTGATCCTTTGCGTGCTTTAGAGGCAACCATGAATGGTTTTGATGTCATGCCGATTAAAGATGCTGCAAAAATTGGGGATATCTTTGTTACCGTCACTGGTGATATTAATGTTATTCGTCGCGAACATTTTGCAGTAATGAAAGATGGAGCGATTGTCGCTAATTCCGGCCATTTTAATGTGGAACTTGATATTCCGGGTTTAGCCAGTATTGCAAAAGCTAAAAGAGCCACGCGCGATTTTGTGGACGAGTATACTTTGAAAAATAATCGCAAAGTTTATGTTTTAGGTGAGGGCCGTTTAATCAATTTAGCGGCTGCTGAAGGACATCCGGCTAGCGTTATGGATATGTCTTTTGCAAATCAAGCACTTTCTGCTGAATATATGATTAAAAATATCGTAAACTCAATAAAGAGGTTTATACTGTTCCAGAAAATATTGATAAAAACATTGCCAAACTTAAATTGCAATCGATGGGAATTAAAATTGACACTTTAACTGCTGAGCAGAAGAAATATTTAGCCAGCTGGGAGATGGGTACTTGATGAAAAAAATTGCAGTATTAACTACCGGAGGCGATGCTCCGGGAATGAATCCTACGATTCGCGCGGTTGTCCGTTACGGAATTTATCAGAAGCTAGAGGTAATGGGAGTTTTCCGTGGATGGTGGGGCTTGATTAATGAAGAGTTAAAAATTTTAAACCAGCGTTCTGTTTCCGGAATTGTCGGGCAAGGAGGAACGATTTTAAAAACTGGTCGTTGTGCAGAGTTTAGAACTGATGAAGGACAAAAACGTGCTTATGAAACTATTAAGAAGCATGGTATTGATGGGATAGTAGTAATTGGAGGAAATGGTTCCTTTGCCGCTGCCCATGAATTTTATAAAAAGTTTAATCTGCCCTGTGTAGGGATTGCTGCTTCCATTGATAATGATGTTAACGGCATAGACTATACCATCGGCACTGATACTGCGATTAATACTGCTCTGGATGCGATTGATAAGATTCGCGACACTGCTACTAGCATGGAACGAATCTTTGTGGTGGAAGTGATGGGTAGAGAATCTGGTTTTATTGCTTTAACCGTTGCTCTGGGGGGAGGCTGTGAAGATGTAATTATCCCAGAGAAAGAATTAGACCTTAACGCGATCTGTCATGATATTGTGCACGGTAATTTAGTGGGCAAGATGAGCTGGATTATTGTTTTGGCTGAAGGCGCTGGTAAAGCTGATGATATTGCCAAAAGAATTACGGATATGACCGGATTAGAAACGCGTACGGTAGTTTTAGGTCATGTGCAAAGAGGAGGACGCCCGACGGCAGTGAGTCGTGATATGGCGTTAAATTTAGGAAAAGCCGCGGTTGATTGTTTATTAGCCGGTAAGACCGATATTGCCGTAGGTTTAGCTGGTGGTAAAATTGTCGAAGTAAATTTTGAAACAGCGATCAAGAAAAAAGAGTTAAAAGTTGAAAATTTTTATAATTTAATTAAAACGTTAACTTGATAAGGAGAAAGTAAAATGGGGAGAAAGCCGCTTGAAATTGATAAAATTGTCATGGATTTAATTTTAACTAATGATGTAGAGTTAAAAAAGAAATTAGCCAAAAAGATCTCTGATATGGCTTACAAAAAAGGAATTTATTCTTCTAGTATTCATGAGCTTTATATGGCTGCCGGAAGGGGAGAAGTTAAAGGTTTTACTGTGCCGGCAATGAATTTGCGTAGCATGACTTATGATTTAGCTAGGGCAATTTTTAGAACGGCTAAGAAAAATAATTCTGGGGCATTTATCTTTGAAATCGCTAAATCTGAGATGGGCTACACTGCGCAACCTCCCGTTGAATATACTGCGGTAGTTTTAGCGGCAGCAATTAAAGAAAATTATACTGGTCCAGTATTTATTCAAGCCGACCATTGCCAAGTTAATCTTAAAAAGTTCCAAGAGAATCCAGAAAAAGAATTAACTGCATTGCAGGATATGATTGTCGATAGTATTAGTGAAGGTTTTTATAATATTGATATTGATTCTTCAACGCTAGTTGATTTATCTAAAAAGGACATTAAGAAACAACAAAAAGATAATTATGAAGTTTGTGCTAAATTAACCCAGCTTATTCGTCGTATTGAGCCAAAAGGAATTACCATTTCTGTAGGTGGAGAGATCGGTGAAGTCGGTCATCAAAATTCAACCGCTCAAGATTTACGTGCTTTTATGGAAGGTTATAAAGAAAAATTGCGTAAAGGATTAATTGGAATTAGTAAAATTTCCGTACAAACCGGAACTAGTCACGGTGGCGTAGTAAAAGCCGACGGTTCCATGGCTGAAGTAAAGTTAGATTTTGGCACACTCAATACTCTTTCTGGTCTTGCTCAAAAAGAATTTGGTATTGGTGGAGCCGTGCAGCATGGTGCCTCTACTTTGCCGGAAGAGATGTTTCATAAATTTCCGGAAAATAATACTTTGGAAGTGCATTTAGCTACCGGATTTCAGAATATGATGTTCGATAGCAAGTATTTTCCAGCAGATTTAAAAGCAAAAATATATGAATGGTTAAAAGTTAATGCGGCTAGCGAAAGAAAAGAAGGAGAATCCGAGGAGCAATTCTTTTATAAGGCACGTAAAAAAGCATTAGGGCCATTTAAAAAAGATATTATGTCGATTGCTCAAGATGTACGTGATCAAATTGCTGCAGAGATCGAAGCAAAATTCGATTTTCTATTTAAACAACTCAACGCTGTAAATAATCGTGCTTTAGTGGATAAGTATGTTACTTTGAAACGTGTGATTGTGCGTAAACGCAGCCCAGCTAATAAAGTTGTGCATGATGGCGAAGGTGCCGATTAGTTTATAAATTTATATAGGGAGGGAGTTATGCGATCAGATGCAGTTAAAAAAGGTTTAGATAGGGTACCTCACCGGGCTCTTTTACATGCTACTGGTCTGTCTAAAGATGATTTAAAACGTCCGTTTATCGGGATTGCTTCATCATTTACTGATCTGATTCCCGGTCATGTGGGGATGCGTGACCTAGAAAGATTTATTGAACGCGGAGTTTGTTATGGAGGAGGGGCGCCATTTTTATTTGGCGTACCGGGTATTTGCGATGGCGTTGCTATGGGTCATTTAGGGATGTGTTATCCTATGGCTTTGCGTGAAATTGTGGCCGATACTATTGAGACAGTTTGCAATGCACATCAATTAGATGGAATTATCTGTCTGACTAATTGCGACAAAATTACTCCTGGGATGCTGATGGGGGTAGCGCGTTTAAATATTCCGGCCATTATTGTGACGGCAGGTCCTATGCTTTCTGGACGTTTTGAAAAAAGAAAATTAGCTTTTGTGCATGATACTTTTGAAGGTATGGCCAGAGCTAAAAAAGGTGATATCTCGCAGGCAGAACTTTCTTGTTTAGAGTTAGAAGCTTGTCCTGGTCAGGGGTCTTGTCAAGGTTTGTATACGGCTAATACCATGGCTTGTTTAACGGAAACGATGGGAATGTCGATTCCGGGATGTGGCACTGCTCTAGCTGGCTCGGCTAAAAAACGTAGAATTGCCCAAGCTAGTGGTCAGCGCATTGTGGAGTTAGTTAAAAAAAATATTAAGCCGTTGGATATTATTACTAAAAAATCTTTAGAGAATGCGATTGTGGTTGATATGGCCTTAGGCGGATCCAGTAATACCGTTTTACACTTGATGAGTATTGCCCATGAAGCCGGAATTGATCTAGACTTAAAAACATTTGATAAAATTAGCAAAACTGTACCGCATATTACTAATATTGAACCGGCGGGTCCTTATTTTATGGAAGATATTGAATATTCCGGAGGAATTCCTGCGGTATTAAAAAGATTAAAATCAAAATTAAATAATGTTTTAAATGTGAGTGGCGAGAAGACATTTGAGATTGCCGATAAAGCGACTATATTTGATGAGGAAGTAATCCGACCATTAAATAAAGCTTATCATAAGCAAGGTGGGATTGCGGTGCTTTACGGGAATATTGCGCCTAACGGAGCAGTGGTTAAGCAGTCTGGGGTTAGTGAAAAAATGATGAAATTTACCGGACGAGCACGGGTATTTAATCGCGAAGAAGAAGCAATGCAGGCAATCATGAATAATAAAATTAAAAAAGGTGATTGTATTGTGATTCGTTATGAAGGACCAGCCGGAGGCCCGGGAATGCGTGAGATGTTAGCGCCAACTGCAGCCATTGTCGGATTAGGTTTAGCAGATTCAGTGGCTTTAATTACTGACGGTCGTTTTTCTGGTGGCACTAAAGGTCCTTGTATCGGACATATCTCGCCTGAGGCTTCGGCCGGTGGACCAATTGCAATTATTAAAGATGGTGATACAATTATTATTGATATTGTCAATCGTAAATTAGAAGTTAAATTAACGAAAATAGAAATTGAGAAGAGATTTAAGAATTGGAAGAGTGTTGAGCCTAAAATTAAAACTGGATATTTATCTCGTTATTCAAGATTAGTAAGCTCAGCGGATAAAGGAGCGATTCTGGAATGATTGGTGCTAGAATATTATTGGAGTCTTTAAAAAAGGCTGGCGTAGAGGTGATCTTCGGTTACCCCGGAGGCCAGGTGCTGCCAATATTTGATCAGCTTTATGATTTTGATTTAAAGCTGATTTTAGTGCGCCATGAGCAGGGGGCGGCACACGCCGCTGACGGGTTTTCTCGCGCTACAGGTAAAGTGGGCGTATGTTTGGCCACCAGTGGTCCGGGAGCGACCAATTTGGTTACTGGAATTGCTACGGCATATATGGATTCTATTCCGATGGTGGCGATTACCGGTCAGGTTGGTACGCATTTAATTGGTAATGATGCTTTTCAAGAAGCAGATGTTACCGGAATTACCCGACCAATTACTAAACATAATTTTTTAGTTAAAGATGTTAAAGATTTAGCGCGTACGGTCGCTGAAGCATTTTATATCGCTTCTAGCGGTCGTCCCGGTCCGGTGTTGATTGATATTCCTTTAGATGTACAACGGGCTGATACTGAGTTTATCTGGCCAGATCAAATAAATATTCGTAGTTATCAGCCAACTTATTCTGGCCATCCCGGGCAGATTAAAAAAGCGGCTAAATTAATTTCGCAAGCGCAAAAACCGATTATTTATGCCGGAGGAGGAGTAATTACCTCTGGAGCACATTTGGAGCTAACCGAACTTGCAGAAAAGATCCAGGCTCCAGTGACGACCACCTTTATGGGCCTGGGGGGTTTTTGTGGTACGCATAATTTATTTTTAGGGATGTTGGGGATGCACGGCACCGCTTATGCTAATCATGCGGTGATGGAAGCAGATTTAATTATTGCTATTGGAGCGCGTTTTGATGACCGGGTAACTGGTAGATTAGATGATTTTGCTCCGGGTGCAAAAATTATTCATATTGATATTGATCCTTCTAGTATCAGTAAGAATGTAAGCGTAGATGTTCCAGTAGTTGGAGATGCTAAAAATATTATCCAACAACTGATTACTGAAATTAAAATTCTTCCTGATACGCGAAATTGGCTTAAAAAAGTTAATGATTGGAAAAATAAACACCCGTTAATTTATAACGATGATACTGAATCAATTAAGCCGCAGTATATTTTGCAAGAACTTTTTAAATTAACTCAAGGCCAAGCAATTATCTGTAGTGAGGTAGGTCAAAGCCAGATGTGGGCTTGTCAATGGTATCAATATTTAACACCACGTACCTGGATCTCTAGTGGTGGATTAGGTACGATGGGTTTTGGTCTTCCGGCAGCGATGGGAGCGAAAGTGGCTTTTCCGAAAAAAGAAGTTTTTAATATCGCCGGAGATGGTTCGATTCAGATGAATATTCAGGAGCTGGCTACTTGTGTGGCTAATAAGATTAATGTTAAAATTTTAATTTTTAATAATGGTTTCTTGGGGATGGTACGCCAATGGCAAGAGTTATTTTATAAGAAACGTTATTCTTATACTCCGATTACTAGTCCGGATTATGTAATGTTGGCACAAAGTTATGGTGCGTTGGGTATGCGCGTGACTAAAAAAGAAGATGTTGCTGTGGCTTTGGAGAAAGCGATTAAGACTGATAATACTGTGTTGGTGGATTTTAGAATTGAGCCGGAAGAAAATGTTTATCCGATGGTGCCATCGGGTCAGGCGATAAATAAAATGATTGAGGGGTTAGCTTAATGCGTCATACGATATCGGTATTGGTTGAGAATAAATTTGGAGTGTTAGCACGCATTGCGGGTTTGTTTAGTGCTCGGGGTTATAACATCGCATCGCTAGCGGTTTCAGAGACCTTGGACCCACAAATATCTTATATGACGATTGTGGTTGAGGCTAAGGATGAAAAAGTTTTAGAGCAGATTAATAAACAGCTGAATAAATTAATCGATGTTATCTCAGTTACGGATTTTACTAAAAAAGAACATCTTGATCGAGAGTTAGTTTTGGTTAAGGTAGGTTGCTTGGTAGATGATAAAAAAGAGCTAGAGTCTTTATTTGATAAATTTGTGGGAAAGATTATTCAGATTAAAGATGATGCGGCAATTATTGAAGCCATTGGAGACCAAGATCAGATTAAAGCGCTTTTAGGAGCTTTGGATAAGTTTGGAGTAAAAGAGTTAGTACGCACAGGGAAATTAGCGATTAGTAATTAAAAAATAAGAAAGGGGAAGTGAAAAGATGGCAAAGATTTATTATGACAAAGATGCGGATTTAAATTTATTAAAAGATAAGACGGTGGCCATTATTGGTTATGGTATTCAGGGGCGTGGCCAGTCTTTATGTTTACGTGATTCAGGAGTAAGAGTGGTAGTTTCTGAAATGCCGCAAACTCCTAATTTTGAATTAGCTAAGAGCGATGGCTTTACTCCGGTTACTGCGGCTGAGGCGGCAAAAGCGGCGGATATTATCCAGATTCTTACCCAGGATCATGCGCAGGCTAAGGTTTATCTTGAGTCCATTAAACCAAATTTAAAAAAAGGTAAAGCTTTGTGTTTTTCGCACGGTTTTAACATTCGTTTTAAACAGATTAAGCCTCCAAAAAATGTAGATGTATTTATGGTTGCTCCTAAGGGGCCGGGTGCATTAGTCAGACAAATGTATGTAGAGGGCAAAGGTGTACCTTCCTTAATTGCTATTCATCAAGATGCTTCCGGGCAGGCAAAGGCTTTAGCCTTGGCTTATGCTAAAGCTATAAAAGCCACAACTGCCGGTGTGATTGAAACTACTTTTAATGAAGAGACCGAAACTGATCTTTTTGGTGAGCAAGCGGTACTTTGCGGAGGTGTTAGTGAATTAATTAAAGCTGGTTTTGATACTTTAATCGACGCTGGGTATCAACCAGAGATTGCTTACTTTGAAGTTTTGCATGAGTTAAAATTAATTACTGATTTAATTCAAGAACGAGGAATTTCCGGTATGCGCAGAGGGGTTTCTAATACTGCCTGTTACGGTGACTTAACCCGTGGGCCCAGAATTATTACGCAAAAAACACGTAAAGAGATGGCCAAGATTCTTAAAGAGATAAAATCAGGCAAGTTTGCTAAAGAGTGGATTAAAGAAAATGAAACGGGACGCAAGAATTTTGATAGTTTGATTAAAGCTGGCGACGATCACTTAATTGAAAAAGTTGGAAAACAATTACGTGATATGATGCCTTGGATGAAGAAGTAAAAATATAAATTATTTTTTAGTTTTGCGGGTCCTGTCTTAGGGTAGTTTCTTGCGCTATCACGCGCTGCGAAACCACCCTAAGCCACCCGCGATAGATTTTAAAATCATAATTTATATTTTTTTAAGAGAGTGAATGATGGAAAAGATAATAATCTTTGATACAACTTTACGCGATGGAGAGCAGGCACCCGGAGCTTCTTTGAATCATAAAGAAAAACTGGAAGTGGCCAGAGCTTTAGAGAATTTAGGAGTCGATGTCATTGAAGCAGGTTTTCCTATCTCTTCTAAAGGTGATTTTGCAGCGGTGCAGGCAATCTCTAAAGCGATTAAATTGCCGGTTATCTGTGGCTTGGCCCGGGCAATCAAGAAAGATATTGATGTGGCGGCAGAGGCGATTAAATCGGCAAAGCGTGCGCGGATTCATGTATTTTTAGCAACTTCTAAGATACATATGCAGTATAAGCTAAAAAAAGCCGAAGATGAAATTATTCGTCTGGCGGTAGAGTCTGTAAGCTATGCTAAAAAATTTTGCCCCGATGTTGAATTCTCTCCTGAAGATGCTTCACGTTCAGAGATAAATTTTCTTTATCAAGTAATAGAGGCAGTAATTAAGGCTGGTGCAACTACGGTAAATATTCCGGATACTGTTGGCTATACAGAACCTCAGGAATACGGGGACTTGATTAAAGCAATTAAAAATAATGTTCCTAATATCAATCGAGCAATTATTTCTATACATTGTCATAATGATTTAGGTTTGGCGGTAGCTAATTCTTTGGCAGCAATTAGAAATGGTGCCCGTCAAGTAGAGTGTACGATCAATGGTATCGGAGAACGGGCAGGGAATGCTTCTTTAGAGGAAATTGTGATGAGTGTGGATACGCGTAAAGATATTTACGTAGATCTAAAAACAGGAATTAACAAAAAAGAGATATATCAAGCCAGCCGCCTAGTAAGCAAATTGACTGGTTTTGTAGTGGCGCCGAATAAAGCAATTGTCGGAGGAAATGCTTTTCGACATGAATCAGGAATTCATCAAGATGGCGTGTTAAAAGAACGTTCTACTTATGAGATTATTCGTGGCGAAGACGTAGGTTTTGTGATTGAGGGAATGGTTTTGGGAAAACATTCTGGCCGCCATGCTTTTAATGAAAGATTAAAGAAAATAGGTTTCAATTTAAATAAAGATCAGTTGGAAAAATCATTTGATCGTTTTAAAGATTTATGTGATAAGAAAAAAGATATCTTTGATGATGATCTAAGAGCGATTGTAGAAGATGAAATTCAGATAATTAAGCCCACCTGGAAGTTGGAGAGTTTTGAGATTAATTCTGGAACAAAGATTAAGCCCCAGGCTCAGGTAGTTTTAATGAAAAATGGTAAAAATATTACCGGTGTTTCTTCTGGCGATGGTCCGGTGGATGCTTGTTTTAAAGCTATTGATAAGATTACTGGTTATAAAGCTAAATTAGAAGATTTTCGTTTGGAAGCGGTGACCGCCGGCAAAGATGCTTTGGGCCAAGTAACGTTGAAATTAAAAGTGAAAGATTTTATTACTAGTGGCCGCGGTTCAAGTACAGATGTCATCGAGGCTGCCGTTAAAGCCTATATCGACGCGGCTAACAAATTAGAAAATAAATGACCTTAAAACCTAAACTTTACGGTTTAGTAGGTTTTCCCATCAAGCATAGTTTATCTCCCTGCATGCACAATGCTGCATTCGGCAAATTAAAAATAAAAGCTAAATATCAATTATTTGAATTAGAGCCTGAAAAGCTAGGTATTTTTTTAGTTAGCTTAAAGAAAAAAAATATCGCCGGTTTTAATGTTACCTACCCTTATAAAGAAAAAATTTTAGATTTTTTGAACAGTCAATCTAGTGGGGTTAAAGAGATTGGTGCGGCTAATACCGTGGTAGTTGACAGTAAGGGTAAATTAAAAGGTTTTAATACTGATTATTTAGGATTTAGTGCACATCTTAAAGAATTAAAAGTTAAACCTAAGCGAGTCGCTGTAATTGGTGCAGGTGGAGCAGCTAAAGCAGTTTGTTTTGCGCTAGCTAAGTTGAAAGTTAAAGAGATCTGTATTTATGATATTGATAAATTTAAAAGTTTAGCTCTTTTTAAAAGATTGAATTCTCATTTTGAGCAGACCAAGTTTAATGTTGCTATGCGTGTGGAAGATTTAAATATTACTGATAAAGATTTATTAGTGAATGCTTCTCCGGTGGGAATGCGACCAACCGATCCTTGTTTAGTGCAAGCCAAGGATTTACATAAAGATTTATTTGTTTATGACCTAATTTATAGTCCCTTAGAAACCAAACTAATTTTATTGGCTAAAGAAAATAAATTAAATTATGCTAATGGGTTGGGTATGCTTTTATATCAAGGAGTTTTTGCTTTTCAACATTTTAGTAATAAAGTTGCTCCAGTTAATCTTATGAAAGATTGTCTTTATCGCGCCGTTATGCGAAAACCACTTTTGAAAGGAGTAAAGAAACATGATTGCTAAGATTATGGTTTTTATTTTTGGTTCTATTGTTGGTAGTTTTTTAAATGTTTGCATACACCGGATGCCTAAAAGTGAATCGGTAGTTTGGCCGCGTTCACATTGTCCGAAATGCCAAAAACGTATTCCCGGTTATGATAATATTCCTTTTATAAGTTTTATTTTATTAGGAGGGAAATGTCGTTTTTGTAAGGAAAGAATATCTTTGCGCTATCCTTTGGTTGAGCTTTTAACTGCTTTGTTAACGGTGGCTTTATTTAATCATTTTGGCCTAAGTTATAGTTTTTTCTTGGCGATGGTTATGCTTTGGGGGTTAATTATTGCTACTTTTATAGATATCTCGCATCGGATTATTCCTGACGAAGTATCAGTAGGCGGTATGATCTTAGGTTTTATTATGGTTTCCATAACTGGATTTACTTTAAAGCCTTTTGGATTTAGTTTTTTACCGATGAAATTTTCGTTCTTGGGAATTATTGTCGGCGGGGGGATTATTTATTTAACCGGAGTTATTTTTGATTTAGTATATTTTAAGTTACTTAAGAAGCCAGCAATTGGTGGAGAAACTGAATCAATGGGCGGTGGAGATGTAAAATTGTTAGCGATGATCGGAGCATTTATGGGTTGGAAGATGGCAATCCTTACATTCTTTTTAGCGCCATTTTTAGGGATAGTTGTAGGCGTTGTAAATTTAGTCTATAAAAAGGACCATACGATTCCTTACGGTCCGTTTCTTTCCATTGCCGCTTTAGTTTCGCTTTTTTGGGGCAATAAAATCATTCAATTAATCTTACCATTAAGATAATTTAAATTATGCCTGAAATAGCTCTAGAAAACTACCTCTCTAAAAGTATATCCAAAGATAATTGGAAGAATATTGGCTTTGATAAACGCGCTGGTATTCTAATTCCGTTATTTACTACTCATTCTAAGCATAGTTTTGGGATTGGTGATTTAGGTGATTTAAAATTAGTGATTGATTGGGCAAAATCTACCGGTAATTCTATTATTCAGCTTTTACCGATGAATGAGGTGGGTGGATTATTTTGCCCCTATGATGCGGTAAGTTCTTTTGCTATAGAGCCTGCCTATATTTGTTTAAAAGATTTTCCTCAATTAAAAGGAAAAAAATTTACAAGTAAATTCAGCGACCACAATCATGTTGATTATGCGGTAAAAGCGGCAAAGCTGCAATTACTTTGGGAAGTTTACTTAAAAGAAGATTTAAGTCAGGCCCTTGATTTTGAATCTTTTCAACAGGATAATTTTTATTGGCTAGCTGATTTTGCGCTTTTTAAAGTATTAAAGATACATCATCAAGATAAAGCTTGGTATGATTGGCCGGATTGTTTTAAGAATCGTTCTTTCGAAGCACTGCAAAAATTTCAACAAGAAAATATTGAAGAGATAACTTTTCAGATGTGGTTGCAGTGGATTCTTTTTAAGCAGTTTAGGGATGCTCAAAATTATGCGGCTAAAAATAATATTTTGATTAAAGGAGACCTTCCGGTTTTAGTTTCAGGTGATAGCGCAGATGTTTGGAGTCATCCGGGATTTTTTAAATTAGATTTTGCTGTCGGAGCCCCTCCGGATATGTATTGTGCTAAGGGTCAGCGTTGGGGGATGCCCACTTATAATTGGGAGAATATTGCTGGGGATAATTATCGTTATATTAAAGAAAAATTAAAGTATGCTCAGGAGTTTTATAATATCTTACGTATTGATCATGTGGTCGGACTCTTTCGTATTTGGAGTATTCCACGTGATGATCCTCAGGAAAACCAAGGGTTAAATGGTAAGTTTGATCCGCAGCAGGAATCTCTCTGGGATGAGCACGGTAGAAAAATATTAGAAGTTTTAATAAAAAATACAAAAATGTTACTTTGCGCTGAAGACCTTGGAGTAATTCCCCGTTGTTGTACGGATACTTTGAAAGAATTTGGCATTTTAGGTAACGATGTGCAGCGTTGGGTTAAAGATTGGAATAATCGTCATGATTTTTTACTTCCTCAAGAGTATCGTCAGTTAGCTGTAGCGATGCTTTCTACGCATGATACGACGAATTGGAAAGCTTGGTGGCAGTATGAAGCTGGTACAGTGGATCAAGATTTATTTATGAGAAAATGTCAGGATCGACAGATCGATTTTGCACAGGTGAGTCAAAAACTTTTTGATGCTAACCTATCTTTTCATGGCAGATTGCGCTGGAAAAAAGAGATTGATAGCGTAGATAAATTGCTTTGGGAGCTAGGGAAAAAAAGAGAAGAAGTGGGGGATTTCATTGAGCTTTATGAGAACACTTATGGTGAAAAAGAAAAACTTTGGAAGATTTTAGATTGCACAGGATCAATTACTGAAGTAGCTAGTGCAGAGTTATTGACTAAGATGATTAAATTTATTTTAAGTTCTCAGGCGTTATTCTGTATTAATTCTATTTGGGATTATTTAAGTATGACTGATATTTTTAAGGGAGATTCTTATCAATATCGAGTAAATATCCCTGGAACCATTAGTCCTAAAAATTGGTCATTATTACTTCCGCTAAGTCTAGAAGAGATGATTGCCCATCCGATAAATAAGCAAATCCGCAAAATTATTACTGATTCCGGTAGAATTTAATTTAAAATTTATGGGAAAATTACAAGGTAGTCAATATTATATTACTAAAAGTATGGGTAAAGCGATTATGGATTATCAGATGCTTTCGCCCAATGATAAAATTGCGGTAGCCGTCTCTGGTGGTAAGGATAGTTTAACTTTATTGGAGTTTTTAGTAAAACGTAGAGCTTTTGTTCCGATTCAGTATAATATTATTGCTCTACATGTAGATATGGGTTATCCTAAATCGATCTCTAGTAGGTTAGAGAAATATTTTAAACGCTTAGGCGTGCAATATAAAATAATTAAATCGGATGTTCTTAAAAAAACATCTAAAAGTAAGATTAATTGCTTTTGGTGTTCATGGAATAGAAGAAAAGAATTATTTCTAGCGGCCAACAAATTAGGTTGCACCAAAATTGCTTTGGGGCATCAGATGGATGATATTGCAGAAACCTTTTTATTAAATCTATTTTTTAAAGGTGAAATATCGACGATGAAACCAAAACAAGAGTTATTTGAAGGCAAGATTACCTTGATTCGTCCGTTAGCTTATGTTGCCCAGCATTTAATTAAAAGTTTCGTTAAAGAAGCTAAACTAAAACCCTATACTTGTGTTTGTCCACATTCGATTAGCTCTAATCGTAAGCGCATGGGCCGCATTATTAGTGATTTAGAAAAAGTCTCTCCCGATATAAAGAAAAATATATTTCGTTCCTTAAAAAGAATTAAGCAAGATTATTTGCTTTAACCCGGTTTTTTAGGTGGTATAATAACTCTATGATTATTTTAGCTGCAGTATTATTTCTAGCTTTAGCGGCTTTTATTGTGGCCGTGGTTTTAAAGATCTCTTCCCAGGTTAATGAGCGCCTAAATCAGATGAATCAGTCGCTTCAGGAAGCCAACAAAATCATTAGTCAAAATTTAGGTAATGCTACATCGGCTTTTGGTAATGTCAAAGAGCAGTTGGGAAAGTTAGAAGAAACCAATAAGCAGATTATTGCTATTAGTCGGGATATCTCTAGTCTTCAGGAGCTTCTGCGGGTTCCTAAGTTTCGCGGGGCAATGGGGGAGAGCCTATTAGAGAATTTATTGTCGCAGGTTTTACCCAAAGAGCATTACCAGACGCAGTATCGTTTTAAAAATGGCGATGCGGTGGATGCGATTATAAAATTGGGTGAGCGCCTAGTTCCGGTAGATGCTAAGTTTAGTTTAGAGAACTTTCAGAAGATGATTGAATCTATTGATGAGCCCACCAAAGAATCGTTTCGTAAGAAATTTATTCAAGATATAAAAAACCGGATTAATGAAATTTCTACTAAGTATATTTTACCCGATGAAAATACTTATGATTTTGCGCTGATGTATATTCCGGCGGAAAATGTTTATTATGAAGTAATTATTAAGGAAGATATTTTTTCTTATAGTATGGCTAAAAAAGTTATCCCGGTTTCACCAAATACAATTTATGCGTATTTGCAGGTAATTTGTTTGGGCTTACGCGGGCTAAAAGTAGAGGAGAACGCTAAATTAATTTTAAAAAGCCTAAGTTCACTTTCTATTGAAACAGAAAAATTTAAAGAAGATTTTAATGTTTTAGGTAGTCATTTAGTCAATGCCAATACTAAGTATAGTGATGCCGCTAAGCGTTTAGAAAAAGTTTCTGAGCGTTTAATTAATATTCAAGATACTAAGCAAATAGAAGGTTAGTTAAACTCCTAAAATGATCTGTACTGTCCGAGTTTGTCCCCGCGCCAGTCGCAATCTTGTCGAGCAAAATATAAACGCCCTCGTAGTTCATCTGACTAAGCCTGCCGCTGATGGGCAAGCTAATAATCAGTTAATTGAATTGTTGGCCAAGCATTTCAATATTAAAAAATATCAAATTAAAATTATGAGTGGTTTTAAATCCCGTAATAAAATCGTGGAGATTGATGTTAATGAATAATGTTCTGGCAAAATTTAATTTAAACTTAGTGGTTGCCTGCTTTAGTACAAGAGCTGACGGTAATATGTCTTTGTGCTACGGAGATACGAAAAACGCATTGCAGGATCGTAAAAAATTTCTAGGTAATTTAGGGATAGATTATCATGATTTGATTTGTGCAAAACAAGTGCATGGTAAAAATGTTGAATATGTAACTGGCATAGATAAGGGGAAAGGGGCTTTAAATTATGAGAGCTCTTTTGGTGATACAGATGGGTTTGTCACTGATCAAAAGAATGTACCCATTGCAATATTGACTGCGGATTGTTTGTCAGTTTTTATTTATGATCCAAAACGACCGGCCATTACGGTTTTACATGCTGGCTGGCGTAGTACGGAAAAAAATATTTGTGCTCAAGGGATAAAGGTGATGCAAGAGAAGTTTGGTAGTCAGCCAGAGCATCTTTTTGTGGGTTTTGGTCCCTCGATTAAAGCTTGTTGTTTTGAAGTGGAGAAAGATTTTAAAAGTAATTTCCCTTTTGGTTTAATTAAAAAAGAGGGGCGCTTGTTTATGGATATTGCTTTAATTAATCAAAGACAATTGCTTGATTGCGGGGTAAGAATAGAAAATATTTATGATTCTAAAATTTGCACTTTTTCAGATAACGATCATTATTTTTCTTTTCGTAAAGAGGGGCAAGCTAGTGGCAGGTTAATTTCGGTGACAATGTTATTATGATAACTAACTATACATTAGAGTTTATTTTACATGCTAAGAACTGTTCTGTTAAAGTAATTAAAACTTCTCTAGAGGAGTTTGGTGATCATTTAGTGATTAGCCAAAATTTAGAAGAAAATGAGAGCTGTAATTATAATGTGAGGATGGTTACCGAAGATCCTACCCTAGTTTTTGATCTTTGTGCGCAGTTTGGTAGAATTAGGTCTGTTAAAGTCCACGAAAATCACGCCGCCTAGTTTTGAAACCGCTTTCTTTTTAAGTTGATTTACCCTTGAATTCGTCTTACCTATATAGCATACTCTTTATGTTGGACAGCCCGGTAGGCAAAACGATGAAAAAAAACAAGTTATTTAAAATCTTATCTATTCTGTTGTGTGTATCTTTTCTACTCCAGCAGACCGGCTTTGCTCAGGTAGCCAGCGTCGAGCTAAACTTATCTAGTCGCTTTGCTTCCGCTGGCAATGCTTTGTCTAATGTACTATCTCCAGATAAGTTCCGCCCTGTTCATCTAAGATCCATCTCCTACGATCAACTCAACAATAACTTTAAGCTCTTAATTGATAAAGGGGATACTAAGAATCCTAAAACTCAAGAGCTCGAATCTACCACCAAAGACCTACTCAACTACTTCTTTGTCGGTATTGCTCTACCCAACAGCTCCTTCTGGGTAAACCTAAGACCAGATGCACCCACTAATATCATTGATCCACTACTAGCACAAACCGAAGTTGGTAAGATCCTACTAGAAGCCGACCTACAGCTTAAAAAAGACACTGCTGAAGCTACTAACCCGCAATCCCCAGCAGGCAAAGCCTATTGGAACAAGCTCTACCAAAAAGCAGAAGAGCTCTACGGTAACCAGAACGTCAACATCCCCACATTAACTCGTCCTTGGATAGTTCCTGATGAGATCATCATCCGTGAATCAACCAACAATGCCTATGTCTACAAAGCTACCCTAAAGGTTATGTTAGAACAAGATTACTTAAAAGATAACTCTACCTACTCTTTTAAAGATGAACGAGCCAAACAACTCAATGAATACTCATCTCAAATCATTAGACAAGAGATCATCCCTAAACTCACTAAAGAGATTAACTCGGCTAAACGTTATGCTCAACTACGTCAGGTCTATTACTCATTAATCCTAGCCCAATGGTTTAAAGCCAGAAACCTGAACAACCCTAATAATCCTTATACTAAACAAATCGACCGTAAAGACTTAACTAACCTTAAGACCAACACTCCTTACTCCGTAGATACTTACTTTAACTCCTATAAACAGAACTTCACCCAAGGCCAATACAACATCAAAGAACCCGTCTATACACCCTATGGACAGGTGGTGAGGAGTTATTTTTCGGGGGGATTTAAAATTGGTAATCTTATTGGGGGAATAGGAGAGTCGATTCCTACTTTAGGGGGAGGAATAGCACAAGTTGTGCCGGGGAAAGTTATGCCTAATAATACTTATAATCAAAGCGTAACGATAGATGGTGATTTAGCACAGGTGATAACGGGCGGAGAATCGTTGGGCAACAGTAAAACAGTGAATTCTACAGTCGATAAGAATAGAATTGGTTCTAGAATCAGAGATTATAAAAGAATGAATCAAGCTATTGAGAATATAATAAAAAAGCTAGAAGAGTCTACTCCCCTTGACCAAGCAGATATGGAGGTAATAGGTGACCTTAAAAATCGTTTAATAATGAAAAATTATTTACTGGCATTGGAGCTTAAAGTCTCTGTTGGGGATATGCTTATAGTCAGTAACCAGTCGGGAATAAAATTTTTAAATACAAATCTTAGTGGACAAGATACAGATTTCTTAATTGCTGAAAGAAAAGCTAGAACTATAAGGCTATTAATTGAAGAGGGGTTGATTGGTTCGCAAGATATAGAGGCTTTAGCGCTGTTATATAAACAGGATAAATTTGTGATTAAGAAAAAACTATTGGAAAAATTAGGGAGTAACACAAAAGAGCAAGAAGATAATGTTTCCGCTAAGTTAATAAAAATTAGGAATAAATTATCTGTTGAGTTAAAGAAAGTATTAGAAGAAAATTACAAAGGTGAGAAAGAATATAATAAGATTAAAGATTTTGTTTTTGATTTTCAGTTTGGAATAAGCGCTCCAGTTAAGAAAAACAATTTAAAGGCTAAAATAGATGCTGACATCCAAGCTTTGCAAGCAACTAAAATGGCCAGAATTGATCATAAAGCAGTGGGTATTTATAAGCTAGAAGAAATCGAACAGTTGATTTTTAACGCGAAAGAATATCTTTTAGGATTAGGGACAATTTCGGATGATGAGATTTTAGAAGTTCGGGATAAAACAGAAGATCAGTTAAAACTAAAATTTATCGATAATGTGCAAAAAACAGAACGTATGATTTTATTAAAGAAATTTCTTATGATTATTGATTTATTTGATTGTCAAACACTTAGCCGGTTGAATTTGATGGGACTCGAAAAAACACTTCCTCGAGTAAAAAGTTTATTAAAAAAATTAGACGAGATTATTCAAAAAGCAGATGTTCATGATCTTTCTATAGCGGCTTTACGAGAGGCCTTAGATTTGCTGGAAATTAGTACGAAAAATCCGGATATTCTTTCCGGAGAGGCATTTTTAGGAAGAGTGGCAGAATTGTTGACGCAGGAGGGTCAAGGTACATTATTATCTATAGATCAAATAAAGTATTATCTTCTAATTCAGAGATCATTAATGAATAAGCCGGAAGAATATATCAAACAGCTAGATTATAACGAACAGCAAGCTCTCATTAATAAGTATCGATTTTATAGTCAGTATCAAACTAATCTTAAACTAGAAACTTTGGAAAATAGCTGGAGAGTTGATAATCCGGAAATGCCCCTGATGCTTGTTTTGGTGTTGGATGCAGAAGACGCAATTAAGGGCAAGATGTTGGAAACGACCAATCGTATAATAAAGATAACTCGAGGAGCAGTTCCTACGAAGAATGTTGATGGTCGAGAAAGATCTGTTGTTAATCAGGAGGGGGGAGATGAACTTGTTTTGTTTGTACCGCGTAATTTTGATTTAAATAATTTTGCAAATAAGCTTGTTGAGGCGGATTTAAATGTGCGGGTAGTTGCAGCAGAAGCCCGCCTTCCACAGGGAGAAAACTCAGAAGAATCAGAAGTAGCTTTAATTAAGAAAGTTTATGCGGCAATTAGTCATGATACAGAAGGAATAGCGGTAGTAGGAGAAACGCATGGCACTGTTCAGTCTGCGGATAAAGAAATAAAACTACTGGAAGAAAAAGGTTTTTACGGTGCGCTGCTCTCTTTTGAATATAACAAAAAAGGTGATTTAGAATCGTTTGTTTATTATAAAGACGAAAAATGGCGGTATGATGATTTTTATGCAAGAATAATGAAGGATAATGGGGCAGCAGATGTTGTTCTAACCGCCGGTGACGGGGAGAAATATTTCCATCCCGATATTAACCGGGTGGTTAAAGACGGGTTACCTCCGGATTTAGTCAATGTTTCTAACGTATCAATTTCTAGTCAAGATAAGTTGAAAAGATATCGCCGCCAGATTGACGGTCAATCCTATCTTGTTATTCCGATAGTAGGTTTATTGTTAAAAGCCGGGGTCCTAGCGCATATCGGTTTAGGAGCGTTTTATGGTGAACCGGTAATTTATATCGATTCGCATTTCCAAGGTGATCAAGAGTATGATAAGGATATCGTTTTGGATAAAGAGACGGTATTAGCTCATGAAGTGTTTGAAATAAAAAGATGGGAGGCTTTAAGGAGAAGTCTAGGCAAAAAACCAGAAGATATGCGGGGGTGGATTAGAGCTAATTTAACACAGGCTAAAGCGGTGGCAGAGCGTTGGCATCAGGATGCTCCAAAGTTAGCAGAGATTTATCAGCGTGAATGGGTGCGCAATATTCTTTACGATGGCAAACTTAATCTTATATTGCAGCGTATTTTAAGCGTTGCCGAGTCACATAAAATGAAATTACGGGAAGAGTTTAGCAAACTCACAGGTTTAAATTTTAAGGAAATGATTATTCCGGAGATTAGAATTGATTACGGGCCTGATGAGATAATGGGGGAAGCGGATATTCAGGATAATACGATTAGAATTTCTCATTATGCGGTGAAAGAATTATCTTACGAGGAGTTATATTGGTTAATTGCGCATGAATTAGCGCATTTTCAGATAGAACTTTATGCTCCGCAAGTACCGTTGGATCAATTAGATATTCTTGGGTTTTTAGAATTGGAATTCGAACAGCTACCTGAAGAGCAGCAGAACTGGAATAAATTTATAATTCCTAGATTTCAAGAAAATCCCTTTTTAAAAGAGATGCTTGAATCTGCGTCTCAATATAAAGAAAAAGCTGCTGATTTAGTTGCTATTTATTTAACATTTATGGCCGGAATAAATCCGCATGTAGCAGAATCAACTTTAAAGAAAGTTTATTCAACATTGAAATCTAAACAGGCAGCTTATCAGTCGCATCCTGACCGAGAAAATCGCTTACTTTATTTAATAGAAGAAGCAGAAGAGTATGAAAGAAGTAGCGAAAGATCCCTGCAGCAGGTGATGGGAAGTATTTATGATAATGATGTTGCTTTAGTGGCCGGGCCGACTGTAGGTGCAACGATTAATAATAAATATGATATTAGTGAAATTCGCGAATTTGCAGATGAAGTGGCAGAAGAATTTTATAATGAACTTAGCAAACTTTATGATGAACTTAATAAGCACAAAGATTTAGAAACCATTGAAGAAAGAATTTCCAGTGAAACTGAGAAGAAATTTGATGAAATTGTTAGCAAAAAATACGGCGGGGTGTTTCTAGGCGCAGGTTTATCTGGCAGAGTTTATAAATTCGTAACTTCTAAAGGAGAAGCGGTAGCGGTGAAATTTTTTGTTGATCCGGTGTTTTTTAAATCCAATTTAAAGAAATCCGAAGTAAATGCTTTATTGCTAGCAAAAGGAAATCCTTTGTTTCAGCAATATATAACTCACATTGAAGCTGGTGATAATAAGGTAGGTTATATTGTGACAAAATTTGTAGATGGAGAAAGCTTTCCTTCCAAGTATACTTCTAAGGAGTGGGAAGAGTTAGGTCAAAAAGATAAGGAAGATAATTTTAAACAAATAAGAAAAAGAATTTTGGATATTCCACTTGAACATTGGGCTCAGTTAGTTTCGATCTTTGAATCTGCAGTAAATAAAGGAATTATTTTAGATACAAATCCTAATAATTTTAAATATGATAAAAAGAATGGATTTACTGTTTTAGATTATGCTAAGTATGAAAGTTCGTGGGTATCCAATGATTCTTTGGATGAAGTAGCTGCGATTATTATTGCTGGCGAAGAACTTGATCAAATTGGTACCGAAAATATTAATTTGGTCAAGAGCAAGATAGCTCAAGCGCAAGAATTATTTGAAGTAGAAAATGATGTGGTTTTAGCTGCTGGACCAACTGCGAGTATAGCAAATCAAAAGTTGAATCGTCCATTAATTCTTGATAAAAATGGATTGGTTGCCCATGGGACCAATGCTTATGCTTTAGTACAGGCAACGGATACTGACCGACAATTACGGCCAGCTAAAGATGGTGAAGTTAGGTTTTCCGGAGAGAGTTTTGGATCTACAGCATTAAATAAAAAAGGAGTTTCTGTTATTTTATTAAATCTGTTGGCGAATAATCCGTTGAGCACTGTTAATAATTATGCTCGTGAAAGTGCCAGCGCTAAAGATTCTTTAGTTACTTTAGATAATATAAAAGAGAAGATACGTAAAATAAATAAGGCGATTGAAATAAAGCGTAAAGAAATGAGGAGTTTAAAGAAAAATAATGTAGATCCGGCCATATTGGCATGGCAGCAATATAGTATAGATTCTTTAGAGTCAATAAGGCCAGCTTTAATATCAGCCAAGAATAAGCTTAAGATAATGACTAAGAGCCAGTATGAGGAGTATTTACAATTATCACAAATACCGGTTTGCATAGTGGGAGAAGGCATAAGTCGGCTTCCGGTGAAATCGGGTATCAGAAATGAAGGCGTATTTGAAAAAGTTAATATTAGGGTGGCGGGGGTAAAAGGCGAAGCTAATGTGGCGATTATAAAAAGCTATTTAGTGGCAAAAGGCGTAAACGATATAATTGTTGTAGAACTTGGGGAACTAGAAAAATGGGTTGAAGAATATAATAAAAAAGATGACGCTAGCGATGGAGAAGATATTGAATTAGTAAAAAACATAAGGAAAGCGATTAATCCTACGCTAGCTGCAGACTTATCATCGACTCCGGTTAAAGTTTTTGATCCGAATAGTAAAGTTGTTAATAATGTTGCTCCGGGTGGTATTGATTTTCGCTTCTTGCCAATCATTACTGAGTCGATGGGTAGTTTAAAAGCTAGTATGCGAGGGATATCTCTAAATACTTTACAGCGGATAGATTTGACTCAAGAGTGGAGTGATATTGAACGTTTAGTGAATTCGGGAATTGTGCCTTCGGCTGATCGTTTAAAAGAATATTTTGCCGCCAGTAACTTAAAAGGTAATCTAGGTAATGATATGCAAAAAATAGTTTCTTGTATTTCAGATATCTTAAGGATGGAAGAAGAGAGCGATACTCTCACTAATCCTACGCTTAGAGATATGTTAGTGGTCTTAAATTCAGGAAAAAGTGGAGAAGAATTAAAATTAGCTTTTACAAATTAAAAAGGGGCGCTACCTTTTAGCCTACCGGCAGAGAGGCCCATCTTAAAAGCGCCCTTTTTTAATATCCGGCAACAATCTCCTTGAAATCCAAGCCAATCCCGATATAATAAGACTGTAAGTTTAGTAATAATAACTACTTAATAAGGATATTTTTATTATGCATGTCGTGATTTTAGTTACTGCTAAAGATAAAAAAGAGGCGCAAAAAATTGCCTCTGGTTTAATCAAAGCCAAATTGGCTGCTTGTGTTAATATTGTCAATAAAATTGATTCGATATTTTTTTGGGCGGGTAAAATTGATCAGGCTAAAGAATCATTATTAATTATTAAATCTAAAAAAGAGAAATTATCTAAGATTATTAAATTGGTTAAATCTTTACACAGCTATGATGTCCCAGAGATTGTTGCCCTTCCGATTATTGCAGGTGATAAGTCCTACTTAAGGTGGATTAATGCAACTCTCCGGTAGCCCCGCTGATTTTATTATTGCTTTTTTTGCCGGAATCTTGGCTAGTCTTACTCCTTGTGTTTATCCGCTAGTTCCGATTAGCGCCGGATACATTGTTGGTCACGCTCAGAATTCAAAGAAAAAAGGATTGGTTTTAAGTTTATTTTATGTAACCGGGATTGCGATCACTTATTCTGGTTTAGGAATTCTGGCAGTTTTGACAGGTAGTATCTTTGGGAAATTTAGCGCTAATCCCATAGTAAATCTTATCTCAGGAATTTTTATTCTGATTTTTGGGATTTCGATGTTTGACATATTTCATTTTAATTTTATTCCTAATTTTAAACTTCCGGTAGTTAAAAAATCCGGGTATCTATCGTCTTTAATATTGGGTTTAGTTTCGGGATTAATGATTTCACCGTGTTTGACGCCGATCTTGGCTTCGATTTTAGCTTATCTGTCGATAACTAAAAATGTATTCTACGGTGGGTTTTTATTATTTTGTTTTTCTTATGGGATGGGGATAATCTTTATTCTGATTGGAACTTTTGGCGCGGCATCTTTAAATTTGCCTAAACCTGGCAAGTGGATGACTTGGGTTAAAAATATCTGTGGTGTGGTGGTTATTTTATCAGGGTTGTATTTTATGATTACAGCCGTCAGGAGGTTTTAGTGAAATTTTCTATAAAAAGTAGGATATTTTTATCAGTAATTTTAATTTTAACTTTTGTGACTTCGGCTTTGGCTAGTGATATTATCTTAAATGATTTAAACGGTAAGTCGGTAAATCTTTCTAGTTATAAAAATAAGCCCACGATTCTTTTCTTTTGGACGACTTGGTGTCCATATTGTCGTAAAGAGATAAAAGAATTAAATCGGATGTATGCACAGATGAAAAAGGAAGGGATCTTGGTTTTTGCAATTAACATCGGAGAAACCGAATATAAAGTTAAAAATTTCTTCAAAAATTATGAACTTAATCTTAGGGTATTAGTAGATCGACAGAGTTTAACGGCGGAAAAGTATGATATTATGGGTGTGCCTACTTATGTATTTATCGCTGATTCTGGGAATATTGTTGCTGATCGGAATAATTTACCTGAGGATTATAAAACTTTACTGTTTAAACTTAAAAGATAATGAGTAAATTTTTTGATTTAGTGGAAGAGATTTGTTTGCAGGATAATAGGTATAAGCCGGATGCTTATGAGTTTGTACTTTTGGGCCTGACTTTTACGCAAAAAAAATTAAAAAAACAAACACATGTTTCTGGAGCGGAGTTAGCTAGTGGCTTAAGAGATTATGCGGTTAACCAGTATGGAGCACTAGCCACCAGAGTTCTGACGCATTGGGGAATAACTCAGACCCAGGATTTTGGTAATATTGTTTTTAATATGATTGAGAAGAAACTGTTGGCTAAAGCTGACAATGATCTGCTTTCGGATTTTAATGCAGTCTATGATTTTAAAGAGGCTTTTGCTAATGTTTTAGTAGAGAGTGTTATTGAGGGATTCAAAAGTAAAAAATGATCAATAATGTTGTAAAAACTTTAATTGAGTCTAAAGAGTTTATTAGTGTGGCTACCTGTGGCTCAGATAACCGGCCTAACGGAGCTCCTAAATTTTTATTAAAGGTAGATTCTAGTTATATTTATTTAGTTGATTACATTATTGGCCAGACCTTTCGTAATCTTAAGGCTAATCCGCGGGTTTCGCTTTCTTTTTTTGATATTCATACTTTAGTGGGTTATCAGATTAATGGTAGAGTAGAAATTATTGAAAGCGGCCAGGAGTATGATTTGGCGTTGCAAGACTTGGAGCGTAAAGAGATCAATCTCTCGGCGACGAGAATTATTGATGGGATTGTGCAAGGTAAAACACACAAGGCTTATGAAATTACCGTTTCTGAACAATTTGTAATTTTAAAAGTAAAAGTTGAAGAAGTTGTACAAATTCATCCTAGCGGAACATTAAAGAGGGAAAGGATCTAATGAATTTAAAAGGTTTAGCCACGGGAATTGGTAGTCTTCCCTTAGTTGATGCGCAAAAAGCGGTGGATTTAATTTTCCGATATCTTCCCCAGGCGCCTTTTTGGCCACAACTACCTAAGGCCAATAGTTGTGAGGGGATGATTGCTCAGTTTAGTCAGAATTTGCCTGGCCTTAAAATTGATGCTCAAGGGTTAAGTTTTGTTGCTAAGGATAAAGACAAGGAGCTGGAGCTTTTTTATCAGAAATTTATTGAAGAAGATTTGGAGTACTTTAAAATTACGCCGGATTTTGCCAGTGGATTATATTCCTTTTATCAGCGTTTAGAAAAGACAGATTTATCCAAAGTTGAATTTATTAAGGGCCAGGTTACCGGCCCCTTTACTTTTTGTTTTGGAATAACTGATGCCGAGAATAAAGCGATTTATCATGATGAAGTGTTAAAACAAGCGATGATTAAAGGCCTAAGCATGAAAGTACTTTGGCAGCTAGATTTATTTAAAAAATTTAATAAAAAGATGATTATGTTTTTTGATGAACCATTTTTGACGGGAGTAGGTTCGGCCTATACTCCTATTGACCGTAAAGATGTAATTGAGGTTTTTTCTGAGCTTACGGATGGTTTAAGAGATAAACGCTGCTTGGTTGGTGTACATTGTTGCGGTAATACTGATTGGTCAATGCTGACCGATTGTAGTGGAATTGACATTATTAATTTTGATGCTTTTGAGTTTCAAGATAGATTTGTCCTTTATGCCGATAATCTTAACTGTTTTCTAAAAAGAGGAGGGATTATCTGTTGGGGGGTGGTGCCGACTCAGGGTTACACCGGTAGTCAGACTCCTCAAGAGTTGACGCAGAAGATAGAATCTGGATTAGATATACTGATTAAAAAGGGGATTGACCGTGATTTGCTCTTGGAGAGGTTAATGATTAGTCCTTCCTGTGGTTTAGGGACCCTAGATTTGCCAAAAGCCGAAGGTATTTTGAATCTGCTTAATCAAACCAGCGCTTTTATCTACAAAAACCTCTGAAAATAAACTTACTTGACAAAGTTGGAGACAAGCTATATAATCATGGAACTTTTGTTTCTATAGGAGAAAGATGAAAGAAATTAGAATTCATGCCCGCGCTGGTCAAGGCGCAATTACCACCGCAGCATTATTAGGGTTTAGCTATTTTAACGAGGGTAAATACCCTTATGCTTTTCCTAACTTTGGCGCCGCTCGTATGGGTGCTCCGATGAATGCCTATGTGCGTGTGGATACTGATCCGGTCCGTTTACGCAGTCAAATCTATGAGCCTAATTATGTAATTATCGTTGACCCTACGCTGATGCGTGGGTTTAATTGTTTTTCTGGTCTCAAGGAAGACGGAATTGCCATTATTAATGGTAAAGACGATCTGGAATTACCTAAATTAAAGTCAAAACAGAAACTTTTTATCGTTGGGGCCAATGAAATTGCTATGAAAAATATCGGCCGCCCTCTAGGCAATACCGCTTTAATCGGGGCATTTGCCGCGGCAACCGGTGAATTAAAATTAGAAAATTTGATTGAAGTTATTAAGAAAAGATTTCAAGGTAAGGCACAGGAAGGTAACATTGCTGCGGTTAAAGAAGGCTTTGAAATCGTAAAAAATAAATTAAAAGCTTGCCCTACCGTAGGGAGGGGATAAAATGTTTGGACCATTGACCGTAGATCCATTAAAAAGTAAGGGCGATAAAACTGGTAGTTGGAGAGTGCAGTATCGTCCACATTATCTGCATAAAGATTGTATTGCTTGTCGGATGTGTTTAATTATTTGCCCTGAAGGTTGTGTGCACGGAAAAGAAAAAAATGCTTTTTATGCGGATTATAATTTTTGTAAGGGATGCGGAGTATGTGCGGATATCTGTCCTAAAAAGGATATTGTCATGGTCCCTGAAGAATCTAAGGGAGAAGATAAGTGAAGGAATTTTTAGAGGGTTCACATGCGATTGCAGAGATAGTTAAGGCCTGTAAACCAGGTGTAATTTCTGCTTATCCGATTACACCCCAGACCCATATTGTGGAAGATCTAGCCACGATGGTGGCTAACGGCGAATTAACCTCACAGTTTGTGAACGTGGAAAGTGAGCACTCCGCAGCTTCTGTAGTTTTAGGTGCTTCTGCTACTGGTGTGCGAGTATATACTGCGACTAGTTCGCAAGGTTTGTTTTATATGCAGGAAGTAGTTTTTAATATCGCCGGGATGCGTTTGCCGGTAGTCATGACTTGTGCTAATCGCGCGGTGAGTGCTCCGATCAATATTTGGAATGATCAGCAGGATTCAATTTCATTACGTGATTCAGGTTGGTTTCAAATTTATGCAGAGGATAATCAAGAAGCAGTAGATTTTCATTTGATTGCTTATCGACTAGCTGAAGATAAACGTGTGATGTTGCCGGTGATGGTTTGTATGGATGGATTTATTTTAACGCATGGTATGGAAACTGTGGATATCCCTGAACAAGACAAAGTTAAGAAATTTTTACCCGATTATAATGCTTTATATAAATTAGATACAGCACATCCGATCTCTATGGGGCTTTTAGCTGATCCAAATTATTATATGGAGACGCGTTTTGCTATACAGGAAACGATGCAAGAGTCTATTGGTTATTTAGCTGATATTAGTAAAAAATTTAATACTGTTTTTGGTCGCGATTATAAAGATTTTCTGGTCGAAGAGTATCAGATTAAAGATGCAGAAAAAGTCATTGTAGCGATGGGTTCAGTTTGCGGAACAATTAAAGAAGTGGTAGATGAACAGCGCGCTAAAGGTAAGAAAGTTGGGCTTTTGCGTATTATTACTTATCGTCCATTTCCTTATGCTCGAGTTTATGAAGCTTTAAAAGATATTCCAAAGGTAGCGGTTTTAGATAAAGCCGTTTCTTTAGGCGCTTATGCTCCAATTGCCGTAGAATTAAAAGCGGCATTTTATGGTAAAAAGAAGGGGCCGAAAGTAATTAGTAGTTTTGTGGCTGGCTTAGGCGGTAGAGATATTACTTTAGAATCCATTCATGAAGTATTTAGAAGGCTTACGGTTAAAGAAGTTAATTCCGATTTTATTGATTTAAAACCAGAGTTACTTAAGGAAGAATATGGAGAATAATCCGTTATTTAAATCCGGTCATACTGCTTGCGCTGGTTGTGGCCAGGCGATTGCGGCGCGTTTAGTGATTGAAGCTGCCGGGGCTAATACGATTGTCGTAAATAATACCGGTTGTTTGGAGGTGTTTTCTACAAAATATCCTGAAACAGCTTGGGGTGTTCCTTGGATTCATTCATTATTTGAAAATTCTGCGGCGGTAGCTTCGGGAGTTGAGGCAGCGTTAAAATATTTAGGTAAAAAAGATGTCACCAATGTTATTGCCCAAGGTGGAGATGGTTCCACTGGCGATATTGGTTTGCAGGCATTAAGTGGAATGTTGGAACGTGGCCATGATATTCTGTATGTTTGCTATGATAATGAAGCTTATATGAATACCGGAGTACAACGCAGTGGCTTGACTCCATTTGATACGAATACTTCCACTAGTCCGGCGGGGGCAAAGTCTTCTGGAAATTTGCGTCCTAAAAAAGCGGTTCCGGAGATCTGTGTTGCTCACGGGATTCCTTATGTGGCTACGGCATCCGCAGGTTTTCCGATGGATATTACCCGTAAGGTTAAAAAAGCAATCTCTATCAAAGGTCCTAAATATATACAGATTCACGTTCCTTGTCCGTTAGGTTGGAGATATGAAACCAACCAGATGTTGCCGGTGGCAAAATTGGCGGTAGATACTGGGCTTTATCCTTTATTTGAATATGAAAATGGAATTTTAGCGGCACGGAAACAGATTACTCCTAAGCCGGTGGAAGAGTATTTAAAGAGCCAGGGAAGGTTTAAACATCTCCTCAATAATCCTGAAGAGATTAAAAAGATTCAGGAGATTGCGGATAATAATATAAAGAAGTATGGTTTAAAGGTAGAAGCTTAAAAAAGGAGGCACATATGGGTAAACAAGCAAGAGCAATTGTAGATTTAAGCTTAAAAGACCTGGTTAAGGATTTAAATAAAGCATATTGCGATGAGTGGCTAGCATTTTATCTTTACTGGTACATGGCTAAAACTGTTTCTGGTCGTGTTTCTTCGGCTATGGCTGGGATGCTGGAAAAATTAGCTAAAGATGAATTAGAGCACGCTGGTGAATTAGCGGATCTGATTACTAAGTTGGGAGATGTGCCTACGGCTAATCCGTTAGATTTAGAAAAAGGTGCTAATGCGGCTTATTTAATGCCACCGAAGAATACTGCAGATATTAATCGAATTATTCGTATTGTTGCAGAGGCTGAAGCCGGAGCAATTGAAGTTTATCATAAAATTGCCAAAAAAACTTTTGGTAAAGATAATGTTACCTATCAATTAGTGACACACATTTTAAGTGAAGAAGTAACCCATGAAGAGATGTTTGAGAATTTTTTAGAGAGATAAATTAAAGAGGAGAGGGAAAATGTCAAAAGTTACGGTTGATGCTTCTACTTGTGTAGGTTGTGGTTTATGTGAACAATCATGTCCGGAAGTATTTGAAGTACAGGGTGATGGTATAGCTCATGTTAAATCTCAAACTTGTACGAGTTGTAATTTACAAGAAGTAGCTGATTCTTGTCCAGTTAATTCGATTAAAATTAGCAATTAAATAAAATAAATAGAAACGGCGTCAGGATTAACCTTGACGCCGTTTTTTTGTTTTGTAAAGGTTACTTATTGTGATTTTTTGACGAGCTCTTCAGTAAAGTTGTTAAAAGTTGTGCTTTTTTTCTCGGAAAGTAATTTCTCACCGAGTTCATTTTTATCTTTAGCAAATTTAATCTCATCAATTGGCTTTATCTCTGCGAGTTTAATAATGTAGCTGCCCTTTTCGTTAGTCAGTGTGGCAGTTGCATTTTTCTCAGGCAGTTGTTTTGCGCTACTCCAAAAAATATCTCCAGCTCCGAGATCTTTAATCTGTTCGTTTGATTTAAAGAATCCAGTTTGTCCGGTTTTTAAGCCACATTCTTTTGCCGCTTGCTTAAAATCAACCTTCTTTATTTTTTCTAAACATTCTTTAATTTTATTCTCTGCTATTTTTTTAGATTCTTCTTTAATCAATGCTTGGCTAACTTTATCTTTGATTTCATTTAGCTCAGGGATACGTACCGGTTTATCTTTAGTGGCTGGCTCTTTAAACATGGCCTTATTTGCTTCGTAAAAAGCAGCCAGTTCTTTGGCATTAGGTTTAATTTTTTTGGCAAAATCAGCAAAGTATCCGGCGATATAATGAACACTTAAGTCCTGATTTCTTTTGGCGTATTCTTGGCGAATTTCAGCATCGCTAACTTTGATATTTTTAGTGATCGCTTCGTAAAGCTTAGCCATAATTAAATTTTGGCGAGTCTGTTCTTCAAAGATACGTGGTTGCAGTCGAAAGATGTAGCGCAGTGCTTCATTGTAGACTTTAACATTAAAACCTTTTCTATCCTGGAAGAAGGGATAGTTTTGAATACTCTGGACGACTTCTTTATCGCTAGCATTAATTCTGCGGCGTTTTGCTTCATGTAAGAGGATTGCTCTTTCCCAGGCTTGTCCGTCTAAGTTTAGGTATTTTTCGTATTCAGGAAATTTGTCTCCTAATTGCATGATGGCCAATGTTTTTACCGCGGAGCGTGATTCTTTAAACTCTATCTCTGAGACATTGTGGCCAAGAATTTTCTTTAATTTTTCATTTTCTTCTTTGCTGCGGAATGCTCCCCCGAAACCCCAAAGAGTAAAAGCAGGGATGATGATAATACCTAAACCAATCCAAATTTTTCTCGCAGTTTTTTTATTACGTAAGATCTTTAACATTTTAACCCTCCTAATATATCCACTAATTATAAGCTAAAATTTAGCGATTGCAATAATAGTTTTCCGTCTTTAGTTTTCTGTCTTTTGTTTCCGGCGCTGAAATTTTTCGCCGTGTGCTGCGGCTTACATCTCGCTGCGGCTTTCTTCCTTACGCTAGATGGACACCGCCTGCACTCGACGTAATTCTCCTCCTGCGGAGGACAGGCTTGCACACCGTTGCCGAAAAATTTCTAATGCGCCTCCAGCAAAAGCCAGAAAGCCTATAAATCGACACTCACTCGAAAACCAACAGGATTATTTATATAAGTTATTAGCGGGTGGCCGGGAGATGGCCCGAGTCAGGACCCGCGTAGACACTGAATTTGTTTGCTAAAAGAGGTGATTTTTGCTATAATTAGCATCTCAACGATAACAAAGGGATCTGACGATGATTGAACGTTATAGCTTAGCTAAAATGAAGGGTATCTGGCAGGAAGAGTTTAAGTTTAAGACTATGCTGCTCATTGAGATACTGGCATTAGAAGCTTACGCTACCAAAAAAGTAGTTCCTTCCCCAGCGGTAAAACGAATCAAGCAAAAAGCCAAGTTTAATTTATTAGAGATTCAGAAGATTGAAGAGAAGACACAACATGATGTTGTGGCCTTTGTGGCTAATGTCTCCCAATATATAGGCAAAGATGCGCAGTATCTGCACATGGGGCTAACTTCTTCAGATATTCTAGATACCACTCTAGGGGTACAATTAAAAAGCGCAACCGATATATTAATTGAAGATCTAGAAAAGTTACTAAGCGTTCTAGCTAAGAAAGCTAAAACTTATAAGGATTTAGCTTGTATTGGACGTACACATGGGGTACATGCTGAGCCTACTACATTTGGTTTAAAGTTAGCGCTTTGGTATGATGAAACTAACCGCAATTTAGCTAGATTAAAATTAGCCAAAGCAGAAATTAGTTTTGGAAAATTGTCGGGAGCCGTCGGGACATATTCAAATATTGAGCCTTATGTGGAAGCCTATGTTTGTAAAAAGCTGGGATTAAAGAGCGTAAATATTGCCACCCAAGTTATACAGCGGGATGTATATGCACAATATATGGCGACTTTGGCGGTAATAGGCGCATCATTAGAAAAATTTGCTACGGAAATTAGACATTTACAGAAGACGGAAGTTTTAGAAGCTGAAGAGCCTTTTGGTAAAGGACAAAAAGGATCTAGTGCTATGCCGCACAAACGTAATCCGGTAATTTGTGAACGGATTTGCGGATTAGCCAGACTTTTACGGGCGAACTCTTTAGTAGCTTTAGAAAATGTGGCGCTCTGGCATGAACGCGATATTAGTCATTCTTCAGTGGAGCGGATCATTTTTCCTGATTCAACTTTAGCTCTAGACTATATGTTGAATAAATTTATTGAAGTAGTCTCTGGAATGAAAGTTTATGCAGAGAATATGTTAGCTAATTTAGCCAAGACGCGCGGATTAATTTTTTCACAGCGAGTTTTAATTGCGCTAATGAATAAAGGCCTAGAAAGAGTTAAGGCTTATGATTTAGTGCAAAAAGCGGCGATGGCGACTTGGCAGGGGACAGGTAATTTTAAAGACAATTTGCTGTCTTTGCCTGAGGCGGCTAAATATTTAAGTGCTAAAGAATTGGATAAAATATTTGATTTAGATTTTTACTTACGTAACGTTAATAAAATATTTGCTAAGGTTGGATTATAATCTAACCCTCACCATTTAAACCTCGTTAAATAGCTATGCAGTACAAAATCGAAGTAGTAGATAAGCCCGGTATCTTTGACGCTGTTGGCCAGGGTGTAACCAAGGATATTTTGGACCTGGGGATCAGTGGTGTAAAAGAAGTAAAGTTTATCCAGGTCTATACTCTCGAGGGTAATTTGGCGCAAGGCCAGGTTATTAGTATTTGTCAGGAACTTCTCACTGACCCCGTGGCTCAAGATTACACAATATTATTGGATACATCAAACAATCATTCTAAAAATTATCAACATATAGTAGAAGTGGCCTATAACCCAGGGGTAATGGATCCGGTGGAAGCTTCTGTTTTAAAAGGGATCAAAGATTTAGGAATTACTTGTGTTGATTCTGTCAAAACTGCTAAAAAATATATCATCTTTGGTAAAATATCTTCCGCTACTTTAAAAATTATTTCGGATAAGCTTCTTTATAATAAATTAATTCAGCATGTGGTTAGTCCTAGTTTAGCAGAAGGGGACATTAAGCATCTTCCCGGGTATAAATTTAATTTAATTACTGTGGATCTGCTAGGGGCTAGTGATGAGAAACTTTTAGAGATTAGTAAACGTGGTCAGCTCTTTTTAAATATAAATGAGATGCGTCAGATTCGTGACTATTTTCGTAAAATTAAACGCAATCCCACTGATTGTGAATTAGAAACAGTAGCGCAGACTTGGAGTGAGCACTGTTATCATAAAACTTTCCGCGGTAATATTGCTTATCAAGAAAGCAAGGCCATGCCAAAACTCGGCAATCGAGAGATTAAAAATCTTCTTAAGTCTACGATTATGAAGGTGACTAAAGAATTAAATAAAAAATGGTGTGTTTCGGTATTTAAAGATAACTCCGGGATTATTGAATTTAATAAAGAGAATAATATTTGTTTTAAAGTGGAAACACACAACCATCCTTCGGCGCTGGAGCCATTCGGTGGTGCCAATACCGGAATCGGTGGCGTAATTCGCGACTCGATGGGTACGGGCTTAGGGGCCAAACCAATTTTAAATAGTGATATTTTCTGTTTTGCTCCCCCAGATTTAGCGTTTAATAAAGTTCCGGTGGGTTCACTACATCCTAAGCGTGTAATGAAGGGCGTGGTTAGTGGAGTGCGTGATTATGGAAATAAAATGGGAATTCCTACCGTTAACGGTGCAGTATTATTTCATGAACATTTTGTAAGTAACCCGTTAGTTTATTGCGGTACTGTGGGAATTATTCCTTGCGATAAATCTTTTAAGCAAACTAATGTCGGAGATCTAATTGTGGTGGTAGGTGGAGCAACCGGACGCGACGGAATTCACGGCGCAACTTTTTCTTCTGGCGAATTAACTCATGAATCCGAAACTGTTTCTAGTGGCGCCGTGCAGATCGGTAATCCGATTGAAGAGAAAAAAGTTTTAGATACAATTTTACAGGCGCGTGATCAGAATTTATATACGGCAATTACTGATTGCGGAGCCGGTGGGTTGTCTAGTGCGGTCGGTGAGATGGGCGCTGAGCTTGGTGCAAAAGTTTATTTAGACAAGGCTCCTTTAAAATATTCCGGTCTTTCTTATATGGAGATCTGGATCTCTGAATCGCAGGAGAGAATGGTGATCTCTGTGCCACCTAAAAATATTGATAAATTAATTGCGTTATTTGCTAACGAAAATGTAAACGCGGCGGTAATCGGCGAGTTTACTGGTACCAAAAGACTAGAGCTTTACTATCAGGATAATTTGGTCTGTGATTTAGAGATGCAATTTTTGCATGAAGGGATTCCGCAGATTGCTAAAAAAGCACTCTATGTGCAAACAAAACACAAAGAACCGAAAATTGCTAAAAAGAAAAATTATACACAAGATTTATTAAAACTACTTTCACAGTATGATATTTGTTCTAAAGAATGGGTCGTGCGTCAATACGATCATGAGGTGCAGGGTGGGTCAGTAATTAAGCCTTTTACGGGAGTCAAGAATGATGGTCCTAGTGATGCTAGCGTAACTAAGCCGTTATTTAATTCTGATAAGGGAATTATTATCTCTAATGGGATAAATTTTCATTTTGGATTTATTGATCCTTATTGGATGGCGGCAAGTTGTATTGATGAAGCAATGCGACAGATTATTAGCGTGGGGGGGTCATTGAAAGAAGTAGCGATCTTAGATAATTTTTGCTGGGGTAATCCTGATAAGCCGGATCGTTTGGGTGGATTAGTGCGTGCGGCTTACGGTTGTTATAATACGGCTAAAGCTTACGGTGTTCCGTTTATATCAGGAAAGGATAGTTTTTATAATGAGTTTAGTTTGCATGGAAAATCTACTCCGATTCCTGGTACTTTACTAATTTCGGCAATTAGTGTGATGGAGGATATCAAGAAAGCAGTCTCCATGTATGCTAAAGAGGCAGGTAATTTAATTTATCTGGTTGGTAATACTCGTGATGAGTTAGGCGGTTCACATTATTATGATCTACATAAAGCGATCGGTAATAATGTTCCGCAAGTTTATTTTGCAGAAGCGATGAAGACTTTTACGGCTTTAAGTAAAGCCACTGAAAATAAATTAGTTAAGTCTATGCATGATTGCTCTGACGGAGGATTAGCGGTAGCTTTGGCGGAAATGGCTTTTAGTGGCGGATTAGGGATGGAAGCGTTTTTAAGTGAAGTTCCTTATCAGTCAGTTAAAAAGAATAATGAAGTGATATTATTTGCAGAATCTAATTCACGTTTTGTGGTAGAGGTAGAAAAATCTAAACAGAAAGAATTTGAAAAATCATTAAAAGGCGTTGCTTTTGGTTTAGTCGGGTGTTTATCTAAAAAATCCGATTTTAAAATATTTGGTTTAGACGGTAAAGTTTGCCTGGATGCGGATATTAATAAGTTAAAAGAAAGCTGGAGGGCTCCTTTAAAATGGTAAAGAAAAAAACTTGTAAAGCGTCATTGATACAAGAAGATTTTACCCAAGAGGATACTTGGCGTATATTTCGTATTATGTCAGAATTTGTGGATGGGTTTGAGATTCTTTCTAAAATCGGCAAAGCCGTAACCATTTTTGGTTCAGCTCGTACTAAGAGTAATCATAAATTTTATAAGTTAGGCGAAGAAACAGCTTATTTAGTGGCTAAAGCTGGATATGCAGTAATTACCGGAAGTGGTCCGGGATTGATGGAGGCTGCGAATAAAGGCGCGCAAGCTGCCGGAGGTCATTCCATTGGTCTGAATATTCAATTGCCTTGTGAACAACAGCCGAATAAATTTGTGGATACAGTTCTGCGATTTCGTTACTTTTTTGTGCGTAAAGTAATGTTTGTAAAATATGCTAAGGCTTTTGTAATTTTACCTGGTGGCTTTGGCACATTAGATGAGTTTTTTGAAGCGATTACCTTAGTGCAAACTGAGCGAATTTTTAAATTTCCGGTTATTTTATTAGGTAAAGAATATTGGAAAGGATTGATTGATTGGTTAAAAGAAACTGTTTATCAACATGGTAATATTAGCAAAGCAGATTTAGATCTTTTTGTAGTAGTGGATAAGCCGCAGGAAGTAGTGGCGGCAATTAAGAAATATTACTCGGCCCGTTAGTTTATTTACAATAAACGGAAAATAGGGAGGAATTTACGGGGTGCTAAAGCCTAAAGTTTGTGTTTTAAGAACTGCTGGAACTAATTGTGATAAAGAGACGGCCGGGGCTTTTGAATTAGCCGGAGCTCAGACTGAATTATTGCATATTAATAATTTAGTTAAAGGCGAAAGGTCTTTACATGATTTTCATATTTTGGCTTTATCCGGAGGCTTTAGTTATGGGGATGATGTAGCCTCAGGAAAAATATTTGCTAATGAGCTAAGATTTAAGCTAGCGGATGCTTTGAAAAAATTTATTAAAGATGGGAAATTAATCATCGGTATTTGTAACGGTTTTCAAATTTTGGTTAAAAGCGGCTTATTACCGGGTAATGCCGCATTAAAACAAGAGACTAGTTTAATTATTAATGATTCGGGAAAATTTGAGGATCGTTGGGTGTATTTAAAACCTGCAGGTAGTTGTATCTGGACAAAAGGTTTGAAAAAAATAATTTATCTACCGGTAGCTCACGGCGAAGGAAAATTTATTACTCAGGATAGATCTACTTTAGAGAGGTTAAAGAAAAATAAACAGATTGTTTTTCAATATTGTGATGCCAGTGGTAAATCAACCGGTTATCCGGGCAATCCCAACGGTTCACAAGAAAATATTGCTGGCCTTTGTGATGAGACCGGAAGAATTTTCGGTTTGATGCCGCATCCGGAGCGACATGTATTTAGTGCAATGCATCCACGCAATTGGGAGATTAAATCTAAAGAAGGTGATGGTCTGCAAATTTTTAAAAACGGTGTAGATTATATACGTAATCATTTCAAAGGAGTTTAAGATGAGCGGATTATTTGGAGTAGTTGCAAAAAAAGAATGCAATGAAGATTTGTACTATGGTACAGATTATCATTCACATTTAGGTACGCAGTTTGCCGGGTTAGCTATTTATGGCCAACAATTAGCGCGTAAAATTCATGATATTAAGGGTAGCCAGTTTAAAGCAAAATTTCATGAAGATTATTTAAAAATATTAGGTAATAAAGGGGTGGGGGTTATTAGTGCTCGCGATGAGCAGCCGATTGTCATGAATTCTAAATTTGGTCCATTTGCTATTGTCACCGATGGCTTTATCGATAATGCTGATAAAATAGCCAAAGAATTATTTAAAAGAGGCAGATCGTTTTCTGAAGTAGCAGAAGGAAAAATAAATTTTGTGGAGATGGCGGCAAAAATTATTATCTCTGGCAAAACAATTATTGAGGGAGTGGAGAAAGTTTTCTCTAAGATTCAGGGGTCTTGTACTTTACTTTTGCTAAATAAAGAAGGGATTTATGCTTGTCGTGATCGGCTAGGATTAACTCCTTTAGTAATTGGGAAAAAGGGGAGCAGTTGGGCGGTCTCTACGGAATCTGCAGCATTTTTAAATTTAGGATATAAATTAGTCAAACATCTTGAGCCTGGAGAGATTGTTTTAATTACCCAGGCCGGGTTAAAAGTAAAACGTGCAGGTTCCAAAAATAATCAAATCTGTTCATTCCTTTGGGTTTATACCGGATTTCCGGCTTCTAATTATGAAGCAATTAATGTAGAGACTTCACGAGAAAGATGTGGAGCGCAATTAGCTAAAGATGATGATATCGTTGCCGATATGGTGGCTGGTATTCCGGACTCTGGAACGGCTCATGCTATTGGTTATAGTATGCAATCGGGCGTGCCTTTACGTCGGCCGCTCGTAAAATACACTCCGGGCTATGATCGCAGTTATACTCCGGCTACTCAAGCGCGTCGAGATTTAGTAGCTAAGATGAAACTTATTCCGATTCCGGAAATTATCAAAGGTAAACGGATTGTGTTTTGTGATGACTCGATTGTACGCGGAACGCAGCTTAAAAATTATACGATTCAAAAACTTAAAGAGCACGGGGCCAAAGAGATTCATTTGCGCATCTCTTGTCCACCGTTAATGTTTCCTTGTAAGTTTAATTATTCTACGCGCAGTATTAATGAATTAGCTGCCCGTCGGGCAATTAAAAGTATCGAGGGCAAAGAGCCGAAAAGTTTATGTAAATATTTAGATGAAAATTCAAAAGAATATAAAAATATGGTGGCTTGGATTGCCAAAGATATAGGTGCCACTACTTTAAAATTTCAAAAGTTGGCCGATTTAATTAAAGCCATTGGCTTAGATAAAAATAAATTGTGTACTTATTGCTGGACAGGAAAGACCCCGAGTAAAAATAAGAAGTGATTTTATGCAAAGGAGAAAAGTAGTGAAGAAAATTACTTATAAAGATTCAGGAGTAGATATAAAAAGTGCCAGTGCTTTTAAATCTAAACTTAAACCTTTGGTGCGTCGTTCATTTCGTAAAGAAGTTTTAGCGGATATCGGTGGATTTGGAAGTTTTTTTAAATTAGATAAAAATAAATATAAAGATCCAGTTTTAGTCTCTTCTAGCGATGGAGTGGGCACAAAGTTAATGATTGCAAAATTAACTAATAAGCATGATACCGTTGGTATTGATGCGGTGGCGATGAATGTGAATGATATTCTTTGTACCGGCGCAGAGTCTTTATTTTTTCTAGATTATGTGGCTTTTACTAAAGTTAAAGAAGAAGTTTTGTTGGATGTGGTGAAGGGAATAAATCTTGGTTGTCTGGAGGCTGGCTGTTCATTAATTGGTGGGGAGACCGCGCAGATGCCCGGGATGTATCGAGAGGGTGAATATGATATTGCCGGTTTTTGTGTCGGAGTAGTGGAGAGAGAAAAAATTATTAATGGCGCTAAAATTAAAGTTGGTGATACGCTGATTGGGATTGCTTCTAGCGGAATACATTCTAATGGTTATTCGTTAGTGAGGAAAGTTTTAAATATTAATGAACTCAAAAGAATGTCTAAAGAATTGCTTACGCCGACCAAAATTTATGTGAAGCCGATTTTAGAGTTGTTGGCGCAATTTGGGGAGTTTGTGCATGGAATAAGTCATATTACCGGTGGGGCGTTTTATGACAAGATTAGCCGTATATTACCAAAAGATATAAGTGTGGTAATTAATAAAAACTCTTGGAAGGCCCCGCAGATATTTCGTCTGATTCAGAATAAAGGTAATATTGAAGATAAAGAGATGTATAGCACTTTAAATATGGGAATTGGTTTAGTTTTAATTGTGCAGTCAGATAAAGCCAATTTGATTATGAAAAAATTATCTGATTTAAAATTAAAATCTTGGATTATCGGTAAAGCCATTAAAGGAAATAAAACCGTAGAAATAATTTAGTAGAGAATTATCTCTAATGTAATAAAAAGGAGGAGAAGATGAATTTTATTGGACCGATTATTGTGGCAGCAATTGTAATATTTTTTATGGGAATTAGAATTGTGCGTCCTACGCATCGAGGTTTAATTGAGCGTTTAGGTAAATATAACCGTTTCGCTAGCCAAGGTTTTAATTGGATTATTCCGATTATTGAGGTTCTTTATCAAGTTAATGTTACTGAACAGATGGTGGATGCCGAACCTCAAGAAATTATTACTAATGATAACTTAAACGCTAAAGTTGACGCGCAGGTTTATTTTAAAGTTAAGGCCGATGAACCGAGTGTAAAGAATTGTCAGTATAGCGTGAATAATTATCAGTGGCAGATTGTGAATTTAGCACGCACTACTTTGAGAAATATTATTGGTACGCTGACCTTAAAGTCTTGCAACAGCGAAAGAGGCAAAATTAATGCGGAGTTGCATAAAACGTTGTGTGAAGAAACCGGAAGTTGGGGATTAGAAATTGTTAGAACTGAGTTAAAAGAGATTGATCCACCCAAAGATGTTCAGGAGACGATGAATAAAGTTGTAAAAGCCGAGAATGAGAAAATTGCTGCTATTGATTATGCCACTGCCACTGAAACGGCTGCCGATGGTCAAAAAAGAGCAGAGATTAAAAAAGCCGAAGGTATTAAACAGGCGCGTATTTTAGAAGCCGAAGGTGAAGCCGAAGCCATAAAATTAGTTAATGAGGCCGCAGAGAGATATTTTACTGGCAATGCGCAGGTGTTGCGTAAATTAGAAGCGGTAGAGAAGTCATTAGTTAATAACGCTAAAATTGTTATTCCGGCTAATACTGAGTTAGTGAATGTAATTGGTGAGATGGCAGGTTTTTTACCGATTAAGAATAAGCAAGAAAATCCTGGAAAGTAGAATAATTTATAGAGATTTTCGCAGTGGTTGATGAGTGTTTTATGTCAATCAACCAGAAGAAAAGAAGTAATTTGATTTGAATATTTAGCGAATGACTAAAGGTATTTTGAGGATTTGCGATAATGAAAGGAAAATATGTTTGATAAGATGAAGCAGTTAATGGAGATGCAGAAGAAGATGCAGGAAGTAAAGAAAGTATTGGATAATACTAATTTTGATATTCAAAGTTCTGATGGCGTGGTAAAAATTACTATGAACGGTGCTCAGGAGATAAAAGAGGTGGTACTTAAAGATGATTTAGGTGAATCAGCGCGCTTAGCAGTTTCATTAAAAGATACCTTTAATCGGGCGATTAAGCGCTCACAGGAAGTGGCCGCGCAAAAAATGAAAGATGTGACTGGATTTAATATTCCGGGGTTAACCTGATGTTTATCTTTGCTAATTTTATTTCTGCTGCGGCACAAGTTTTAGATTTTCTCTTAATTGCCACTTACTGGTTAGTAATTATTCGCACACTGATTAGTTGGGTTAATCCTGATCCGGCCAATCTGATTGTGCAATTCCTTTATAAAATAACTGAACCAATCCTGGAGCCGATTAGAAGACGTATGCCGATGAATTTTCGTTTTGGTTTAGATATCTCTCCGGTAATTGTAGTTTTGGTAATTATGTTTTTAAGGTCTTTTGTGATTAAGTCACTTTTTGATCTAAGTATTTGGATAAAATTTAGATGATAAAAAAAGTGTGTATTAGAATACTTTGTGTTTTTACGTTGTTGTTTTTTCCGTTGAGTTTGTCCTGGGCGCAGAATTGGGAAAAGCAGAATGACCAGTATCTGTTGACTAAAAATAACCGGGACAACTTTAGTTTGGTGGGTGCCGGGCCGAATAAATTTGCCAGTAAATATTTAAAGTTTGATGGGATAAATTTTTTAGTTGGCGGATCTAGCGATTGGCTAGATTATGGAAGGCTTAACTTAGAATTTGACAATATCTTTTCTTTGCCGATTGCCAATGGTGTAAAAATTGAAGAGGTGCATTTATTAGCCGGCGGAAATTATAGCAATAGCTATGAGCATGATGTTTTAATGCGTTTATACGGCGATAAATATTTTTACGCTACCTTATCGATTATTTTTGTTTATGAGAATGGTAGCTATCAAGAACTTTCGGTGCCGGTTTTTTGGGATTGGTTTCATATTGGACCGGGCACTTGGTTAAAAGGAAGATCTAGAATTAAGTCGTTGGGTGAGAATCCGGTGCGCAAAGATTGTAATATGTACCACATTACTTTTATTAATCCATTGCCGCAAGAAAGCATAAAAAATATTTTAATTACGGATAGTTGGATTAGTGATCGACCGTTTTCCGATGTGTTTGCATTAACTATTAAGAGTAGTGATATATCCATTGAGGACAAGTAAATGCGGGTTTTAGTCATAGGTTCCGGGGGCAGAGAACATGCGCTAGTTTGGAAGATCGCTCAATCTAAATTAGTGGATAAGATTTTTTGTGCTCCCGGTAATGGTGGGATAGCAGCACAAGCTGAATGTATTGCGATAAAAGCTGATGATGTTTTTGGTTTGTTAGCGTTTGCTAGAAAAGAAAAGATTGATCTGACTGTCGTTGGTCCGGAAGTTGCGTTATCTTTAGGAATTGTTGATGAATTTGAAAAAGCTGGATTAAGAATCTTTGGTCCGAATAAATTAGCCGCTAATTTAGAGGCCAGTAAGATTTTTTCTAAAGAGCTGATGGCAAAATATAATGTGCCCACGGCTAACTTTAAGATTTTTGATAATGCTACTGTTGCCAAAAAATATATTGAAGAAACTGGTGCTCCTTGCGTGGTCAAGGCGGATGGTTTGGCGGCAGGTAAAGGTGTGGTCGTGGCTAAAACTATTGAGGAGGCCAAAGCTGCCGTAACTGCGATGATGGAGGAGAAGATCTTTGGGGAAGCGGCCAATCGCATTATTATTGAAGAATGTCTTGAGGGTCAAGAGGCCTCCGTTTTAGTGATTACAGATTCTAGAGAATTAGTGGCTTTGGCTAGCGCACAAGATCATAAGCGTGTCTTTGATCATGATCAGGGACCAAATACTGGCGGGATGGGGGTTTATTCTCCTACGCCAGTAATTACTCCGGATATTTATGATGAGATCATGGGAAAAATTATTTATCGTACTATGACTGGCTTGGTTAAAGAAGGGATTAATTATCGCGGAGTTTTATATGCGGGGATTATGTTGACCAAAGATGGTCCTAAGGCATTAGAATTTAATGTACGTTTTGGTGATCCGGAGACTGAGGCGATATTACCTAGATTAAAATCAGATTTAGTGGAAGTGATGATGGCCACCAGCGAAGGTAATCTTTTAAAGATAAAAAGTTTGTCTTGGGATAGTCGAGCTTGCGTTTCGGTAGTTTGTGCCGCTGGCGGATATCCGGGAAACTATGCTAAAGATCAAGAAATTAGCGGATTAGAAGAGGTGGCAAAATTAAATGATGTGGTGGTTTTTCATGCCGGTACTAAAAAAGTAGGAAGCAAAATTTTAACTAACGGCGGTAGAGTCTTAGTTGTAACTGGCTTGGGAGCGACGACTCAAGAAGCGATTGCTAAAACTTATCAAGCGGTGGAGAAAATAAATTTTACAGGGATGCATTATCGTAAAGATATTGGAAAGAAAGCCTTAATTTAAGGGAGGAAGTATGGCAAAAATTAATATACTTATGGGTAGCGAATCTGATTTAGACACAGTTAATGAAGCAATCAATGTATTAAAAGATTTTAAAATAAATTTCCAAGCTAAGGTTTTGTCGGCGCACAGAACGCCTAAAGAAGTGGCCGCTTATGTTGAAAAGGCTTCGAAAAGTGGAACTAAAATTTTTATTGCCGCAGCCGGGATGTCGGCGGCGTTAGCCGGAGTGGTAGCAGCACATACCACTTTGCCGGTTATTGGTATTCCAATCGAGACTAAAAATTTAAAAGGAATCGATTCGCTTTTATCGACTGTGCAGATGCCTCCAGGAATTCCCGTAGCTTGCATGGCCATTGGTAAAGCAGGGGCTAAGAACGCGGCACTTTTTGCGCTAGAGATTTTAGGGACAAGTGACACTAAAATTAAAATAAAGTTAGTTAATTATAAAAAACAAATGCGGCTTAAAATTTTAAAAACTAAGATCAAAGTATGAGCTTGACCAAAATTGTTAAAATTAATGCGCTAGCTTCTGAACATGCGTTGATCAAGCAGGCAGCTAAAGTTATCACTAGCGGGGGTTTGGTAATTATCCCCACAGAAACAGTCTATGGTGTTGCTGCGGATGCGGCAAATAATAAAGCGTTAGATAAATTGTATGAAATTAAACAGCGGCCTAAAGATAAGCCTTTTGCAATTTTAATTGCAGATATGGAGAAAGTTAATGAACTGGCTAGTGATATTTCGCTTGTGGCGTATAAATTAATGCGCAAATTTTGGCCGGGTCCGCTAACTGTTTTGTTAAAAGCTAAAAATGGGGGTAAGGTGGGGTTGCGGATGCCAGAGAATCGTATTGCTTTAGAAGTTATTCTGCAAACTAACCTGGCTTTAGCTTGTCCTTCAGCTAATCTTTCAGATCAACCTGCACCGATTAATTTTGCGCAAGCGTTAAAAGATTTAAATGGTTTAGTGGATTTAGCTATTGATGGTGGCCCGACTAATCTGGGTATTGAGTCGACCATTGTGGATTTAACCGTTGAACCATTGGAAATTGTAAGGCACGCAGCGATAAAAGATGAGGAGATTATCGCTGCGATTAAATCTAAAAGAATTCTTTTTGTTTGTACGGGCAATTCTTGTCGTTCTGTAATGGCAGAGGCTTATTTAAGAAAAGTTTTAAAAAATCAAGGAAGAAACGATGTGGAAGTGGCTTCTGCGGGTATGATGGCTTTAGAAGGTATGGGGGCTAGTGAAGAGACGCGTCAGGTATTAGCTAGGCAAGGTATGGATGTCAGCGATCATCGCACTCAGCGGGTCACTAAAGAGTTAGTGGATGAAGCGGATATTATTTTAGTGATGGAAAAAATCCATGAGGAAAGAATTCTGCAACTAGAGCCTGAAGTTAAAAATAGGCTTTTTTTATTAAAGGAATTTGCTAACTCCGTTAGAAATTATGATATAATAAACGCTGAAAAAATTTCTAACGGGGCTAAAATAGACGATAATAAATTAAATATCTCTGATCCCATTGGAGGATCTTTAGAGTTTTATGAAGAGGTCTTCTCCACGATTAAAGACGCCGTAGAAAGGATAAGTAAAATTATATGAGCCCCGCACCTTCTGTTAATTCAAATATTAAAATTATATGGTTTAATAAATTAAATAAGAAAGAAGGTGCGGGATGAGTAAGCTATTAATTGCTTCAGATCACGCCGGTTTTGATTTAAAAGTAAAGTTAATTAATTATTTAGAAAAAAAAGGAATGGGAATAAAAGATTTAGGTACTTATTCTAAAGAGCGCTGTGATTATCCGTTATACGCGTATGCGTTGGCTAAGGGTATATCTAGCGGGAAATTTAAACGGGGTATACTAATTTGCAAAAGCGGCATCGGAAATTCTATCGTGGCTAACCGCTTAAAAGGTGTGCGGGCTGCGCTTTGTCACAATGTTAAAATTACTAAACTTAGCCGAGAACATAATGATAGTAATGTTTTAGTTTTAGGTTCAGCTTTTGTTAATGCTGATTTAGCCAAAAAAATGATTATTGCTTGGTTAGCAACTAAATTTTTAGGAGGAAGACATTTAAAGAGAGTAAAATTAATTGATAAATGCGGGTGTATCCTTGCGGGTAAGGAGTGTGTAAAGTGAAATATTTAAAGAAAACAGATCCAGATATCTATGCAGCGATTCAAAAAGAGTTAAAACGGCAGAATGAAAATCTAGAGATGATTGCCTCTGAAAATTTTACTTCTCTGTCAGTTTTAGAGGCACAAGGTTCGATATTGACTAATAAATATGCCGAAGGTTATCCCGGTAAACGTTGGTACGGTGGATGTGAATATGTTGATATTGTAGAAACCTTAGCCATGGAACGGGCTAAAAAGATATTTGGCGCCGAACATGTTAATGTACAGCCACATTCAGGATCGCAGGCGAATATGGCAGTTTATTTTGCGGCGGTAAATCCCGGTGATACGGTGCTAGCGATGGATTTATCTGCCGGAGGTCATCTTACTCACGGGCATCCGCATAATTTTTCGGGCAGATTTTTTAAGATGGTCGGTTACGGGGTAGATAAAAAAACGGAGATGCTAAATTATGATTTAATTCAAGAGCTAGCCACAATACATAAACCTAAAATGATCTTAGCCGGAGCCTCAGCCTATCCGAGAAAAATTGATTTTAAAAGATTTCGTCAGATTGCCGATAGCGTAGGAGCCTATTTATTTGTCGATATGGCACATATTGCCGGGCTAGTTGCGGCCGGAGTGCATGAATCACCGGTGCCGTACGCTGAATTTGTTACCTCTACGACGCATAAAACTTTACGTGGGCCCCGCGGTGGATTTATTTTATGTAAGAAAGAATTTGCGAAAAAAATTGATAGCCAAATTTTTCCGGGAATTCAAGGTGGACCGCTGATGCATGTGATTGCTGCTAAAGGGGTAGCTTTTGCGGAGGCGTTAACTGACGAGTTTAAACAATATCAAGTGCAGTTAGTTAAAAATGCGGCACAATTAGCACTTTCTTTAGAGCAAGAGGGTTTGCGTATTGTTTCTGGTGGTACGGATACGCACTTAATGTTGGTAGACCTAAATTCTAAGAATGTTACTGGGGCCGATGCTTCAAGAATTTTAGGAGAAGTGAATATTACTGTTAATAAAAATATGATTCCTTTCGATGAAAAAAGTCCCACGGTGACCAGTGGTATTCGTTTAGGAACTGCAGCGTTAACTACGCGCAAGATGAAAGAGCAACAGATGCAAAAGATTGCAAGTCTTATTAATAACGCTTTAGAAAATCATACTGATTTACAAAGATTAGCGCAAGTGAAAAAAGAGACTCTGGCTTTAACTAAAAAATTTCCATTATACCGGGAGCTTTTATAAAAAATGAATCACGCACCTTCTTTTAATTCAAATATTATAATTATATACTTTAATAACTTAAATAAGAAAGAAGGTGCGTGATGAAAAAGAAAATGATCGCGCAAAACCGACCCAGCTGGGATGAATATTTTTTAGAGATGGCGCACTTAGTCGCGAAGCGTTCGACTTGCCTGCGGCGTGCGGTAGGAGCAGTTTTAGTTAGAGACAAAAGAATTTTAGCTACTGGTTATAATGGTGCGCCCAGTGGTTTAAAGCATTGTATTGAAATTGGCTGCATGCGTCAGAAATTAAATGTGCCTTCCGGAGAACGCCATGAATTGTGTCGTGCACTGCACGCTGAACAAAATGCATTGATTCAATCATCACTACACGGGATTAGCGTTAAGGGGGCAACTTTATATACTACTACGCAGCCTTGTGTAATTTGCGCCAAAATGTTGATTAATGCTGGGATTAAAGAGATTGTCATGGATCAAGGATATCCGGATAAGATGTCGATGGATTTATTAAAACAGGCTAAGATTAAAATAAGGAAGATTTAAAATGCGTTGTCCGTTTTGTGGATTTAAAGAAGATAAAGTAGTCGATTCTCGGGCAACTGGAGAAGAGTCGGCGGTTAGACGCAGAAGAGAGTGTTTAAAATGCGGCAAGCGTTTTACTACTTATGAATATGTTGAAGAGAATTCATTGCTGGTGATTAAAAAAGATGGTCGCCGAGAAGCTTTTGATCGGAAAAAAGTTTTAGCTGGAATAATTCGCGCCTGTGAAAAAAGGCCGGTGAGTGTGGAGAAGATGGAAGATGTAGTCACTCAAGTAGAGCGATTGATTCAAAAGAAAAATGATCGGGAAGTTTTGGCTAGTAAGATTGGCGAGTTAGTGATGGAAAAATTAAAATTTATTGATGATGTGGCTTATGTGCGTTTTGCTTCGGTGTATCGGCAGTTTAAAGACGTCGGCCAATTTATGGTCGAGTTAAAAGATATTTTAGGTAAAGATAAGAAGAAAAAATAAGGAAAAGATAATGATTGAGATGGAGTTAAATAAAATTGTGATTGACGAAAAGCGTCATGATCAATTAATTGCTTTAAAAGAAAAAGGGGGAGTAAGAGTTCTGCCGATTGTGATTGGTTTAAACGAAGCTAGCGCGATAAAATTAAAGATTAGCGGTTTTAATCCTCCACGGCCCTTAACCCATGATTTAATTTTTAAGATGCTCACAGATTTAGGGGCAAGTATTGAAAAGGTGCTAATTGATAAATTAGAAGAGAGTACGTTTCATGCTAAGATTATTGTAAAAACCGCTAGCAAAGAGATTAAAAGTATTGATGCTCGGCCTAGTGATAGTATTGCTTTAGCGGTAAGAAGTCATGCCCCGATATTTGTTGAGGATTCGATTATTCAGCAGTACGAGGCCTTTAATAAGGACAAGCAGTAAATATCCTTCCGTAAATACCTATGTTCAAATTTGCCAAAACTGATCAGGATCTCTTAAAGCCTATTTATAATTTTGCTCAGTCTAAAAAGGTTAAATTATATTTAGTTGGCGGAGCGCTGCGTGATTTAATTTTAAAAAGAAAAAAAGAAAATCCGGATTTTGATTTTTGTTTAAAGAGTGGAGCTTTAAGTTTTGGGCAAAAGTTGGCCAAGCAGCTAAGAGCAGCCTATGTTATTTTAGATCAAGAGCATGCTGCTTGTCGTTTAGTGAAAAGAATCGGGGATAAGCTTTATACCTTTGATTTTACTGATTTTCGAGCGCCCACTATAGAAAAAGATCTGTTACATCGTGATTTTACGATCAACTCTATGGCTTTAAAACTAGCAGATGTTTTTTCTAATGCGGATTTAAATAAAACAATTATTGATCCTTATTTTGGGCGAGAAGATCTTTGTCATAAAACGATTAAAGTTACCGCTGAAAAATCTTTTAGTGAAGATCCTTTAAGGATTTTACGGGCTTTTAGTTTTAGCTGCATGCTGGGTTTTAATTTAGATAAGCAGACCTTACGTTTAGCTAAACAAGAGAAAAATAAAATTAGTACAGTTTCTAGTGAACGTATCCGAGAAGAGTTATTTAAAATTTTCGATAGTTCTCTGGCCCACACTTCTTTTGTAACTTTAGATAAATTAAAAATTTTAGATATTATTTTTCCGGAGATTAAACCGATGCGTAACATCGGTCAAGGGCCGTATCATCATCTAGATGTTTGGCAGCATACTTTGGAGACTTTAAATCAGTTTGAATTAATTTTAAAAACGGTAAAGCTTAATCCTCAAATAAATAGTTATTTAGAAGCTGAGGTTTCGGGGCTACGTAAACGAGCTAGTCTTTTAAAGTTTGCTTGTATATTGCATGATGTGGGTAAGCCTAAGGCATTGCGCAGAGAAAAGGGGAAGATTATTTTTCATGGTCATGAAAGAGTGGGGTTAGGGCTTACCCGGGTTATTGCGCGTCGTTTAAAATTATCTAATGAAGAGTGTCGCTCTTTAGAACGGATTGTGCTTTGGCATTTAAGGCCGGGGTATTTGGCTGATAATCAAACGCCCACTAAACGGGCAATTTTTAGATATTTTCGGGATACCGGTAGCGATGCATTAGCGGTGCTTCTATTATCGCTAGCCGATCAGCGTGCCACTAAGGGGCCATTAACTACGGCGTTGTCGCGGGTGAATCATGAAAAAACAGTGAAATCTTTAATTCGTAAATTGTTAAAGAAAAATAGTGAAAAGAAATTGGTACGCTTGCTTAATGGTAATGATATTATGAAGAAATTTAAATTAGCGGCGTCACCACTTGTCGGAAAAGTGCTTAGCACCTTAGAAGAGGCGCAGGCAATTGGAAAAATTAAAAATAAAAAAGAGGCATTTGTCTTAGCTGCTAAAATTATTAATAAAGGAAAATGAAGAAATTCATTATTATTGTATTAATATTATTACTAGTTCTGGTTGGAGGTCTGACCTACCTAAATAAAGTAGTTCTTCCTGTTAAGTTAAAATCCCTGATTATTACAACTCTAGTAAAGCAAACCGGTAAAGATGTATCATTAAAATCTGTAGAATTTAGCCTTTTTCGTGGGCTAATTCTGCGGGATTTAGTAATTTCAGACACTCAAAATGTAATTTTAAGTACTCGCCAAGCCAGTGCTAGTATATTTGTCTGGCCGATTTTTAAAAAACAAATTATTATTCCTGGAATAACATTGAGGAGTCCGTATATTTTCTTAGAGCGCAAAAATGATGGAAGTTTTAATTTAGCAGATCTTTTTGCAGTTCCTGATGTTGCAGAAAAAAAACAAGATTTTGCTATCACGGTACTTAAAGTTAGTGTTACTAATGGTGATGTTGTTTATCAGGATGATACCTTAGCGCAGAAATTTAAAAAAGAAATTAAAAATATTCAACTTAATTTGAATTTGGGGTTACCGGCAAGCGTAAAATTTAATTTTAAAGGGGAGATACTTTCTACTCCAGTTGTGTTTATTAGTGCTTCTGGTCAATATAGAATTTTAACCCAAGAATTAAGCAGTGAAATCGCCATTAAGAATCTACCCCCTAAAGAATTTGCCGCTTATTATGAAGGCCTGAATAATCTAGCTTCTGGGTTACTTGATTTGCGTGCAGGGATCAATCTAAGAGATCAAATTTTACAAGCTACGCTTAATGTTAAAGGAGAAAGCCTAGTTTTAGAGAAAGATAAATTAAAAGCTAAATTAAATTCTGGGTTGCAGATTAAGGTTGACTATAATTTGCAAACTAAAAAAACGGTTTTTGATGGATTTTGTAATATTTGGCAGGCTGATATTACAGGAATAGATTTATTGGGCGAGATAAAAAATTTACATGGAAAATTTTCTTTTAATCAGCGGTCTTTGCTAGCGGATAGTTTAAAAGCTGAGCTTTGGGGGGTGCCTTTTGAGATAAAATTAGGAATTAAAGATTTCAATACTCTAGTATTAAATTTAAAAACTGATTTTAATTTAAATATTTTACCGACAATTGCTAAAGATAAATTTAATTCTGCTTTAATTAATGCCGCTAGCGGTAAAGCAGATCTTTTGATCACAGCTTATCCAGATGATGCAGGTATTTGGAGGGTGCAGGGCGAGCTTAAGGTTGCTGAGGCAAATTTAAAATTGGATAAGCAGGATAAGCCAATAGAAAATATTTCTGGGATTATTGAGTTTAGCCAAGATGGATTAAGCTGGAAAGATACTAAATTTAATTATCAGGGAGTTAATTACCAAAGTAATGGGTCACTATCTGATTTTAAAGCTCCTAATATTAATTTAAAACTTTTTGCTGAAGAGCTGTCATTAACTACCGATTTTAGTTTATTAGGTAAAAAAATAAAAATTAACGAGCTTAAGGGTAAGTATCTTGATTCGCAATTTTTAATTAATGGTACGGTAGATGACTTTGATACTGTCAATTTGTCAGTAGATTTAGGGGGGAATGTTAATTTTGAGCTTAGTAGTATTGCTAAGTTGTTGGAAAAACAAAACCCGGCAATAAAATCAATGCAATTGACAGGCCAGCTGTCTGCCCAATTTAATTTTAATGGCCATCCCAATGATTTTAAAAATTGTTACTTACAAGCAAAGTTAAGTAGTAATAATTTTTCTATGTATGGATTAAATCTGCAGGGTTTGGGGGTAGATTTTTTACTAGATCAAAAAGTAGTAAGAATACCAGATATTAAAATTAATTTTTATGACGGTTTGATCGAAGCGGTAGGTTCTTTGAATCTTGATGCAGCTAACCCGCCTTATCAACTAGATTTAAAGGCTAGCGGAATTAATTTAGAAAAACTTAAGAATGATACTGCTTCTAAAAATAAAAAGATATCGGGAACTTTATCGGGTGAGCTAAAGCTTAACGGCTATCAAAATGATCTTAATAAACTTAGTGGATCCGGAAAGTTTTCTATTCTAGAGGGTAATCTTTGGGAGCTTAATTTGTTACAAGGTTTAGGTAAATTATTATTTACTAAAGATTTAGGTAATATTAAATTTTCGCAATGTGATGCAAATTTTATGATAAAAGATAAAGCTGTTTTTACTGATAGTTTAAAGTTGATAAGTAGTTTAGTTAATTTTTCTGGGCCTCTAAGAATAGGTTTTGATGGTTCATTAGATGGGGCACTGGATGCAGAGATTACCAGTGATATGGTCCCGGTAACTGGAACTTTTAAAGATATTACCACTGCGATTATCGGTAGCTCAGGAAAATTTGGTTTAGTTAAATTAAGCGGTACACTTAAAGAACCTAAGTATAATTTTAAACCGGCAGTAAATAATATTATTAAAGGTTTAGCGGATGTATTTTTTGGAAAATAACTAAGGAGAAAAAATGCTTGCGAAAAATAAAATTTTTCTAGATGAGAAGGATATCCCCCGACAGTGGTATAATTTGGCTGCAGATCTGCCTACACCTATGCAACCGCCATTGGCCCCTAATGGTATACCGTTAACTCCAGAGATGTTAGAAAAAGTCTTTCCTGGCAATATTATTGAGCAGGAGATGAGTCAAAAGCGCTGGATCGATATTCCTGAGGAGATTTTAGAGATTTTAACTTTATGGCGTCCAGCACCATTACGCAGAGCTCGGGCTTTAGAGAAATATTTAAAAACTCCGGCGCATATTTATTATAAAGATGAAAGTGTGAGTCCGGCCGGAAGTCATAAACCTAATACTGCTGTAGCACAGGCTTGGTACAATAAAAAATTTGGGATTAAAAGATTAACTACAGAAACCGGAGCCGGACAGTGGGGGAGCGCTTTGGCGTTTGCTTGTAATTTAATTGGCTTAGAGTGTAAGGTTTATATGGTGCGTATTAGCTTTGATCAGAAACCTATGCGTAAAATTATGATGCAAACCTGGGGAGCGCAGTGTGTAGCCAGTCCTAGTATACATACTCACATCGGAAGAGAAATTCTTAAAAAAATGCCACATACTCCGGGAAGTTTAGGGATTGCTATTAGTGAGGCGGTAGAAGATGCAGTCAGTGATAAAAGTGGTAAATCTCGCTATACATTGGGCAGTGTTTTAAATCATGTCTTATTGCATCAGACCATTATTGGTTTAGAAGCTAAAAAACAATTAAAGATTGCCGGTGAGAAAAAGCCAGATGTTGTGATTGGTTGTGTGGGTGGTGGAAGTAACTTCGCTGGTATTGCCTTTCCATTTATTAATGATAAGATTCATGGCGAAAAGATAGAAATTATTCCGGTTGAGCCGACGGCCTGCCCGACTTTAACTAAAGGTCCATTTGCCTATGATTTCGGTGATACGGCGGGATTAACTCCGTTATTGCCGATGTTTACATTAGGACATGGTTTTGTACCTGAACCCATTCATGCTGGAGGTCTACGTTATCATGGGATGGCACCTCTGGTAAGTCAGGCGGCAGTTGAGGGGTTAATTACTCCGCGCTCTTATGATCAGATTAAATGTTATGAGTCGGCACTGCTTTGGGCAAAAACGGAAGGAACCATTTGCGCTCCAGAGACTAGTCATGCGATTGCTTGTGCCATTGATGAAGCAAAGAAAGCTAAAAAGGAAGGTAAACAGAAAGTAATTTTATTTTGTTACAGTGGTCACGGTTTAATGGATTTAGTTGGTTATGATAAGTTTATGACTGGTAAATTAACGGCATATTCTATGCCGAAACATAAAATTGAAGCTTCACTTTGTGCTTTGAAGAAATTTCCTAAAGTTAAAAGAGTAAAAACAGGAAAGTGGTAAGCTATGAAAACATATACTCAAGAGTTGTTTTTCAATACGCAAAAGCGATATGATTTTATTAATATTACTGAGCAAGTAGAAGCAGCGTTGAGTAAAAGCGGAATTAAAGAAGGATTATGTTTAGTTAATCCGATGCATATTACCGCTAGTGTTTTTATTAATGATGATGAAAGTGGGCTGCATAAAGATTTTGCTGTGTGGCTAGAGAAATTAGCGCCGTTTGGCAAAGATAAATATCAGCATAATTTAACTGGGGAGGATAATGCCGATGCGCATTTGAAGCGCACGATTATGGGTCGGGAGGTAGTGGTGGCGGTGACCGACGGCAAGTTGCATTTTGGCCCCTGGGAGCAGATCTTTTACGGTGAGTTTGACGGCCAACGTAAGAAAAAAGTATTGATCAAAATTATCGGAGAATAATTAGTGCGTAAAATATCGGTCTTAAATGTCATTACATTTTTATCCGCTTTTCTTTTGTTCCAAATCGAATTGATCATCTCTAAATTTTTGTTGCCGTATTTCGGGGGTAGCTACCTGGTCTGGGGGGCTTGCGTAGTTTTCTTCCAAGCAACATTATTTTTAGGTTATTTCTTTTCCTATGTTTTTTTGCAGAAGATCGGGATTAGGCGCCTGCTACCGGTTTATCTGATCTTATACCTTTTGCCTTTATTGGTTTTTCCGGGTAAGGCTTTACCTGCCGTCGGCCATTTTAATTTTCCTTTAGTTATTAGCGTTTTCTGGCAGTTGGTGTTATTGATCGGTGCGGTTTTTTTTGTGCTTTCTACCAGCAGCGTTATCTTGCAATCTTGGCTGGCCAGCAGCGAATTATCAGAACGCAAGAATCCTTATACCCTTTATGCCGTCTCGAACTTCGGATCATTTGCGGCGCTAATCAGCTATCCTTTTTTCTTTGAGTTTTTTTTAAGTCTGGATCAACAGCTTCTCTTTTGGCGGATAATTTATTTTTTATTAGCCGGGCTGGTTATTTATGCCGTATGGACAATCAAGGTTAATACCGAAAATAAGCCGTCAAAACTTTGGGATAGGCAAGGTATCCTTTGGCAGGATATTTTACAATGGCTATTGTTCAGCTGTGCCGGGGTGATTATGTTTCTTTCGGTCACCAATATCCTTACTTATGAAATTGCTCCGGTGCCTTTATTGTGGGTCATTCCGTTATGTATCTACCTTATTTCTTTTGTTTTGAATTTTAAACGCTCGAGCTGGTCACCGGCCTGGGTAGAGGATAAGTTTTATCTGACTTTTGCCTGGAGCATAATTTTATTTTTTATTACGATCATGCGGATCTTGCCGCTGGCGATCGGGATATTGGCAATCTGCTGGTTTTTATTCCATAGTTGCATGTTTTGTCAGCGCCGGTTGTATAAACTTAAACCGGTTAATTTAACCGGTCTTGCGTTGTTTTATTTGGTGGTTGCTTTAGGCGGGTTTTTGGGGGGAGTGGTGGCTACCTGGTTGATGCCGTTATTTTCCGTAGTGGTTAGTGAATATCTCTTAGGCCTGGTGGTTATCGCTTTGGCCTTAGTTTTTGGCGCTAAACCTCAAAAGATCGGCTGGCTAAATACCGTTTTTATAATTTTGGTTTGTTTTACATTGATTGTCTGGCCGGTTCTTTTTAAAAAGTATAATTTTTTCGGCATAATCATACTTCTATTAGTTTTTAAGATCTGTTTTCAGCGTTTGATTAAGAATCCTCCGGCGATTTTATTGAGTATTCTATTAATTTTTATATTTGCTCCCCGGATGTGTTCTTTTTGGGATAACTCCCAGGAGCTCTTTAGCCACCGCAATTATTATGGGATTTACCGGGTTTTTGATCAAGGCGATAAAATTGTGTTGATGAACGGAACGACGATGCATGGTTTTCAATTTAAAGATAAGAATAAAGAAAAGTTGCCTTTGGCATATTACCATCGCTTAACGCCTATCGGAGATTATTTGAGTTCGGAGAAGGTGGGGGCAAATATCGGTTTAATCGGATTAGGTACCGGAGCCTTATCTGCTTATATGAACGATCGCCAGGAGGCTGATTTTTTTGAGATTGATCCGGATATGTATTTTATTGCCCGTAATCTATTTACGCATTTAAAGTATTCATCAGGCAAGGTTAATTTTATTTTTGGCGATGCCCGGCTTTCCATTCAAGCAGCACCGCTGAAGCGTTATGATCTTTTAGTTGTAGATGCTTTTAGCGGGGATGCGATCCCGGTGCACCTTTTAACGGTAGAAGCGATTAAGGAATACAGGCGGCATTTAAAAGATAACGGGATAATTTTTTTTCATACCTCTAATCGCTATCTTAATTTGTCTCCCGTTTTATTTAGTAACGCCAATGATTTAGACGCCTGGGCAGTTTATAAAAATAATCCCGAAGATGTTCCTGCCGGGCTTTGCCGGACCAGTTGGTTTGCTTTAACCTGGGATAGGGGTTCTTTTGATAAGTTGGTGGATAAGTTTGCCTGGCATAAATGGCTCCCCGGTAAAAATAAATTGATCCGGCCCTGGACAGATAGATATTCCAATGTACTGATGATTCTGGATTTAAATAATTTTTTAAATTCTTTAAAAGATTTTCGGCCATTTTATTGGTAGGAGAATATGCGATGAAGATAAAAAATACAGAGATTAAAGTGGTAATGGGCGATATTACTCAACAGCGTGCGGATGTTTTAGTGAATGCTGCCAATAATAAATTAGTGATGGGCGGGGGAGTAGCAGGAGCAATAAAAAGAAATGGCGGCCAAGTTATTGAGGAGGAGGCGGTAAAAAGGGGACCGATTGAAATTGGGCAGGCTGTCGAAACTGGCGCTGGAAAATTAGCAGCAAAATATATAATTCATGCCGCAACTATGGGTATGGATTTTAAGACTGATGAAATTAAAATTCGTAATGCTTGTAAGAGTGCTTTAGATTTAGCTAAAGAATTAAAAGTTAGTTCAATTGTTTTTCCGGCCCTAGGTTGTGGAACCGGAGGTTTTCCATTGTTAGCTTCGGCTAAGATCATGGGTCAGGAAGTATTGAAACATTTGCGCCAAGACCAAACTACTTTAAAAGAAATAATTTTTTGTGTGCAAGACCAGGAAGCGATTAATATTTTTAATAAAGGGATATTAAGTTATTTAGAGTATGTGACCACTAAGTTATCCGGTGGGCCCTACACGACTGTAGATGTAATTATTGAATTGCCTGAAGGGATTGTGATCATCCAACGCAGTAATCCGCCTTTTGGTTGGGCGCTACCTGGTGGATTTGTGGATTATGGGGAAAGTTTAGAGGATGCGGTAGTGCGCGAAGCTAAAGAAGAGACGAATTTAGATTTGCTGGAAGTTAAACAATTTCATACTTATTCTGATCCTAGTCGCGATCTTAGATTTCATACGATTGGCACGGTATTTATTGCTCAAGCTAAAGGAGTGCCTTGCGCCGGAGATGATGCTGCAGATTTAAAGATTATTAAATTAAGCGAAATAAATAAGATGCAGTTTGCTTTTGATCATAAAAAGATTTTAGAGGATTATTTAAAAGCTAAAAACTCTTAGCCTTCCCGCAGTTGTTTTTCCGCATCAACAATATCGCGATTAATTACCCGAATGGTTTCTTTGATCTTATCTTTTAATAGGTAGGAGGCAACCGGAGCTTGTGAAATCTCTCTTAAAACTTGCACACTCATTCTAAAATAGCGCACTACTTCACCTTCGTCACAATCGGTCATCTGTAAGGTTGAGTCAAAATTTGTTCCGCGCAGCCAGGCTTCCATACTGGAGCACAGGTGAAAATAGGGGAGCTTGCTAAAAGGATGAATTTTATAGCGACGTTCTTTGTCTTTGACGCGGTCATAAGTTTCTTCGCATAATCTCTTTAATCTTTGTGTAGATTTAGAAATTCCGCAAGGCATACGTTGATTTTTGCGAGGCTCAAAGACTACTGAAGCGGCCACTACCCCTAATCCAAATTCATCCAGTTGTTCCAAAGTATTATCGGCATATAGCTCCGATAGAACCAATTCATAACCGTAAATTGTCTTACCAAATTTTCCTTTATCGGTAAGTTTTCCGTCGTGAATATAGCCGGTATCTTTGAGCAGTCTTAATTTTGCTTCTAATAAATTGAGTGCCTGCTTTTGTTCATTTTTGCGGGATTGGAAATAGTGTAAAGAGAGCGGATAAATTTTAAATAAATCTTCCTGATATTTTTCATAAAGGTTAAGAATGGTGGCGTATGATGTGTTTAGCTGGCTTCTGACCTCTTCGGGTTGACCGTAAATTATGCGACGCACTTCTTCAAAAGTCATTCTTTGTGTGTTCACGCGCGTGTAAACAAAACCCTCGTTATCAATGCCGCGTCGCCCGGCACGACCAGCCATCTGATAAAAATCGCGGGTTTTTAAATTTCTCACATAAGTACCATAAAATTTACGCAGGCCATCAAACATTACCGAACGACTCGGCATATTAATTCCTAAAGCAAAAGTTTCGGTAGTAAAAATAACTTTTAGTAATCGGCTGGTAAAAAGACGCTCAATTACTTCTTTGAGCGTGGGGAGCATCCCGGCATGATGATAAGCAATTCCACGTTGAACCAGAGGAAAGAGGAGTTGTGCCGATTGTTCATGAGTTAAATTAAATCTATTTAATAAATCTTCATACATTTGAGTGATTGCTCTGCTTTCTTTAGAGTCTAAAAATTTAAAGCCATAAAGATCGTGGGCTAATTCTTCGGCGCGTTTGCGGGAAAAAACAAAATAGATTGCCGGTAAGCCTTCTTTTTCTTGGACGTAGCGAATTAATGCGTGCAGACTGCTGGGTTTGCTAGAGCGAATACGCTTGAGATGTTCAATTTTATTGACAATTTCGTTTTGACATTGAAAAAGAAAATGTAAAGGCACCGGGCGCTGGTTCTCAATAACTACTTTTACGGTCTTGTCGTGGATGGATTCAATCCATTTAGCAAATTGATCGATGTTGGGAATAGTGGCGGAAAGTCCCAATAGATTCATGTGTTTAGGTAAGAAGATCAGGGATTCTTCCCAGACGGTGCCGCGTTCAGGATTATCGATATAATGAATTTCGTCAAAGATAATCCAGGAGTATTTATCTAAACTTCTGGGTTCATCTAAAAGTTTGTTGCGAAAGATCTCGGTAGTCATAATTAAGACCGGAGCGTGCGGATTAATGGAAACATCCCCGGTAAGAATACCGATATTATCTTGAAATTGACCCTGAAAATCGCGAAATTTTTGATTGGAGAGGGCTTTGATGGGAGCGGTGTAAATTACTCCTAAATTATTACGGATCGCTCCTTCAATAATATATTCAGCAATCGCAGTCTTTCCGGCTCCGGTGGGAGCTGAGACGATGACGGAGTGACCGGCATTGATATGGTCAATAGCTTCTTGTTGAAAACGGTCGTAAATCATAAGATTTATTATAATCTAAATTCATTGATTTATCTAATAATAAATAATATAATAAAACTATGGGATATGAGGTGGCCTTTAAAAAAGCTTGGGATGATTTAGCTAACCAAAAGGGGCCCAACAATTTATCGGTAAAGTTTTTAGCAGATGAGTATAGTGTAGATACGCAAAATAAAGAAGTTATCTCTTTGTCATGCAATGTTGTGGCTAAGGCTTTTTCGAGTATTTTAATTTTGCATTATTTAATGCAAAAATTAAAAGGGTTACCGGCATTAACCGGTCAGTGGCTTACTTTTAGAGAACTCTCAGGGGTTGAAGGGTATGCGCAGGCTTATCATCAACGTTCGATTGAGCCGATTATTCGAAAGTATAGTAAAAATCCAGATGCGCTTAAAAGTGTTTTAGATAGATTTCCCGGGCGTCTTTGCGACGGTGGCGATATAGGCATTATTATTCAAGCTTTTGAAAATGTTCCCGTGTTAATTAAGTTTTGGAGATCAGATGAAGAGTTTGGTGCGGATGCTAATATCTATTTTGATGCTAGCATAAAAGATATTTTTTGTACTGAGGATATCGTGGTTTTGGCACAAACAGTGGCTAGTCAATTATGAAGCTGATGAATAAAAAATCAATTTTATTATCGATTGCAGCAGCAGTAGCTTTAATTGGATATCTTTTTAGTGGTAATACTAGTGTAAATTCTTTTTTTCAGCAGGGATCTAGACCTTCAGTAATTTCAGGTAAGAATTTTGATTATAATAATGCCTTAATCATTAGAGTTGTAGATGGGGATACTCTGGTGTTAGAAAATAAAGAAAAAGTACGTTTGATTGGTATCGATACTCCAGAGATGCATGAATCCGCTAAGTTAGATCGTGACGCTGTGCGTAGTGGGCAGAGCAAGGAAGTAATTAGAAAATTAGGGAGGCAGTCTTATCAATTTACTAGAGGACTGGTTGAAGGTAAACGCGTAAGGTTAGAGTTTGATAAAGAAAGATATGATCGGTATAATAGAGTGCTAGCCTATGTTTATTTGTTAGATGGTACATTTGTAAATGCTAAAATTATTCAGGATGGATTTGCTTCAGTGATGCGCTATCCTCCGAATGTGTTATATGCGGATTTATTTTTAAAATTATATCAAGAGGCACGTGAAAATAAGCGTGGACTTTGGCAATAGTTTGCTTGAGGGCAAACAGGAAGGATTACTATGTTAAGAAGTTTAACGGCAGGCGAATCACACGGCAAAGGAATGGTGGCGATTTTAGAAGGAGTCCCCGCTGGGCTTAAAATTGACGAAGTAACAATAAATAAAGAATTAAAACGTAGACAGTTTGGATTTGGCCGTGGTAAGCGCATGCAGATAGAAAGTGACCGTGCTGAGATTGTTTCAGGATTAAAAAATAATGTTACGTTGGGCAGTCCAATTACTTTATTAATTAAAAATAAAGATGCTAGTATTGAAAAATTACATAAAGTAATGGCGGCACGTCCCGGACATGCGGATTTAGCTGGATTATTAAAATATGGTTTTACCGATATTCGTGAAGTATTAGAGCGTGCCTCTGCCCGTAGTACAGTAGCTACCGTAGGAATTGGGGCTTTGTGTAAAATATTCTTGAATGAATTTAAAATTAAGGTTATGAGTAAAGTATTATCGGTAGGCGGAGAATCGGATACAGAGGGAATAAAAGCAAAAATTACTGAGGCGATTAAAAATAAAGATACCGTAGGCGGAATTTTCCAAGTTTTAGCTAAAAATGTTTGCGTGGGACTGGGAAGTTATGTGCAGGCAGATCGTCGTCTAGATAGTAGATTAGCGGCGGGGATTGTTTCTATTCCAGGAATCAAGTCTTTTGAAATTGGTTTAGGCTCAGGATATGGCGTAAGTTTTGGTTCTGAAGTGCATGATGTAATTCATTACCATAAAAATAAAGGTTATTTTCATTCGACTAACAATGCCGGTGGGATCGAAGGTGGAATTTCTAATGGTGAAGAAATTATTTTGCGTGGCTGTATGAAGCCTATCGCCACGTTAATGAAGCCTTTAGATTCAATAAATGTTAATACTAAAAAATTAGCTAAAGCGGCAACTGAACGCTCAGACACTTGTGTGGTGGAAGCGGCCGCAGTAGTGGCGGAGTCGGTGGTGGCTTTTGTATTAGCGCAAGCTTTCTTAGAAAAATTTGGCGCAGATAATTTAAAGGATATAAAAGAAAGCTATAAAAATTATTTGAAAAGAATCGGTTAGATTTTTTTACCTCTTTCGTCTATTGGTGTAGAAGGAGGTGATAAAAGATGGATGATAGCATTATTAGCGTCAGCCGCATTTATAAGTTAGATACCGATTCTAAGCTTAAAGCTTTTGCGGATGTAACATTTTCGGGAGTAGTGATTAAAGGTTTTAGTGTAGTTGATGGTCAGAAGGGGTTATTTGTGAGTATGCCGCGTCATCAAGGTAAAGATGGTAAGTGGTATGACACTGTAACTACGCAGACCAAAGAGTTGAAACAGCAATTAGCAGAAGTTGTTTTAGAGGCCTATAAAGGCAGCTAAACAAATTAGGGGACGGTTCTTAAAAAGGACCGTCCCTATTATAAAATATGAATATTTATTTAGTAGGGTTTATGGGTACAGGTAAAAGTACGGTTGGCCGTCTTTTGGCTCAAAAGCAGGGCTTAAATTTTCTTGACCTGGATGAGCTAATTGAGTTAAAAGAACAGCGCAGAATTGTGGATATCTTTGCTAAAGACGGTGAATTAGCTTTTAGAAAGATTGAGAAAAAAATGTTAAAACAGGTCTCTACGCAGAAGAAATTTGTAGTGGCTTGTGGCGGTGGTATTGTTTTAGATAAAGATAATATTAAATTAATGAAGAAAACCGGAATTTTAATTTGTCTTTGTGCTAATTGCCATGAGATTTTAAAAAGAGTCTCATCCAGTACACATCGACCGATTTTAAATGTAGAAAAACCTAAAGAGCGCATTGAACTTTTATTAAAGATGCGCGCTCCGTATTATGCGCAGGCGGATAAATCGATAGATACTTCGGCTTTGTCGGTTAAGCAGGTAGTCACAAAAATTTCTAAAATACTTACTGCTAAAAAATGAATGATTTCCAAGCGCTAGTTAGTTTAAATCTTATCCCGCAGGTAGGCAGTGTGCGCCTGGAGGCTTTATTAAATCGTTTTCAGCTGCCGCAAAATATTTTTAAGGCTAATCTTAATGATTTGATTGCGGTGGTCGGTGAGAAAATAGGCATGAGTATCCATTCTTTTAATATTAAATTATTAGAGAAGGATTTAGCTTTAGCTAAAAAAGCGAATATTAAGATTGTAACACTTTTTGACGCGGATTATCCGCAAGTGCTTAAGGAGATTCCGGGTGCGCCCATTGTACTTTATATTTTAGGTGATATTACAGCGCAGGATAATCTAGCGGTCGGTATTGTGGGTTCGCGTCGAGCTTCATTATATGGTTTAAATAGTGCTGAAAAATTTGCGGCGGGTTTAGCGGCTCAGGGGATAACGATTGTTTCGGGAATGGCCCGTGGCGTGGATACATATGCGCATCGTGGGGCATTAAAAGTAAAAGGACGTACCATTGCAGTAATCGGGAGTGGCTTTAATCATATTTATCCAGAAGAAAATGCGGATTTAGCTAAAGAGATCTCCAAATCTGGAGCCGTGATCTCTGAATTTTCTATGGATACAGAACCTTTGACGTATAATTTTCCGCGTCGTAATAGATTAATTAGTGGGTTGTGCCGTGGAGTTTTAGTAACGGAAGCAGCTAGAAATAGCGGTGCTTTAATTACGGCTGATTTTGCATTAGAACAAGGCCGGGAAGTTTTTGCTTTACCGGGACGCATTGATTCCAATGCTTCTACTGGAACCAATAATTTGATTAAGCAGGGAGCAAAATTAGTTACTTGCTGTGAGGATATCCTTGAGGAGTTAGATTTAGTAGCAGCAGGTAAAAATGAAAAGAGCGCGGTGTCGGCTAACCAAAGAGTAGAATGTTTAGGCGATGAAGGATCGCTTTACGATTATATTACAGAACAACCGGTGGCTATTGATGATTTAGTGGAAAAAACAGCGTTGCCTAGTCAACAAGTATTGAGTTTGATTTTAAAGTTACAATTTAAAAAATTAATCAGAGAACTGCCAGGTAAACAATTTATGAGGAACTAAAATTGAGTAAAAATCTTGTGATCGTTGAATCTCCGACAAAAGCTAGAACCATAGGTAAAATTTTAGGTAGTGACTATACCGTTGTCTCATCGATGGGGCATATTATTGATCTACCGGCTAAAAGATTAGGGGTGGACGTAGAAAATAAATTTGAGCCAGAGTATGTGGTTATTCCGGGTAAGAAAAAATTATTAGCGCAGTTAAAAAAAGATGCCAAGGGAAAAGAAAAAATTTATGTGGCTACTGACCCTGACCGTGAAGGTGAGGCGATCGGTTGGCAGATCAAAGAAAAAGTTTTTAAAAATAAAGGAGAGATCTTACGGGTAAGTTTTCATGAAATTACTCCGCATGCCGTAGCGCAAGCTTTTAAAAGTGCTAGAGAATTCGATCATAAAATGATTGAGGCACAGGTGGGTCGCAGAGTTTTGGATCGCATGGTGGGTTATTTTTTAAGTCCTTTGCTTTGGAAGAAATTAGCTCGCGGCTTAAGTGCCGGTCGAGTGCAATCAGTGGGTTTAAGATTGATTGTGGATCGGGAACGGCAGATTCAGAAATTTGTCGCCAGTGAATATTGGCAGGTCCAAGCAGATTTATTTAAGCCTAAGGTTTCCGGAGAAAGTCAATTTAGTGCTAAGCTTGAAAAAATTGAAGGTAAGAAAGCTGAAATTAAGCATAGTCAAGATGCGCAAAGTATTTGTGAACAATTAAAAGATAAAGAGTTTAAAGTTGTTGAGATTAAAAAGTCTGAAAAGAAACGCAATCCGTCCGCGCCTTTTATTACTAGTACGATGCAGCAGGAAGCATTTAATAAACTAAGATTTAATGCTTCTAAGACGATGTTGGTGGCCCAGCAGCTTTATGAAGGTATTGATATTGGAGGAGATAATCCAGTGGGTTTGATTACTTATATGCGTACGGATTCTCCGAATGTTGCCGCTGAGGCAATTGTTGAGGTGCGTGAACATATTGGAAGAAGCTTTGGCAAAGAGTTCCTTCCTGAGAAACCCAATGTTTATAAAGCTAAGAAATCGGCACAAGAAGCGCATGAGGCAATTCGGCCTAGTTATGTTAATCGTTCTCCGGAAAGTTTAAAAACATTTCTTAATCACGATCAGATTCGTCTGTATGAACTTATTTATAATCGGTTTTTGGCTAGTCAGATGAAACCGGCCGAGTTTTTGGCTACTTCTGTAGATATTGTTGCGGATAAATATTCATTTGTGGCCAATGGCAGTAATTTAATCTTTGAAGGATTTTTAGCTGCTTATAATAAAGAGGAAGTGGAGGAAAAAGAAGATAAGGACGAAAAAGAGGAAGATGAAGATAAAGAAAAGACTAAGAATGTGGTTCCTCATCTAGAAAAAGGGGAAATTTTAGGTTTAGAAAAACTTACTCCTTCGCAGCATTTTACTAAACCACCGGGGAGATATTCGGATAGTTCATTGATTAAAGCTTTGGAAGAAGAAGGGATCGGTCGACCTTCAACTTATGCACCGATTATTTATACGATTATTTTGCGTGATTATGTGCGCCGGATTAAAGGCTATCTTAATCCTACGGAATTAGGATTTAAAGTTTGCGATATGTTGGTGGAGTATTTTCCTAAGATTTTAGATGTTAAGTTTACGGCGTTAATGGAAGAAGAGCTAGATGGGATCGAAGAGGGCAGTTGTAACCGTCAACAAGTTTTAGAGGAGTTCTATAAACCATTTAAAGAAAGTTTGGATTTTGCACAGACCAATATTGTCAAGGAAGTGATTACTACCGACCAGATCTGTGATAAGTGTGGTAAGCCACTGATTGTGAAATGGGGTAGGCGGGGTAAATTTTTAAGTTGTTCTGATTTTCCGACCTGTAAGAATTCTAAATCAATCACTTCTGGAGTTAAGTGTCCGACAGAGAATTGTGGGGGAGAGTTAATTGAGCGCCATTCACGTCGCGGAGTATTTTTTGGTTGCTCCAATTTTCCCAAGTGTACTTTTACTTCGCGCACTTTGCCAGAGGATAAAGAGAATAAAGAATAATTATGGATAAATTTATTGAAAAGTTTGTCCGCTACCTTGAAATTGAGAAGAATTATTCTCCTTATACAATTCTAAATTATAAATTAGATCTGGAAGGTTTTAATAAATTTATCGGCGAAGCAGATTTAGAAAAGATTGATTATTTAACTTTAAGAAAATATTTAGCGGTTTTAAAGGAAAAAAATTTAGGTAACCGTACGGTGGGCCGCCGTCTTTCTTCATTGCGTAGTTTTTTTAAGTTTTTAACGCGGGAAAGCTATATTAAGACCAATCCGATGTTGATGCTTTCTAGCCCAAAGTTAGAAAAACATCTGCCGTCTTTTATGACTGAGGATGAGGTTTACAAATTAATCGAGTCGTCTTTTGCTAAAGATAAAGACGATCTTTTAGGCTTGCGGGACCGAGCAATTTTAGAATCATTTTATTCTAGCGGTTTACGTATTTCGGAGCTAGTAGGATTAAATTTGGATGATGTTGATTTTATTAGTGGTATTCTTAAGATTAGAGGAAAAGGAAAAAAAGAGAGAATTGTGCCGATGGGAGAGACTGCGCTTTTAGCTATCCGTAAATATTTAGATAAACGTAAAAAACAATCCAACGTGGTTTTTTTAAATAACAATAGCCAACGCTTAACTACCCGCGGCGTGCGTTTTGTTTTAGTTAAATACTTAAAGGCCGCAGGTATTAAACCGGGAGTCTCGGCACATACCTTTCGACATTCTTTTGCTACGCATCTTTTAAATCGCGGAGCTGACCTGCGTACAGTGCAAGAGCTTTTGGGCCATGCTAATTTATCGACTACCCAGATTTATACGCATTTAACTACTGAAAAATTAAAAAGCGTTTACGATAAAGCACATCCACATGCTTAAAATTAAACTATGTTTATAATTTATGATTTAATATTTTTTATTTTTATTTTAATTTTTTTTCCGGTGTATTTATTTAAGGGAAAATTTCATCAGGGGTTCTCTCGACGCTTTGGTTGTTTACCTAAAGATCTGAATTTAAATCGGCCGATCTGGGTCCATGCGGTAAGCGTGGGGGAAGTAGTGGCCATCAAAGGGTTAGTTGAGCAGTTAAGAAAAATTTATCCTGATAAAAAAATTGTTATCTCTACGGTAACTACTACTGGTAATAAAGTTGCGCAAGGTCTAATTAAAGAAGGGGACTTTTTAACCTATTTACCTTTGGATTTTAGTTTTATTGTGCGTAAAGTATTAAAAAAAATTGATCCTTGTTTATTTATTATTGCGGAAACAGAGATTTGGCCGAATTTAATCAATTGTCTTGATCGACTAAAAGTTCCGTTAATTACAGTTAATGGCAGGATCTCGGATAGTTCTTTTGGTGGGTATCGGGCAATTAAATTATTTATTCAACCGATTTTAAAAAAGATTAATCAATTTTGCGTACAATCTTCCACTGATGCCTTACGTCTGCAGAAGTTAGGGGTGAGCCAAGAAAATATTCAGATTACGGGAAACGTAAAATTTGATATTAATTTAGAGATGGCTGCTTTGGTTGATGGTTTAGGCTATCGCAAAAGATTAGGTTTAGACCAGAATGATCAACTATTAGTTTGTGGAAGTACTCACTCCCAAGAAGAAGAAATAATTATTGATGCTTATCAGCAGTTATTATTAGGTTATCCTAAATTAAAACTTTTAATTGCTCCGCGGCATCCACAGCGGGCCAAAGAGATTGCTGATCTTGCCGTAAAAAATAGTTTTATGCCGATTCTTATATCCAATATTTCTACTTCATGTCCGACTTGTGTTAATAAAGCCGTTTTTATTTTGGATGTTATTGGCCAACTATTTAATTATTATGCGGCGGCGGATATTGTTTTTATGGGAGGTAGCTTAATTAAAAAAGGCGGACACAATATTATTGAGCCGGCGAGTTTAAAAAGACCGGTAATCTTTGGACCGCAGATGTTTAACTTTCGTGATATTAGCGAGTTATTTATAAATAATCAAGCCGCTTTCATGGTTAAAGATGGTAGTCAGTTGGTTAGCAAGATTAAAGAAATTTTAAATAATCCTTTGCTGGCTAAAGAGATGACCCAAAGAGCTTATGATTTAATTATTTCTCATAAAGGGGCAACATTAAAAAATATTCAGGTAATTCAACAATTAGGGGGTAAGTATGTCTGGTGAAATTTATATGACTCAAGAAGGTTATGAAAAATTAGTGAATGAATTGGAAAATTTAAAGACGGTTAAGCGGCGCGCACTTTCTAAGGCAGTCGGGGAAGCCAGAAGCCAAGGTGATATTAGTGAAAATGCCGAGTATGATGCGGCCAGGGATGCTCAGGCACATAATGAAAAACGCATTATGGAGTTAGAAAATAAATTAGCCCAAGTGCGTATTTTAGATAAAAATATCCCTAAGGACGAAGTGTTAATTGGGGCAACGGTAAAATTAAAAGATATGGATACAGATGAAGAGCTGGAGTACACCTTAGTTTCGGAGCTTGAGAGCGATTATAGTCAAAATAAAATTTCGGTTAATTCTCCGGTTGGTCAAGGGTTATTGGGCCATAAAGAAAATGAAGTCGCCCAGATAAAAATTCCTGCTGGAATTCTAAAATATAAGATTATTAAAATATCGCGTTAATAAAATTTAAGAGTAAAGTATGTCTAAAAATAAAATAATTAGCTGGCAGGTTGCCCTAGGTGCGGTTTTGATTTTACTTTGCGCGGCAGTTTATTATTTGCATTTTTTAATTTTTCGTGATGCGCATCATATTTTTTTATATTTGATTGGAGATATTGCTTTTGTTTTTTTAGAAGTATTTTTAGTCACTTTGGTGGTGCATAATCTTTTAGCGGCGAGAGAGAAGCAAACGTTATTAAAAAAGATGAATATGGTGATTGGCGCTTTTTTTAGCGAAGTAGGCCGTGAGTTGATAAAATTTACTCTTGCTTTTGATGTTGCCGGCTGCCCTTTTGCACAAAAATTGCTGGTGCGCGCGGAGTGGACAGATGCGCAGTTTAGCCAGTTGCAAAAACAGATTACGAATTTTGCCTGCGATGTTGATTCCCATAAAGGTAATCTGGATACGTTAAAAAATTTCTTAGTAAAAAAGCGCACTTTTTTAATGACTTTACTGGAGAATCAAAATATTTTAGAACACGAATCATTTACGGATTTACTTTGGGCGGTTTTTCATCTTACCGAAGAGCTACAAGGACGTGATAATTTGCAAAATTTATCATCGGCAGATTATGAGCATTTGTCTGTAGATATCAAGCGGGTTTACCGACAAACCGTCGCGCAGTGGTTACTTTATATGAAGCATTTTAAGGCGGATTATCCGTACTTATTTTCATTAGCCATGCGCACTAATCCTTTTGATCCTGAAGCCAAGGTTGAGGTAAAATAAAATGTTGGATAAAATTGGTCATTTAAAAGTTGAAATATTTAAAATCAAAAATCGATCAGGGTTTGCCGCCATTTGTTGTGAGCACCTGACTGAAGGCAAGAATCCTCAAGAGGCTTATGAACGGATGGTTAAAGCTTTGCGACGGAGTAATCGTAAAAATATTTAATTTATAACTATGTTTAAAACTAAAAAAGAATGCCAAAACTGTCAAATTGCCCAGTTATGTCGTGATTCTGCGATCTCCTGGGTTTTTCTAGTGATTGGGTTAGTGGCAACTATTTCAATTAGAGTAGTTAATTTGGTTTTACCATTCGGGATCTTTTGGCCTAAGTTTTTTTGGTATTTAGGGGTAGGGGGATTCTTTTTGTATTTTTTTTACAAGTTTAGAGAAGATAAAAAATTGCGGTTAAAATTAGAAAAATATCAAATTCATTATAAATTATCACTGCCGCAGCATTTAGGAGATGAAGAGAAGGAATTTTTAAGGGTAATGTTATGTCGGATGCGTAGTAATAAAGATGCGATAAATTATTTTTTTATTTTTAGTAGTTCGGCGATTGTTTTAGTTTTAGCGCTTTATCAAGATTTTATTAAAAGAATAATATGGCCTTAAAATATTGGTTGTTGCTTTCGCGAATTCCCTTTTTGAGTGTGATGATTTTACCATATATCCTAGGGAGTCTTTATGCTAATTATATTACGGGGAAATTTAATTTAGTTATTTTTTTATTAGGTTTGAGTGGAGCAATGTTAGTGCAATTAGCTACGCATTATGCTGGTGAAGTTTATGATATTAAGGAAGATCGTTTAAGCATAACTTTAGAGAAAAATTTTTTCTCTGGAGGAAGCCAGATACTGGTAGAGAATACTATTGCTCCTAAAAATGTAAAAATTTTAATTAAAGTTGTGATATTTTTAACTCTAGTTATTGGTGTTATTTTGCAGTTTTATTTTCATACTGGTAGATGGACATTATTATTGGGTGTATCGGGCTTATTATGCGGGGTTTTTTATTCCCAACCACCTTTGCGTTGGGTGAGTCGCGGAATAGGCGAGATATTTATTGCTTATGCTTTTGGTTGGTTGGCAGTGAATACAGGTTACTATATTCAAACTGGTCAGTTTAATCTTTTGGCCACTTTGATCTCTTTGCCGATTGCTGCTACGGTGGTAAATATAATTTTGATTAATGAGTATCCGGATTATCCGGCGGATATTTTAGCCGGTAAGCGTAATCTTTTAGTGCGGATTGGTAAACAGAAAGTGGCGATAATTTATGTTTTGTTAGTGTTGATTGCTACGGTGACCTTTTTCTTAAGTTTAAGTAAGGGTTTTCCGATGATGAGCGCAGCATTCTGTTTTCCCGTATTTATTTTGGCGATTATTTTAGCTGCTAAGATGTTGTTAGGTGAGTATAAAGATCGCAAAAAATTAGAAAAGATCTGCGGCTTAACTATTTTGGTTAGTTTGGGTACGTCTTTAAGTTATATTTTAGGCTTATTGGTAAAAAACCCATGGTAAAAAATCAGGATTGTAAATTTATGCGTTTGGCAATTAAGAAGGCCAAAAGTGGGATTAGAAGAGGACAGACTCCTTTTGGTGCTTGCATTGTAAAGAATAATCGAGTAATTGCCTGTGAGCATAATATAGTTTGGAAGAATATTGATATTACCGCACATGCCGAAATTACCGCTCTTAGAGCAGCATGTAATAAAGTTAAGCAAATTGATTTATCAGGGGCTACGATTTATTCTACTTGTGAGCCCTGTCCGATGTGTTTTTCTGCTTGTCACTGGGCTCGGATCTCGCGGATAGTTTATGGTGTTGGCATTAAAGATGCTAAAAAATTTGGTTTTAATGAATTAGCGATCTCTAATTTTAAACTAAAAAAGTTAGGTAAAAGTAAAATGCAAATTACTGCCGGATTATTGATGGCTGAGAATATCAAGCTTTTTAAGTTTTGGCAAAAGCAAGCTAAGATAAAAACATATTAACCGGATTTAAATTATTATGTTAGAGATAAAAGCTCGACAATTAGGGGGTGTAGTGGTTTTAGATTTAGCTGGTCGTATTGACGTGGATTCTGCTAATCTAATTGAAGTGGTCGGACAATGCCTACGCGATGGATATTTAGATATTCTTTGTAATTTAGAAGATGTTGAAATGATCGATTATATGGGAGTGTCGGTAGTGGTGATTGCCTATAAAGAGGTAATTAATCATAATGGTAGAATAAAATTTTCTAATGTCCCAGTACATTTGCGCGGTGTATTTACTATCTCTGGCACAGACAGGGTGATGGAGATTTATGCTACTCAAGATTTAGCACTAAATAGTTTTAAAGAAGATAAGATTATTGAAAAAATTAAGAAGATGCAGCTGCGTCGCAGATTTAAGCGTCTACCAGTTGATTTAAAAGTTGAATTGAAATTTAAAACTCAGAGTTCACCGCATTGTTTAAAAGCAGAGGTAGTTAATTTAAGTGCGATTGGGGCATTTATCTTCGGTTGTAATAATTTTAAATTAGGTGATGAAGTGATACTTAAAATGAAGCTGGCGCCAAAGCAGGAAGAGCTGGAACTTGCTGCGCAGGTAGTTTGGGTGCCCGATAAACTAGTTCAGCTGCATGAATATCCGGGAATTGGCGTGGAATTTATTAATATCTCATCTGTAAATCAGCATAAATTGATCGAATTCATCGATCGCAATCTTTCCCTTAGAACTTCGGATTAATTTAGTAAAAGCTGACGCGGGTCCTGCCTTGTCTTGGTTCTCGCGGGAGCGCTTGTTGCGGCCTAGCGTGCCGCAACTACGCTCGGGTCGGCTGCGTCGCTCTGCCAAGACAAATCTAAGAGGCAACCGTGCCCGCCCCGTTGTAAACCAAATCCTTTGAAAATTATAGTTTGCAACGGGGCCCGCTCCTTGCCTCCACGTCCCGCTCGAATCCAAGACAAGTCACCCGCTAATAGCTTAAATTAAATAATCCTGTTGGTTTTCGAGTGAGTGTCGATTTTAGCAAAAGCAGCTTGAGTAGCCAAGGTATCCCCGTGGAGTTCGCCAACGGTTTAATGGCGAACGACAAAACGGGGACGGCGAAGCTGTTCGAGTAGTTTTTGTTAGAACAAAAACTACGAGTTCTGCAGCCGCTTGGCTACGAAAGATCTTTTGCGTCCGCCTGTACTTTGTTGTCGTGGCGGAAATCGACCCGAACGAGAAAAACAACAGGATTATTTCAATGTCTATATCTTGTTGTCGGACTTAAGTTTTAGGAGGGAAATCATTTGCTCGCAGGGCTTGCGTATGTTATCATAATTATTCATAAATGTTTAATTAATAGAGAGATTTGAGCTTAAAATTATGTCTTCTGTCCGTGAATATCTTTATAATTTAGTGACTGGTAAGATCAGTGGACCGGTGGCAGTGTTTTTACGTGCTTGCCTGTGGGTGCTCTCACTGGTTTATGGTTTAGGGGTTACTATTTTGGCCAATTTTTACCGTGCAAAGGCCAAGCGTTTTAAGGCCAAAGTAATTAGCGTGGGCAATATTACTTTAGGGGGTACGGGTAAAACTACTTTAGTGGAATATTTAAGTAGTAAAATAACTTCAGCTGGTCATAAAGTTGCGGTGTTAAGTCGAGGCTATAAGCGTGATACTCGTCGTCTGGGCACTCAAAGCTTAGGTGATGAGCCTACGATGCTAGTCAAGAATTTGCCGTTAGTAAAAGTGGTAGTGAATAAAAATAGGATTAAAGGAGCGCAAACCGCGATTGATGGTTATGCTGCGGATACTTTGATTATTGATGATGGCTTGCAACAATGGAAGATCGCTAAAGACTTAGAGATCGTGACTATTGATGCGGCTAATCCTTTTGGAAATGGTCGCTTGCTTCCAGCAGGATTTTTACGTGAGCCACTAAGTGCTTTAAAGCGGGCGGATGTTTTTGTTTTGACTCAAGTTAGGCCAGAGCAGGATATCGTTGAGCTTTACGCCAGATTAAGAGGAATAAATTCTCGAGCTTTAATTGTGGAGTCTATTCATAAAATGGATGGGTTTAATAGTTTGAGTACTCCGAATGAAACCTTAGATTTAAATTCTTTTAAAAGTAAGATTGCGGTAGTTTTTTCTGGTATTGGTAACCCAGAAGGATTTGAAAAAAATATTCAGGACTTAGGAATTCATGTTGCAAAATCGTTTAGGTTTATCGATCACCATGATTATCTGCAGGCGGATATCGATAAAATTATAAAAATGGCCCGTTTGATGCAGGCAGATACAATTATTACCACACAAAAAGATGCGGTAAAGATTAGGGAGTTAGAAATTAAAGGTGCACAGATTGTTTGGTTGAATATAAAACTGAGTATTACTCACAATGAAACAGAATTTAATCGCCGATTACTTAAGTTGTATTCTCTTTAGAGGTTTAAGTTTTTTTACTTATTTTTTACCTCTGGATGTTAGCCTTTTTTTGGGTCGCAGGCTAGGAGATCTGGTCTATCTTTTTGATCGTAAGCATCGCTTAATTGCTAATGCTAATATTAGAAAGACGGTCGCTAATAATTTTGATCTTTCATCTAGCAAAAAGATTACGCGTAAAGCTTATCAGGCGTTTGGTCAAAATATTGTAGAGATTTCGCTTATCCCGCGGATTAATCAAGCCTATCTAAAAAAATATATTCAATTTGAAAATCAACATTATAAAGATGAAGCCTTTAAGCGGGGTAAAGGAGTAATCTTTTTGATTGTGCACGAGGGTAACTGGGAGCTTTCCAATATTATCTGTGCGAATTTAGGTTTTCCTTTTGTCTTGTTTATTCGTGATCAAGGTTTTCCCAGATTAAATGCATTATTAAACTCCTATCGGCTTAAACAGGGATCTAAGATTATTCATAAAACAGCCGGGGTACGTCAGTTAATTGAAACTTTAAAAGCAAATCAAGGAATTGGCATGACCGTAGACCAAGGCGGTAAAGCTGGAGAGATTGTTAAATTTTTTGGCAAAGATGCCTCGATGTCGACTGGCGCAGTAAAGATGGCTTTAAAATACGACTGTGCAATTATTCCGATCTTTTATACCCGAATTAATGGCCCACATACCAAAGTAATTTTAGATCAGGTTTTTACGGTTACTAGAAGTGATGACCCGCAAAAGGACTTAAAAAATAATTTACAGAGATTGATCAATCTTTATGAAAAGTATCTGCGTCAATATCCGCATGAATATTTGTGGACTTATAAAATTTGGAAGTATGGATTAGAAAGAGAAATTTTGATTTTGTCTGATGGTAAGACCGGACACCTACGTCAATCTGAAGGCTTAGCTAAGTTGATGATTGAGCAATTAGCTAAGCGTAAGATAAAAACTAATTTATCGGTGGTAGAGATAAAATTTCGCTCGTCGGTTTTTAGATTTATTTTTAATTATTTATCGTTGGCTAAATTGCGTTGTTTGCGTTTTGCTTTAACTAAAGAAAGCTGGGAGAGGGTAGTTAATTTAAAACCAGATTTTATTATCTCTACCGGTAGCGCAATTAGCGGGGTAAATTACTGCTTGGCTAAAGAAAATCAAGCTAAGTCGGTGGTGTTGATGCGACCAGCGAAATTTAAGAAATTTGATTTAGTCGTTATCCCTGAACATGATCGGCCGATAAAGGCAAAAAATGTGGTGATTACTCAAGGAGCGCTTAATTTAATTGACCTTAATTATTTAAATCAAAGTTCAAAGAGATTAGAGCAATCTGGTTTATTAAAAGCTCCACTGTCTAATCTTTGCATTGGAATATTGATTGGTGGCAATAGCAAAAAATTTAATATCTCTGTTGATGATATAAAAGAGTTGTCTAGGCGAATTAAGAAATCTGCACAAAGTTTAAATGCGGATATTTTAATTTCTACTTCTCGGCGTACCTCTTCGCTAGTAGAGCAGGTGATCAAAGAGGAATTTATTAATTATCCTAATTGTAAATTGCTAGTTGTGGCTAATGAAAATAATAATCCTGATGTTGTAGGGGGAATTTTAGGATTAAGTAATATTGTGATTTGTTCGCCGGAAAGTATTTCAATGATCTCTGAAGCAGTGGCCGCAGAAAAGTATGTGCTTGTTTATCGGGCCAAAGGCCTAAGCCAGAAACATCAGAAATTTTTAAACCGCTATCATAAGCAGGGATATATATATTTAAAAGAAATTAATGAGTTAACCGGAGCAATTGAGCAGATCTGGTTACAGCAACCTAAGATTAATTCACCTAAGGATAATCTAAAAGTAAGTGATGCATTAAATAAAATACTATGAACCCCGTTACATCTCTAATTTGTGATTTTAGAGATTTAAGGGGTTAGGAATAAAAAAGGAGATGTAACGGGGTGAAAATATTACAAATATTACCGGAGCTAAATGTTGGCGGAGTAGAAACTGGAACACTAGATCTTTCGAAATATCTGGTGCGTTTGGGGCATAAATCGGTGGTGGTTTCTGCCGGGGGATCATTGGTTAAAGAGTTAGAGGCCAGTGGGGCAAAGCATTATACGCTACCGGTAAATAAAAAATCAATAATTTCTATTTATAAATTAATTCCGGTATTAGCCCAGATAATTAAGCAAGAAGAGATTGATATTGTGCATGCTCGTTCTAGGGTTCCGGCTTGGATTGCTTTTTTTGCCTGCCGCAGAACCAAAGCTATCTTTATTACTACTTGTCACGGTTATTATAAAAAACATTTATTTAGTTCAGTAATGGGCTGGGGCAAAAGAGTAATTGTTTTAAGCAATGTGATTGCTCGGCACATGATTGAAGATTTTTTTGTACCGCATGAACGAATTAACTTGGTGCCGCGCAGTGTAGATTTAGAAAGATTTAAATACTCTGATCCGCAAGTTAAAAGAAAAGATGTTTTTAACGTGGGAATTATCGGTAGGATTACTCCTTTAAAGGGACACTTGCATTTTATTAAAGCGATGGCGCGTATCTCTAGATTAGTGCCGCGGCTAAAGATTTGGATTGTCGGGGATGCTCCGGCTTCAAAAGAAGCATATAAAGAAGAGGTACAAGTTTTAGTGCGCAGGTTAGGACTTTGGCATTGTACCGAATTTTTAGGTACGCAACGCGATATTCCGGGAATATTAGCGCATTTGGATTTGGTAGTTTTGGCCACGACTACGCATGAAGCATTTGGTAGAGTGGTGGTAGAAGCGATGGCCTCAGGGGTACCGGTGGTAGCCACCAGAGTCGGTGGGGTAGTAGATATTATTGAGGACGGTAAGGACGGATTTTTAGTACCTCCTGCGGATGCTAAAAGTATGGCCGAGGCAATCATGCGTATTTTTAATGATGCGCAATTAGCTAAAGATATGGCGCTGGCTGCGTATGAAAAAGTTAAATTAAAATATAATGTAGAGTTGATGGTTAAGAATACTTTGGATGTCTACCGACAGGCTTTGAGTAATTTTAAAATTTTAATTATTAAATTTAGTTCTTTAGGGGACATTATTCTTTCTACTGCTGCATTAAGAGCAATTCGAGAAAAGTTTAATAAAGAGAATTTTAAATTAAGTTTTTTAGTGCAAGAAGAATCAAAGGAGTTGCTTCTTAGAAGTCCTTATATTGATGAGTTGTTAGTTTGTGATTTGAAAAATCGCGATAAAGGTTGGATGGGCTTATGGGTGATGGGCAAAATTTTAAGAAATAAAGGTTTTGATATTGTTATTGATCTACAGAATAATCGGGCTAGTCATATTTTATCTTATCTGAGCGGTTGTATTAATCGTTACGGATACAGTAATAAAAAATTTGATTTTTTACTTAATCATACGATTGTGGATGATAAGCCTCCGATTGATCCAGTTACTCATCAATTCCGTATTTTAAAGTTGCTGGGGGTGGATCTCTTAGATAATCGACTTGAACTTTGGCCTTCGATTGAAGATGAAAAATTGGTGGATGAGCTTTTAAATGCGCAGTGGATTAGCCAGATGCAAAAAATTGTGGGAATTAATATTAGTGCTTCTAAAAGATGGGCCACTAAACGTTGGCCTTTAGAATACTTGACTTGTCTTTGTCAGGAGTTAGAGCTAAAAGATATTCGGGTAGTCATTACCGGTACCGCTGATGATTTGGATTTTGCCAATGCTTTGGTTAGTTCATTAAAAAATACGAAGATCATTAATGCTTGTGGAAAAACTTCGATTAATGAGTTAGCAATTTTAATTAAAAAATGTCATGTTTTTATTTCGGCTGATTCCTCACCTTTACATATTGCCTCAGCCGTAGGGACACCATTTGTGGCATTATTTGGTCCAACTGATCAGCGTCGACATCTACCTCCTGGTAAAAATTGTATTGTGATTAATAAAAATTTAAATTGTAGCCCTTGTTATAAAACCAAATGTCGTTCTAAGCGCTGCATGATTGAGATTAATCCGGCAGAGGTTTTAGAGGCAGTGCATAAATTACTTAAATGAGAATACTATTTATTGCCAATCATTTAAATGTCGGAGGGATAACTAGTTATTTGCTTACTCTGACCAGTGGATTAAAGGAAAAAGGCTACGACATTTATTTAGCTTCTAGTGGCGGAGAATGGGCGGATAAATTTAGTGTTTTAGGTATAAAGCATATTTATTTGCCTTTAAAAACCAAGCAAGCAGTTAGTCCTAATATTATTTTTAGTTTCTTTAGATTAAAAAAAGAGATTAAAAATTTAAAGATCGATTTAATTCATACTCATAGTCGTACGACTCAAGTCTTGGGAGATCTCTTAAGTCGGACTTTAGGTGTAGTGCATATTTTTACCTGCCACGGTTTTTTTAAGCCAAAATTATCGCGTCGATTATTTCCTTGTTGGGGTAAGGGGGTTATTGCGATTAGTCAGGAAGTTAAGGAGCATTTAATTAACGATCTTAAGTTAGATGCTAAAAAGATTGCAGTGATTAATAATGGTATCGATGTAAAAAAGTTTGGCGATGCTGGTACAAGAAACTTAGTGCGTAAGAATTTAAAAATAGAAAGTAATGATTTTTTAGTAGGAATTATCGCTCGTTTATCCGACGTTAAAGGACATCTTTATCTTATTCAGGCGATGCAGAAAGTTATGCAGAGTTTTTCTAATGTTAAATTGTTAATTGTTGGTCAGGGTAAGATGCAGGATTTTTTAGTTAGGGAAGTTGATTCGTTAGGAATTAAATCTAATGTAATATTTCTAGCTAAGGCAGATAATACTCAAGATCTGCTTTCGGCGATGGATGTTTTTGTGATGCCGTCTTTGCAGGAAGGTTTAGGGTTAGCGTTAATGGAAGCGATGGCAGGAGGCTTGGCGGTAGTTGGTTCGGCAGTAGGGGGAATAAAAACTTTAATTCAGGATAAAGCAAACGGTTTGTTAGTTGCTGCTACGGATGTTTCAGGATTAGTTAAAGCGATTACGCAGTTACTGGATAATCCTCAAATGCGCGCCGAACTAGGAAAAAATGCCCAGAAGTTTATTATCGATAATTTTTCTAAAACCAAGATGGTCAATCAAACTGAGGAATTTTATAAACTCCATGGCTAAGGATTCTGCTTTAGAAAGTATCTTAATTTTTAATGTTAATTGGCTAGGAGATGTTTTGTTCTCTACTGCCACAATTAGAAATATTCGGCGTAATTATCCAAAGAGTTTTTTGGCTTGTGTGATTCCTAGTCGCTGTTATCCGATTTTAAAAGATAATCCTTATCTGGATGAAGTGATTATCTTTGATGAGAAAGATAGACACAAAGGAGTGATAGCCAAACTAAAGTTTGTTAATTTACTCAAGAGTAAAGGATTTGATACAGCATTTATTTTGCACCGTTCTTTTAGTCGCGCGTTAATCTGTCGATTAGCAGGGATAAAAAATAGAATTGGTCATTATACTAAGAAGCGCGCTTTTTTACTTACCAAGAGCATTGTTCCTCCGCAAAAAGATTCATTACATCGCATAGATTATTATTTGGATGTAATCGAAAAAGCGGGATTACGAGTCGAGGACCGGTATTTAGATTTTTTCTATTCAGTTGATGATGAAAAGCAAGTAGGTGATTTTTTAATTCAGAATTCGGTTGATTCAAATAATTTTGTAGTGGCGCTTAATCCCGGAGGTAATTGGATACCTAAGCGTTGGCCTAAAGAGTATTGGGCACTTTTGGCGGATCGTTTAATTAAAGAGGTAAAAGCAAAAGTGATTATTACCGGAAGTGCTGCGGATTTGGTATTGGTCAATCAGATTAAAGATGCGATGCAAGAGGTGCCGTTGGTGGCCTGCGGAGTTTTTAATATAAAACAGTTAGGGGCCTTAGCTAAAAGAGCGGATTTATTTATTACTGCTGATACCGGACCGTTACATATTGCCAATGCAGTAGGGGCAAAAAAAATAATTGCAATCTTTGGTCCCACTGCTCAAGGTATTACTGGTCCGTATCCAGCTAATAATGCCGTTATTTTACAAAAAGATATCGGATGTCTGGTTCCTTGTTATAAAGTGCATTGTCAGGATAACCGTTGCATGAAAGCAATTACCCCCGAAGATGTTTTAAATGCAGTACATAAGATTAAACAATCATGAAAATACTTTTTATCACTTTAAGTAATATCGGTGACTGTATTCTTACTTTGCCGGTTTTAGATGCGTTGCATGAAAAATATCCGCAGGCAAAAGTTACTTGTTTAGTCCCCCCGCGGCCCAAAGAGATATTTCTTAACAACCCCATTGTAGAAAAAGTAATTATTTTTGATAAACAGAGTAAATTAATTGAAAAAATTAAACTATTTTTTTCTTTGCATAAAGAAAAATTTGATCTAGTGGTGGATTTGCGTAATAGTTTTTTTGGAGCATTTTTGTCAGCTAAAAAAAGGAGTTCTCCGCTAAGGATGATTCCTCGTCAGATCAAACATATGAGAGAGCGGCATTTATTTTGGGCCAATCTTTCTAACTCTTTAATAGCGTCTAAAGCTAAGTCATTAAATATAACTTTGCAAGATAATCAGTACATCGATAGTATTTTAAAAGATGAAAATTTAAATAATGATAATTTGATTGTGATTTCTCCTGGCTCAAGAAGTCAAACTAAATGCTGGGACAAGCAAAATTTTAGTCAACTATGTAGTCAACTTATTCAAGATGGCTACGCCGTAGTTTTAGTCGGAGATAAAGGAGATTTGCCGGTATGTGCATATTTGCAGAATGCGGTAGTGGGAATACATAATTTTTGTGCAAAGACAACTATCGGTCAATTGGCGGCTTTATTAAAAAGGGTAAAAATTTTGGTGACTAATGATAGTGCGATAATGCATTTGGCCAGCTATTTAAATATTCCAGTGGTTGCGATATTTGGTCCGACAGATGAATTTAAATATGGTCCTTGGTCAGAACAAAGCACAGTAGTAAAAAAAGATGTTTTTTGTCGGCCTTGTCAGAAAGCGGTTTGTCGTTTTAATGCTTTGACTTGCTTGGCTTGCATAAAACCAAGGGATGTGCTTAATCAAATTAAGTTAATTTTAACGAATAATTATAAAAAAAATTACATTCAAGAACAATCGCAGCATCGAATTTTAATTAGTCGCACGGATCGCCTAGGTGATGTAGTTCTGTCAACTCCGGTGGTCAAAGCTTTAAGAGAAAAATTCCCCCAGGCATATATCGCTATGATGGTTGCTCCTTGTGCTAGAGATGTTGTTGATGGTAATCCTTATCTGGATGAAGTGATTATTTATGATAAAGATGGCAAGCATAAGAGCTGGTTACGCACTTTAAAGTTTGCTAATAACTTAGCGAAAAGAAAATTTGATTTAGCTATTATTTTGCATCCGACAAATCGAGTGCATTTATTAATTTCTTTAGCCAGGATTCCACAGCGTCTAGGTTATAATCGTAAACTTGGTTTTTTACTTAATTGTCGTAAACTACATTTAAAACAAGAAGGTATTCGTCATGAAGCAGAATATAATTTAGATTTAATTTCCGATTTAGGGGTTACGGGAAGTGCGCAGGATTTATTTATGCCGCTTAAACAAGAGTCAGAGCGTTACGTTTCAGAATTATTGAGTCAGGCAGGTTTTACACAAAAAGATAAAATTTTAGCGATTAATCCTGGGGCAAGCTGTCCTTCTAAAGTTTGGTCAACCCAGCGTTTTGCTCAAGTTTGTGAAAAGTTAGTGAGTTTATATAATTTTAAAATACTTATTTTAGGTGGGCCTAAAGAGATGCAGCTGGCAAATAAAATCGAAGTAGAGTATAAGGGGAGCGCAAAGATTTTAAATTTAGTGGGCAAGACTTCGGTGAGTCAATTAGCGAGTTTACTTAAACGTTGTACTTTATTTATCTCTAATGATTCTGGTCCAGTGCACATTGCTTCGGCATTAGGAACCCCGGTGATTTCGATCTTTGGGCGCAATCAGCCGGGGCTTAGTCCCAAACGTTGGGGTCCTTTGGGAAAGCGCGATAAATATTTACATAAAGATATTGGATGTATGCAATGTTTGGCGCATAACTGCACAAAAGAATTTGCCTGCCTTAAAGCGATCACCGTCGAGGATGTAGTCTCTGCTGCAGAATCAATTTTAAAAATTTAACAATTTTACGCGGTTGCCTTGTCTTGGTTCTCGCGGGAGCGCTTGTTGCGGCCCAGCGTGCCGCAACTACGCTCGGGTCGGCTGCGTCGCTCTGCCAAGACAAATCTAAGGGGCATCCGTGCCCGCTCCTTGCCTCCACGTCCCGCTCGAATCCAAGACAAGTCACCCGCTAACAGCTTTCTGGCTTTTGCTGGAGGCGCGTTCAAAGTTTTCGGCTGGCTAACTTTTCGTTAGTGTGCAAGGAATTACGTCGAGTGAAGGCGGTGTCCATCTAGCGTAAGGTATAAGCCGTAACGAGACGTAAGCCGCAGCACACGGCGAAAACTTTGAGCGCCGGAAGCAAAAGACGGAAAGCTTAAACAGGACCCGCGTAAATGTAACATAAATATCTGTTTGATTTCAGAGCAAATTATGCTAAAATCATTAAGCTTTGCGGTTAAATATTGATAGCTTAATGTCCTGAGCGCAGCGAAGGATCTTCCAATAAATCATATGATTAATCCAAATAAGGTAAAGAGATATTCAATTAAAACGCGCTTGAGTAAGGTGAATAAGGGAGATTTTGCGCTTAAACCGGCAAAAGCGAAGAGCTTTTCTGATTTTTTAGATTCTTTGCCTAATATCTTAAAAGCTAAAGATTTGCGCGCGGTTTCTGCTGCGATTGTTAAAGGTCGCCAGAAGAATAAAGGGGTGATCTTTATGGCCGGAGCGCACGTAATTAAATGTGGGCTTAATCCGGTTTTAATTGAATTAATTAAGAAAAAAGTAATTACTTGCATCTGTTTAAATGGTGCAGGGATTATTCATGATTTTGAAGTTGCTTACCAGGGTAAGACTTCTGAAGATGTAGCTGCCAATCTTAAAACTGGTAAGTTTGGCATGGGTAAAGAGACCGCAGATTTTTTAAACTTTGCAGCTAAAGAAGGTGTGAAAAAAGGTTTTGGATTAGGTTATGCCATTGCTAATGCTATGGCTACTGCCGATTTGCCTAATAAAGATTTAAGTTTAATTTATAATGCTTATAAACATAAAGTTCCGGTCTGTGTTTTTGTGGGTATTGGCACAGATATAATTCACCAGCATCCATCATTTGATGCAGGTTTGACGGCCAATGGTTCGTTGCGCGATTTCCATATTTTAGTAGAAAATATTCGTACGCTGAATAAGGGTGGAGTAGTTTTAAATTTTGGCTCAGCAGTAATTTTGCCGGAAGTATTCTTAAAGGCTTTGAATTTGGCGCGTAATTTAGGAAATAAAGTGACCGATTTTACGTCGGCCAATTTTGATATGATTTATCAGTATCGATCCTCTCAAAATGTAGTTAATCGGCCAACGCAAGGCAGTGGCAATGGTTATTACATTATCGGTCATCACGAAATTATGCTGCCTTTGTTGGCGCAAAGCGTAATTGAAAAGTTATGAAAAATCTAAAAAATATAATTCAAAAATTTAAACAAGCTAAAATTTTAGTAGTGGGTGATTTAATTTTAGATGAATATATTTGGGGTAGCGTAGAAAGAATCTCTCCTGAGGCACCGGTGCCGGTACTTTGGGCTAAGAAGCGCACTTTTGTTCCGGGAGGCACAGCCAATGTAGCCAATAATATTAGTGCTTTTGGTGCAGCAGTTACTTTATTAGGAGTAATTGGCGATGATGCTAATTCTAAAATTTTACTTAATGAATTAAAGAGAAGAAAAATTGGTACAGGAGGAATTTTTGTTGAAAGTAATCGCCATACGACGGTAAAAACCCGGATCCTTGCCGGACATCAACAGGTAGTCAGAGTCGATTGGGAGCATACCCATGCACTAACGCCTCAATTAAATTTAAAGATAATAAAATATATTAAGCAAAATATTAAATCCTTTGATGCCATTATTATTGAAGACTACGGCAAAGGAGTAATTAACGTTGCGCTGTTAAAGGAATTAATTGCCCTGGCTAAAATTAATAAAAAGATTGTGACGGTTGATCCTAAAGAAGATCATTTTCAATATTATTCTGGGGTCACCTCGATAACGCCGAATCGTAAAGAATTGGAAAATGCGATTAGGAATCTTAAAATTCAGGATACTGCCAATCGTTTTAAAATAAATACGGATAAATTGTTTAGCGATAAAGATGTGGATCTGGCAGCGCGGGAAATTTTGGAGTATTTAAAATTAGATTCTATTTTAGTTACTTTAGGTGAACAGGGGATGAAGCTAGTAGAAAGAAAAGGAGCGCTGACACATATTCCGACTCAGGCTCAAGAGGTCTTTGATGTTTCCGGAGCCGGGGATACGGTGATTAGTACTTTTACTTTGGCCCTTTGTGTAGGAGCGACTAAATTAGAAGCAGCGCATATCGCTAATTTTGCCGCTGGCATTGTAGTTGGGAAATTAGGTACTGCGGTCACAAATTCTGGTGAGCTTTTAGAGAGGATAAAATAAATGGATGTGATCGGAGTTATTCCAGCACGTTATTCATCGACCAGATTTGCTGGTAAGATCTTAGCAGATATTATGGGTAAGCCGATGTTACAACATGTTTGGGAGCAAGCCAAACAGTGTCGTATGCTGGATGATCTGATCATTGCTTGCGATAATGAAATTATTTTAAAAGTAGCCACAGATTTTGGTGCTCATGCGATGATGACCTCTAAAGAGCATACCTGTGGAACGGATAGAATTAGTGAAGTGGTTAACCCTTTAGACGTTAAAGTAATTATTAATATTCAGGGTGATGAACCGTTAGTGCATCCGATGATGATTGATAATTTAGCGCGCGCATTAATGGAAGACCGATCAATTAATATGGTTACTCTAATGAAAAAAATTGAAAATATTACGGATGCGGCTGATCCGAATGTGGTAAAAGTGGTTGTGGACAAAGATAATTTTGCTTTGTATTTTTCGCGTGCACCGATTCCATTTTTAGCTTCGGGATCTGAAATTACTCAAGCTACTTATTACAAGCACATTGGTCTTTATGGCTATACTAAAGATTTTCTTTTTACTTATAAAAATTTACCGGTTTCAACTTTAGAGAAAACGGAAAAATTAGAGCAGCTACGGGTTTTGCAAGAGGGCTTTAAGATAAAAGTGATTGAAACTAATTATGAAACTATTGGCGTAGATACACCAGAAGATTTACAGCGGGTAAAAGAACAACTACAAAAAAGGATAAGCTAAATGCAGCAGGTTAAGGTGGGGAATATAAAATTTGGCGATAAGTTTCCGTTAGTATTGATTGCCGGACCTTGTGTAATTGAATCCGAGAGTGCTTGTTTAAGTGCGGCAAAAAAAATTAAAGATATTGCTGCAGGACAAGGAATTCCATTTATCTTTAAATCTAGTTTTGATAAAGCTAATCGCTTATCCGCAACTTCTTTTCGCGGTCCGGGAATTAAAAAAGGTTTAGCGATTTTAAAGAAAGTTAAAACTGCACTCAAGGTTCCTATCCTAAGTGATGTGCATTGTGCCAAAGATATGACTGCCGTAGCGCAGGTTCTAGATATTATTCAGATCCCCGCATTTTTATGTCGACAGACCGATATTGTCTTGGCTGCAGCTAGAACCGGCAAAGTAGTGAATATTAAAAAAGGCCAATTTTTAGCTCCCTGGGATATGTTACCGATAATTAAAAAAGTAGAATCGGCAGGAAGTAAACAAATTTTACTCACGGAAAGAGGAGCAAGTTTTGGTTATAATAATTTAGTTACGGATCTGCGTAGTTTAAAAATTATGCGGGATTTTGGTTATCCGGTAATTTACGATGCTACTCATAGCGTGCAGCTTCCCGGTGGAAAAGGAAATTGCTCTAGTGGTCAGAGTGAATTTGTGGCTGGGCTTTCGCGCGCAGCGGTAGCTTTTGGCTGTGATAGTTTATTTTTAGAGGTGCATCCGGATCCTAAAAATGCGCCCTGTGACGGAGCGAATATGATTAATTTTAAAGAATTAGAAGATCTTTTAAAACAAATTAAGAAGATTAGGCAGGCACTATGAAGATAAATATTATTAAGCGGGCCAAAGAAGTTTTTGAGATTGAGGCACAAGCCATTAGATTATTAAAAGGCCGCCTAGGTAAAGATTTTATTAAAGCCGTAGATTTAATTTTAAAATGTAAAGGTAGGGTGGTAGTCAGTGGAATGGGTAAAACCGGAATTATCGCTCAGAAATTTTCTGCAACACTAGCGTCTACCGGAACGCCGAGTTTATTTTTGCATACGGCCGAAGCCATCCACGGTGATTTAGGTAAAGTTACTAAAGAAGATATTATAATTATTCTTTCTTATAGTGGCTCAACTGATGAGATGAAGCAAATTTTACCGATACTGAAAAAAATTGGTTCGCCGATAATTTCTTTGACTGGAAATATAAAATCAGTTTTGGCTAAATACAGTGATCTGGTTTTAGATGTTTCAGTAAAAAAAGAAGCTTGTCCGTTAGGTTTGGCTCCGACTGCTTCAACCACGGCGTCTTTAGCCATGGCGGATGCTTTAGCGGTATGTTTGTTAGAGCGTAAAGGTTTTAAAGAAAAAGATTTTGCATTTTTCCATCCTGGAGGAGCCTTAGGAAGACGTTTACTTTTGACAGTGGAAGATATTATGCGCCGGGGTCAATCCAATGCTATCGTGGATGAAAAGAAAAAAGTTTCACAAGTCTTGTTTGCGATTACCCGGGCTCGGGCCGGTTCAGCAATTGTGGTGGATCGTCAGGGGAAATTAAAAGGGATCTTTACTGACGGAGATTTGCGTAGACACCTAGGAACGGATATGCAATTGCCAAATCGCAAAATTTGCGAAGTCATGACTAAAAATCCTACGGTTGTGAATAAGGATATGTTAGCCGCACAAGCGATGCGCATATTGCAGGATAAAAGAATCGATGAGGTTCCCGTGGTAGATAAGTTGATGCGTCCGGTAGGTTTATTGGATGTGCAGGATTTACTTAAGGCAGGATTAGTTTAAATTTGCAGAGCAGGAGTAATTAAAATGAGTGAGATAACTGAAGAATTAAAAGCACGTTTTAAGAAAATTAAATTACTTTTACTAGATGTTGATGGGGTTTTAACAGACGGACGCATAATTTATGATTCGCACGGCCGAGATTCAAAATTTTTCGATGTACATGATGGCTTAGGGGTTTTTGTTTTAGCTAAATCCGGAATTAAGACAATTTTAATTACAGCTAAAAGCTCTAAGACAATTAAGCCGCGGGCGCGCGATATGCATGTGGCCGAAGTTTTTGCGGATATTTTTCCTAAGACAGCAGTTTTAGATAAAATTTTAAAAAAATATAATGTAAAGGTAGATGAAGTTTGTTTTATGGGAGATGATTTAGTAGATCTAGCGTTAATGCGTAAAGTAGGTTTGCCGATTGCCGTGGCCAATGCTGCTTTAGAAATTAAAGAGGCCGCTCTTTTCACTACTAATCGTTTAGGTGGTCGAGGTGCGGTCAGAGAAGTTGCGGAGTTAATTCTTAAATTACAGAATAAGTGGAAAGATATTCTAGGTTTTTATGGAGCTTAAAAAAGTATTTTTAGTTTTTGCACTCATGTTTCTTAGTTGCCAGATTTTAATCGCTGAAGAAACTAAAGAATCCGCTCAACAGATTGGAGATTTTACTCTTTCTGGTTCTGGAGAAAAAGGCAAAAAGGCTTGGGATTTAGCGGGAAAATCTGCGGATATTGATAATAACGTAGTTAAGCTTAAAGAAGTAGTGGCGAATAATTATGGTGATAAAGATAGCATTAATTTAACTGCAGATAACGGTAATTTTAATAAAACTAGCGGAGTAGTGAAATTAAAAGATAATGTGGTAATTACTACTGCCAGTGGAGTAAAGCTTACTACTGATTCATTAGATTGGGACCGTAAGCAGCAGATGTTAACTACTTTAGATAAAGTTAATTTGGCACGTTCGGATATGAATTTATCTGGCGATGGAGCCAGAGGCCAAACCGCTTTAAAGCAGATTGTTTTAGAAAAGAATGTGCGCTTGGATATCTCGCCGACAGATAAACAGACTAATAAAAAAGAAAAGATTATGATTATCTGTGATGGTCCGTTAGATGTAGATTATGAAAAAAATATTGCCATATTTAATAATAATGTTAAAGTAGAAAAATCAGATTTAACTATTTATAGCGATAAACTGCAGGTTTATTTTACGACTAAACAGGAAAAAAATAATAAATCACAAGATTCTGTAGCTGGGATCTCTAGTGCGATTGATAAAATTATCGCTTTAGGTAATGTGCGTATATTGCGTGGGGAAAATATCTCTTGTAGCCAAGAGGCAGTTTATACTGCTTTAGATAAAAAGATTACACTCACCGGTAAACCGCAAATCATTATTTATCAAACGGAGAATATGAATGCAACTTTTGGAAACTAAAGGATTAGCTAAAGTTTATGACGGTCGTATGGTAGTTAAAGGCGTAGATATTACCGTTAAGCGCGGAGAGATTGTGGGGTTATTGGGGCCAAACGGCGCTGGTAAAACTACAACTTTTTATATGATTGTAGGAATTGTGCCTCCGAATAAGGGGACAATTGTTTTTGATAATCACGATATTACTAGACTGCCTATTCATGAACGTGCGCGTTTTGGGATCGGCTATCTTTCACAAGAGGCTTCTATTTTTCGTAAATTAACGGTAGAAGAAAATATCAATGCAATTTTAGAGACTTTGCCATTAAGTCGAACTCAGCGTAAGCGTAGGTTGGCTTCCTTGTTAGAAGAGTTAAATATTGCGCATCTGGCAAAAAATAAAGCTTATACGCTTAGTGGTGGCGAGCGAAGACGTCTGGAGATAACGCGCGCTTTAGTGACTAATCCTTCGTTTATTCTTTTGGATGAACCGTTTTCCGGGATTGATCCGATTGTGGTCAACGAAGCGCAAGAAATTATTAAAGAATTAAAAGCAAAAGGGCTAGGTATTTTATTGACCGATCACAATGTACGGGAAACTCTCTCGATTACTGACCGGGCTTATTTGATTTCTGACGGATCAATATTAATTGCTGGCACGGCGCATGACTTGATTAATCATCCTCAAGCGCGTCAGGTTTATTTGGGTGAAAAATTTCGAATGTGAGTGAGGGCATAACTTATGGAGCGCTTAGCGCGACATAAGTTATCTGCCCGAACTCATACCCACCAACGTATAAAAATTTTAGAAAATTTTTATACGGCTTTGAGTGGGTATTATCGAATGTTAAGAAAGGGAACAAATGAAAACCGAAGTTAAGAAGTTAGATCAAACAAAGTGTGAAATTAATGTAGTGGTAGCCGGTGAACAGGTAAAAAATAAATTCGAAGAAGTTTTTGCCCAAATTGCAAAAGAAGCAAAAGTTCCGGGTTTTCGTCCGGGTAAAGCTCCGCGGGATCTTTTAGAAAAACACTATGCAGCACATGTCCACGAGCAGGTTTTAAAAGAGTTGGTTCCAGATGTTTATAATCAGGCAATTAATGCGGAAAAATTAGACGTGATTGAGCTTCCTCAGATTACTGATGTAAAGCTAGATCGCAGTAATCTTTCTTTTAAAGCAGTGGTAGAGGTGACTCCGGAAATTGCGCTTAAAAATTATAAGAATCAAAAGATTACTTTTAAAACGGTTTCGGTGACTGCAGATGAAATTAAAAGACAGATTGATTCGGTTAAAGAAGCGCGCAAAGCAGAAGCTTTAGATGATAAGTTTAGCCGTTCTTTAGGTTATCCTAATTTCGCGGAACTAGAGAAGGCCGTAGAGCGACAGATTTTTATCACTAAAGAAAATCAAGAACGGGCACGCATTGAAAATGAATTGATTGAAAATATTATGAAAGGTTTAGAGTTTAAAGTTCCGCAAAGTTTAGTGGAGCGACAAACTCAAGATATGTTACGCCAGTCTAAAATTGATTTGGCAATGAAAGGAATCCCTCGGGAAAAAATTGATGAGCAGGAGAAATTATTATTAGAAGGGATCGAGCCAGAAGCCAAAAAACAAGTTAAAGTGTATTTGGTCTTATCGCAAATTGCCAAAAAAGAAAATATAGCTATTGATGATCATATGCCACGCAAGGTCATAGAATTTTTATTAAAAGAAGCGGATTGGCAGGAGACTGCTTAAAAACGGAGGAGAAAAATGGAAACTAAAATAGAAACTAGAATGCAAAATTTTGTTCCAATGGTTATTGAACAAACTCCCCGGGGTTTTGAGCGGGCTTATGATATTTATTCGCGTCTCTTAAAAGATCGCATCTTATTCATCGGCACTCCGATTGATGATTATGTAGCTAATTTAGTGATTGCGCAGCTACTTTTTTTACAGATGGAAGATAAGGACAAGGATATTAATGTTTATATTAATTCTCCTGGGGGTTCAGTGACTGCAGGTTTAGCTATTTATGATACGATGCAATTTATAAAGTGTGATGTAGCCACTTATTGTGTCGGCCAAGCTGCAAGTATGGGGGCAGTTTTATTATCTGCGGGGACTAAAGGAAAGCGTTTTGTTTTGCCCAACTCTCGGGTGATGATTCATCAACCTTGGGGTGGCGTACAAGGTGCGGCGGCGGATATCTCAATTCAAGCCAAGGAAATTTTAAAACTTCGTGATCGACTCAACGAGATTTTAATGCGACATACCGGTCAGTCATTAGAAAAAATACAAAAAGATACGGATCGCGATTATTTTATGTCGGCTCAAGAATCTAAGGATTATGGTTTGGTGGATGAGGTAATCTTGCCGGAAACCAAAAAAAACAGGTAAGACTATAACCTATACAGTAAAACAAAACAAGTTGTTTTGATTCAATCCAATATTTATAACTTAATAGAAAGAGAGAGAATAAGATGAGAAAAGAATATTTGTTAACACCTGGTCCTACTCCTTTACCACCGCAAATTAGTTTAACTATGGCTAAGCCGATTATTCATCACCGGACGCCGCAGTTTCAAGAGATTTTAAAAGAAGCTACTGCTGGATTAAAATGGGCTTTTCAAACTGCCAATGACGTTTTTATTATTTCTTCTTCAGGTACAGGGGCAATGGAAGCAGCAGTGATTAATTTGCTTTCAGCTGGGGATACCGCTTTAGTGGTACAGGGTGGAAAATTTGGCGAAAGATGGACGGAACTTTGCAAGGCTTATGGAATTAATGCTGAAGTTCTGGATGTAGAGTGGGGCAAATCAGTAAGCCCGGATGAAATTGCTAAAAGATTAAAAGCTAATCCGCAGATCAAGGTGGTATTTATAACTTTATGTGAAACTTCTACGGGCGTGGATAATGATGTAGAAGCGATTGCTTCGGTAGTTAAGCAAACTTCCGCAGTTTTAGCTGTAGATGCAATTAGCGGACTCGGCGCTGTAGATTTAAAAACTGATGCCTGGGGAGTTGATGTGGTAGTTGCCGGATCTCAAAAAGGGTTAATGTTACCTCCGGGATTAGGTTTTATTACCGTGGGAGCAAAAGCCTGGAAATTGGTTGAGGCTTCTAAAACTGGTCGCTACTATTTAGATTTAAGAAAAGCTAAAAAAGCGATTGATAAAAATGATACGCCATTTACTTCGGCGATTACTTTAATCGATGCTTTAAATGAAGCTTTAAAATTGATGCAAAAAGATGGCTTAGAATATATTTTCAAACGTCACAAGACTATGGCTATGGCTACTCGAGCTGCCGCTAAAGCTTTAGGACTAGAACTATTTGCCCCGACGGCAGCTTCCAATGGCGTTACGGCAATTAGGATGCCTGCAGGTGTTGATGGTGAAAAATTAGTGAAGACTATGCGTGATACCTATGGAGTAACTATTGCTGGAGGTCAGGATGTTTTAAAGGGTAAAGTTATTCGTATTGCGCATATGGGTTATATTACTGAAAGTGATATTATTACTGGTTTAGCTTGTTTAGAAAAAGTTTTAACGCAAATGGGTTATAAGTTTACGCTAGGTGCTGGGGTTGCCGCTGCGCAAGCAATATTTCTTCAATAATTATAATTAAGGGGAACTAAGATGATTAAAGTTTTGATTAGCGATGCATTAAGTGAAGAAGGATTAAAAGTATTTAAAGATTCTAAAGAGTTGACCGTGGATGTCAAAACAGATTTAAAGCCAGATGCTTTAAAAGAAATTATTAAAGATTATGATGCTTTGGTGGTGCGCAGTGCCACTAAAGTGACTAAAGAAATTATTGAGGCAGCTAAAAAATTAAAAGTTATTGGTCGAGCCGGTGTGGGTTTAGATAACGTGGATTTAGAGGCGGCAACCGCTAAGGGGATTATTGTGATGAATACTCCGGCGGGAAATACCATTTCTACTGCCGAACATACCTTTAGTATGATTTTAGCTTTGTCACGTAGTATTCCTCAGGCAAATTCTTCCATGAAAAAAGGAGAGTGGAAACGTTCTAAGTTTATGGGAGTAGAGCTATATAGTAAAGTTTTAGGTATTGTGGGATTTGGCAGAATCGGTTCAGAGGTTGCCAAGCGTGCTAAATCATTTGGGATGAAAGTTTTAGCTTTTGATCCTTTCTTATCTAAGCAAGTAGCTGAAGATATTGGAGTAGAGATTGCTGAATTAAAAAAAGTATTGCAGGAATCCGATTATATCACGGTACATACTCCTTTGACTGACGAGACTCGACATATGATTTCGGATGCACAGTTTGGGATGATGAAAAAAGGTGTGCGCATGATTAATTGTGCTCGCGGTGGAATTATCGATGAAGTGGCTTTAGCCAAAGCGGTTAAAGAGGGTAAAGTGGCTGGTGCAGCGATGGATGTTTTCGAAAATGAACCGCTTTCTGCAGAGAGTGAACTTTTAAAATTAGATAATGTGATTACTACTCCACATTTGGGTGCGTCGACGGAAGAGGCACAGGTTAATGTGGCCATCGAAGTAGCTGAAATTGTGCGGGATGCACTTTTAGGTAAAGGAATTCGTAACGCCGCCAATTATCCTTGTTTAGATGCAGAGAGTTGCAATACTTTAAATCCTTATATTAATTTAGCGGAAAAATTAGGAATGTTTGCCGCACAATTGGTGGAGGGAAGATTTTAGAATTAACGATTAGTTATAGCGGACAGATTACTAAATATAATTTAAGTCCGGTAACCATGGCTTTGGTTAAAGGGATGTTGACTCCAATATTAAAAGATACCGTGAATTTTGTGAATGGTTTATCTTTACTTAAGGAAAGAGGAATAAAGTTACTTGAGTCAAAATCCGGGCAAGAAGGTGAATTTGTTAATCTTATCCAATTAGAGATTAAAACCGATAAAGAAACTAAGTCGATTATGGGGACACTTTCGGCAAATAAACAGCCTAGAATTGTTAAGATCGACGATTATTATTTAGACTTATATCCGATTGGGGAGATGATTTTTATTCGTAATTTAGATAAGCCAGGTTTAATTGGAAATTTAGGGACATTGATGGCTAAGAATAGTATTAATATTGCGGCGATGGCTTTGGGGCGCAATAAACCCGGCGATAAAGCGATTAGTGTTTGGAGCGTAGATAAGCAGGTAACTGCAGAGCTCCAAGATAAAATAAAACAATTAGAAAATATTGTAACGGTAAAGGTAATTCGACTTGAAAAAAATTAAAATCGCAGTACTATTTCTAAGTCTTTTAGGTTTAACTGCTACTAGTTTGCATGCTAAGAATATAACTATTCTTTATACTGGCCAAACGCATGCTATGCTTTATCCATGTAGTTGTCCAGTGCAAGTTGACGGTGGAATTGCGCGTCGAGCTAGTTTAGTGCAGGAGTTAAGAAGAAAAGATCCGCAGCTTTTACTTTTGGATTGTGGTAATTTCACGGCTAGTGGTTTGATGGACGAATATACCCAGAACACGCAGTTGGATATGGCGCGTTCGCAAGTTAATTATCAGTCGATGGAGTTAATGAAATACGATGCGGTAGCGATAGGCTCGGATGAATTTAATTTTGGTAAAGAGTTCTTTTTAAAAAATGCTAAAAAAAATAATCCGGTTTATCTGAGTGCTAATCTAGAGGCAGAAAACGTATCTCCCTATATAATTAAAGATGTTAACGGGGTTAAGGTTGGGATTATCGGGCTAACTGGTTTATCTGTGCGTCAGAAAGCAGAGGGGATAAATATTAGTGAACCTAGAAAAATTGCCGAACTTGTTAAGCAATTAAAAAATGAGGGTGTTGCGGTAATTGTTCTTTTAAGTACTTTGGGTGAACAGGAAGATTTGAAATTAGTTGCTGAAGTCAAAGGTATTGATATTGTTTTTATTGGACAAAATCCTTTAAAAGATGAGTCTTTGACTAAAATTGGCTCAACTTTCTTTTTGCGTCCGAGTTGGCAGGCTCGCAAGCTAGGAAGATTAATTTTAGAGATTAATAATGGTCATTTGATTAATTGTAAGTTGGATGAAATACGTTTATCGGATAAGTACGTTGATCATGAAGAGATCAAAGCTATTTTACCTAGCTGTTATTCTGATGTTAATTGTAAAGATAAAGGGTTAACCGGAAGTTGTCAGAATCCCGGTAAGTTAACTGCTAGCTGTTCATTTAAAGTACCAAATAAAATTAATTTATGGGTAGTTACGGCTAAAGATTGTTCTATCTGTAATTCCGAGGAAGTAGTAAATGCGTTAAAGAAAAAATTTCCTGGGGTAATTACTAAATATTTTTATTATCCTGACCCTTCGGCAAAAAAATTAATTAAGGATTTATCTATTCCGGGTTTACCGGCTTATCTCTTTGGTAAGGAAGTAGCTAAAGATGAAAATTTTTACGGGATTAAAGATGATTTATCGTTAGTTCAAGATCGTTATCTATTAAAATTACAAAAAACCGGGATCTCTTATTTTTTTGATCGACCACTTAAGAATTCTGCTTTTGATCTGTTTTTAAGTATATATGAAAAAGATGCGACTGGGGTATTAGAGGCGACCAAAGAGTTTAAAACAACCTTACATTTTTTGGCTATTCAAACCGATAAAGGATTTGAAGCAAAAAATGGTGTAGCCGAAGTTGAAGAAGATTTGCGCGGGGTTTGTGTGGCGAAATATTATCCGCAAAAGTTTTGGGATTATTTGATCTGTCGTTCTAAGAATATTCATAGTGCTTATTGGGAAGACTGTCTGGGAGATTTAGATGCATCTAGAATTAAGAGTTGTGCTAGAGGTTCTCAAGGTGAAGAACTATTAAAAGAAAATATTAGTTTAAATAAAGAACTTAAAATTATGTTTGGCCCGACATATCTTTTACATAATCGAGAAGTATTTTCTACTCAAGGTAAAGTAACTAAACAAGGGCTTAAGAAGATAATAAAAAATTAACGGAGGATCCTTGGTAATTGAACCAGGATTAAATAATTATGGCGCATAAACCAACAATTTATTTATTGGATGTAACTAATCGTGATGGTGTACAGACTTCACGGATCTGTCTTTCTAAATTACAGAAGACAATGATTAACTGGTATCTTGATCGGATGGGTGTTTATCAATCGGAGTTTGGTTTTCCCTTAACCCGTCATGAGACTAATTATTTAAATGCCAATCTGGAGTTAGTTAAATTAGGTGGTTTTTCTAGAATTTGGTTAAGTGGATGGTTGAGGGCGACTAAAGATGATGTTAAGACTGCTTTTAAATTAGTGCCGCAATTAAAATATTTAAACCTTTCAATTTCTACTAGTGATCAGATGATTGTGCATAAATTTAAAGGTAAACTTGATCACCAATCAATTATTGCTGAGATGCAGGAGGCGGTGCTTGAAGCGAAAAAATTAGGTGCTGAATCTATTGGGGTAAATGCTGAAGATGCTTCGCGTACTAAGATTGATTATTTAATTGAGTTTGCGTTAAAAGCCAAAGAGGCAGGAGCAGCTAGAATTCGTTATTGTGATACTTTAGGCTGCGATACTCCTTTTAGTATTTATGAACGGATTAAATTATTAGCGCAAGCAGTAAAACTACCTATTGAAGTGCACTGTCATAATGATTTAGGTTTAGTTGTTGCCAATTCTATTGCTGGGGCTAAGGCGGCTAGTGATGCTGGAGTAGATTCTTATATTAACACTTGTGTTAATGGTATGGGAGAGCGTGCAGGAAATGCTGATTTGGTTTCCGTAATTTTAGCAATTAAACATGGCCAAGGTATGCAAGATTATCATTTGGATGAAAAAGTAGATTTAAAGATGGCTTGGAAGATTTGCAAATATGCTTCTTATGCTTTTGGTGTACCGATTCCGATAAATCAACCCGGTGTGGGAGCTAATGCTTTTGCGCATGAATCCGGAATTCATGCTGACGGCGCCTTAAAAGATAGACGTAATTATGAACTTTATGATTATGAAGAGTTAGGCCGTGGGGAGCCAGAGATAATTGAAACTGGTAGAAAGATTACGGCTGGAGAATACTCTGGAATTAAGGGCTTTCGCAATGTTTATGAAAAATTAGAAGTGGCTTTTAAAGATGATGCGCAGGCGACGCGTATTTTAGAGCTGGTTCGCTATGCTAATGTGCATAATCAAAGGCCATTGGTAGATGATGAGCTAAATTTTATTGCTAAGTATCCAGATATTGCGCATAAAATTTTTACGATGACTCCGTAAGTAATTATTTAATCAAGTTAACTAAAGGAAAAAATAATGAATATAGTTTTGGTTGGAATGCAATGGGGTGATGAGGGTAAGGGTAAAGTAATTGATTTTATTTCTCAGAAAGTTGATTATATTGTGCGTTATCAAGGCGGTAATAATGCTGGTCATACGGTGGTGGTAGGAGACAAAGAGTATATCTTTCATCTTATTCCGTCGGGGATATTACATTCTGGCAAAATTTGTTGTATTGGCAATGGTGTGGTAATTGATCCACAAGTTTTATTACACGAACTAGATGGTTTAACTAAAAATAAAATTGATTTTAAGAAACGTTTTAAAATTTCTACTTTGGCGCATTTAATTATGCCGTATCATAAAAATTTAGATCTTTTGCGAGAGACCAAAAGAAAAAATAAGATCGGTACTACTGGCCGCGGGATTGGCCCTTGTTATGCAGATAAAATTAATCGTTGTGGTATTCGCATGGTGGATCTGTTAAATCCAGCGGTATTAAGAGAGAAATTAAAAGATAATTTAAAAGAGAAAAATGAGATTTTTAAGAAAGTTTATCAGCATCCAGGTTTTAGTTTTGAAAAAATTTATCGTCAGTATTTGGGATTTGGAAAATTGTTTGCGCCTTACTTAGCGGATACGGCAATATTGTTAAATAACGCCTGCGATCAAAAGAAAGATATTCTCTTAGAGGGAGCACAGGGAACATTTTTAGATATTGATTTTGGAACCTATCCTTTTGTTACTTCATCTTCGGCTACTTCTGGTGGAGCTTGTATTGGCACGGGAATCTCTCCGGTTAAGATTGATAAAGTGATTGGAGTTTGCAAGGCTTATACTACTCGCGTAGGCGAAGGTCCGTTTCCTACGGAGTTTGCTCCTGATTTTGGCAGTTTTATGCGTGATAAGGGGAATGAATTTGGTTCGACTACCGGTAGGCCGCGTCGTTGCGGTTGGTTTGATGCGGTAATTGCACGACAGTCGGTAATGTTAAATGGAATTAGTGAACTGGCAATTATGAAGATGGATGTTTTAGATGGTTTAGATAAAATTAAGATTTGTACGGCTTATAAGTATAAGGGTAAGATTATTAAAGATTTTCCTTCAGATTTTGAAGTTTTAAGTTGTGCTACTCCAATTTATAAGGAGATGGCCGGTTGGCCAAATCAGGAGAATAAACCTAAGTCATTTAAAGAGTTGCATCCTAATGCTAAGGCTTATCTTTTGGAGCTGCAGCAACTGCTTAAAGCTAAGATTACTATGGTTTCGATAGGTTCGGCTAGAAAAGATACAATTATTATCTAAGTGGTTGAAGACAAAACACTTGACTGCAATAGATGGTTGTGTTATATTCAGATTTCAATCAAAAAAGGAGAGTTAAATGAAAAATAATTACTTAAAAATTGCATTTGTCTTATTCTTAAGTTTTTCTTTGGCCGGTTGTACCTTTATCTTCCAAAGTGGGAAACGCTCTGACGCCCAAAAAATTGAAGAATTAAATAATCAATTGGATGAACTTTTGCGTCAAAAGAGCTTATTAGAGCAAAAATTTGGCCAAGAGATTAACGATAAACAGATTAAGCTGCAGATGATGGAGAAAGGCTTAGTCATTACTGTAGTCGGAGACCTGATCTTTGATTCTGGGAAAGCTAAAATTAGATCTGAAGCTTATCCTTTATTAGATAAAGTATCGGCAGTTTTAAAAGATAATATGGCACAATTTAGCGTAGGAATTGAAGGTCATACCGATAATACACCGATTAAACATTCTGGTTGGAAATCTAACTGGGAGCTTTCTACAGCGCGTGCTTTAAGCGTAGTACATTATTTAGTGAGTGATCAAGGAATTTCCCCGGAGCGTTTATCTGCGATTGGTTACGGTGAGTATCGTCCAGTAGCTACTAATGACACGAAAGATGGCCGTAAGCAAAATCGCCGAGTAGAGATAGTGATCTTACCTAACGTTACTAAAGTTAAAGGTGATTCTGTAGTTACTTCCGTACCTAAGAATATTGAAGAAAATTCTCAAGAAGAGAATCTTAAATAGTTCTGAATTTGAATGGTCCTGCTCGTGGGCAGGTAGTAATTAACTATGGATGAAACTTTGAGGAATCGCTTAGTTTTAATTTTAGCTGTGTTATCGGTAATATTTTTCTTTAGCACACTTAGTTCTTGTAATAGCTCTCTTCGTCAAAAATCAGCTCGTGATAAAGAGATGGCGATGCGCTTAGCATTAGAAGAGCGGATGAGCAAATTTGCTCAAGATAAATCATCGTTAGAAGAAAAAGCTAAGGCTAAAGAAAATGAAGCGCAAGAGCTAAAAGTTACTTTGGAGACGACTAAAAAAGCTTTAGTACAGGAGCAGTTGGTTAATCAAAGCTTAAAAGAAGATCTAGATAAATTAACTAAACTTAAAGATACTTTAGAACAAAACTTGAAGGAAGCATCAGCCGTTGCTAAGAAATCTAAAAAATGAATTAAGGAGGTTAAAGAGCAAGGGTAAGTTTTAAAAAAAAGGGGAGAGATTCCCTTTTTTTATTGAGGGGAGGCAAGTATGAAGATATTTAAAAAAATTATAGCGCTATTAATGCAGTGGTTTTCTAAAATTACCGCTATGTTGAAATCGTTATTTAAAAAGCAACCTAAAATAGTTAAGATAGATCAACAGTCAAATAAAAATGCGGCGATCTTTCAGGAAACGGCTATTGCTAATACAAAATTTTCTCACGCACAAAATGCTTGCGTGGTAAATACTTTTCCTCAAGAGTTACCTGATATTTATGATCAAGATAAAATTGTTCTGCAGGTGCGCGACCCACATTGGTTACATACGTATTGGGAAGTAAAGTTTGTAACCATAGAAGGATTAAAATCAAAGTTTGGTCAGGAGTTTAATAAAGCGCGCAGAGTTTTAAGGGTTTATGATGTTACCAATATTATATTTAACGGAACTAACGCTAATCGATTCTTTGATATTGCGATTAATGATTTTGCTAATAGCTGGTATATCGATGCTGGTCCGGGTAGAGCTTGGTGCGTTGATTTAGGATTGATGTTGTCTGATGGAAGATTTATTACGATTTTACGTTCTAATGTGGTGCAGACTCCTTTAGATGGACCGTCGCCAGTTACCGATGAAGAATGGATGATTCCGGAAGAGATCTTTGCTCGTCTTTATGGAATGGGCTTTGGTTTAGGAAAGAGTTCTCCAGTGGGAGGTGCCTGGCAGGAACGGATTAAGCAAGGATTGTTTAGTTCAGGGTTATCTTCTAGTCCGGTGAAAAAAGAGATTAAAGAGAGAAGTTTTTGGTTAAAGGTTGATTGTGAATTAATTGTTTATGGCTCAACCGAACCCGATGCTAAAGTGATGGTACAAGGGGTGCCGATTAAATTAAGATCAGATGGTACCTTTACACTACGTTATTATTTACCAGATGGAAAGCAGATAATTCCCGTGAAAGCGGTCTCTTCGGATAAATTAGAAGAGCGCACAATTACTCCAATCGTTACTCGAGAAACCAAATAAAATATGACTAAAGGATACCTTTGCTTAGTTTTGCACGGCCACTTGCCTTTCGTGCGCCATCCGGAGCATGAAAATTTTCTAGAAGAAGATTGGCTTTATGAGGCGATTACGGAAACTTATGTTCCGTTGATCTCTGTTTTTCAGGGATTAGTTAATGACGGAATTGATTTTCGCATTACTATGACTCTGAGTCCTACGCTCATCTCTATGCTTGCTGATCCTTTATTGCAGGAGCGATATTTGAAGCATATTAATAAAGTCATAGAATTAGCGGGTAAGGAAGTGGAAAGGACAAAATGGCAGCCGGATTTTAAAAAACTAGCCTTGATGTATTTTGATCGTTTTTCACATGCTCGCGATACCTTTAAAAGATATAATTGTAATTTAGTTCATGCTTTTAAAAAGTTTCAAGACTTAGGAAAACTAGAGATAATTACTTGCGGGGCCACACACGGATTTCTTCCGTTAATGGATGTTTGCCGAGATTCAGTACGGGCTCAGGTTAAAGTAGCTGCGGATCACTATCAGAGTGTTTTTGGCAGAAGACCGCGAGGCATTTGGATGCCGGAGTGTGGTTATCATCCGGGCCATGATGCGATACTTAAGGAAGCCGGAATCAGTTACTTCTTTACAGATTCGCATGGTATTTTACATGCTACTCCACGTCCTAAATACGGAGTTTTTGCTCCGGTTTATTGTAAGGGTAGCGGAGTAGCGGCTTTTGGTCGTGATTTAGAGTCATCAAAACAAGTTTGGAGCTCAATCGAAGGGTATCCGGGAGATTATAATTATCGGGAATTTTATCGAGATGTTGGGTTTGATTTAGAGTTTGATTATATTAAACCGTATATTCATCCCGATGGTGTGCGTATTAATACCGGAATAAAATATTACCGGATTACTGGAACCGGAAATAATAAAGAGCCTTATGTGCCGGAATGGGCGCAAGAGCGCGCTGCCGATCATGCTGGCAACTTTATGTTTAATCGTCAGAAGCAGGCTGGTTATTTAAATGAACTAATGGGTAAGGCTCCGATTATTGTTTCTCCGTATGATGCGGAACTTTTTGGACACTGGTGGTATGAAGGGCCGATGTGGCTAGATTTCTTATTCCGCAAAGTGGCCTGTGATCAACAAGAAATTGCCATGATTACTCCGTCTGAATACCTGCTTTCTAATCCGCGTAATCAGGTGGTCACTCCGTCATTTTCTAGTTGGGGTTATAAAGGTTATTCGGAGATGTGGCTACAGGGAACTAATGACTGGATCTATCGTCATTTACATGTAGCTTCAGAACGCATGAGTGAATTAGCAAAGAGTTTTCCGCAAGCCGGTGGGTTGCAATGTCGAGCGTTAAATCAAGCTTTACGTGAATTGTTGTTGGCACAAAGCTCAGACTGGGCTTTTATTTTAGGTACAGGAACGCATACTAGTTATGCAATTGCCCGTACTAAGGATCATCTTTTAAGGTTTAATCGTATTTATGCAGATGTTAAGTCTGGTCACCTTGATGAGCAGTGGCTGGCGGATATTGAATATAAAGATAATATTTTTCCTGAGATAAATTATCAACTCCATCAATAACATGGCGAATAATTTAACAGCCCCTAAGCATGTCGCTTTTATTATGGATGGTAATGGTCGCTGGGCAAAGCAAAAAGGTTTAGCGCGTACTGCTGGGCACAGAGAAGGTGTAGCCCGGGTTAAAGAAATTATTCGCGGCGCTTTTGAATTAGGTATTCAAACAATTACTTTCTTTGCTTTTTCAACGGAGAATTGGAGTCGTCCTAAGAATGAGATCTCCGTTTTAATGCGCTATCTGGATAATTTTTTAACCAAAGAAATTAGTGAGTTTAATAAAAATAATGTGCGTTTTTTAGCCATTGGCCGAGGTAATCCTATTCCTAGATATTTACAGGAAAAGATTAAGCAGGCGCAGGAGATGACTAAGGATAATACCGGTTTAAAAGTGGTGTTGGCCTTAAATTATGGAGGTCGTCAAGAGATTGTGGATGCGGCAAAAAAATTTGCCAAAGATGTATTAGCTAAAAAGATCGTTTGCGAAAGTTTGGATGAAAAGAAGTTTCGCAGTTATTTTTATCAGGCTAGTTTAACTGATCCAGATCTTTTAATTCGCACTAGCAATGAAATGCGCATCAGTAATTTTTTACTTTGGCAGTTGTCTTATGCTGAGTTTTATTTTACATCGAAGAATTGGCCGGATTTTGGGATTACGGAATTAAAAGAGGCGATTAAAGAGTATCAAAAAAGAGAGAGACGGTTTGGGGGCCTAGATGCTCATTAAAAGAATAATTAGTTCGATTGTGTTAATTAGCTTAATTTGCGTAGTAATCTTTTTTGATTGGCTGTGCGCATTAATTGTTACCCTTTTTATTATCGGTGGGCTTTATGAATATTTTCAGATGCTTGAAAAAAAGGGGATTAAGATTTATAAGTATTTTGGCATTGGCATGGGGGCAATTATTCCTTTGTCGATTATGTTTAGATTTGAGCCAACCAAAAGTTGGGAGTTGTTATTTATTGTTTTGGCTTTAGTTTTTTTAATTTTAATGCAGTTTAAGCGTCGGGATAATCAGGGAGTAATTGTGGATATCTCCACCACGCTTTTTGGCATTCTTTATGTTTCTTGGTTTTTTAGTTTTTTAATTAAGATTAGATATCTGCCGCAAGGATTGGGTTTGTTAGCGGGTTTGTTGTTGATTACAAAATTTGGCGATATTGGCGCTTATCTAGTCGGCAGCAAGTGGGGCAAGCACCTTTTGATTCCGCGCATTAGTCCTCATAAAACTGTGGAAGGATCGCTTGGCGGTTTAGCTTTTAATGTCTTGGGAGCTTTTGCCAGTAAATCGTTTTTACCTTTTAGTTATGGTGAATTATTTATATTGGCAATTTGTTTTGGCGTTTTAGGACAATTAGGGGATCTTTCGGAGTCTTTATTAAAAAGAGATTGTCAGGTTAAGGATTCTGGTAGTGTATTCCCAGGGATGGGTGGGGTTTTAGATGAAATCGATAGTTTGTTGTTTACTGCTCCGGTATTTTATTTCTATCTTAGTGCGGTTATAAAATAATGAAAAAGATTGCGATTTTAGGGTCTAGTGGTTCTATCGGGCAAAGTACGCTTGCGGTAGCTAGAAATCTTCCTAAACAATTTAAGGTAGTGGCTCTAAGTGTCAATTGCGATATTATAAAATTAAAACAGCAGATTGTTGAGTTTAAACCGCGTTTGGTTTGTGTGAGAGATAAATTAGCTGCGCAGCAGTTAAAGAAGCAAATTGGTTCAAAGGTAAAGATTTTATCTGGGGATGAAGGATTAGAAGAGCTAGTTGCGGATAAAGAGATTCAACAGATTATGTTTGCTATCTCTGGTTCGGCGGCGTTAAAACCTTTAATTACAGCAATTAAAAACGGTAAAGATATTGCTTTAGCAAATAAAGAGGCTTTAGTGATGGCCGGGCCGATTATTATGTGTCTGGCTAGTAAGCATAAAGTTAAAATTTTGCCGGTAGATAGTGAGCAGTCGGCAATTTGGCAAGGTTTATTAGGGGCAAAGAGTGCGGATGTCAGAAGAGTTTATTTAACTGCTTCCGGAGGTTCATTAAGAAAAATCCCGGCAGATAAATTTAAACAGGTAAGTATTGAAAAAGTATTAGCGCATCCGCGTTGGAAGATGGGGAAAAAGATTACTGTTGATTCGGCAACTTTAATGAATAAAGGTTTGGAGTTGTTGGAAGCGATGTTCTTGTTTAATCTAGAAGTTGAAAAGATTAAAGTGTTGGTGCATCCGGAAGCTTTAATTCATTCAATGGTAGAATTTAATGATGGAGTGATTATGGCGCAGCTTTCGGTGACGGATATGCGTATTCCTATTCAATATGCTTTATCTTATCCTGTGCGATTGCCTAATACTTTGGTTGGTATTGATTTTTATCGTTTAAGTAAATTACATTTTGAAAAACCTGATTTTAAGAAGTTTCCATCATTAAGATTAGCTTATCAGGCGGCCAAGGATTTAGGTACGATGCCTGCGGTTTTAAATGCGGCTAATGAAGAAAGTGTTAATCGTTTTTTGAATAGAGAGATAAATTTTTTAACTATACCTAAAATAGTGGAGAAGGTAATGCGGGCTCATACAAAAATAACTAATCCTAATCTTACCGAGATTATGGCTGCAGATCTTTGGGCTAGAGACGAAGTTATGCGTATTAGTGGCTAACCTTAATTAGAAAATGATGGCAATAATTATTTTTATTTTAATTTTAAGTTTACTAATTATCGTGCATGAGTTTGGACATTTTATGGCCGCACGCATTAGTGGGGTGCGCGTTGAGCAGTTTTCTTTAGGGTTTGGTCCGCAGATCTTTAAAAAGAAAAAAGGGGATACTGAATATAGTTTAAGTTTGATCCCTTTGGGTGGTTATGTCAAGATGGCTGGTGACAGTCAAGCAGAGTATAAAGGGGCGCCTGATGAATATCTTTCTAAAAGTTGTGGCAGTAGATTTTGGATTATTTTTTGCGGGCCATTTTTAAATTATCTTTTAGGTTTTTTATTTTTCTGGTCAATATTTTTAATTGGTTATCCTACTTTGACTGCAAAAGTTGGTGGCTTAATTGATGGATATGGAGCCAAGATCGCCGGTTTGCAAGTTGCTGATAAAATTATCGCAGTTGAGGATAAAAAAATAGATCTTTGGGAAGATCTGCAGCGACAGATTCAAGAAAGAAAAACAAAGGATAGCGTTACAGTGACTGTATTACGCGGCAATCAGGAGTTAATCTTTAAAATTCCAATTAAAGATAAAGTAGTTGATGATCAATCTGGCAAGAAACGTGCTTTAGGAATTATTGGAATTACTCCTTTTGATGAGATTGTCGAGGTTAAATACGGTTTATTTAAATCTGCTTATTTCAGTTTTAGAAAAGTTTTAAATTTAACGGTACTTACTTATCAGGGGTTGTGGAGATTGGTCAGCGGAAAGATGTCGATGCGTGATTCTATGACTGGCCCTTTAGGGATATATTTTATTACCTCTAATGCGGCTAAGTTAGGGTTGATTGCGTTAATGCATTTGATTGCTATTCTGAGTGTAAGTTTAGCGATCTTTAATCTTTTACCCTTACCAATATTAGATGGTGGGCACTTATTTCTATTAGGTTTAGAAAAATTAAGAAAAAAAGCCTTAGGAATTAAAACCGAAGAGATCGTTAATAATGTGGGTTTTACTTTAATTATTAGCTTAGCGGTATTTGTAACTTATAACGATATCGTTCGACTTTATGGAGATAAATTGAGCAAATTAATCTCTAAATAATATGGAAATTAAAAGAAGGAAATCAAAAGTAATTAAAATTGGAGATCTTTTAATTGGCGGTGATCATCCGATTGCTATTCAATCGATGACTAAGGTTAAGAGTTCCCATGTAGATAGTGTTGTGCAACAGATTAAGCAATTAGAAGCGGCGGGTTGTCAGATTGTGCGCTTAGCAGTTAAAGATCCTGCGGATGCTTTAGCAATAAAAAAGATTAAAGCTCAAGTTAAATTACCGTTGGTGGCGGATATTCATTTTTCTTATAAGTTAGCACTTGCGGCGATTGAAAATGGTGCTGATAAAATTAGACTTAATCCGGGGAATATTGATAAAACTAAAGAGATTAAGGCGGTGGTTAGTGCTTTAAAGTCAGCCAAGATTCCTTTGCGCATTGGGCTTAACAGTGGTTCGGTAAAAGAAATTGGTGCAAGAAAGTCAGCGATGACTGACCGATTGGTGGCTTCGTGTATGGATTATGTACACAGAATTGAGAAGCTTAAATTTGATAAAATTGTAATTTCGCTTAAAGCCAACAATGTTTTAGATACAGTAGAAGCTTATCGTAAAGTAGCTAAGGTGTGCAGCTATCCTTTGCATTTGGGCTTAACTGCTACTGGCTCTACTTATAACGGTGTGGTAAAATCTAGTGTGGCGATCGGAGCTTTGCTATTAGATGGGATTGGTGATACAATAAGGGTGTCGCTTACGGATAAGCCGCAGGAAGAGATTAGGGCGGCAAAATGTATTTTAGAATCATTAGGGTTATTTGAATCTAGTATTAGAATAATTAGTTGTCCTACCTGCGGGCGCTGTGAAGTTAATTTGATTAATATTGTTAAGAATCTAGAAGATAAATTAACGGCTAAAGAATATAAAAAACTTAAAAAACCTCTAGAAGTAGCAGTGATGGGTTGTGTAGTTAACGGTCCGGGAGAGGCAAAAGAGGCAGATTTAGGCGTAGCTTTTGGTAAGGATTCAGGTATTTTGTTTTCTCACGGTAAAATTGTAAAAAAAATATTAGCTAAAGATTGTGTAAAAGTTTTGTTAGGAGAAATTAAGGTCGCCCAATTGCGGGCAAGGAGATAATATGGCTCAGCAAACGCTAAAAAATAGGATACGCGAAGATTTTATTGCTAAGTACAGCAGTATTTTATTTAAAGGGACCAGTAATAAAACTGAAGTGGCAGCGGTGGTGCGTAAAATTTTAGAGGGTATTTTAAGTCAGCCGCGCGGTGCACTTAAAGATCAGGATCGGGATAACATCATTAATGAGCTGGTGGATGAGATCTCCGGATTTGGCCCAATTGAAAAATTAATGATGGATCCGGATGTTACGGAAATTATGATTAATGGTGCTAGTAAGGTGTATGTGGAAAAATACGGAAAAAAAGAATTAACGGATATGAAGTTTGATAGTGATCAACAGTTGATGTATGTTATTCAGAAAATTTTATCACCGACTAGAAGAAGAGTTGATGAGACAGTGCCTTATGCGGATGTTTGTCTGCCAGATGGTTCGCGAGTTAATATTATTATTCCGCCGCTAGCTTTAGATGGTCCAACGATAACTATTCGAAAATTTTTGCGAAAAATTATTAAAGTTGAAGATTTGATTGATTTAGGAACGATGAACCGTAAGATGGCCGATTTTCTCGTGGCTTGCATTAGAGCTAAAATAAATATTATTTTTGCCGGTGCCACGGGTTCTGGTAAAACCACTACGGTAGGAGTGCTCTCTGGATATATTGCTAATGATGAACGTACGATTACTATTGAAGATACTGCTGAACTACATTTAGCTCAGGACCATGTGGTTAGGCTAGAAACTAAACCAGCTAATATTGAGGGCAAGGGTGAGATTTCTATCCGTGATCTTTTTCGTAATACTTTGCGTATGCGTCCACAGAGAATAATTTTAGGTGAAATTAGAAGTGCGGAGGCTTTAGATATGTTGCAAGCGATGAGCTCTGGTCATAATGGCGCGCTTTCTGTGATTCATGCTAATACTCCGCAGGAGGTTATGCATCGTTTAGAGACGATGATTTTGATGTCAGGGATTCCGATTACTTTAGAAGCAATTCACCGGCAGATCGGTTCGAGTTTGCATTTAATCGTGCAACAGGATCAGTTGGCTGACGGAACACGTAAAATTACCCGCATTACCCAAGTTAATGGGTTAAAAGATGGATGGGCAAATTTAGAGGATCTTTTTGTTTATGAAATCGCTAGTTTGTCTGAAGGTGGTAAAGTGCACGGACATTTTAAGGCTACTGGAGTATCGCCGGCGTTTTATCCTCTTTTTGCGAAAAGAGGAGTAAATTTATCCAAAGAAATTTTTAACAAGGACTAACTATGTTTTGGAGTAAAGCTTTTATTCCAACGTTAAAAGAGACACCTAAAGAAGCAGAATCTTTGAGTCACCAATTATTGCTACGTGCAGGATGCGCGCGGATGTTGATGGCCGGTGCTTATACTTATTTGCCGCTAGGCTTGCGGGTTTTAGAAAATATTCAACGGATTATTCGACAAGAGATGAATGCCAGTGGTGCTAGCGAGTTGCTTCTACCGGCTTTGCATCCTTTGGAGCTTTGGCAAAAAACCGGTCGAGATAAAGATATTGGTGAAGTAATGTTTAAGTTTAAAGATCGTCGCGACAGAGCCTTAGCTTTGGGTCCTACTCACGAAGAGGTAATTACGGATTTAGTAAAGAATAATTGCTCAAGCTATCGACAATTGCCGCTGGTTTTATATCAGATTCAGACTAAATTTCGTGATGAGATCCGTCCGCGTTTTGGTCTAATTCGTTGTTGTGAATTTATAATGAAAGATGCTTACAGTTTTGATCAAGATGAAGCAGGCTTAGATAAAAATTATAGTTTAATGTATGAAGCTTATAAACGTATATTTGCTCGTTGTGGATTAAAGACTTTGATCACTGAGGCAGATTCGGGAGTGATGGGCGGAAAAGTTTCACATGAGTTTATGGTCGAAGCTCCATTAGGTGAAGACGTAGTTTTGGTTTGTCCAAAATGTAATGCAGCGCTAGCTTTTAAAGAAGAAGTTAAAAATTGTTCCAAGTGTAATCTGGCGATGCAAAAAGTTAATACGATAGAAGTTGGCCATATTTTTAAATTGGGAACAAAATATAGTCAGGCATTAGAGTGTAATTTTTCTGATGCCAAAGGAAATTTACAGCCAATGATTATGGGTTGTTACGGGATCGGGGTTTCGCGTTTAATTTCAGCGATTATCGAGCAGAATAATGATGCCAATGGAATTATCTGGCCTAAAGAAGTCGCTCCTTTTCAGATGATCATTTTACCTTTAGATGTGACTAATGTGCAGATTATGCAAGAGGCTTTGACTCTTTATAGTCAGCTTAATGGCGCCGGTTTTAGTGTTTTACTGGACGATCGCGATGAGCGAGCCGGAGTAAAATTTAAAGATGCTGATTTAATTGGCCTACCGGTCAGTGTAGTGATTGGTAAAAAAAGTATTCAGGAGAATAGCGTTGAAGTAAGAATTCGTAAAGATCAATCAACTCAACTTATGCCAAAAGCAGAGCTGATAAATTTTATCTCTAAAATTATTGTTTAGTAAAAGGGAGGTCACGTAACATGGATCTGCGTTTAACAGCGATTAAAGATGATTTAGTTAGTAAATTAACGGCCAGGGAGCAAGAATTTAAATTTAATTTTGCACAATCTAATCGCGTTGAGTTTAAGCATGTAATTGAGACAGCTTTTAAAATGTTACTGCGAGAACAGAAGATTAATCTTAATCGTCAGGAGCAAGACGAAATTCTTAGTGAAATAATTTCGTATTTTATTGCTTTTGGTCCGATTGAAAGTTTACTTAGAGATCCGGAAATTACAGAGATTATGATTAATGGACCAACTCAAGTCTATGTTGAACGTAAAGGAAAACTTGAGTTGACCGATATTACTTTTGAAAATCAAGCCCAGGTGGCTTATCTGATCGAAAATATTATTGCACCTTTAGGTAGAAGGATCTCGGAATTTGAACCGTTTGTTGACGCCAGACTTAATGATGGTTCGCGTGTAAATATTGTGCGTTCACCGGTTTCAAGAATCGGCCCGCTCTTAACGATTAGAAAATTCTCTTATCGAGTTTTACGTATGGACGATTTAATTAAATCTGGCAGCGTTACTTCGGTGGCCGCGCAATTCTTAAAAGCTTGTGTTATTGCTCGAATAAATATTTTAATTGCCGGGGGTGCTGGAACCGGCAAGACCACATTTTTAAATGCTTTGATTGATTTTATCCCAGAGAATGAAAGATTAATTACGATTGAAGATACCCGGGAATTAATTGTTGCCCGTAAACATACTGTACCGATGGAAACCAGGCCTTTTAATATTGAAGGTAAGGGTGAGATTGCGATGCGGGATCTATTTAGAAATGCTTTGCATATGCGTCCGGATCGAGTAATTGCTGGTGAGGTTAGAGGCGAAGAAGTTTTAGAGATGATTCAGGCGATGAATACTGGTCATGAAGGTTCAATGACTACAATTCATGCCAGTTCTCCTTTAGAAACTTTAGATCGTTTAGAGATTTTAGCTTTAACCGGAAGCAATAATATGTCTAGTGAAGTGGCCAGAAGACAGATTATCGGTGCGGTAGACTTGATTGTTTATTTATCTAGATTTCCTGATGGCTCAAGAAAAGTTACGCAAATTAGCGAAGTAGTAAAAACAAAAGAATATGCGATCCAAGACATTTTTGTTTATGATTACGATGCTAAAACTCTTAAGCCGACTAATGCTAAACCGCATTTTGTCGATAAATTGCGCAAGGCAGCTAACTATACGCTGGGTGGCTAGTAGATTGGGGTTACTTTGGTTAGAGAAGATTTGATTAAAGAATTAAATGAATTATTTTTGCAGTTTCTTAGCCAAGAGAATATTGAGTTAGTTGATTTAATTTGTCGCGATGAAAGTAATCGGCTTGTTTTAAGGATATTAGTAGATAAGGTTGGCAAAATTACTTTAGGAGAGTGTGCTTTAGTTAATCGCAAGTTGGGTAATTTATTGGCAGAAAAAAATATTATTGCCTCTGATTATGTTTTAGAAGTAGCTTCACCCGGACTGGATCGGAATTTAAAAACCCAGAGAGATTTTTTGCGCTGTATAAATAAAGAAGTGGTGTTTTATCTAAATGATTTAATAAATGATAAATGTCAGTGGCAGGGAGTAGTGAATAAAGTAGATAATATAAATGTATGGATTGAAAATGCGGGAGAGATTTTAGAGATCCCATTATTAAAAATAAACAAAGCAAAGTTAGTATTTTAACTGGAGAGAAAAAAATGAGTCAGGAATTGATTGCCATTATTGAACAGATTGAACGTGAAAAAGGAATTAAAAAAGAAATTATGTTAGAGGCAGTAGAAAGTGCGATGCTCAGTGCTGCTAAGCGTGTGATTGATTTAAAGCCAGACGAAGAGTTTAAGGTACAGATTGATCGCTCTACCGGAGAGATTACTGCGTTTCGCAATAATGAACGGGTAACGCATATTGATTTTGGTCGGATCGCTGCTTCTACTGCGCGTCAGGTAATTATTCAAAAGATGCGTGAAGCCGAAAAAGATGTTGTTTTTGGTGAATTTCAAAGCCGTGTAGGTGAAATTGTTAGCGGTACAGTTTATCGTTTTGAAAAAGGAAACGTGATCGTTGATTTATTAGGTAAAGCCGAAGGCGTTTTACTTAAACGCGAACAGTCTCCTAAAGAAGAGTTTAAGCAAGGTCAGCGTATTCGGGCTTATGTAGTGGAAGTAAAAAAAGATACTAAAGGCCCGCAAATTATCTTATCACGTGCACATCCTAATTTAGTTAAAGAATTATTTGAATTAGAGGTTCCGGAAATTTATGAAGGGATCGTAGAGATTAGAGGTATTTCGCGCCAAGCCGGTGAGCGCACCAAGATCTCTGTTTATTCAAAAAATGATAAAGTGGATGCGGTGGGAGCTTGCGTTGGAATGCGGGGAAATCGCGTGAGAAACATTGTTAATGAATTGCAGGGTGAAAAAATTGACATTGTGCGTTTTAATGAAGATGTGCGTGAGTATATTAAGGCCGCTCTTTCTCCGGCCAAGGTTTCAGAGATTAAATTGGATCGTGAAAAGATGAAGGCAGGGGTGATTGTCGATGATGATCAACTTTCTTTATCGATTGGTAAACACGGACAGAATGTGCGTCTGGCCTCTCGGTTAGTCGGTTGGGAGCTAGATATTCGCACTAAGAGTATGATTGCTGCGGAAGCGTTGGGCGGAGTTAAAACTGCAGAAGCTGCCGTTGCAACAACAGAAACAGCTAAAGAGGAAGCGAAAGTTAAAAAGGTAAAGAAAGCAGTTAAGAAAACAATAAAGAAGGAAACTAAAAAAGAAACTAAAAAAGAAAATGTTTCTTTAGCGGATCTTTCTGGCGTGGGAGAAACAATTGTAGAAAGTTTAAAAGAGGCGGGAATTAAAAATATAAATGATATAATCGAGGCAAAGATCGAAGGATTGACTCAGATTAAAGGGATTGGCGAAGCCAAGGCTAAGAAAATTATCGCTGCCGCTAAAAAATTATTATAATTTTTTAAGAAAAAAAATTTTAACGTAGAAAAGGAAGGGATGTATGCCCAAAACTAAGAAAGATAAAACAGTAGTAAAAAAATTGGTTAAGTCTAAGCCGAAGATTGCGGCTAAAGTTAAAAAGGCTCCAGCTAAAGCACATCCCTTAAAGGCAAAAGTTAGCGTTAAACTGGTGAAAGCTAAACCGACTGTAAAAAAGGTAAAAGAAGTAACTAAGCTGGTATCAGAATCGGTTAAGCATGAAATAAAACATGAAGTAAAACCAGTTGCGCATCCTGTGCATGTTGCGCATTTGCACCATTTACCTAAAGTTGAAAGTAAAGCTGAAGTTAAAGCTGAAGTTAAAGCTGAAGTTAAGCCGGTAATTAAGCCTAAACCGATAACTTCTCCTCATCCAGAGCCAGTGGTAGAGGTTAAGGTTGCAGTAGATACGAGTAAAGAACTTGAGTTGGAACTTCCGATTACGGTAAAAGATTTAGCGATAAAATTACAGGAAAAATCATCGGTGATTATTAAGCAATTGATGGATATGAAAATAATGACCGGAATTAATCAGACTTTAAGTGAAGATATTCTAAGTAAACTTTGTTTAAAATATAATTTTAAAATTAAGAAAGCTCCAGATGCTGAAGAGTTGGCTTTGCAGGATCATAAAAAAACAGATAAACCATCAGAGCTTAAGAATCGTTCGCCAATAGTTACTTTTATGGGTCATGTTGATCACGGTAAAACTTCGCTTTTAGACGCTATTCGTAAAACCAATGTCACTGAGGCAGAGCACGGTGGGATTACTCAACACATTGGTGCCTATCGTGTTAGTCTTCCCCAGGGAGAGATAACTTTTTTAGATACGCCTGGTCATGAAGCTTTTACGGCGATGCGGGCTCGTGGGGCACGCATTACTGATATCGTAGTTTTGGTGGTGGCAGCTGATGACGGGATAATGCCGCAAACTCAGGAAGCTATTGATCATGCAAAAGCTGCAGGGGTAGCGATTATTGTAGCGATTAATAAAATCGATAAAGCCGGAGTTAATATTGATACGGTTAAGAAACAGTTATCTAATCTTGATCTTGCAGCGGAAGATTGGGGTGGTAAAACTATTACCGTGCCAGTTTCGGCTAAAACCGGTCAGGGAATAGAAAATTTATTGGAGATGATTTTATTGCAGGCAGAAGTAATGGAGTTAAAAGCTAATCCCAATCGCTTAGCTTATGGAGTAGTGGTGGAAGCTAGAATGGCTAAAGGCCGGGGTCCGGTAGCGACATTACTAGTGCAAAATGGGACTTTAAGTCTAAATCAAAATATTATTGTCGGTAATTTATATGGAAAGATCCGGGCGATGCTTAATGACCGTGGACAAGGGGTGACCAGTGTTGGTCCGGCATCTCCAGTAGAAGTTTTAGGAATCACTGGGATTCCTCAGGTAGGTGAGCAGTTTTTTGCTATTGAAGATGAAAAGCAAGCCAAAAGTTTAATTCAAGCACGTAGCGAAAAAAATAAAATGCAACAAATTAAAGAAGTCAAACGCGTAAGTTTAGAAGATTTACATACTCAAATCGCTGACGGTAAGATAAAAGATTTGAAATTAATTATTAAGGCAGATGTTCAAGGGTCTTTGGAGGCAATTAAAGATACTTTAGATAAATTGAATGTCTCAGAGATTAAAGTTAATATTATTCATATGGGTGCAGGTAATATTAATACTTCAGATATAGTTTTAGCAATGGCTTCTGATGCCTTGGTTTTAGGGTTTAATGTAGTTGCTGATGAACTGGCTAAGGAGTTAATTGCTAAAGAAGGTGTAGATGTCAAAACTTACAACATTATTTATGAATTAGCTAATGAGATTAAAGCAGCCGTAGAAGGAATGTTAGCTCCGAGATTAAAGAAAAATTTCTTAGGCAAAGTTGAAGTGAGAAAAATGTTTAAGCTTTCACGATCAGGCACGATTGCCGGTTGTTATGTAAGCAAAGGAAAAATTAATCGTAATTGTATGGTGACGGTTATGCGCAACGGTGATGTTGCTTTTGAAGGAAAGTTAGCTAGTTTAAAACGGTTTAAGGATGATGTGCGTGAAGTAGGGGAAGGTTTTGAATGCGGTATCGCCATCGGCGGGTTTGATCAGTTGATGGAAGGCGATATCATTGAAGCTTATGATATCGAAAAAATTGCGCGAAAACTATGAGAAAAAGAATTTTAAGTGGGATGCGTCCGACGGGGAAACTGCATTTGGGACATTTGGTGGGAGCTTTAACCAATTGGAGCAAATTGCAGGATGAGTATGATTGTTTTTTTATGATTGCGGATTGGCATGCGTTGATGTCGGAGTATGAAAATCCTATCGATCTAAAAGCTAACATGCTAGATAATGTTTTAGATTGGTTGGCTTGTGGGATTGATCCTAAAAAATCTACGATCTTTGTGCAATCACATGTACCACAGCATTTGGAGCTTTACTTTATTCTTTCTCTAATTACTCCTTTGGGGTTATTAGAGCGTTGTCCGACTTATAAAGAGCAACTGCGGGAAGTGGCCAATCGCGATTTAAAAACTTATGCTTTTCTAGGTTATCCGGTTTTGCAAGCTGCTGATATTTTATTGTATAAAGCTAATGCGGTTCCGGTAGGAGAAGATCAACTGCCGCATCTAGAACTTACTCGACAGATTGTGCGCAAATTTAATCATCTTTACCCCGTAAGAAGTCCTGCAGCGCAGGGCGCCACTTCTAACGGGGTTTATAAAACCAAATGTTTTCCTGAGCCGACAGCTTTGCTTACACAAACTAAACGGTTAATGGGTTTAGACGGCCGCAAGATGAGTAAAAGTTATAATAATTTTATTGGTTTATCTGAAGAGCCGTCAGTAATTCGTAAAAAAGTACAAGGTATGTTTACAGATCCGCAACGTATTCGTGTCACTGATCCGGGGCATCCGGATCAGTGTAGTGTTTTCTCTTATTGTGGAGTATTTTCTCCTGAACAAGAAAAAGAAGTTCAAGAACGTTGTCTTAAAGCCAAGATTAGCTGCACTGAATGTAAAAGAGAATTAGCAGAGAAGATTATTAATTTATTAACACCGATTCAGGAAAAAAGACAGGCTTTGCAGAAAGATAAAAAATATATTGAAGAGATCTTAGCTTGTGGATGCGCAAAATCTAGTGAAGTAGCTAAGAAAACCTGTGACCAAGTAAAAGGATTACTAAAAATATAAAATGAATTATAAAATACGTTTAGATATTTTTGAAGGTCCACTAGATCTGCTTTTATATTTAGTAAAAAAAGATCATTTAAATATTTATGATATTCCAATTGCTAAAGTCACCGCACAGTATCTTGAATATATAAATTTTATGCAGCTTTTAGATTTAAATATTGTGGGAGATTTTTTAGTGATGGCGGCAACTTTAATGCAGATAAAATCAAAGATGTTACTGCCGGCCGAAGAGCTAGCAGCCTTAGAAGAACAAGAGGATCCGCGGGCAGAATTAGTGAAGCGCTTATTAGAATATGAAAAGTTTAAACAAGTAGCCGAAAATTTAAGACAGCGAGAAGTTGGACAGCAAGAGGTCTTTAAACGTCCTAAGACTGAAACTCCTGCTGAATATAAAACTCCCGATAAAGAAGAGACTTATTTTGAAGCCAGTATCTTTGATTTAATTAATGCTTTTTCTAAAGCCTTAAAAGATATTCCGCGCGAAGTTTTTTATGAGGTAGTTAAAGATCAGTTTACGGTTGAACAAAAGGTGCATGATATCTTGCATTTATTATTGATTCAAACAGAGGTTAAGCTTTCGGAATTATTTCAAAAATCGAAAACTAAGATCGAGATAGTGGTTATTTTTTTAGCTATTTTAGAGTTGGCTAAAATGAAAGAGATTATTGCCAGACAAGATGCTGAATTTGAAGACATCGTTATCTTAAGAAATAAAGAGAATATTATCCCTTATGATCGAAGAGACCAGACGCACACTGCTTAAAGCTAATCCTATTATTGCTAATACTCAAGAGTCCGAAGAGGATGTTGTTTTGAGTATATCTTTGCGTCCTAAAAAATTTACGGAGTTTGTGGGCCATAAAGATATTATTGATAATTTGAAGATTGCGATTGCTGCTGCTAAACAAAGAAAAGAACCTTTAGAGCATGTACTTTTAAGTGGGCCTCCGGGTTTAGGTAAAACCTCTTTATCGCATATTATTTCACATGAGATGGGAGCAAAGATTACCGCCACTTCCGGTCCGGCCATTGAACGCGCTGGAGATTTAATTGGCATCTTAACTAATTTGGAAAAAGGGGACATTCTTTTTATTGACGAGATTCATCGAATGTCTAAAGTGGTGGAAGAGTTTCTATATCCGGCAATGGAAAGTTTTCAGATTGATTTTGTGATTGATAAAGGACCTTATGCGAAGACGATTAAATTTAATCTTAAGCCATTTACTTTGATTGGGGCAACTACGCGTAC
>JBAZLM010000003.1:0-133771 GCA_041650295.1 Candidatus Omnitrophota bacterium
ACTCCACTTGGGAAAACTATATCTTTAACGTGAATAGCCTCACCCATTTTAAGCGCAGTAATCTCTACTTCAATACTCTTAGGAATACTGGTAGGCAAACATTCTACCTCGATCTCCCAAAGTAAATTCTCTAAAGATCCACCCTCTTGTTTTACGCCTACCGCTTCACCCTTAACTTCTACTGGAACGTTAATTTTAATTGATTCAGTTAATGAAATCTCATTAAAATCAACATGAATAATATCTTCACTAACCGGGCCGTATTGAATTTCTTTCACCAAGCAAGGACGCCCTTTAGCTTTTTTATCATCTTTAATCTTCAAATTAATAATTGAAGTCTCAAAATGATACTGATGTACTAACTTTAAAAGTGCCCCTCTAGAAATTTTTATAGAAATGGCGTCTTTACCATGCGCATAAACTACCGCTGGCAAGAATCCGCCTTCTTTTAAATCTTTAGAATTAGCCCTTCCTCTTCCTTCTCTTAACTCTGCATCCAAAATAATATCTTCCATTTGTTTCTCCTTTAATAATTACGATTGCTGCTGCATTTAATCAAACAGGCAGCTTACTGATTCTTCGTTGTGTATTCTTTTTATTGCTTCGGCCAAAAGATTAGCCACAGAAAGTACCTGAATTTTCGGATTTCGTTTTTCTACAGCTAACGGAACGCTATCCGAAATAAGTAATTTTTCTAAACCGCTGCACTGACTAATCCGCTGAATCGCCGGGCCAGATAAAATACCGTGCGTAATTGCCGCATAGATACTTTTAGCTTTGGCATTCTTTAAAGCCTCTACCGCTTCGATTAATGAACTGCCAGTAGCAATCATATCATCTACGATAATTACATTCTTTCCTTCAACCTCTCCCATAATATGCATGGCTTCGGCTTTTTCAGGTGAAACCCGACGCTTATCAATAATGGCTAAGCCGGCAGAAACTTTCTTGGCATAAGCCCTGGCCATCTTAATTGAACCTACGTCAGGAGAAACCGCCACTAAATCTTTAATATTCATCCTAGAAAAATATTCCACAAAAACATTTACCGAAAATAGATGATCCACCGGAATATCAAAAAATCCCTGAATCTGTCCAGCATGTAAGTCCATGGTTAAAACTCGATTTGCTCCGGCAGTAGTTAAAAGATTAGCCACCAGTTTTGCGGTAATCGGTACGCGTGGCTGATCTTTTCTATCCTGGCGAGCATAACCAAAATAAGGGATAACTGCAGTGATACGATGCGCTGAAGCCCGACGCAGAGCATCCATCATTATTAATAATTCCATTAAATTATCATTGGACGGCGGACAAGTAGGCTGAATAATAAAAACATCTTTACCGCGTACGTTCTCATTAATCTTTACCCGGATCTCGCCTTCGCTAAATCTACCCACCAAAGCATCCTGTAATTTTACTTTTAAATCTTTACAGATTGCATTGGCTAAATCTAAATTGGCGTTACCACTAAAAATTGCTAGCTTATCCACCCCGCACCTTCTTTCTTATTTACTATTTTCTATATTTAATGCTCCCTTAAACCTTCACCATATTAAACAACAAATATTTAGAAGGTGCGGGGTCCATAGTTACCTCTTCTTTAAGAATCTGGCCGGCACACCTGCCACAACAGTTTTTTCCGGAATATCTCTAGTAATCACTGAACCTGCGCCGGTAACCGCAAATTTACTAATCTTTACCGGAGCCACAATTACCGTATCAGAACCAATATTCACATTATCCTGAATAACGGTGTAATGTTTATTCTTTCCATCAAAGTTAGCCGTAACCGTCCCTGCTCCGATGTTTACGCTAGAGCCGACAGTGCTATCTCCGATATAAGAAAAATGTTTTACGAATGTTTTAGCGCCGATTTTGGCACGCACCATCTCAATAAAATTGCCAGCTGTAACTTCATCTTTAAGCTCGACATTTTCACGCAGGTGCGCAAAAGGGCCCACTGAACAACGCTTTCCAATTTTAACACCCCTTTCAATTACTGTAAAGGGATAAATCACGCTATCTATACCAATTTTAGTACCAAAATTTATAAAAGTTGTACTGGGACTTACAATCGTAACCCCATCCTGCATAAATTTATCATTAATCGTTTTTTGCATAATCGCATTGGCCTTGGCCAATTCAGCACGCGTATTAATTCCCAAGCCTTCTTGCGCATCCTCAACTTTAACTCCATCTACTAAGCAAGACTGCTTAGCTAAAATCTCAATTATATCGGTCAGATAATATTCTTTTTTACGGTTATTGGCCCGAATATGTTTTAAATTGGCCACTAACTTATCTTTTTTAAAAGCCATGATTCCGGTATTAATCTCTTTGATATCTTTTTGTACTTCATCGGCATCTTTTTCTTCCACAATGCTAGAAATACTAGAATATTTATCGCGCATAATTCGGCCATAACCAAAAGGTTTCTTTAGAGTGGCGGTCAATAAAGTAGCGTCGACATTATTTAAAAAATGATAATCCAAAAGCTTCTTAATCGTTTCTTTCTTTAAAAGCGGCATGTCTCCATAAAGAATCAACACCGTGCCCTTAAAACCTTTTAAAGCGGACAACCCTACTTTGACTGCATCTGCAGTCCCTAACATTTTTTTCTGAAGAGCAATCTTAACGTTTTTGGGTAAATATTTACGTACCAGCTCTTGTTTATGCCCTAAAACTGCTACCACTTGTTTTGGCTTTAATCCGGAAACTAGATCTAAAACATAGCCTAGCATCGGGCGACCACAAAGCGGATGCAATACTTTGGGCAGCTCGGATTTCATCCGCGTGCTTTTACCGGCAGCTAAAATTATTACCGCAATATCTTTTTTCATAATTATTAAACTGGGACGCATGGATTCGAACCATGATAGTCAGACCCAAATTCTGATGTCCTACCATTGGACGACGTCCCAAAATTAAATCGCTGAAGTTGCAAAAACCTGCCAAGATTTATGTGCTTTACTTAATTTTTTACCTAAATCCTGCGCTTGTTTGCGATTATTACAAAGTGCAAATACCGCCGCCCCACTTCCAGACATCATAATTTTTTCTAAGCCTATGTCAGAAAATGCTTTTTTAACCTGATTAATTACAGGATAAAGACTGGTAGTAGCAATTTCTAAGTCATTGATCAGGTATTTGCGCTCAAACCTACTGCCTTTTTCAAGTAACTCAGAAGTTAGCATTTTAACATTACACTTCTTTCTTGTCAACCCCGCACCTTGTTTTATTTCCAACTTTTTCCCATCTTGGATTTGCACAAGGTGCGGGGTCAATCTAGAAAAATGCCTGTCTGCCAGCAGACAGGCATCAAATTTTTCATAAACCAAAGGTGTAGAAACCTTAAGATTAGGATAAATCAGCACAAACCAAAGCTTAAGCTTCCGCAAAGAAGGTAGGGGCGCAATCTTATCTCCGCGTTGGCTACCTATAGCAAATTTAGTATTATAAATAAAGAACGCCACATCGCTACCTAGCTTTGCCCCTAAAGTAGCCAACCTTTTGAGCGATAAATTTAATTTCCAGTATTTATTTAATCCCCAAAGAACAGCCGCGGCATTGCTAGAGCCTCCACCTAAACCTGCTCCCACCGGAATATTCTTTTTAAGCTCTATATCTAAACCTAAATTTATTTTCTTTTCTTCTTTCAATAACTCTACTGCCCGCCAACAAAGATTAGTAGCGTCAATAGGCACAAATTTATGATTACATTTAATTTTAATTAAATTATCCGCGCGATTTCTTAAAGTAATCGCATCGGCTAAATCAATTCGGCAAAATAAAGTACTTAAATTATGAAATTTATCTTGGCGTTTATTTAAAATTTGCAGATAAAGATTTACTTTGGCGAAGGATTTAACTGATAACAAGGATGGCTTCATCGACTGACTTTTTGTCTTCAAGAAAGGTTAGACAAAACTGCTTTTTCGATATCTACTGCGGTTAGCCCGTACTCTTTCAAAAGCTCTTCGCTTTCGCCGGATTGGCCAAAACGATTACGCACTCCCACGCGAATAACTTTAACCGGATAATTCTCAGCCACCACTTCATCAATACTAGAAGCTAGGCCTCCGATAATATTATGCTCTTCACAAACCACTAACAATTTAGTTTCTTTTGCCGCTTTAAGAATAACTGCATTATCTAAAGGCCTTACCGAATGCACATTAATTAAACGCACTTTCTTCCCCAACTTTGCTAAACTTTTTACCGCCGCTAAAGCTTGCGAGACCATAATTCCACAAGCAACAATCGTCGCGTCATTACCTTCAGCAAGAATCTGCGCTTTGCCTAATTCAAATTTTCCTTTTCCTTCAATGGTGGGAGTTTTTGATCTACCTAAACGAATATAAAACGGTCCCGGTTGATTAGCGGCAGCTATAATCGCATCCGCAGTTTGTGGGCCGTCGCAGGGAACAATAATATTCATATTCGGCAAAACTCGCATTAAAGCAATATCTTCTAATGCTTGGTGACTAGCTCCGTCTGGACCAACCGTAATTCCGGCATGTGTAGCCACAATCTTAACATTAAAATTATTATAACTAATCGCTAAGCGCACTTGATCCCAAGCGCGCCCTGAGGCAAACACAGCAAAAGTGGAAACAAAAACAGTTTTTCCACAACTAGCTAACCCAGCAGCGGTAGCCATCATATTCTGTTCAGCCACCCCCATATTAAAAAATCTCTCCGGAAATTTTTTAGCAAAAAGACTAGTACGCGTAGAGCTAGATAAATCCGCATCCAACACAACAATATTTTTATTGGCTGCGCCTAAAGTTACCAGCGTCTCGCCATAAACATCTCTTTGAAAAAGTTGTTCAGCCATTATGCTAATTCCTTTAGAGCTTTTTGGGCTTCTTCTTGAGTGGGAGCTTTCCCATGAAAACCGACTACCCCTTCCATAAAAGAGACTCCTTTACCTTTAATCGTCCGGGCAATAATAATCGTCGGTTTATTTTTAATAGTTTTGGCTTGTTCATAAGCAGCTAAAATTTGCAGCATATCATGGCCATTAATTTCAATTACCTTCCAACCAAATGCTTCCCACTTAGCCGCTAAAGGTTCTAAACCCATAACATCCGCACATTTTCCGTCGATCTGACAACCGTTAGAATCTAGGATCGCGCAAAGATTATCACATTTAAAATGCCCGCAGGCCATCGCCGCTTCCCAAACACTACCTTCTTGTATTTCACCATCACCTAATAAACAATACACTCGATAATCTTTTTGATCCATCTTGGCCGCCAGGCTCATCCCTAAAGCTACCGAAAGCCCTTGTCCCAATGAACCCGAAGCAGATTCTACACCCGGAGTTTTGCGGTCCGGATGTCCTTGGAGCATGGAACCTAATTGGCGTAAAGTAAATAATTTTTCTTGAGGAAAATATCCCACTTGCGCTAAAATTGCATACCAAAGCGGACAGCAATGACCTTTAGACATATGAAAACGGTCGCGATCTGGCCACAGCGGATCGGCAGGATTAAAACGTAAAACATTAAAATATAATGCGGTAATTAAATCGGTGGCACTCAGGCTTCCACCCGGATGACCCGAGCCGGCCTTAGCCAACATCTGAATAATTAAACGGCGAGTTTCTTTGGCTTTTGTTTCTAACTCTTGAACGGTTAATTGTTTATTTGCCATGATTGGAAAGCTTGAGTAACTTTTCTTTTATACTGCTTTGCGTAGAATCTAGTTTCAGAGATTTCTCCCAATTTAATTTTGCACTATCCAGATTGCCTAATTTTAAATAAGTTTCACCCAGGTGATCGTATATCGTCGGTTCACTTAACAAAGCTGCCGCGCGTTCTAATTGCTGCAAGGCCTCTGGATATTTATTTTTCTTAAAATAATACCAACCCAAACTATCAATATAGGCGCCATTTTGTGGCTCAAAACTTAACGCCTTTTTAATCATCTGACCAGCCGCTTCAATATTTTTATTTTGTTCTAAATAAAAGTATCCCAAAAAATTTAAAGCTTCGTGATAATTAGGATTTAATTTTAAAGCGCTGTTTAATTCTTTCTCTACGGAAGAGTTATCTTTTAAATCAAAATAAATACTACCTAAATATAAATGCGCCTCTGAATCTTTTGGCGCCATCCCCACAATTAACTTAAAAATTCCTTCAGCTTCTTTTAATTTTTTTTGCTGCAAATAAACTACGCCTAAACTTTTGTAAATTTCAACATTCTTTGGTTCAAGTCTAACCGCATTCTTTAAAGCAACGGTATATTCCTGCGCCGCTAAATCCGCTTTATCTTGCGCCGCATAAACTAGCGCCAGTATTGCATGCGGTTGAACCGCCTCTGGAGAGATCTCCACGGCATCTTTTAAATGTTGCACCGCCAGAACCAAATCATTCTTGCGGATATAAACCGAAGCTAAACTTAAGTGTAGTAAAGCACTCTGTGGATCAGCATTAAGTGCTTGACTATACTCCTGCACGGCTCGATCTAAGTCTCCTAAATCTTCAGAGTAAACCCCTAAAATATAGTGACTTAAACCTTGGATATCTTCTTTGGTATCTGAAGCTCTAGCCGGACAAATAGCTAAAGCCAATGTAAGGCAAATTACACTAATAAGATATTTGAAATTCAAAGGTTTAACCCTTACCGCCCCAAGCTCTCTTCTTCAAGTGACGTAGACGACGACGTAATTTCTTACGCTTGTGGGTTTTGATTTTCTGTCGTTTTCTTTTCTTTCCGCAAGGCATAACTATTTCTCCTTTAATAAAAATGTGTCATTGCGAGGAGTCCACCGAAGGCGGACGACGAAGCAATCTCTAATAAATAACTTTATTCAGCGGATACTCAATAATCCCGCAAGCACCAGCTTCTTTTAACTCCGGGATTAATATGCGCACTACTTTCTCATCAATAATTGTCTCAATCGCTACCCAACCGTCATCACTTAAACCAGAAATTGTCGGTTTCTTTAAGGCGGGCAACTTGGCAATAACTTTAGCTAAATCTTCTTTTTTGACATTCATCTTTAAGCCAACTTTATCTTCAGCGGTAATTGCTCCTTCTAAAAGTAAAGCAATCTGCTCCATCTTGGTTTTCTTCCAATTATCTTGATAAGCACTTTTATTGGCTATAAATTGCGTGGTGGATTCACAAAGTGTAGCAATTTCAGTTAATTTATTAGCCCGCAGAGAGCTGCCAGTTTCCGTAAGCTCGACGATAGCATCGACTAAACCACCGCTTACTTTAACTTCTGTAGCACCCCAACTAAATTCTACTTCCACCTTAACTTTATTTTTCTCAAAATAATCTTTGGTAACATTAACTAACTCTGTAGCAATGCGCTTTCCTTCTAAATCTTTTACTGTTTTTATACCAGAGTCCTGGGGAACCGCTAAAACCCATCTAACCTTACTCATACTTTGTTTAGCGTAAGTTAAGTTACTGACTCTAACTACATCAGATTTATTCTCTAAGATCCAATCATTACCGGTGATTCCGCAGTCCAATGCCCCATCTTGCACGTAACGCGACATCTCTTGAGCACGCAACAAGGTACATTGAATTTCAACATCATCTATCGACGGGAAATAAGAACGCGAACTAGATAAATTCACATTAAATCCGGCTTTTTTAAGCATCTTAAAGGTCGCCTCTTGCAGGCTACCCTTAGGCAATCCTAATTTTAAAATCTTATCTTTCACCCCGCACCTTCTCCTTATTTATTCTAAACCCTACCCCTTCTTCAATTCTAAATACCAAGAAGGTGCGGGGTTCATCTAACTTTCCTCTAAATAAATTAACAAGCAAATTATTATAACGGGATTAATATATATTGTAAAGTAAAATATCGTTAGCCAAGCTCTACTGTGATTACATTGAGCTTTTCTTTTGGTAAGCTGGTGATAACTTCGCGCGTAAAAATCAGAAAGCGAGATTTATCAATGCCCAGATCCTCAGAATTAAGCCAAAGTTTAGCAATGCGGTATTTGCCGACATCCAAACGATTAGAATTCATAAAAACAATCTTTAACTTTCTATTCGCAAAAACCCGATTAATACTTATTTTGTCCGTAAACTTAAACTGCTCTGCCGCCAGCTTTGGTTCAATCAACAAGTCACCATCTTTCCCTCGCACTCCAAATGTCTGCGTAAGCAAAGTAAAAACGAACCAACTAGCCGAACCAGTTAAATATGGGTACATTCCTTGACCAGCTAGATCAAAATACTCCGGCAGACAAGGATAAATTTTACTTTTAGTAGTGTTAGTGGCCATTTTATACAATGAACTTAATACTTTCCAACCCTCCTGAGCATAACCTTGTTTATATAATGCATAAGCAAACATCACCACCATATGACTAAAAACCGCTCCGTTTTCTTTGTTACCGTAAGCAAATGAAAATGCCCGGCCAAAATTATGCTGCTCTTTCTTAAAATCTGTATTTAAACGGATCCCTCCTAAAGAAGAATCATACAAATAGCGATGAACATTATTTAAAATTTCTTTAGTTTGTTTAGAGGTAGCCACCGCACTCATAATCGGAAACACCTGCGAGGTCAAGGTCATCTGCAGAAGATTTCCTTGTTTACCGTCAATTCTATTTTTACAATTATCATAATAACCGTTAAAGAACCCTTCCTTTAACCATTCATTTTTACGGATATGTTCTTTTATCCAAACGGATTTTTCTTTTAAAGAACGACTTAATGCTTCTGTATTTATACGTATTTTTCTACCGGAAAGATTACTTTGAGTTTTAGAAAAATAATTTTTTAATATCTTGTGCTTTTGCGCAATATTCTGATAATTAAAATCGGTGAATAAAATCTTTAACTCTTGCGCCACTTCGATATCTTTGCGGCTGCATTTTTTTAACAGTTGCGCTAAAGTTTCCAGATTTTGCGCATACATCGCCGAAAAAGTTACGCTTTCGCCATGCTCTTTAGCCATATCCAAACCATCATTCCAATCAGCGCCTTCTAAACGAATATGATTATGCGCACCGACATTATAAAACTGCACTAAATTTTGCACCAACAGATGTTCTAAAATTGTACCCTGATAAATTTTACCATTTCTTGTTTTTAATTGATTACCGTAAGTCTGACTCCATTTGTAATCAATATCCTTGGTGCGATTAATCTGATGATTCCGAAAATACGTGGCCGGTTCAAATAAAATCTTTAAATCGCCAGTTTCTTGAAGATATAAATCCAAGGTAATTAACGGCCAAACTCCGTGATCCATCCAAACGCGACTAATATTATTGCGGTCAGCTACGAATTCACCAGAGTTCTTTCCAATAATCGTCGCATTGGACCCGTCAATTTTAACTCCGCAGAAATTATTAATTAAAAGTGGTCGCACTGCTTGCGGATTACTAATAATTAAGCCTAAGCAATCTTGCCAAAGATCACGCCAACCCCGACCACCTTTACCATAATCAAAATCCGGTAAAAATGAACAACCGAAAATTTTACGCAAAGTAGGCTGAATACTTACCCAACGTAACCAATTATCAAAATCTTGATTACCACTGATAACGTCTAAAACTTTAGACTTACTGGCCCAATAATCCTTAGTCAACTTAAAATGCTTTTCAACTTTCGCATTACTGCCGAATTTGTTAATCAAGGAATTTAAATTACAATCGTTTTGACCAATTCCCATAAGAATAATATAAGTCGCCTGAGAGTTAGGTGCTAAAGTAACTTTGGCAAAACGCAGTGCCCCCATCGGCTCTTTACCCTGAATAAATTTCTTTTGAGAAAGCTGATTTTGAAAAACAGCCTCTGGAGATTCTAAGTCCCCAGAATCTCCACAAAAAATTTCCTGCGTTGGATAAATATATTGTGGACCACGACCACCCTGATTACAACCGGCCACAAAATAAACCGTATCGTTGGGCCGATGACCAGATTCATCAAAAAGCAAAGTCGGCTTAACTTTAATTCCATATTTTTCAGTTTTAATTCTAGTTAATAACGATGTAACTTGACGGTGATCACGCAAATTATCCGCGCTACGTGCATACATGGGAATCGCTGCATAAGGAATAAAGCTAATTGATTTTTTGCTAATATTAGTAAGTTTAACTTGCATTACTTCTAAAGCATCGTTACAGGCGGGCACAAAAGATAAGATTTCAGATTTTAAACCAACTGATTTATTCTTGCGACTAACCTTTTGCCAAAGTTGTCCGGCAGATAATTTAAATTTATCCTGTTTTAACTGTTTAAGGTTTTTAGAAACCCCGGTAGCCGACCAGATCTTTTCTTGATTAACATAAACCCAGAAATTACGTGAGGCCCTAGAAAGTGAAAGGCTAGCTCTGGAGGCTGGTTCAAACAAAAAGCTATTGTGGCTACTCTTAATATCACCACTTAAATCAGCCGATATCGACGACATTAAACCCTGATTGCAAAGTGGCAGATGCAGTGACTTTATTTTATTAGCAACAAATGATTCAAAGCTGCCCGAATCATCAATAAATTTGTATAGATTATTAGACATGAAGAATTAACTTGCGGGAATTTCCGGAGTTGCTTCCTTTAACTTAGCCATCTTCTTATTTAATTTTGCTAATCTCTTTTCTTCCTGTTTCTTTTTAGCTTGCTGCTCTCTTAAATTTTTTTGAAATGAATAGTTAACAATGGCCATGGCTTCCTTTCGATTAAATTAGATTATTGGCATTATTATAGCTTATTCAAAGATTAAAACAACAAAAACTCTAGCCCTTTATTATTTTTGTTTCTCCATCGGCTTTCCACAACAAACCAATTCACCTCCGCCAACCTTGGTTACGGTAACCTCATTACCACAAACAGAACATTTATATTTTTCCCCGACTTCTTTTACATTCATTTGTCTGCTCCTTTCTAAAATGTTACATTAAAAAATTAAACTCGACAATCACAAAGCTTATTTCGTAAGTTTTCTTTTTGCTTTTTAAGTGAATCAACAAATTCTATTTGCTTCTTAATTCCTTTGGCTAATTTATAATCAAGTTTACTGTGATGATTATACCCTCTGCTCTGCATCTCTTTAATCAAAAGCTTGTGTCTTAAATAAAGCGCGGCTAGCTTACCTTTCCACCTCAAAGTTTCTGGATGCCGAGAATACCCTTTTTTATTTTTGGTTAAAACCGACCAGATCGCATGCAACTCTCGATGCTCTCCCAACAAGTGGTTACGACAGAGCTTTTTTGGTGAAATATCCCAAATCCTCATAGCTTTATTCTATGCCAAAAAAATACCCTCTGCAAGTATTTACTCACAAAAGGTTAACTAAAATTTAATTGCTGGGGCCCGATCTGAACGGACGACCTCAAAGTTATAAGACTTAAAACCTATTTTCCAGCGACTTTTAGTGTTACTCTTTTAGTCGCCTCCTTTCTGTTTAGATGTTTATATTACACTGCTAAAGAAAATCTTGATTAAGTAAAAAACTAGTCAATTAAGTCTAGCCCTTTGCGATAATTAATGATACTATTCAAGACTTTTTCCGCCTGGTAGCAACTTTTCCGGAACATCTTTCCTGTTATCTTTAAGTTTTTTCCTTGCACATTTCTCGTAATTTCCTTTACAGTATTGCTGTATAAAAAAATCAGAAGTAGTTTGTAAATTAAACCACTTATGCATAGGACATTCTTCTAAATTAGGACAACTCTCCATATTATGCCTCCTTGTTTAAAACTATCATATCGTAAATCCCAAAATTGTAAACAATTTAAACTACTAAAAAACTACAAAAAAAACCCTGCAGCTTATTAAGCTCCAGGGTTTTTAATAATGGTTGCGGGGGCCCGATTTGAACGGACGACCTCAAGGTTATGAGCCTTGCGAGCTACCAGGCTGCTCCACCCCGCGAATTTAATGACGGCACAATTTACGTAAACGCAGTGAACGTAAATTGTTTGCCGGAATTAATCCTTGACCGCGCAGCGGTCGAGGACTTCCAAGCAAAACTGCCGTGAAATAAATCTATCTTTTCTTCTCCGAGAAAATTTTAATGGGAATCTCACCTTTTCTGACTACCCCCATTTTATCGCGTACAATTTTCTCTTGATACACCGGATCATTTTCAATCCGTTTAAGCTCTTCCTGCAAAAGGTAATTTTCAATCGCCATTTTGCGGAAGTTTTCTTCTAACTTACGATTCTTAACTCTAGATTCCTGCAGTTTAGTATAACCCGGCAGGAATAAAATTAAAAGTGCAACGGCAAACCCAAACAACCAAAAAGACTTTCTTAATATAGAAAGCATTTATTTCTTCCAACTCGTCCCCGCATAGACTGCCTTCTTACCTAACTCCTCTTCAATCCTCAGGAGTTCATTATATTTACAAATTCTATCGGTACGCGATAAAGAACCGGTTTTAATCTGACCTACGCCGGTAGCTACCGCTAAATGAGCAATAGTAGTATCTTCAGTTTCTCCGGAACGATGCGATATAATCGCATTATATTTATTCTTTTTAGCGATGGCAATGGCTTCTAATGTCTCAGAAAGCGAGCCAATTTGATTAACTTTAATCAGTATAGCATTGGCCATCTTTTCTGCAATCCCTTTTTTGAATATCTTAGGATTAGTTACAAAAAGATCGTCTCCGACTAACTGCACTTTATCACCCAATCTTGCGGTCATCTGCTGCCAACCGGCATTATCATGCTCTGAGAGACCATCTTCAATCGAAAGAATCGGATATTTTTGCAACCAACCTTCATAAATAGCAATTAAATCGCTAGCAGTTTTCTGTGAGCCTTCGAAAGTATATTTACCATCTTTACCAAAAGAACTCGCCGCGCAATCTAAAGCTAATGAAATATCTTTTCCAGGTACATAGCCGGCTTTTTTAATCGCTTCAATAATTAAACTTAAAGCCTCTTCATTAGAATTAAGACTAGGGGCAAAACCACCTTCATCTCCGACAGATGTAGAAAGTTTTTTAGATTTAAGAATTGCTTTTAAATTATGAAAAACTTCCGTGGCCATACGTAAGGCATCAGAAAAAGTTGGCGCACCTTGGGGCATAATCATAAACTCTTGAATATCTAAATTATTATCCGCATGCATCCCACCGTTTAAAATATTCATTAAAGGAATAGGTAATATCTTGGCTTTTTCTCCCCCTAAAAATTTATAAAGTGATTGTTTCTTGGCTAGCGCCGCAGCTTTAGCCACCGCCATCGAAACGCCTAAGATTGCATTAGCCCCCAAATTAGATTTAAACTCCGTGCCGTCTAATTTAATTAAAAGTTTATCAATCTTTGCAAAATCTGCATTTTGACCTTTAATCGCGTTGTTAATTATAGTGTTAACATTATTGACAGCTTTTAATACCCCTTTACCCATATATTGAGTTTTGTCACCATCCCTTAACTCTAACGCTTCATTGTCACCGGTAGAAGCTCCCGAAGGAACCGCCGCACGCCCTAAAATACCGTTAGTTAAAAGACAATCTACTTCTACTGTGGGGTTTCCGCGTGAGTCAAGAATCTGTCGAGCTAAAACTTTTTTAATTTTTGCCATTTGGGCCTCTCCTATATTTTTGTATTGTTATATTCTGAATTGAATAACTTCATAATTATACACACAAAAAAACCTAAGTCAAGCAAGAAAAGACGTCGTAAATAGTGTTTGACTTAAAGTTAGAGATATGTTATTTTCTAAGTACAAATCTGCACAAATTAGGGAGAAATTATGAATTGGAAAAAAATTAAATTTTACGTAAAATTATACTGGGTGAAAGTTGTACTTTTTGCTTTTCTGCTTGCCCTAGGTATATCTTTAGTTATCCTCATCGTTACCGGGCTGCGCGCCTGGAATGAATCTGAGTCCTACCTACGACAATCACAATTAGCGATGATCCCGCTGCAACTTTACTTACAAACGATCATGGCCTTAATCTTCGGCTTAGTTTATACCTACATGTGGTACTGGTTAATGTTTAAAAAAGGCGGGCAATCTTTTTCAAAGACCAGTAAAAAAGCAATCGCCGGAAAAGAAATTAATATTACCTGGAACGATGTTATCGGGATGGACGAAGCCAAACAAGAAGCCTTAGAAATTGTTAAATTAATTACGGATCGTGCCAGTCTGCAGCGTATCGGCGGAAAGATTCTAAAAGGAATTCTAATGTTAGGACCTCCAGGTTGCGGAAAAACTTATCTGGCCAAAGCCATTGCTACAGAAACCAAATTGCCTTTTATCTCTATGTCCGGTTCTGAATTTGTAGAGATGTTTGTCGGAGTTGGTGCCGGCCGCGTGCGTTCGCTTTTTAAAAATGCGCAACAACTCGCGGAATTAGAAGGTGGATGTATTATCTTTATCGATGAAGTTGATGCTATCGGTGCCAGACGTAGTATGGATGCCGGTTTTGGTGGCACCACCGAACATAACACTACGCTAAACCAGTTGTTAGTAGAGATGGATGGCTTAAAAGATAAAGATTATAATATTATTCTAATCGGAGCAACTAATGCTATTGAAACATCACTAGATCCGGCATTGCTTAGGCCGGGAAGATTCGACCGCAAAATTATTGTCGACAAACCAAACCTAGAAGACCGCGCTAAACTTTTTACTTATTATTTAAAAAGTGTAAAATACAACGCTGAAGATGTTAAAATTGATCGCCTAGCTAGAATTACCGTCGGCCAAACACCCGCCGATATTGCTAACATCGTGCGAGAAGCAGCACTAATTACTGTGCGTAATCAAAACCCTTTAATCTCTATGCAAGAGATTGACGAGGCGCGGGAAAGAATTGCCTTAGGTATAAAGCGCAGAGTAAAATTAAGCGATAAAGAAAAATGGCAGACTGCTTATCACGAAGCTGGACATGCCATTACTACTTATTTGCTAGCACCCTCCAGAGACGTTTTTAAGGTTACCATCACTCCGCGTGGTCCTACCGGCGGAGCAACTTGGACCCCAGAGAGAGAAGATACTTTTATTACTGACTCTAATGATCTCTTAATCAACATTAAAATTTCTTTAGGTTCATATGCTGCGGAAAAAATTAAATACAACGCCACGACTACCGGTGTCTACGGAGATTTCTCTAGTGCTATGCATCATGCCCATCATATGGTTTGGGTTTGCGGTATGGGTAAAAGCGGCTTACTTGGTAACTGGGAGATTACTAATAACATCTCCGAAGACATTAAAGCTAAATTAGATGCCGATGTACAATATATATTAAACCATTGTCTGACCGAAGTAACTACGCTATTAAAAAAAGAAGAGCCTCTGATGGACCGGCTGGCCAAAGAACTGGTAGCAAAAAGTGAACTTAACTATGACGAAATCGAAGCTATCTTTAAAGAGTTTGGGAAAAGCCGGCCTTAAACTTTTCATACTAATTTTATTTTTATCTGCCTGCTCCTCTTCTACTGCTCCAACTTTTGTTAAAGAAGACATTCCTCAAGCAGTTAAAGATATCTGTAAAAAAGAATATAAACTTGACCTAGTTGCTAAACTAGTCGGTAGCACGCTTTGGATTTACCTTCCATTAGAGAATATTATCACTAAACCCGTTAAACCTGAAAAATACATAGAAAGATTTCTCTTGGAAGATCAAAAGAATTCTTTCAATGAAAGAATACTGCATATTAATTATTCCGTTAAACCCACTGTCGAAAGTGAAAAACAACAGGAGATGTCCATCGATAAGTCGGTTAATGAAAAAATTTTTAACGTCTTACAAGTTATTCGCCGCGTACTTTTTAGTATGGATCACTCTAAAAAAGATAAACCTCTTTTCTTTTACATCGTTACTGCCGATACCGCTAATGGTTTTGAAATAAAACAGCTTTTTCATATCTTAGATTTAAAAAAACTTTCCTATGGATTAATGTCACAAACTGAGTACCAACACCGCATCATTCAAAATACTGCAGTATCGATATTAATCATCGCAGACAAAGAAGGCAACCATCTAGATTATCGAGATATTACTTTGGAAGAATTTATCGCAGATCAGATTCAGGGTCGAATTCGTTTAAAATTTCAAAAACCGGAAGTAGAAAAAAATGCCGATATTGATAAGGAAGTTTTAAAGATAATTGCTTATACTTTGAAAGCTTACGAATTTAAAGATTATAATTTTGTAGAGACGACAAACTTGGTTAGTGGAGCCAAAAACATTCTTAACCAAAAAGCGATAATCACCAATTGTAAAGAATAAACTAACCTAGCTTTACCCGATTCCCCCGCAAAGCCACCTTACCTTCAACAAACAATTTAATCACTTGTGGATAAAGTTTATGTTCAAGAGCATGTATCTTTTTTTCAAGCGAAGTTAAAGTTTCTTGTCGACCAAACTTTAATTCATTTTGTAAAATAATTGGACCGTGATCAACTTGTGCATCGACAAAATGCACTGTCACTCCGGTAGAGCGAACCTTACGATTAAAAGCATCTTTGATTGCTTGTGAACCTTTAAAAGCCGGTAATAATGAAGGGTGGATATTGATAATCCGATTGTGATATTGCTTAACAAAAGCCGGAGTTAAAATACGCATAAACCCTGCCAAGGCAATTAAATTAATCTTATAGCTCTTTAACCTTTGTATGATTGCAGTTTCAAAATCAAGGCGGCTAGCAAAGTCTTGACGATCAACCAGAATAGTAGCTACTTTGGATCTTTGGGCGCGCTTAATTACCAAAGCTTGCGCTTTATCACAAACCAATACCACTAAATTAACTTTAATTTTTTTTTGTTTAATCGCTTTAACGATTGCTGCAAAATTGCTACCGTTACCAGAAGCAAAGATCGCTAAATTGATTCCTCGCTTTTTCATCCCTTAATCCTTATAGCTTTAGTCGGACAAACTCCTACGCACTCTTTACAAGAAGTACATTTATGATAATCAATTACCGCCAGATTATCAATCACATGTATAGCATCAAACTTACAAGTTTTCTCGCATATCTTACAACCGATACAACCTACGGCACAAACATTCTTTACTTGGATTGCCAAATCATGCGAACTACAAGCTACATACACAGTGTGATTTACGGAAACTAATGAAAATAATTTTTTAGGACAAACCAATACACATTTATTGCAAGATCGACACTTAGCCTGATCAACAATCGGCAAATTTTGAGGCCCCATGCTAATAGCACCGAATGGACAGGCCTTAACACAACTTCCAAAACCTAGACAAGCAAAAACACAGCTCTTTTGTCCACCTAAGAGTAGGTTAGCCGTAATACAATCATGAACACCATCATATAAATATTTATCTTTAACTTTATTTATGCCGCCATTGCAATATAGCGTAGCTATTTTTTTAGTTTGCTTTTCTAATGCCACCCCCATAACTGCGGCAATCTTCTCTTTTGTCTCATCATTACAAGCCCGACAGCTTTCTAAAGAACTTTTACCAATCATTAAATTTTCAGCAAAACCAAAACATCCAGGATTACCGCAAGCTCCGCAATTTGCGCCAGGTAATAAATGATACACCGCATCAAGCTTTGGATTAACTTGCACGGCTAATTTCTTAGAAGCAATAGCTAATCCAATGCCAAACAACAAACCTAAAGAACCTAAAACTAATATCGCTATTAAGATCTCTGTCATATTAAAATTTAAAACCGCTAAATCCCATAAAACTTAAACTTAAAATCGAAGCAATAATAAAAGCTAAAGGAAAATCCTTTAAAGCTTTAGGAATATTGCACAGCTCTAATCTTTCTCTTATTCCTGACATCAATAACATCGCTAAAGTATAACCCAAGCCCACACAAATGCCCTGAAAAACAGAATAATAAAGGCTTCCCGCCACTTCTTTACCATTTACAAAAAACATATCAATATTTAATACCGCCACACCTAAAACCGCACAATTGGTTGTAATTAAAGTTAAATAAATTCCAAAAGCTCGGTATAAAGCAGGACTGATCTTCCTAATGAGCATTTCAATCAACTGTACTAAAGCAGCAATAACTAAAACAAAAGAAAGTGTGCGTAAATACGTTAAATTAAGAGGCAGTAAAAAAAATCGATAAAGTAACCAAGTAACAACTGAAGAAGCAATAATTACAAAAGTAACCGCCGCACTCATCGCTAAAGCTTGTTTTGTATTTTTAGAGATAGCGATAAAAGGACAAAGCCCTAAAAAACGCGAAAGTATAACATTATAAATAAATACTGAAGAAATAAATATACTTAAGAATTCTTGTGGACTCATGATTTTCTAATTTTTAAGAAATTGAAAAAACCTAATAATAAACCGATTACTAAAAGTGCCCCGGAAGGCATACCAAAAACAAATGCCGGTTCAAATCCCGGAATTAAAGTATGGCTAAAAATCTGCCCAGCACCTAAAAATTCCCTAATTGCTGAAATAAGTACCAGAGCCAAAGTAAACCCCACCCCCATTCCTAAACCATCTAAAAAAGATTTGAGCAAATTGTTCTTACAAGCAAATGCCTCGGCACGACCTAAAACTATACAATTAACTACAATTAAAGGAACATATATGCCTAAAGCCCGATCCAGTACCGGACTATAAGCTTTTAGAATTAATTCAATTATCGTAACAAAAGTAGCAATGATGACAATAAAGCAAGGAATACGTATCTTATTAGGAATAAAATTCTTTACTAAAGAAATAATTACACTTGAACCCAAAAGTACAAAAGTCGCAGCTATTCCCATTCCGATCGCATTAACTACCGATACAGAAACTGCTAATGTTGGACACAATCCCAAAGCCAAAACAAATGTGGGATTTTCTTTAATTATGCCTTTAGTAAATTCCTTAATTAAATTCTTCACCCCGCACCTTCTCCTATATTATTAATTAATTTTAACCCTCACTCCTTCCAACAATTGAGTTCAAAGAAAGTGCGGGGTTCATTTCATTCCATAAATTCTTGGTTTAGTATACCGATCAATAAACGGCGTTGCCGCGTTCATCATTAATATCGCGTAAGATACCCCTTCCGGATACCCACCCCAAATCCGAATTACTCCGGTCAACAGTCCACAACCTATACCAAAAATAATTTGTCCCTTAATTGTTAACGGAGTGGCCACATAATCAGTAGCCATAAAAAATGCACCCAGAACTAAACCTCCAGTTAATATAGAGAATAGCCAATCTCCGTGAAAAAATTGCGCTGCTCCAAAAACATAAGTAAACAAAGCCGTCGTAACAATATAAGTAACCGGAATATGCCAACTGATATAGCCTTTAATTAAAAGAAAAGCTGCTCCAATTAATAACGCTAAAATACAAACTTCACCAATACAACCTCCGCGATTACCTAAAAATAAATCTAAATATGAAATATCTCCTAGAATTTTTCCTTCTTTAAGTAAGGCCAAAGGTGTAGCTGAGGTTACCGCATCAAAACTAAATGGCCTAGTAAAAGTAGTCATATATTTCGGCCAAGAAGCCATTAAAAAAACCCTACCCACTAAAGCCGGATTAAAAATATTTTGTCCCAAACCTCCGAAAACCTGCTTACCGATGGCAATAGAAAATACTGCCCCTACTATTGGCAACCAAATCGGCACATTCGAAGGAAGATTAAAAGCCAATAAAATACCAGTAATTACCGCCGAGCCATCAAAGATCGTAACTTTTTTCTTAGTTAATATTCCACAGACCCATTCAGTCAATACTGCCGCGATCACTGCTACCAATGTGACCCAAAGAGCATCTAATCCAAAAATAATCACTCCGGCAACTCCAGCAGGAATTAAACTTAATACTACTGCCCACATAATTTTAGGGATAGATTCATTTTTATGAATATGTGGGGAACCGGAAACAATTAAATTATTTTTCATTTTTAATAAACTCTTTTATTTCAATTGCTTTTTTCATAATTGAATTTACAACTGCTCGACTAGAAATCGTAGCACCAGTAATTGCCGATACTTCGGCTAAATCTAAGCTACTTTGATTACTAAATTGACCTCTAAATTTATCTTCAGTCACTCTTGCACCTAAACCCGGAGTTTCATTTTGTGAGATAACTTTTATAGCACTAATCTGATCGTCAATAAAAATCCCTACCAAAGTTTCAATTGTACTTGAATATCCTTTTCCGCTAGCTTTAAAAACATACCCAATTAATTTATCCTGACCATCGAATGCTTTATAATATAAAACTTTATTATCAACATTAGACTTGATCGTTGCAAATTTAACCGCTAATGGCATCACTTCTTTTAACGCTAGCTGTTCTTCTAACTGTGCTTGAGCAATAATTTTAGGCCCAGTTAAAGCATTAACTCCAGCTAATAATCCTGCAGCAACTACACAAATAAGTGCCAAAATAAATCCGTAACGAGCCATCTCTTTCACCTGGATACCTCTAATTTTGCTCTTTTAATCGTCTGTAATAATTTGCGATTAGCTGGACAAACGTAATTACATATTCCACATTCAATACAATCTAAAGCCCCGCACTCTTTAGCTAAATCCCAAAGCATTTTTTCAGATGCTAAATTAATCTGACAAGGCATCAGCCCCACCGGACAACCCCGCACACAAGCAGCACAGCGTATACAAGGATCTTCTTCTAAGACAACCGCTTCTTTTTTATCCATTAATAATAAACCACCACTAGATTTTATAATCGGAACTTCATCTGTATATTGAGCCAAACCCATCATCGGTCCACCAATAATAATCTTTGCTGGCTCCTCTTTAACTTTACAAAATTCCATCAAATTTTTTACGGGAGTACCAATACGCACTAACAAATTCTTTGATTCTTGTACACAGCTGCCCGTAACTGTAACTACTCTTTCAATTAATGGTTTAGATTTGTAAACTGCTTCATAAATAGCATAAGCAGTAGCAACGTTCTGCACCACTACCCCAATATCAAATGGCAGTTTGCCACGCGGAATTTCTTTTCCTAATACGTTAGCAATTAATTGCTTTTCTCCACCTTGCGGATATTCTGCTTTTAAAACTTTGACTTTAATTCCAGGAATTTCTAAAAATTTTCTTATTGCTCTGGGTTTATTTTCTTCAATACCAATATAAATTTCTTCAATACCTAGGCACTTAGCGATCAACCTAATCCCAAAAAACACCTCTTCAGCTTTTTCAACCATCAAGCGATCATCGGCAGTTAAATAAGGTTCACACTCTGCGCCATTAATAATCAAAGTATCCACTAAAACCGGAGGATTAAGTTTGATATGTGTAGGAAAACTAGCTCCTCCCATACCCACGATACCAGCTTCTAAAACAATTTTACGGATATCTAAAGGGGTAAGCTTGTCTATCTCTGATTGATCTTTTAATTTAAAAACTGCACCGTCATCTTGGCCATCACTTTCAATAACAATGGCTTTAGCCCTACCTAAAACAGGATGCGGCCAATCTTGAATAGCAATTACTTTTCCAGATATAGAAGCATGAATGGGAGCATAAACTCGCGCCTCAATACTAGCGATCTTTTCTCCAAGCTTGACCAAATCACCGACTTTTACCTCAGGATTACAGAGTTTTCCTAAATGTTGAATTAAAGGAATATGTACTTTTAGAGGAAGCGGTAATCTTTCAATTACTTTGTCTTCTGAATGATGTTTATTTTCAGCTAACCTAACCATGCGACCTTTCGATTAAGAAACAAACTTATTAAACCTAGCAAACTTAATAATAAGCCCACTACAACTAAAATCAGCAAATGTGAAAATTTATCCGCTAAAACACTACTAATAAACATAAACAAAATAAAACCTAAATGCATGACAATCTCTAAAGAACTAAAAATTTTGCCCAACATCTCATTATCGCTAACATTATGAATAATGGTATTGGAGGCAATCATAATCGGAGAGATAATTAATCCCAAACATAATGCTAAAAATGCTGCTAAGAAAAAATATGGAAAATAATGTATCCCCAACGCAAAGAATATCAGCATTATACCACTCAAAACTAATGAAACAAAAATGATTTTATAATGCGAAATACGTTGCCCAAATTTTCCATAAATTATAGATCCTAAAAACAAACCAATCCCTAAAAACATCACTAAAAGTCCTAAATCTTTAGTCGCCGAATGCAAAGTCTTCTGCACAAAAACAATAATTACCACATAAACCGAACCCAGAGCAGACCAAAGTGCAAAGATTAACCCTGCCGTAAAACGGATGTCTTTCTGGCGAATAAAATATAAAACACCCTCTCTTATCTCTGCAAATACAGACTTTCTAATCACCTCAACAATTTCTTTACCTACTTTTTCAAGGTTAACTTGCGCTACAAAACGCTTTGAGATAAGAAAAATAAATGTTCCAGAAATTAAAAAAGTTAAAGCATTTAAATAAAAACCACTTTTAGCTCCCAGCCGCTCAACAATCACACCACTTATCCCAAATCCTAAAACTGCAGCAATCATTCCAGAGGTATTAATTAAGGTATTGGCAACTAACAAGCTCTTCTGTTCAACTAGTGTGGGGATAATTGAAAGCTTGGCCGGAACAAAAAATCTTCCGATAGAAAAAGCAATAAAAATAATTAAATAAATCGGCGCTAAATTTTTTGAATAAAATAAAAATAGTGGAATAGCTAAAACTAAAAGACTACGCAAAAAATCACAAACATACATCGTCCGGCGCCTATCCCAGCGATCAACATAAACACCAGCTAAAGGACCAATCAAAAATACCGGAATGATGGTAAAGGAGAGAATTTTGGCAATTTGCAGGGTTGAACCAGGAGCACGCAAATAAACAAAAGCAATTAAAGCCATCTGCCCTAGCCTATCCCCAAGCTGCGAGATAATTTGACCTACCCAAAGCAAAAAGAAGTCACGATTTTTTAAAACTTGACGAAATTGAGTCATTTAAAATATAGGCCGATGAGTGGAATCTCCCGCATTTCCGTATAGTTATGCGAAGCGGGATCCCGCCCACTATAAATAACCCGGCGGGAGAACCACTAAAATATAGCCGATGGGGGGAGTCGAACCCTCGACCTTGACTTTACGAAAGTCCTGCTCTACCAACTGAGCTACATCGGCAATTTGCTAAGTATTATATCAACTCCTAACCAATAGTCAACCATTCACTTAAAGCAAAAAATAATTGACAAACCGATAAATCGTGATAGATTAAGGTGTAGTTAAATTTTAGAGGGAAAATAAAGAAATTGATTAGCAACACGTACAAACCGCAATAGCAGAACAAGAATTTAACCTGCTTTGCGGATTTTTTTTACTCTTAAAGGAGGTGAGACAGGGCAATGGCAAAAGGTAAAGTAAAATGGTTCTCTAACCAAAAGGGATACGGATTTGTTACCTCAGAAGACGGTAAGGATGTATTCATCCACTTCAGCGCAATCGTTGGAGATGGATATAAATCTTTAGCAGAAGGTGACGAAGTTGAATTTGAAGTTACTCAGGGCCCCAAAGGCGACCAAGCAACTAACGTAAAAAAGATATAAATCTTTTACATATAAAAAGTCGGTTCTTTTTTAAAGAACCGACTTTTTATTTTTAATCTCAAATTATAACTTTTGTTTATTTTTTTCCACTACGGAAGTTGCCTGCGCCAAAGCTAGTTGCACATCGGCAAAGATATTTTCAATCCCAATAAGTTTAACCACTTCCGTACGCTGGAAAGTCTTAAATACCCGCCGGTTAACCCCAGCAAAAATTATGCGCGTGCCTTGAAGTTGTGCCGATTTAATAAATTTCTCTAATGTGCTTGCCGCAGTTACATCAACCGCAGGAACCGCACTCATTCTCAAAATAATTACCTGCGGCAACTTTTCAAACGAAACAATCGCATCGTGGAATTTATCTACCGCTCCAAAGAAAAAAGGTCCATTAATCTCAAAGATCTCAATTCCATCGGGGACTCCTGCATATTCATGTAGATGATCACCAGTCTCCTCAGAATCAATTAATTTAATATCAGTAATCTGGGCCATGCGGTGCATAAAAAGAAATGCCGCCATCACCACACCTACTTCAATGGCTACAGTTAAATCCACAAACACCGTTAAACCAAAAGTCAAAAGTAGAACTAAAACATCTCCGCGACGACTCTTTAAAAGTCGCTTAAAATGTTGTAACTCACTCATATTATAAGCTACCACAATCAAAATACCAGAAAGTGTAGCCATAGGAATCAGCCCAGCCCACTTGGCACAAAAAAGAAAGATAATCAAAATTACAATCGAATGTACAATACCGGCAATCGGAGTACGGCCTCCATTTTTAATATTGGTCGCAGTACGCGCAATTGCTCCGGTAACCGGGATACCACTAAAAATTGGTGAGATAATATTAGCCACTCCTTGACCAACCAATTCCATATTCGAACGATGACGAGTACCCAACATACCATCGGCAACTACTGCCGAGAGCAGAGATTCAATACCCGCCAATAAAGCAATAGTTAAAGCCGAAGAGCTTAATTTAATAATCAAGTCTAAGCTTACCTGTGGTAAATGAGGAAAAGGGAATTTATGCGAGACCTCTCCAAAACGAATAAAGATCGTTTCAACTGGAACATGCAACCATTGCACAAGAATGGTAGTAAGAATAATGGCAACAATCGTGCCAGGAATACGTTTAGTAACTCTAGGCCAAAACAAAATTATAAGAATCGTGATAATGCTTAATGCTACAGAATACCAATTCAAAGAAGGCAAGCTATGGAAATAAACTGCTAACTTATCAAAGAAATTAGCAGGAATCTTATCTATCTGTAAACCAAAAAAATCTCGAATCTGTGTAGTAAATATGACTACCGCAATTCCACTAGTAAAGCCTACAGTTACCGGATAAGGAATATATTTTATTACATCCCCTAAGCGCATAATCCCCATTAAAACTAAAAAGATACCCGCCATTATCGTGGCCAAGGCTAACCCTTCATAGCCATATTGAGCCACAATATTAAAAACAATAATAATAAAAGCGCCAGTCGGTCCGCCAATTTGCACACGACTTCCCGAAAGTAGGGAAATAAGAAAACCGCCGATAAAGGCAGTAATTAATCCTTGTTCTGGCTTAACACCAGAGGCAATAGCAAAAGCAATAGATAAAGGTAATGCCACCACCCCCACAATTATCCCAGCCAAAAGGTCTTTATAAAAACGAGAAAGAGAATATTTCTCCCTTAAGACCGTAATGATCTTGGGTTCAAAAGTTTTATTTTTCATTTTTTTAAGATTGTTTACTGACGATTCTCTTTCAGGGGAGGATTACTCTAAAGATATTAAACTAAAGTAGCGTGTAGGCTTATCTATTCAATTAAACGCGCGCCGTCAAAATGTAAGTGGCTCACCCTTATCTTGGGAGAGCCTTTTTAAAAATGCCGAGAGAGGGAATCGGACCCCCCACGCCGGCCTTTTCAGGGCCGCGCTCTACCACTGAGCTATCTCGGCTTAAAATCTTTATACTTTGTATATTGTACACAAATTACTTAAAAAGAAAAGGATAAATATTTAAAAATTTATCTTACCCCAGTAATCACTTTTACAAAAACATCTTGAGCTAGCTCCATGTTAGGAAAGCAATATTTACGCGCACTAACCCTAACCCGAGTTGTAGCCTGGGTCATACGGATCAACTTAATCGTTACTTTACTAGACTGGGCTCCCAACTCAATAATGCCTAAATCAAAATTTTCAGACTGAATAATTCCATAAGTTTTAGAAACAGCCAGCGCTGAATCCCAAAGAGCTTCATATTTCTTATCTGTATCTCCCTGAACCGTATCGTGACTTACCGCATAAGCGCCTAAACCTCCGGCTGCGGCTCCGATAATCAAAGTCGCACATCCGCAAACCAACGGAATTAACAATATCGCCATAACAGATATAAATTTACTTTTCACTTCATCTCCTTTTTAGATTTAGAGAAAACTTTACAAAAACAAAAAACAGTAAAACTAATTATAACTCCCCAAGATAATAATAAAAAAACCCAGCCTTCTAATCTCACTATTTACCCCTTATTTTAATTTTCTACGCTGCCAAGCAATTTTTACTAAAATTGCCAATACAATAAATAAAAATAGCAATCCCAAACGTGTTCCCAAAATAAACGGCTTATTTACACTAGCCACCCCTTGCATCATTATTTTAGGTAACCACTCCTGCACAAACCACATCCCTAAAATAATAAATAAAAATAACGGAGTAATATATTTGATAATAAATTTATAAACTTTGGGAATCCTCATCTCTGACCCCTGATGAATCTCTTCCCAAGCTCGATTCATCCCAAAAACCCAAACAAATAAAATAATCTCAATAGTCGCAAAAACCACTAAAAAAAAAGTACCTCCCCAAAAATCTAATTCATCCACTACCCCTCGACTTAAGAAAAATATTGCCGGTTGACACAATATAAATGAAGCCACGGCAAATATCGAAGCTGCCTTTTTACGATTAATATTAAACTCATCTTCTAAAAATGCTACTGCTGGTTGAGCCAATGAAACCGAAGATGTAATGCCTGCTAAAAATAATAGAAAAAACCAAAAAAACCCAAAGATTGCCGCCATTGGCAATTTATTTAAAACTAATGGCATCGTCACAAAACCTAAATTAAATACTCCTGACTGCGCAATCGCTTTAATATCTACCGGACCAAAAAATACAAAAGCTGCCGGGATCACAATACTTGCTCCTAAAATCACTTCAGCAAACGCATTAGTCATTGCCGCTGTAGCCCCAGAAAGTACTACATCATCAGCTTTTTTCAAATAGCTGGCATAGGTAAGAATTACCCCTATTCCCACGCTTAAAGTAAAAAATATTTGGCCAGCCGCTTCTAACCAAACTTTGGCTGATTTCAACGCCGAAAAATCCGGATTCCATAAAAATCCAAATCCCTGGTTCACGTTCCAATCAGGTCGACTTAAATCCGGAACTCCCAACGTCATCACCCTAATCATCAACGCTATAGCAAAAAGAAATAAAAGCGGCATCGCCCATTTACATAATTTTTCTATGCCACCTTTAATTCCGTAATAAATTACCCAAATATTTAATAAAAAAGTAACTAAAAAGAAGATGTAAGCTGTGCCAATCCCATTAAAATATTGATTTTTTTCTAGCCCTTGAAAGCCGGCCAAGAAACTGCGCATCGCATTTTGATCAACTAAAGCTGTATATTTACCGGTTAAAGCAAAAAGACTATACGCCAAAGTCCATGATTCAATAAATATATAATAAATAAAAATAACTAGCGGTCCAAATATTCCAATAACTCCAAAATATTTGATAAAACGATTTTTTTGCCAAAGACTTTGAAAAATTCCCGGAGCCGTCCCATGTTCAAAACCTCCACCGTAACGACCCAAGGTCCACTCAATCCACATCAGTGGAATTCCCAAAAGTAAAAAAGAGATAAAATAGGGGATCATAAAAGCCCCGCCACCGTTAGCCGCAGCTTTAGCCGGAAAACGCAAGAAATTACCCAGGCCAATCGCTGAACCAGCAACGGCCATAATAATTCCCAAGCGGGATCCCCAGTTATCTCTTTTTTTTCTTTCCACCATGAAAAACTTACTTACATACTTTTAATTGCTTCGGCAATTACCGGCAAGATACCTTCTGCTTCTTCTTTAGTTAAACGACCCAGTTTTGCAAAAGCATACTCACCATTCTTATCTTTTATCTCTCTAACAATTTGAATTTTTTTAGGACCATTGTTATAAGAATATACGCTAACTACAACTTTACCTGAATCATTCTCCCAAAAACGAGTAAAAACTTGTGCATCTAAGCTGCTATCATAAGGCATTGCGCTACCTCCATATTAGAACTTCTTTCCGTGTCGATAAGGCCGAGTTTTATTATACTCGATTTTTTTTAATAATGCTTTCTCTAAATCTATTTTACGCGACCCGCAGTAATCAAAAATGCGAATACAGCAATCCGCCAACTCTTCGGCTAAATTATTATCTTTATCGTGGCTACGCATCGCTTCTAAAGCTTCTGAAAGTTCAGAATGCATTAAAGCAATTAATTCCCCGTCATTACGTTTTTCTTCCCACCAGCCTTTGCTTTTGGCTACCCGGTGGCACTCTTTAATTAGATCATTAATTGACGACTTCTTCTTTAACATCAGTGATATTCTCCATTTTAGCTACTTTAGGGGTTAGCGCACTAAAGATTCGATCAGCAATCACCTCTTTAGCATACGTGCTTGGACTAGAAACTTCAATTAAAGTATTACCATCTGAACCTTCAGTAAAAAATATACCTACCGGAGTAGTATCAGTCTGCGAAAGATAGATAGCGATCATCTTCTTATCCAGAGCTTCTGCATAAATATACGATGTTGTTTCGATATTATCTATCACTATCTTCTGAGTTAAAATATCTTTAACTTTGGAATAACAGCTTTGGTAATCTAAAGCAAAGGATTTTTTTAAAGCACCTGGACGCCCATCCTCTAAAATTTTTGTCGAAATTCCAGCAAAACCTTTACCCATCTCTTTAACTGTTGCACACCCCCATAAAACAGAAATTAAAAAACAAGTTGTTATTGTTAAAATAAAACGCAAACTATTCTTCATAGATATCCTCCCAAATTAACTATTCATTAATTAATTGTTTAATCTCATCTAAATGCTTACGCGCTTCAGCTTCACCGCGGCGGGCAAACTCATCGGCTTTATGTAGCTCTAACCAAAACAAACCGGTAGTATCCGGATGTAAAACAATGTCTGCCAACTCCCCTTCACGCCGAGCAACTTCCGATTGCAAAACCTCAACGCTACTAAAAATAATATCAACAATATTTAAATTCAAAATACCCTTTAACCAACTAAAAAAATTAAAACCTTTTTGCAACTGATTAGCTTGACCAACCGCAGGAATAGTTTCTTTAAGCCTAGCCAGCTGTTTTAAAATATCTTCCCGCGATGGAGTAACATTAACGGCAATAATCTTTCTAATCCCCATCTGCATCAAAGGCTCAGTCGGTAGAGGATAAGTTACCCCTCCATCAAAAAGGATCTCTTCTTTAAATTTAAAAGGTGCAAAGACCCCCGGCATCGAACAGCTGGCCATTATAGCATCAACCAGCAAACCTTTATCAAAAATTTTTGGTTCTTTTTTGTGCACATTGCTAGCAATTATCTTTAAAGGCAACTTTACATCATAAAAAGTTTTATCCCCGAACTGCTTTTTTAAAAAACGGTACAACTTATTACCTTTAATAAAACCAAAACGCGGGAAAGTTATATCAATTAATCCCCAAATGTGCTTAGGCTCTTTAAATTCTCTAATAATATCTAGAATTTCACCGCTACTTTTACCAATTGCCCAAAGACTAGCAATTAAAGAACCAATACTAGAGCCAACGATTGTATCGATGGGTATCTTTTCTTCTTCAATAACTTTTAACACCCCCACATGACAAAAACCATAGCCCACCCCTACCCCTAAAACTAAGCCAACCTGACAATCACCGAGGTTTCTAGCGATTCTTCTCACCGCTTTAGAGTATTCACTATCCGGTTGATCGATAATTTGCCGATCAGGAGCTTGAGATTCTATTTTAGGAATAGTGGCAAAGATATCCTGGCCTAAAATATCCAATTGATCGCTATGATTAATTTTGGCCAATTTATATTCATTAACAATAGTAATAATTTTTTTCGCATCAAAATTAAAATCATTCTCTAAACGACTAATTAAATTGTTGGTACGCTTTAAATCTAAAGGATCCGGACTAGTCAGGATATGGATAAGATCGGACTGGTTGAGGATGGTAATCATAGCCTGATCCATCGCCACAGGCAAATCTAAAATAATATAATGATAATCATTCACCAGAATGCTAACTATCTCAATTAATCTTTTAAGGCAAGCAGGATTATTCTCCTGATAATAAAAACAAAATAAGTCTATACCAAAGCTACTTTTTAAAAGATAGTCTTTTGGTAAAGTATAGATATCCGAAGCAGTGGATAAATCAAAGATTGGCGGTTGCTCTATCCCCAATTTAGCCGGTAAAGAGTGTGGTCTACCGCAAGGCAAGATATCTAAAATAATCACTGATTTATGCGTTTCGCGATTTAAACTTAAGCCCAAATTTAAAGCATAAATAGTTTTCCCCGCTTGAGCATAAGAACTAAAAATAGAGATAACTGTGCTTTCAAAGATTTTTTTCTGATGCACATCTTTATGTTTAAGGCGTCGACTTAACGTCCGACTTAAATCAATTGCCAGATGAGGAATTTTTTGTAAAACATCATCAAAATCTTCTTTTTTAATTACCAAAATAACACAATCGTTAATCGCTTCACTAGTCACCGAGTGCGCTTCACTAGTTAACAATGAAATAATCCCAAAATATTTACCGCGATGTAAATACTCTAAAACTGATTGCTTGCCATTTTGATCTTTGGTATAAATCTGCACTCGGCCAGAGATAATGCAATAAAAAGCGCAAGGGTTAGCCCCTTGCGCATAAATAATTTGCCCCTTGCGATATTCAACGATCTGACTTTTAGCGTTAATTATTGCCAGCTGGCCTTTACTTAGACCAGCAAAAAAAGGTAATTCTTTTATAATAAATTCTTTATCTTTGGGATTCACTCCGCACCTTCTTCTTTATTCGCTACCTAACCCGCACCTCTTAATATATAAATACAAAGAAGATGCGGGGTTCATTTAAATCTCATTATCCTTGGCCACTTGCGCTAATCTCTTAGCGCTGTCTCTAATTGTCCGTTTTTGATTTTGATAATCTATATGCACTAAGCCAAAACGAGGAGCAAAGCCTTGTGCCCACTCAAAATTATCAATCAGCGACCAATAAATATAACCCAATACATTGACTCCTTGATCCATCGCCATACCCATCTGCTCTAAATGCTCATAGATATAATCCCATCTTAGACTATCATCTTCCGTACAGATTCCATTTTCAGTAATCATAATTGGTAAATTATATTTTTTAAGCGCCATTAATAATTTATACAAACCTTGCGGATAAATATCCCAGCCTAAAGAATTTTTTCGCAATGGAAGATGGTTGTAGCTGCAAGTATCTAACAATAAACTTCTAATCTTGAAACTACGTACGTCGGCTAAATTCCTACCGTAATAATTAATCCCGATATAATCTAAGGTTTTGCGACGCAGGAGCGCTTCAATAAAACAAAGATTGTATAATTTATGACGCAGATACAAAGCAATTTTATTTTTTAAAGTAGGAAAGCAAATCTCAAACGCCTGCAAATTGGCGGAGATACTTACCATTGGTTGAAGCAAAGATCTTTCTTGATAAATTTTATGAATCAGCCGATAGGCTTTAACATGGGCTCTGGCCATGTTAATGGTCACCTGGGCTGTCTGAATTAAAGAATTTTTTTTAGGAGGCCAAACCCCTAAAAGATAAGCGTGTGAAGAATAAATGAGTGGCTCATTAATCGTAATCCAAAATTTTACTAGCCCAGAGAACTCCCTAACTACTTTATCTACAAAACGCAAAAAATATTTTTGTAGTTTAGCTTTAGTCCAACCACCTTTTTGACTAAACCAAACCGGATTAGTAAAATGATGCAAAGTAACTACAGGTTCTAAGCCTTGACGTTTTAACTCTAAAAGTACTTTACGGTAATGCTCAATCTCAACGGTATTAAATTTACCCTCCACTGGCTCAATGCGACTCCACTCTATAGAAAAACGGTGACAATTATGGTTAAGCTCTTTAGCAATAGCAAAATCTTGTGGATACAGTTCATAGTGACAACAAGCATCACCAGAGGCTTCTTTTAAAGCACCACTTTGTTCAGCTAGCCACCAATCATTATAAATATTTTGACCTTCGACTTGATGAGAGCTAGTAGCTGCTCCCCATAAAAAATTACGCGGAAATTTCTTCATATACGCTCATTATAGCACTACAAAAAAGAAAATCCCAATATAAAAATATTGGGATCTTCTTTTAAAACAAATTAAAACTATTTATTTACCTTTTAGCAGGTTCAGTTACCCCGCTAAGATACTTACTTAGCACTTCCCAGGTCTTAGGACCAACTTTACCATCTGCCTTTAAACCATTGGCAGCTTGAAAATCTACAATCGCTTTTTTACTCTTTGGTCCGATCTTTCCATCGATACTACCAGCATAGAAACCGGCGTTCTTTAAAGCAGTTTGTATCTCCATTCCTGCAGGTTTATAGGGACCTTGCGGAGGAACGGGTACCACTTCTTTAGTGGAAACTACCGTCGGTACAGCTAAAGCTTTAACATCTTGTGCTTTTAAATCTGTTGCCATTACTACTGGCGTACTAGGAGTGCTTAAAGATTCCATCGTAATCGGCTGTAACTCTTCTACTTCTTGTTTCTTACCACAACCAGATAATCCTGCTAATACTACCACTGCCACTACTAAACTTAACCATTTCTTCATTCCTATCTCCTCTCTAATTTATAATTATGACATTAAACTAATTAAAATAAAAACACATTGCAACTGATTAACCTTGATTTTAGCAAAATTTAAAGATTATGCAAATAAAATCTCTTTAGAGATCTTTTAAGCCAGGAAATATAAAATTAATTAAAGTAAACATCGCCAAACAAATTAATCCACAAAAAGAAAGGGCAGCTGAAACCCCAAATGATTGCGCCATACTTCCAGAGATTAAATTTCCAAAAGGCATAATTCCGGCAAAAGTAATCATAAAAAGACTCATTACTCTTCCACGAAATTCATCCGGTACATTAATTTGTAATAATGTATTCACGAGTGCAATCGGAATAACGCTAGTACAGCCAATCAAAGTTAAAGAAAACATCGACAATAAATAATTTTTAGATAATGAAAAAACAATTAATGAAAATGAAAAGAGAAACGCAGAAGCCACCAAAAGTCTACCCTTATATTTAAAATCTCCTAATCTAGCTAAAATCAGTGCTCCGATTAATGCTCCAAAACCTGCACTAGACATCAACACTCCTAAGCCCTTTACTCCAGCATGTAAAACATTACTCACAAAAACCGGCATTAAGATAACATAAGAAATACCAAAAAAACTCATCGCTGCTACCATACTCACTAAAGCTAAAATTAAAGGATGGCGACTAATAAAAATTAAACCGTCTTTTAAATCTTTTAAAGCAGAATTATTCTTGCGCACGATCCCATTTTCAAATTTAATATAAAAAAGGGCAATGATCACCGCGAAAAAACTAAAACCATTCAAATAAAAACAGCCACTCATTCCAATCACCGAAATTAATACACCCGCAATAGCTGGGCCAATAATCCGCGAAGAATTAAAAGATACAGAATTTAATGCAATCGCATTAAACAAATGTTTCTTACCCACCAACTCCACCACTATCGACTGCCTAGCCGGAGCATCAAAAGCCATCACAATTCCATTCAATAAAGCAATTGCCATAATTTGTATAGCCGTAATCAGTTTAAACTGGGTTAAAATCGCCAATAAAAAAGCTAATAACATAAAAGAAGCTTGTGTAAAAATTAATATATTTCTTTTATTTATCCGGTCAGCTAAAACCCCGCCAAATAAAGAGAGCACAAACATAGGAATCGAACCCAAAAAACCCACCACTCCTAAAAGAAATGCTGATTTAGTTAACTCAAAAACTAACCAGCTCTGAGCAACCGTTTGTATCCAGGTACCAATTAAAGACACAAACATACCCAGCCAATAAATACGAAAATATTTTACTTTTAACGAGGAAAACATTACTTGAACTTTCTATTTAGAAGGGACAGCCAATCTTTGGCGAACCAGATCACTAACGGTTTTACCATCCGCTTTACCACCGATAGTCACGGCTAACTCTTTCATTAAACGACCCATGTCCTTCATTCCATTGGCTTGTGTAGCCACTACCGCTTCTTCAATTAAACGCTTAATCTCTTCCACGGGCATCTCTGCCGGCAGATAACTTTTAAGAATTTCTGATTCTTTTTTTTCTTTTTCAGCAGCATCTAGGCGACCACCATTAGTAAATTGTTCAATAGAATCCTGACGTTGTTTAATCTGCTTCTTTATCACCGTAATAATCTCGGCATCATCCAATTTATCTTTTTTCTTAGTGGTAGCTAAATTAAGCATATCCGCCCGTAAAAAACTTAATACTGAACTTTTTAAAGCATCTCGAGATTTCATCGCTTCTTTATAGTCTTGGAAAATTTTCTCTACTAACATGTTTACTCTCCCCCTTTTTTGTTAGGCTCAATCTTTAATATATATTTAACTAAAAAGAATATCACCAGAGAAATAGTTAAAAAATCAATAAAAGCAGCAATAATTAAACCAATCTTAAAATTAATCTTCCAAACGTGTAAAACTGCCTCTTGCCATTTATTACCTGGAAGAATAACTTCTAAAACTGGCATGACTAATCCTTCGACAATCATCGTAATTAATTTAGCCACTGCCTGGCCCATCACGATACCTACCGCTACCCCGACTACCGCATAAGAACGAATAAATTTTATAAATTCTTCGCGTACATCTTTCATTTTTCCCTCACTAATTAACCATTTAAATTAAAATAAGAAACAGTCTTTAAATTTAGCCAATCTTTTTTGCAAATCCATCATGGTAAGTTTACTGGTCCTAAATAATCCAAAGTCCTCAACATTAAAAGATGCCGCTACGGTTCCATAAGCCAGCGCTTTTTTTATCGTTAAGGAATTAATCTTACCCGCTTTGACCAGATATCCCATAAAGCCCCCAGCAAAGGTATCCCCTGCACCCGTCGGATCAATTACTTTCTCAACTGGAAAAGCCGGCAATGAAAAAATAAGCCCGTTAGCGGTATAAAATAAAACCCCGTGCTCGCCTTTTTTAATTAAAACCATTTTAGGGCCAAAAGAAGACAGGCGCTTAGCAGCCTTAATTAAGTTACTTTCACCGGAAAGATCTTTAGCCTCCTGATCATTAGCCACATAAATATTAATATGTTTAAGTAATTTAATTAATTCTTTGCGCTTAGTATGAATCCAATAGTTCATACTATCTAAACCCACCAATTTTGGCGAGTGCATTTTACGCAAAAGTTCTTCTTGAATATTCGGATCAACATTAGCCAAAAATATATTCTCAATTTTACGCTGCGCCTGCGAGATCTGTGGTTTAAATATGGAAAGCACACCTAACTGTGTATTTAAAGTAAGTGCAGAATTTAAATCACCCTTATATTCCCCTTCCCAGCGAAAAGTTTTTCCCTTATCCACAATTAAAGAACTTATATTTAATCCTTTATCCCTTAAAAAAGTAACATGCTTTTTAGGAAAATCACTGCCCACAATCGCCGTTAAATTTACTTTAGTAAAAAGGCGAGCCGCCATCGAAAAATGTGCCGCTGATCCACCCAGCAATTCTTTGTGCTGACCAAAAGGGGTCTTCACACTATCTAATGCCACGGTACCTAAAACAATTATACTCAACTTTAATTCCTCCTAATTTTGCGATTCTGCAAATATTTCTGAAAAAAATAAATTAACCATACCGAGCCTAAAGAAATCAAAATACTGGCCAAAACGTCAATTACATGGTGCACGCCGACGTAAATTCTAGAAAAGCCGACCCATGCAGCTAAAACCAAAAACACAAAACCCCAGCCTCGACTAAAAGCAAAAACTATTCCCGCAATTGCAAAAGCTAATAAGGTATGGTGCGAAGGAAAACCATTATCCGCAACATGATGAATCAGTGGCACAAAATTTCCCACTACAAAAGGACGCGGATTATAATAAAGATGCCCGGCAAGCTTAGCTACAATAATCACTAATGGCAAACAGAAAACAGCAAAAATTAAAATGTCTTTTTTCTTTAAATTATTTTGTAATAAAAACCAGATTAAAGCAAACCCCTGCATAAATTTAATTAAATATTTTGCCCCAAAGATAAAAATTGTATCAATCATATTATTGATGCTCCTCTAAAAACTTTTGTAAATCTTTAGCTAAAGGTGCTTCTATAGTCACTAGTTTTGCCGTTTGTGGATGCTCAAACTCTAAATGTTGAGCATGTAAACAAACTCTTTTGGCCCGCAAAGCAAAATCTTTACGAAAAACAAATTTATCTTCCCCAACCAGAGGATGACCAATTCCTTTAAAATGAATACGAATCTGATTAGTTCTACCAGTAACCGGAGAGATCTCTACTACACAATAATTACTTTTTTGTTCTATAATTTTATATTTTGTAATCGCACTCTTACCTTCAATCGCTACGCTAATCGTTCCTTGAGCATGCGCTAATTTTCCGTGCACAAAAGCAAAATACTTTTTACTAACCTGGCGATTTCTAAAAGCATCCGCCATTTTAGCTTCTATGGCTTTAGATTTAGCATAAATAACTAACCCGGAAGTATCGCGATCCAACCGATGACAAGGATAAAGCTGATAAACTAACCCTCTGTCTTTAGCGTCTTGATTTAAAATACTGGTTAACGTGCGCGATTCATTTTTTGGCGTCGGTACGCATAACAAGCCCGCCGGCTTGTCTACAATCAAAAGATAATCATCTTCAAAAACAATCGGAATATTCACCCAGCACCTTCTCTTTATTCATCTAACCCTACATCTTCTATATTTAAATATCAAGAAAGTGCGGGGTTCATTAAATAATCTTTAACATCCGTTCAATCGCTAGTTTTGCCTTTAGGCGAATTTCATCGCTCACCTTCACTTCATCCTTAAGCTCTTCTATGGCCCAAAGTACTTTTTCTTGCGTCGTACGTTTCATATTTGGACAAACTGCCCGTTCGCTAGCTAAATAAAATTCTTTTTCCGGATTATCCTGTTTTAACCGATAGACTAATCCTGCCTCTGTACCTACAATAAATTCTTTGGCCGGATTTTCTTTAGCATATTTGGCCATTAAGCTAGTAGATAAAACAACATCGGCTAAAGCCAATACTGCTGCTGGAGATTCCGGATGAACCATTACTTTAGCCTGGGGATGAAATTTTTTTTCTTTTTTTAAATCTTCTGGCAAAATTTTAACGTGAGTCGGACAAAACCCATTCCAAGAAATTAATTTTCTTCCAGTTTTTTTAGAAACATAGTCAGTGAGATGCTTATCCGGAACAAAAATTATCTCTTTTTTATCCGCTAAGGCATTCACTACTGCCACCGCATTAGTCGAAGTACAACAATAATCTAGTTCTGCTTTAACTTCTGCCGAAGTATTCACATAGCCCACAGTAACTGCCTGCGGATGTTGGCTTTTAAGTTTTCTTAAATCATTAGCCGTCATCATATTGGCCATGGGACAGCCGGCTAAAATATCCGGCATAATTACCATTTTATCTGGAGACAAAATCGAAGCGGTCTCAGCCATAAAATAAACTCCACAAAAAACAATTACCTTGGCATCGGTTTTTGCTGCTGCCCGCGATAGCTCCAAAGAATCGCCTCGAAAATCGGCAATATCTTGAACTTCAGGTAATTGATAATTATGCGCTAAGATCACCGCGTTGCGTTTTTTCTTTAACTCTTTAATCTTAGCAACTAACGCTTTATCTTCCTTAATCATTTTAATCAATAACCTTTTGGATTATCCCTCCACCTAAAACAATATCTTTATCGTAGAAAACTGCTGATTGACCCGGAGTTATTGCAAACTGCGGCGTTTTAAAAATTACCTTAAAACCTTTTTTATCCAAAGAGACAATCGCCGGCATTTCTTTATGATTATAACGTATCCTTACCTTTATCTCAATCTTCTTTTTAAAAGGTTTGCCTAAAAAATGTCTTTCTTTTATAATAAAACCTTTTTTATAAACATCTTTTCTTTTGCCCACTACAATCTGATTATTTTTTACATCCATCTGACTAACGTATAATGGATAGGCTTTGGCTACCCCTATCCCGTGGCGCTGACCAATTGTATAAAAGGGCATTCCTTTATGTTCCCCCAGAAGATTACCCTGTTTATCAACAATTTGACCCGGTTTAACCTTTTTTAAATCTCTAGATTTAATTAAATCACCGGGTTTACCGTCTGGCAGAAAACAAATCTCCTGGCTATCTTTTTTTTCAGCCACATTTAATCCAAAATCCTTAGCCATCTCCCTAATTCTTAATTTCGTAAAATTCCCTAAAGGGAAAATTATTTTCTTTAGCTGCGTTTGATTTAAACGATATAGAAAATAAGACTGATCTTTTTTAAGATCTTTGGCTTTTTTAAGAAAATATCCCTGTTTAGATTCTACAATTTTAGCGTAATGACCGGTAGCTAAAAATTGCGCACCTAAGTTAAGAGATTTTTTAAGTAAGATTCCGAATTTTATAAATTGATTACAACGTACACAAGGATTGGGAGTGCGACCGTTTAGATACTCTTGATAAAAATCTTCAATCACATCACGCTTAAAATCTTTATCTAAATTTATTACATAATGCCTAATTCCTAATTTCTGACAAACCCGGCGCGCATCCTCAATTCCGGTTAAGCCACAACAGCTAGGTCTCCTACCGTCTTTCTCTGCCAAATTAAAGCACATGGTCAGACCGATTACCTCATGGCCCTGCTTCTTTAACAAAGCTGCGGCTACCGAAGAATCCACTCCACCACTCATGGCTACGGCAACAAATTTTTTCATCATACTCCATTATAACGTAATTTTAACAAAAAGGGCCCAGCATTTTATTGCCGGGCCCTTTTCTTGATTCCTGTAGAGGTTATAACTTCACTACTTTAGTAGCTTGTTCACCTTTAGGACCTTTTTCAATTTCAAACTCAACTTCTTGGCCCTCCTCTAAAGTTTTATAGCCTTCACCCTGAATCGCAGTGTGATGTACGAATACATCTGCACCATTCTCAGGAGTAATAAAACCATAACCCTTTTGATTGGAAAACCACTTTACTTTACCTTTTGCCATTTTCTCTGCTTCCTCCTTTCCACTGATATTATAACAAGCAAGAAAATAAAAAACCGTAAGGTGTGTTATTCTTTCCCCTTACGGTAAAAAAGACTTCTACTCCCTCGCTCACTACATTGTTAATTTTATAATATTTCTTTCTTTTGTCAACTATATTTTATCTATAACTTTAAGATTATAATATCCCAACACCTTAACTTTAGCGCTAGATTTACCTACTAACCAATCATGATATTTACGCATAAAACGATCATGATTAAGCTTTTTGTCCCACTGATAAACTGAGGCATATTGATTCTTATAACCATAACGCTGCATCGTAAAATACGCCTTAAAACCTTTGGCTTTTTTCGTATAGCTAGCCCACATTAAGCTATCTTTGCGATACTTTGCTACTTCTTTTGGCTTGATTTCAAATAAAACGGTATGTATAAACATAGGTCCTTTCTTTTATGTCGCAGGTTAAGCCATTATATCTTATTAACTAGCAAAGATAAATACTTTCTACCATTCTAATCTAAAACCCGCCTCATAATATCTACCAGGCTGAGGGATACCGGCGATATCCTGATATCCTACATTTAAAAGATTGGTAGAATTTAAAAACAACTTAGAATTTTTATTTAAATTATAATTTAGTCCCACATTCATAAGTAACCATCCATCTCGAGATGGACGCTTCTTATAAGTAAAATCGATTACCTGCTTTCCGAATGGAAAATTAAAACTAAACACTGTACTCACTAAATGCTTAGCATAATTAGTCCCATACTTATATTGATACCCCTGATTATCGATGCTTTTATCCGTATAAATATAATTAGCATCTAAACTAAGTAGTGAATTAATTTCTTTTTTTAAAGCACATTCAAAACCAAAAACATTATCCCGCGTAAAATTACGTGCCTGCCAAAGCTGCGTGGGATCAGATCTCACCCAATCAATCATCCCTTGCTCTTGCCGTAAAAATAAAACTAAATTTGAAGAAAATCCCTCCTGCTTATACTCGATCCCCGCTTGATAATTCCAAGTTTTTTCCACGGTTAAATCAGAATTTCCTACCGTAGTTGAATCACTATAATAAAGTTCCGTAAAAGATGGTAGACGTAAATTTCTAGAGATCCCAAAGTTTAATGCCGTCTGATCGGTAAATTTATATTTAGCACTCACTGAGCCGGTGCCAACATTATTATAATTTGAAAAATCGTCCCAGCGAAAAGAAAACCCAAGATCCCATTTTGGACCAAACTGCAAGCTATCATCTAAATAGATAGCCTGATGATCGCGCACATGGTTACCTAAATTAGTTGAGGTAATCCTCTCCTGACCATACTCCAAGCCCATCCCTACTTTACCTAATAACCCCGCCTGTTTCTGAAAATAAATACTTGGGGTAAACATATCATTACGATGACTATTGAAACTATCTACTGTTTCTTTAAGTTGAAATTTATCATAATGACGGCGCCAAATAAAATTTGGCTTAATCAATAAACCATCGCTATTTAAAGATAAACCACTATTGACTAAGTATGTTTTCGTCCATTCCCTAGAGTCAAAACCCATATTCGGGGTATAAAAATCATACGCCCCAAAAGATTTCTCCTGATAGCCGAAATTATTCTCCCAAACTCCTCCATTAGGCAGATCCAAATATGCACCCAAGAAAGTGGTAAATTTTTTAAAATCCGTATCATCAACAAATCCATGCGACTGCGCATCTTCTACAGAAAACCTTAAACCCAAATTATTCAACTTATCGCTGATACTAAATAACCCGTAACCATTACGATTATTTCCGGCGGCAAACTCCCAAGCTATCTTTCTTGCTTGCGGCGCCACTAGGGCAAAATTAATTGCCCCACCAATGGCATCAGCACCAAACAAAGAAGAACTGGCTCCAGGAATCACTTCAATTTTTTTAATATCTTCTTTGGTAAAATGTATATAGGAATTAAAATGACCGGTTTGCGGGTCATTTATTCTTTGATCATTAAGCAGAATTAAAACTTGCTGGAAGGTTGAGCCACGCAAAGAAAAATCGGTTTGAATACCACTGCGTAACGACCGCGTTTGCAAATCTACCGGCAGATCACTAAGATTTTCCACGCTAGATTGATAATTAAATGCACTATCTTGGGAAGAATCCGTAGAAAAACTATTCTGGAGGAATTGTTTTTGCTTAGTAATAACTAATTTCTCTAAATCTTGAGAGTCTTGGGCAAAGGAAAGAGTGGTTACGGCAAAAATCAACGCAAAAACAATAAAAAAACCGCATCTCTTTATATTCTGCATAAAACAATTATAAAGAGCGCAGCCTAACTGTCAACTAATAATTTATTTAAGGTTTACATTTACCGGCAGTGCATTAGATCCCCGCTACTCACTTTTATCATCACTCCGGAATCCTTGCGAATCAGCAATGCTCCGTCAATATCGATATCTTGCGCCATCCCCTCAATATGTTTATCCTGGCAGTATACTTTAACCCGCTTACCCAAAGTAAGCCCAAAATGACGCCACTTCTCTACAATGGCCATATTCCCTTTTTTCTCTAATAAAAAATAATTCTCCTCTAATCTAAACAAAAGCTCCTGTAATAGCGTTACCCGGTTAACCGGTTGATCCAGCTGCTCTCTTAATGAAGTGGCTTGAGCAATTAAAGACTTCTTATCGTTATTCACATTTAGACCGATTCCGATGACAATAAAATTAACTTTATCTACTTCAGCGTTCATCTCCGTTAAAATTCCGGCTAATTTCTTATTATGAATTAATACATCATTGGGCCATTTAATCTGACTATCGATATCGCAAACCTCCTTTACCGCTTCACAGATACTCACCGCACTCAAAAGAGTTAAAATTGGTGAAACCGCTGGGGCAATCTTTGGTCTTAGAATTAATGAAAGGTAAATTCCTTTATATTTTGGCGAAGACCACTCTCTACCTAATCTGCCTCTGCCTTTAGTCTGTGATTCCGCTAATACCAAAGTTCCGCTAGCTGCTCCCTGCATCCCCAACTCCATCGCTAAATTCATCGTAGAATTTAAATAATCAAAATATTTAATTTTTTTACCGATAAACTTGGTGCGTAGATTACGTAAAACTTCAAAAGGAAAGAGCCGATCCGGACAAGACTGTAAACGATAACCCAAATGCGGCACTGCTTCAATTTCATAACCAGAATCTTTTAATTCCTGAATATGTTTCCACAACCCCTGACGACTAATCCCTAAATTCTTACTGATCTGATCGCCAGAAAGATAATCGTGTTCTTTACTTAGATAATCGAGTATTTTTTCTTTCACCCCGCACCTTCTAATTATTCATTAATCTTAAACCACCGCGCCTTCTAATATTATTCAAAAGAAGGTGCGGGGTTCATCTTTTTTTAAGATACTCTTCAAATTTACCCCAAAACGGATCCACTCTCGGATGTTCTAGCTGATATCTTTTATTGCCATCAATCACCTGCATCCCTTTAGACTTGGCCGTAACCTCACCCACAATACTAGCCGCAATCCCTGACTTTTCTAAAGCAACCACTATCTCTTTAGCTTTTCTAGGATTAGCCGTGGCTAATAAAGTTCCTTCGCTAATAGATTTAAAAGGATCCATATCAAAACACGCACAAACCAGCCGCACTTCTTCTGGAAGAATTATTTTATTTTTATCAATACACATCCCCACCTGACTATGTGCAGCAATTTCAAATAGACCGCCCCAAATACCACACTCCGTGGCATCATGCATAGCAGTTAGTCCACCCACAGAAGCTGCCACCAACGCATCTTTTATCGTCGACATCTGATAAAAAATATTCTGCGCGCGCTTCACAAAAGCCTTGCCGTATTTTTTTTCTAGAAATTTTGGGAAATAGGCTGACATTAAACCGGTGGTTTCAATTGCTGGGCCTTTAGAAACAATGATCGCATCACCCACTTTAGCACAAGGAATAATTAAATCTTTTTTCTTACCAAACCCAAAGACCGTCCCGCCACCGACCATAGGATAATTACACCCAGCATAACGTGCAGTATGACCGGTAACCACGCTAATTCCCAGTTTATTACACTCCTTGTGCACCGCATCCCACATGCGCACTAATTCATCCTGTGCCATTTCAGGAGGCAGATTTAAATCAATCGCCAGATATTTCGGAGCAATTCCACTGACCGCCACATCACTAGCAATAATATGCACCGCAAACCAAGCCGCTTTTTCAATTCCTAATTCTTTAGCAATAAAAAACGGATCCGTGGATAAGACCATTACCTGATCACCTAAATCCACCACCCCAAAATCTACACCATTCTGAGGCTTAACAATTACAGACTTATCCGGCTTGCCTAATTTATGATAAATATGCTGATTAAAAAAATCCGGATGGATTTTTCCGAGCTTTGGTAAGGATTTATTTTTCTTCATAGAGTGGGGACATCGCACGTAGTTTTTTAACCACGGGAGGTAATTTTTCTAACAGATAATCAATATCACTTTCGGTGGTCCAGCGACCCAGAGTTATTCTTAAAGATCCATGAGCAGTTCCATGATCTAAACCAATCGCTAATAAAACATGTGAAGGCTCTAAAGAGCTCGAGGTACAGGCTGAACCGGTGGAGCAAGCGATCCCCAGCATGTCTAGGCTTAAAAGCATCGACTCCCCTTCAATATATTTAATCGAAAAATTGACATTATTGGGTAAACGTTTAGTCGCGTGGCCATTAAGAATAACTTCGGGAATCTTTAAAGGAATCTCTTTAATTAATCTATCCCTTAAAGCACTTTGCAATTTAATTTCATCTTTCATATTCTTTTGACAAAGCTCAACTGCTTTAGCCAGACCAACTATCCCCGGAATATTGTGTGTAGAACCTCGTCTACCTCTCTCTTGGTCACCACCGCGCATAAAAGTCTCTAAACGTGTACCTTTGCGAATATACAAAGCACCCACACCTTTGGGACCATAAAATTTATGCGCCGCTAATGATAATAGATCAACATTGAGCTCATTTACATTTATCGGGATATGACCCACTGTCTGCACAGCATCCGTATGAAAATAAATTCCTTTTTCTTTAGCAATTTTTCCCAAAATTTCAATTGGCTGCAATGTTCCAATTTCATTATTAGCGTGCATAATACTAATTAGAATAGTTTTGTCGGTAATCGCCTTTTTTAAATCTTCCGGCAAAACTAAACCATCTTTATCCACTCCTAAATAAGTAACTTGAAAACCTTTTTTTTCTAAAAACTTTAACGGCTCGCTAATCGCATGGTGCTCAATCGCTGAGGTAATAATATGGTTGCCTTTTTTTTCTAAAGCATAAGCCACACCCATAATCGCATAATTATCCGACTCAGTTCCCCCAGAAGTAAAAACGATCTCTTCGGGTTTAGCGCCGATAAAATCTGCCAAAGTTTGTCGACTATCCTCTAGAGCTTTCTTAGCTTCTTGTCCATAGGCATGCAAGCTAGAAGCATTACCAAATTTTTCAAAAAAATACGGCTCCATCGCTTTTAAAACTAACGGATCAGTGGGTGTAGTTGCCGCATAATCTAAATATACTTTCTTCACCCCGCACCTTCTCTCTATTAATTAACTCTTACCCTACGCCTTCTAATGTCTAATTTAACGAAGGTGCGGGGTTCATCTCTTAATTACCTCATTCACCACGTTAGAAACAGGTTGTCGCAGACAACCGTAAATTATCTTTTTGCCTTGTTTCTAACGAGGTTCATACTACCAGTGCGATATCCTTCTAAATCTAATGTTATATAATTAAACCCAAACTTTTTTAAACGTTCGACAATCTGTTGGCGCTTATTAAACAATTTATTTAAATCTTGTTTACCGACTTCAATACGACAAAATTCATGGTAATAACGCAAACGCACTTGTTTGAAACCTAAACTATTGATATACTCTTCGGCCTGGTTGATTCTCCTCAATAATTTCGCGGTTATTTTAGTTCCGTAAGGGATACGCGAAGCCAAACAAGCTAAGCTTGGCTTATTCCAACTAGAAAGCCCTAACTTCTTACTTAATTTACAAATATCTATTTTCGTAAAACCCGCTTCAACTAACGGCGACTTAATTTTCAACTCTGCTTTCGCCAAACTCCCTGGACGATAATCACCTTTATCCGTTATATTACTGGCTTCAAAAACAAAATTTAATTTATTTTGTTTAGCAATCTTAATTAACTTTAAAAAGAGCTCTTTTTTACAAAAATAACAACGCTTAACCGGATTAGCCGTAAACTTTTTATTACTTAATTCTTGCGTTCTAATTACTTTAAGCTCTACCCCAATATCTTTAGCTAATTTCTTAGCTTTAACTAACTCACTTTTAGGATAAGTCTGGGAAACCGCGGTGACCGCTAAAAATTTATCCGGTGCAAGGGTTAACGCACAAACTTTAAGCAGGAGTGCACTATCCTGGCCGCCGGAAAACGCCACTATACATGATTTATATCTACCAATGATACGCTTAAGTAAATCTAACTTCTTTTGCAGAATCATTACTAAATTTATAACTATAAAGCGACGACTTCTTTAATTTCGGGAACTTCTTGTTTTAAAATCTTTTCAATCCCATTTTTTAAAGTCATGGAGCTCATCGGACAACAACTACAACTTCCTTTTAATTTTAATTTAACAATGCCATCCGGAGTAACTTCCACCAATTCCACATTACCACCGTCAGCCATCAACATCGGTCTTACTTTATCTAACGCTTTTTCGATTCTGTCTCTCATTTTGTCACCTCCCTATATTTGTCACTTATTCTACCATTACTCAAATTAGCCGCAACTTATTTTCTAAAATTTATGCTGAGCTAAATAACGAAATGCTCCTAATGCTGCCTTAGACCCCTCACCTGCGGCAATGATAATCTGCTTTTCTGGAACATTAGTTACGTCTCCTGCCGCAAACATCCCGGCAATATTAGTTTGATTACGTAAATTAATATTTATTTCGTTATACTCATTCTTTTCCACATTTTTAACAAATCCAGAATTAGGAATCAAGCCAATTTCCACAAACACACCCTCCACCGCTAATTCTTTTTCTTGGCTTTGATCTTTAATTTTAATAGCCCGCACAAATTTATCACCTAATACAGCGCTCACTTGATGATTATTCATAATTTTAACATTACTAGCTTCTTGCACCTTTTGCAGCATAATGGCATCACCGGCCAATTGGTCAGTAATATTAATCAAATAAATTTGTTTTGCAATCTTCATTAATTGTAATGTAGCATCCAGTGCGGAATTGCCTCCTCCAACTACGGCCACAACTTTATTGGCAAATAATGGACCATCACAAGTAGCACAATAAGTAAGCCCATGATTTTTAAATTCTTTTTCTCCTGCAACTTGCAATTCTTTTGATTTTTTGCCAGAAGCAATAATTACAGTACGCGCCTGATAATCGGCTTTGCTAGTTTTTATTAGAAATATGTCACCAGTTTTATCTACACTAAATATTTCCTCATTCTCTTTAAGTGGGATATTATATTTGTGCATATGTTCTTCGAACTTTTGTGTCAACTCCGGACCACTAATAAATTGATAGCCAGTATAATTTTCAATATCCCCACTCCAGGCAGTCTGACCGCCGATATCCACACTAATGACTAGAAAGTTTAATTTCTTTCTGGCCGCATAGACACTAGCGGTAATTCCCGCCGGTCCCGCTCCAATAATAATTAAATCATAAATTAGCATATTGTTAGAAAAATTTGCGGGTGGCTTGTGGGTGGTTTCGCAGCGCGTCATAGCGCAAGAAACTACCCCAAGACAGGACCCGCAAATTTATATCCCTAATAATTGTTTTATTTTTTCTTTATCAAATCCCACAATAATTTGCCCATCAATATCTAATACCGGTACACCCATCTGACCGCTCTTTTTAACCATCTCATCGGCAGCAACTTTATCTGCGCCCACATCCCAATCTAAAAATAAAACATTATTCTCTTTTAAATATTGTTTTACACGAATACACCAAGGACAAGTGAGAGTACTATAAACAATCACGCTTTTAGCCATATACGCCTCCTTATTTTTTTACTAAACCGGCTTTCTTAAATGATACGGGGCAAGATCAACTATCTCTTCAATCTCAATAGCAATAATATGTTTGGGGTGCGGCAAGCTAGCCTCAGGATGATGGCCACGCCCTTGTTCTTCATTTAAATTTTTAAGCAATCTTTTGGCAAGCCGAGAGGTAAGATTATCCTCCCAAATTTTAATCATCTCTTGACTAATGTCTTCCGACAAAATTTCTGCTTTTCCCTTCAAACAATACCCAATAAATTTATGTTCCTCAACCGCACTAATACTTATTTTTGCATTAAGTTTTACATTCTCACCCGTTACACCATGATAAGCATCAATTAAAAAAATCTTTCCCGCTGGATCAATTTTAACGATCGCTTTACAAGAGCTATGCGGAAAACCGTGCTTATCTATTGAAGAAACAATCACGAATCCCTGAGCATTAAGAAAATTAATTATTTCTGGTAATATTTTTTTCATTTTAAATGTTTAGCAAAATTACTCCCAAATTCAACACAGCTCTCTAATTCAACCTGATCAGGATTAAATTTAAAAGCAATACCTGGGAGAGGAAATTCCGCCCCGCAATTTTTTAGTATCTCCTGCATCTCATTAACTGAGCCACCAGCCCAGCCGTAAGAACCAAAGAAACTAATCTGTCTACCTTTAGGCTTAAATCCTTTAACTAGCTCTAAAAATGCCGCAATATTGGGCAACATATCATTATCATGCGTAGAAGAACCAAAAAGAAATCCTTTAGCCGATAACATTTGGGTAATTACTTCCGTACGATCGCTTTCGGCAATATTATAAAGCTTAACTTCAGTTCCCAGAGCAGTAATCCCTTGAGCAATTTTTCGCGCCATTTTTTCAGTTGCTCCCCACATCGTTTCATAAACAATCACCACTTTATTTTTGGTGGCCCCGCTGCTCCAAGAAACATAAGCATTAAGAATTTTACCCGGGTCTTTACGCCAAATAATACCGTGGCTAGGAGCAATCATTTTAATCGGTAAATTTAATTTCTGTACATCTTGAATTTTTTTAGCAATTATAGAATTTAACGGCCAGAGAATATTGGCATAATAAGCCTCTACCTCTTCCATTAAAGCACATTGATCAACTTGATCGTCGAATCTTTCCGCAGAAGCCAGATGTTGGCCAAAAGCATCATTAGGCATTAACAGCGCTTCCTGAGGACAATAAGTAAACATACTGTCCGGCCAATGCACCATCGGAGCTTCAATAAAAGTAAGGGAGCGTTTACCTAACTCTAATTTATCCCCAGTCTTAACCGTTTGGAAATTCCAATCCTTATAATAATGTCGGTATAGCCCTTCTTTACATTTAGCTGTACCGATAATTTTAGCCTTGGGACAAAGTGCCATTACTGCTGGTAACGCTCCGGAATGGTCAACTTCAACGTGATTGGCAATAATATAATCAATTTTTTCTAAAGGAACAATTTCACGAATATTGTTAATTAATTCTTCAGAAAACGGAGTATAAACAGTATCAATTAAAGCAATCTTCTCATCAATAATCAGATAAGCATTATAACTGGAACCTCTTTTAGTGGTATAAGTATGACCGTGAAAATTGCGCACATTCCAATCTACTACTCCCACTGAATAGATATCCGGTAATATTTTTATTGCTGCCATCTCTTCCCCCTTTATTTTTTCTACCTACTCACTCCTGCTTCTAATACCCCTGAAAATTTTCTAAAACAATTTTACTGCTTTCTAAATTTAATTCCTCAGCTAAAATCTTACGCATCGCCTCCACCATCTGCGGTGGTCCGCAAAGATAAAATTTTCTCTCTAAATAATCCGGAATTTCATCCTTAATTACTCCGCTATTAATTAAACCCACCCTACATTTAAAACCTTCTTCAGTTTCACACAAAACATGTGCCACTCTTAAAAGTGGATAACTTTTTGACATCGCATCGAAATCATCTTTAAAAACTATATCCCTGACCGAGCGATTAGAGTAAAGTAGCACCATATCGGTACCTAAATTTTTATCAACTACATATTTACAGATACTGCGGATCGGTGTGATCCCAATTCCTCCGGATAAAAAAGCAACTTTTGGTGCGCCTTCATCTAAATTAAATTTTCCAAAAGGACCCTGAATTTTAACCTGATCATTCGATTTTAATTCATTTAATATTTTAGAAAAATCACTTTGGGTTATTTTTTTTGTAAACTCTAAGTAACCTTTCTCGGTTGGAGAACTAGAAATAGAAAGATATCTTTTTAACTGAGGATTATCCTTAAGTGTAACCGAGATAAATTGACCGGCCTTAAATTCTAAGGTACTAGGAATTTCTAAGCGAAAACTCTTAACATTATAATTTCGCGCAATTACTTCTTTTATTCTTACATTAATTTCTACGGGCATATTTTTAAACTTTGAGTAAACCTTGCAGGATACTAAAAACTTCTGCAAAATTGACTGAATGAGTAATTTCACTAACTAGCTGGATATAACGAATACGATCATTTTTATCAATAATAAGTGTACCGCGAGTAAGTAGATTTAATTCTTTAATTAAAACCCCATAATTTAAACCAAAAGAGGTAAAGCGATAATCTGAAAGCACGAATTCATTCTTTATTTCATTCATCGAACAAAATCTAGCCTGCGCAAAAGGTAAGTCTTTGCTTACTCCAATAATTACTACATCAGCAGAAAGTTGTGCCGCATTTTTATTAAATTCTTTAACCTGTAAATCGCAAACTGGAGTATCTAATGAAGGGAAAAAATTAATTACTTTTATTTTGCCTTTAAAATCTGAGAGCTTAACCTCTTTTAGGTCCTGGGCTACTAATTTAAAATTATAAGCCCGCTGACCAAGCTTAATCTGTCTACCAGTTAGAGTTAGAGGATTGCCCTGAAAAGTCACTAATCTAGCCATGCTATATCTCCCTTTGCGCTTAAGCTACTTTTTCAAACTGGTCTTTACCCACACCGCATTCCGGACAAACCCAAGTATCCGGCAAATCTTCAAAACTTGTGCCAGGGGCGATTCCATTATCTGAATCACCATTAGCAGGATAATAAATATAGCCACAAACTAAACATTTATATTTACTCATCTTTTCCCCCCCCTATAACAATAAGAAGCGTTTAAATTTATTCAGCCTTATAAACAATTCCTTTATTCCCACCACATTTAGGACTAGCAGTTTTATTATTATCCTTAATAACTGCTACTTTTTCCGGCATCTCTCTGGTCCCCATACCATCTTTACCCATCATCATACCCATTCTTTTTTGCATCATACATTTCATCGGCATAGGCCCTTTAGCCATTCTATAAACTGCTCCAGAGAACATGATTAATGTAGCTAGCCAAATAAAACCCACTACCACATAACCAAAAGCTTTAAGTGGCTTTTCTTCAACTTTGCGCAACGTATAAAGAACAAAGAAACTTAAAGTTAACAACACTGAAATTGGAACAATTGCCAATAATGGAAACATTTTCATCATACACATATGCCCTCCTTTGTAGTTTTATTTCTTTAAAATCTGTTTTAAATCTTTCTCTGGCGTAGTAATTAATTTTAAATCAAATTTCTGTTGCAGAACGCCAAACACATTTTTACTGATGAACGCAGGGGCAGTTGGCCCGATATAGATTCCTTTAATATTAAGGTACAACAAACTCAAGAGTATAGCAACTGCTTTCTGCTCAAACCATGACAAAACTAAGGTTAGCGGCAGGTCATTTACTCCGCAATTGAACACTTTAGAAAGCGCTACAGCCACCTGAATCGCTGAATAGGCGTTATTACACTGTCCAATATCAATTAACCTAGGAATTCCTTCAATTTCACCAAAATCAAGTTTATTAAAGCGATATTTTCCACAAGCCAAAGTAAGAATTACACAATCCTTAGGCACTCTTTCAGCAAATTCTGTATAATAGTTGCGCCCAGGTTTTGCTCCATCACATCCACCAATTAAAAAGAAATGTTTAATTTTACCCGCTTTAACTAAACCGACAATTTTATCCGCCAATCCTAAGATTGCCGTATGATGAAACCCGGTCATAATTTTCTTACCCGGTGCCTCAGGTAAGGCTGGCAAAGACTTGGCTTTTTCAATCAAAGATTTGAAATCGCGAGATTTTAAATGTGTTGCTCCGGGAATACCTGTAATACCAATCGTAAACAATCTATCTAAATACGTTCCCTCTGGAGGAATTAAAACACAATTAGTCGTCGCTAATATTGCACCACTAAAAGTATTAAATTCTTTCTTCTGCTCCTGCCAGGCTCCACCATAATTACCTACTAAATGCTTAAATTTTTTTAACTCTGGATAACCGTGCGCTGGAATCATCTCTCCATGCGTGTAAATATTTATACCTGTTCCCTCTGTTTGCTTAAGTAATTCATAAAGATCTAATAAATCATGCCCAGTAATTAAAATTCCGGGACCTGCTTTAGTCCCAGTCTCTACCGCAGTCGGCACAGGATTACCGAATCTCTGAGTATTAGCTTTGTCTAACAATTCCATAACTTTATAATTAACTGCGCCGCATTTTAAAGCTAACTCTACATATTGGTTAAGATCAAAACTCACATTAGTGATCATTTTAAAAAGTGCTTCGTGCATAAAAGCATCCACCTCTTCATCATGCATACCTAACTGACGCGCGTGATAGGCATAAGCAGCGATTCCTTTTAAACCATATAAAAGTGTATCTTGTAAACTTTGAATATCTTCATTCTTCCCGCAAACTCCCACTTTAGTACAACCGGTACCACACGCTGTTTGTTCACATTGATAGCAAAACATTGAACACCCCTTTCAGTTTAGTGAAATTTGAGCACCCATAAAAATCTGGCGAAATCCTTGCGCTTCATGCAAGGACCCAAGTTCCAGAATTTAAGGTCTCTTCACCCCTTTTAATTGTTTCCATTTTTCTTCGCCAATACACTCCCTAGCTGCCTTACACCAATCCACGCAAGAGGGCAGCCTCTCTTTACAAATTAAATTTTTACATTTCGGGCAAGTTACTTTAATTTCATCAGAAAAAATCTCTGCCACATAACCGCACTTTACACAAGTTATGCTTTCTGCTTTGGCTAAACGTTTATCCTGACCCGGACATTGATTAAACATTAAAGTCTTTCTCCTTTGATACTAATAGTCGCTTCTTGAAAAAGTATAATTTTTCCTGAATTATTAATTGCCGCCTTAATTATTCCCACTAAACCAAAACAACAAGGCACTTCCATATGCGCATAGGTAACAGACTTAATTTCATTATTCGCAAAGATCTCTTCTAACTTTTGTTGATATAAAACTAAATCGTCCAATTTGGGACAACCTACTACCAACATTTTATCTTTTAATAAATCTTGATGAAAATTTGCATAAGCAAAAGGCACGCAATCTGCAGCAATTAAAAGATCTGTATTATTAAAATATGGGGCGTGTGTAGGTACAAGCCGTAATTGCACCGGCCATTGAGATAATTCTGAGCTAATATTTACATTATTTTTACTTTTCACAGCATCTTCTTTTCTAAGATCAACCACTCTTGATCCTGGACAACCCTGCCCCCGAGATTTACAATCCGATATTTCATCTAAAGAAATACTAATATTATTATCTTTTAAGAAATCCAATGCTTGTTTTAAATAAACAACTTCATTATGCTCCTTGAGATGACGCAAGTGAGCCTTAATTACATTAGCTCCTTGCTTTACGATATTAACCATAACTTTTTTCTCGTCATAAGCAACCGCTTCTCTCTCCTCAATGCTAATTGCTCCTTGTGGACAATGTCCCAAACAAGCCCCTAACCCATCACAAAACAAATCACTAATTAAACGCGCTTTTTGATCAATAATTTGAATTGCGCCTTCCGGACAATTTGGAATACACAAACTACATCCGTTACATTTGTTTTCATCAATAGTAATAATTTTTCTTTTAGACATATTTTCCTTAAATTAATGCAGCAATATTAATTTTTTTAAGCTGTTCCAACACACTATTCTCAATCATTTGGATTTTTTTTCTTAAAACACACTTTCCTCTATTCGGACAGATATTCTTCTTTAAAAAACACTCGCTTAACCCAACTTCTTTTTGAAAAATTTCCATTACTTGAATTACATTAATATTTCTAGGTAAAATTATTAACTTAAACCCTCCACCTTGTCCTTTGTAAGACTCTAAAATTTTTTCTTTATTTAATCGCTGAAGAATTTTTCGCATAAACGGACGCGGTACCCCTAACTTCTTGACTAATTCATCTACCGAGACTAAATCTTTTTGCTTAGAGATATAACAAATTGCTCTTAGCGCGTAATCAGTTTTTCTAGTAATAAGTTTCATTATCAACTCCAATAATTATAAAGACAATAGGTAGTTTATCGTCATGCCTAGGACAACCTACTACAGCCTTCTTTACAATGTGCTACCGGGCGAAGCATGTATTTAATAGTTACTGACATATTCTATCACCTCCTTCACAATGCTAAGGATACCACAATAGTATCATTTGTCAAGAAATAAAAACATTTTTTATCTCCAGATAAACCAAACAAATAAATAAGCTGCGGTTACGGCAACTAGAGTAAAAGGAATTCCGATCTTCATGAAATGCGTAAACTTAACCGGGTACCCTTCTTTTTTGAGTAAGCCACAAGCCACAATATTAGCTGAAGCACCAATCGGAGTAATATTTCCCCCTAAACTAGCGCCGATCAATAAACCAAACAAAAATAGCGAAGGATTAATCTGTAGCTTCTCTGACATAATCATCGCCACCGGTAACATTGCCACTAAAAATGGAACATTGTCAATAAATGCAGAGAGAATTACTGCAATAAATACTATCGCGGTATAGCCTATGAAAATATTTGTCCCCACCAAACCCGATAAATAATTTGCTAGAACTTGAATCCATCCGGTAAGCGAGATTCCTCCCACAATAATAAAAATACCGATTAGAAAAAAAGTCGTATCCCAATCTAAGCCTTTAAAACCGGCAATAATCGAAGTTTTATTAACAAACTTTTCCCAAATCAAAGCTAGAATACCAAAACCCATACAAAGCTGACCGGCTAAAGATGAAAAACTAGAATCAAAGAATGAAGAAAGTGCTAATAAAATAATTAAACTTACCAATAAAACTGTAGGTACCCAGCTTTTTACTTTTTCTGCTGGGATAAGTTGAGCTTTAGTTTTATGCTTCCTAAAGATAAAATAGAGTACAAAAAATGAAACAAAAGCTCCTAGCTCTACCGCAAAAAATATACTCGGTTTACCCTGATAAAAGAAAAAATCTCCAAAATTCATTTTAGTAAAACCACCCAAAAGCATACTAGGGGGATCCCCGATTAATGTCGCAGCCCCTTGCAAATTACTAGAGATGGCAATGGCAATCATCATGTTCGTAGGATTAACTTTTAGCTTCCTAGCCAAAGCTAAGGCAATCGGAGCCACAATTAACACCGTCGCAACATTCTCCACAAAAGCAGAGATAAAACCACTAAGCACACAAATAAATAAAATTGCCCAGGCCGTACTTTTAGCTTTATCTACCACAATTTCGGCAAAATAAGCCGGAACCCTACTTTGCATAAAAATATCCGCTAAGATCAATGTACCCACAAAAATCCCCATAACATTCCAGTTGATCGCTAGAAACGCATCTTTAAGGGATATGGCGCCGGTTAAAACTAATAAAAAACTCCCTCCCAACGCCACCAGAGTTCGCTTTTGCGGCAAGCAAACAAACAATAGGTAGGAAGTTACAAAAACAATTAAAGCAATAATTTTTGGAGTCATGTTTTAAATATTAACATAAATAATTAAACCAAGCAAAGCATTTAGGAAGCCCGTTTCTTTTTAACTTAAACTTACAAAAATAATACCTAAAACAATTAATCCTGTACCTAACCAACGAAAAGAAGTAAATTTCTCTTTTAAAATCAATCTTGAAGCCACAGCAATAAATATATAGTGCATACTATCAGCAGAAAAAGCAAAATTAAGATCTGCCCTGGAAAGCACTATTAACCAAACACATAAAGAAATTAAGCTAAAACCAAACCCTACCCAAAGCCAAGGGTTGCTAATTAATTTAAAAATAAATTTAAATATTCTTATAATATTAAAGGGTGGCTTAAATTTCAGAAAGTCAATCGCTGACTTTAAAAATAATTGACTTATCGTATCGCACAAACTAGTTAAAGCAATCAAAGAAAGGATCAACAATAAGCCTTGTTTCATTTAGCCTGCTCCAATCTTTCCTTACTGCTTAAAGAAACAAATATAACTCCAATCAAAACCAAAAACACCCCTAACCACCTTAAGACAGTGATCTGTTCATGCAGAAAAATAATCGATACTAAAGGAATTAAAATATAACTAAAACTAGCAATGGGCACCGCAACACTTAAATCTATTTTTGTAAGCACCATGGACCAAATAATAAATACCGCCACCACAAAAAATAGACCTAACCACAAATAAGGCGAGCCAAACGTTGCTTTAAGAAAATCTAAAGCACTAGCGATATCAACTATCGCTTTGCTACTTTGCGCTAAAGCACTTTTCTTAAAAAAGAAATGAATTGCTGTCTCAAAAATATCACAAATAATCAAAAGAAATAGTATTTTAAATGTAACTTTGTTCTTAAGCATATAATTCTTTACCTTTTTCTTTTTTTAATAGAAAGATCTGGTTTAAAAAACGGAATAAGCAATTTAAGAAAGAAATTAAATATTAAATCTTTATGCTTTAAATAAGCATAAAGTAAAATAAATTCTCCTCCGAATAAAAGCTTTGTTCTATAATTAGTCTGTCCAGAGTAATAATGGTCTATGGAGTTGTCTATACACCACTTAATATTATACGCCTGACAAACAAAATATAGGTTAAATTGTTTAGATATCTGGTAATCGAAGCCAACAAATTTATCAATAAATAAATTGTTATAAATATAACAAAGATTAAAACCGGCCAATCTACCATCTACATAATAAAGGAAAAAACGAGCATGGCAATTTAAATCCTGACTTACCTGTAAAAAAAAATTTTTAGTCAGATGCTCAAATTTAATTGCACCTTTATAATAAGTATTTTCATAAAGTTCGTATATTTGATTAATTTCTCCTTCTATATCTTGAACAACTTTAACCTCAATCTTGCCTCGGCTATAAGCCTGTCTTAATTTTCTTTTCAAATACTTGCGATCAAAACTTGCCAAGCTTTCAAGATAGCCTTCAAAAGAAGTAAAATTAAGTTTTAAATCCACAATAGGGAAACTTACTACTTTTGAATATCCTTTTTGGATTAAAAGATCTAAAAACAACGTATCCTGCCTTAAGAAGTCTTTAAAAACTACCAACGGTGCATTAAGATTACTTCTACAGGCTTCTATCCCTTTTAATAATAAAGAAATAATATCAGGATTATTCTTAAAACCCTGTTTAATCCCTAAAATTGCGTGTTCTCCAAAAGGGGAACCGCAAAAAATTGTTTTAATAATTAAAAAACGTGGGAAAATCAAGCGAATAAACTTAATAAATTTAGCAAGATATCCTTCTACGGCAATAGCCAAATTAAAATCAGCAGTAAATAACGGAGCAATAAGCATAATTTCATGACCAGATTCAATAACCAGATAATGAAACTTAAACTCAGGAAATTCTGAATTCTCTAAGGCCCTAAAGAAAAAATAGCTCTCGGGGATCTTTCCAAAGACAGCATCCCAGGGTTTTTGCCCTATCTTGTCTATACTATCCAATATTTTATAATTATTATTTTGCATAAAGAGTTGTCTTGTTTTTTTATTATTTTAGCATAAAATGAATAAATAGATAATAGAAAAGGAATTATAACTTGAGTCTCATACGAGAAATCCCCCCAACAGCCGGTTGGCCACTGACAATCAAAAGCCTAGCCACTTCTCTCTTTAAAAAATACCCCCCAGGGTTATTAGAAGATGACTTTAGAAGATATCTTAACGCACCGCAGGCAAAACTTACTTATTCAGGTGCATCGGCTTTTTATATAATTCTAGAAAGCATTAAAAAACTTTCAGATAAAAAAACCATACTTATCCCTGCTTTTATCTGCCCATTAATTCCTCTGGCAATAAAAAAAGCTAATCTAAAAATAAAAGTTTGCGATACTAATACACACAATTTTGATTTTGATAAAAATAAACTTGAAGATATTTTTGCCTCCGATAATGATATTCTTGCCGTATTAGCCGTACATTTAGGCGGATTAACAATAGATTTTTCTACATTACAAACAATCGCGCAAAAATACAATGCTTTTATTATTGAAGACTGTGCGCAAAGCTTAGGGAGCCAATACTATGGTAAAAAAACAGGTACTTTGGGTGAATTTTCTTTTTTTAGTCTCAGCCGAGGAAAAGGCTTAACTATTTACGAAGGCGGAATCGCCATAACTAATTTATCCCAGTATGCTGACCTCTTAAATAACACTGCCAAAGAAATAATGCATTCAAATTTCTTATCTGAATCTTTAAAAATTGTTGAACTTTTTGCCTACTGCTTATTTTACCAACCGAACTTATTTTGGTTTGCATTTCGATTACCACAGATATTCTGGCATTTGCGTAATAATCCAATAAGAGCAATGGGCGAATATTTTAACCCTGATTTACCGGTACATAAGATTTCTGCTTTTCGAGAATATATCGGGCATATTAACTTTCCTTATTTGGAAGAAAAAATTACAGATCAACGAAGAAAGGTTGATATCTATTTAGAAGGATTAAAAGATATCCCCGGAATCCGCCCTCTCGTTGAACTAAAACAAACTCGGGCTAGTTATCCCTATCTTGCCCTTATTTTTGATGACTCCAAAAAAAGAGACTTTGCTTTAAAATTATTCAAAGATTCTGGCTTAGGAGTTTCCCAAATATATCTGCATGCAATTACAGATTACCCATATTTAAAAAATCTTGTTCCAAATACAAATTGCACTGCCGCCCAAACTTTAGCAAATAAAACTATAACTCTAAGCACCAGCATATTCTTAGAAGAAATCGACTTTATAAAAATTATTAAAATTTTAAAAGAAAATTTATGATAATTTTTTCCACTAAAGAAGACCGACGACTAATTACTGAAATACCCGACACAAGCTCTTTTTCGCCTGGTGATCGAAACCTTTGTTTTCTGATTCATGGACTTACCGGCACCGCCAAAGAGATGGGTTCAATTGCTAAAAATTTAAATAAAAACGGTTTTTCTGTCGCTTGCCCCTTAATGGCTAACCACAATAAATCTATCTCTTGCCTTAAGCGCACAAGTTGGCAAGAACTATATAATTCTGTACGCCAAGAATTTATTAAATATGCCCATGATTATGAGAATATTTTTGTGGCCGGCTTATCTTTTGGTGCTTTAATTGGAATTATGCTGGCTTACGAATTCCCAAAAAAAGTTAAAGCCTTAAATTGCTTCTCTCCCACTCTCTTCTTTGACGGTTGGGCCAATCCTAAATTAAGATTTCTTTTACCACTAGTTTATAAAACACCGCTAAAATATTGTTTTTATCTTAAAGAAGGGCATCCTTATGGGATTAAAAATGAGAGGCTGCGTTCAAGAATTGAAAACTTCTATACAAAATCAGAATTATTTGATTACAGCAAAGTACATCTCTACGGATACCCCGTAATTCCGGTATCTAGCATGGAACAGAATCATTTACTGGCAAAACAAGTAATGAAAATACTTCCCCTCGTAACTACTCCGATACAGCTGCTGGGTGCCAAAGACGACGACGTCACTAGCCCCAAAAACTCTTATTATATCTATAACCATATTGGTTCAAAAGATAAAGAGGTAATATTATTCGAAAATTCCTACCACATTATTATTGCAGATCAAGAAAGGGATAAAGTTGCGGAAAAAACTTTATCTTTTTTTCAAAAATACAAAACTTAAGATTTTTTTAAGGCTCTAATTAACGCTTCTTCGAAAAGTTCAACCCCTAAATCAATCTCTTCTTCCGTAATATAAAAAGAAGGTGCAATGGTAAAGACGTTTTTATAATAACCACCAACGTCTAAAATTAAACCTCGGCGTTTTCCTTTTACATCTAAAGAACCGCTTAAACCTAAATTAACAATCTTATCGGTGAGCTCTTTATTAGGCGTATAGCCGTCTTTTTCGCAGATCTCCATACGCAAAGCCAAACCAATTCCATCAACATCACCGATCTGAGGATATTTTTTCTGTAATTTCTTAAGTTGATCAATAAAATAACGACCTTTTTTAGGGATCGATAATGCAAAATCAGACTCTTCAATTAATTTCATCACCGCCAACCCCGCAGTTGTCCCCAAGGTATTAGAGGAAAATGTCGCATGAGTAGAACCCGGAGGAAAAACATCCGGATTAATTAATTTCTCTTTAGCCCAGATTCCGCTAATCGGATTTAACCCATTAGTTAGTGCTTTACCAAAAACAATGATATCCGGGGTAATATTAAAATGCTCAATCGCCCAGAACTTTCCCGTGCGGAAAAATCCCATTTGGATCTCATCGTCCACAAAAAGAATTCCGTAGCGATCTAAAATTTCTTTTAGTTTAGAATAATACTCTTGCGGTGGAACAATATAACCACCAGTACCTTGAATCGCTTCAGCATAAAAAGCGGCAAACTCACATTTATTATTCTTCTTATTCACCACTGAATAATATTCAGTCTCAAAAAGTCTTTCAAACTGTTTTAAACAATATAAATCACAAAAATCTCTTTTCTTATCATATGGACATCTAAAACAATACGGATATGGAATAAACATTGCCCGGTCTCCAAAATGACCGAAACGTTCCCTATATCTAAAACTCGAGGTAATCGCCGAAGCCGCTAATGTCCTCCCGTGATAACCACCCATAAAAGCAAAAACCAAACTTCTACCAGTATTATTACGCACTAACTTTAATGAATCCTCTAAAGCACTGGAACCTCCGACATTAAAATGAATTCTCCCTTTCTCTTCAAAAGTCCGCTGATTTTTCTGAGCTAATTTTGTTGCTAACTCAATTTTTTCAGTATGCAAATACTGGCAAGCTAGTTGTGGTAAGGTATCGATTTGCTTTTTTAATGCTTCATTGAGTTGAGGATTACCATAACCAAAGTTCACCGCTGAATACCACATCTGCAAATCTAAAAATTCTGTCCCTTGATCATCATAAAGATAGCTACCATGAGAGCGCTTAAATATATTTAACTTTTCCGCATAATGCACGGTATCTCCCCAAGAGCAATATTTTGCTTCCAGATCAAGCAACTCATTATGCGTAATATTCTTTTTAATTTTAGCACTTCTCTTAATCATCGCTTTTGAATTCACCCCGTTAGAAACAGGTTGCCAGAGGCAACCGTGGGGCTTCTCTTTTATCTTATTTCTAACGGGGTTCATGATAATTTCCTTTTTAAATAAACTAACACGTCTTTAAGGTTATTAAAAGCCATATAATCTAATTTACTTTCTTTAAGATGCCTGAGCAAATGATCTTTAGCAAAGATAATGTGGGCATGTTTTGCAGGGCAAGCATCTGATTCTCCGTCGCCAACATAAACTATAGTACTATCTTTTTTTGCTTTAGCCAAAAGATTCTTGGTTTTACAATGTGCACAGATCTGACAATCTTTATTTTTAAAAGGGTAATCAGTAATTAATTTAGTTTTAGAAAAACGCAGTTTATTAGCATAAACCTTAAGATCCTTAATCTTATTAATCTTTAGAATTCGATTAATTATATAATCATAATTATCACTTAATATATAAGTTTTAACTTTCTTTACACGTAAAAATTGATAGACCGGCTTAAAATAAGTATCTAATTTTATTTTTGATAGATAGGCATCCAAAGCTTTAACATTTAAATCCATCCCCCTGAGTTGACCCTCTAAACAGGTTTTAGAACCAATCCTACCACTCTTCCAGCGCTTTTCTAATTCTACCCAACGGTCATCCTTAGAAAAAAGTAAAAGCATATTGTCAAAAACATCACAAGTAGCAATAGTATTATCAAAATCAAAAAACACCACGCACTTTTTTGGATTCAACTGCATATTTTTATCTAACATAATATTTTGGCGCCTTTGAAGGCACCAATATCAAGCCACAAACGCTTGTTTGGTTACTCTCAATTTAAGGGTAACTTATAAATGGATGGATTACTTTTATTTTAATCCCAACTAACCAACCTGTCAATATCTAAGAAATATATACGCCCGGCAACTCTTTTTGACAAAATTTACATTTATTCCCTATAATATTAGCCTCAATAACGCTAAAATCTTCTCTTTTAATTATCTTTTCTCCACATTGGTTACAACGCGTATCTTGCTCCCCACCATCAATATTACCAACATAAATATAACGTAAACCTTGCTTCTTCCCTAACTCATAAGCCAAATTAAGAGTGCTTTTAGGAGTTTGAGGATAAGCATCAAATTTATAATTCGGATGAAAAGCAGAGATATGCCAGGGAATATCTTTATTTACTTTAGAAATAAACTCAGCAATTCCCGATAATTCTTCTACACTATCATTTTCTCTAGGGATAACCAAAGTAGTAATCTCCGTCCAAATTCCAAGCTTATTTAATAATCGAACTGAATCAAGAACAGGCCCTAAACTACCACTACATATTTTTTTATATGCATCTTCTTTAAAAAATTTTAAATCAACGTTAACCGCATCTAAATATGGCCTAATTAATGAAATTGCCCGTGCACTCATGTAACCATTAGTAACAAATATATTATAAAGACCAGCCGCTTTGGCTAATTTGGCTATCTTTAAAGCAAATTCAAAATATATCGTCGGCTCAGTATAGGTATAAGCTATACTTTGACAGCCATTTTGTTTAGCCAAATTAACAATTTTAGTAGCCGCAATTTCTTCTCCAGGCTTTTGATTAATATAGTTACTTTGAGAAATTTTCCAATTCTGACAAAACCCACAACGAAAATTACATCCTGCACTAGCGATTGAAAACGTCTTTGTTCCTGGCAAGAAATGATACAGTGGTTTTTTCTCAACTGGGTCTACATTGGCCGCTACTAATTTGCCAAAATTATGAGTATAAAGAACTCCTTGGATATTTTGTCTTACCCCGCAAAATCCAAATTTTCCCTCAGGAACCTTACACTCATGCGCACATAATTGACAATGTACCTTTTGTTGCGCTAATTTAATATAAAGCAGAGCTTCTTTCATATTAATAAATGCACAAATTTACTTTTAGGTTGATGTACTATTCTATGCATAATTTCATCTGTTTGCGGAATTTGTCGATAAAACACCTCTATCTCTTTTAAACCCACAATATCGGTATAAGCAGAGACAACCTCCGAAGATAATAAAATTAACTCTTGATTAACAAAACCCCGCATTAAAGCGCTAGGCCCGGCTAAATTTTTTTGCGGACCCAATAGACAATCACCCGGTCTGGCTAACTCTTCAAGTAAATTATTCTCACCCTCGTTTCTTCCTACCACTAACCGAGTATTATCGCCAATGCGAAAATGTCTGCCCATCTTTAAAAGCGCCAAATTTTCCAGATTTAATTCTGCGTGCACTAATAGCTCTTCTAATCGCTTAGAATAGTCAGCATCTGTTAGTAAGCATCCTCCGGCAGGAGTAGGAAATTTTAAAATCCCTAATTCTTTGGCCAATTTAGTTTGTGGATTACGTCGGCGTCCATTAAATTTAAGCAATTTTTCTCTTTTTACCCAACCTTGAACTTCTGCTAAGCTGGGAGGGAAAAAATGTGCTGACAACGGACGCAATAATAAATCATCTAAACCACTTCGTTTTTTAATTAGTTTTAATGCCTGCTTATTTTCCGACATAGGACGTTGACCCAACACTTCACCAGTAATAATAAATTTAGCTCCTAGCTCCTCCATTAAAATCTTAGCCTTACTAAACATCAATATCTTGCAATCAATACAAGGATTCATATTTGAACCAAAACCGTAACGCGGCTTTAAAATTAATTTTAAGAATTCTGCACCTAAATCAATTTCAATTATCTTAAAACCAATATTACAAAATACATTTTTAATATTTAATTTACAGAAAGGAATTTTAAAATGCACTCCCACAACTTCTATGCCTTGATTTTGAATGAGTTTAGCTGCCAAAAGACTATCTAGGCCGCCGGAAACTAATGCTAATGCTTTTATCTTCATGATAATAAAATTAATTAGATTTTTTTATTCTGGAAGAGTCGATTTTACTAATACTATACAGAATACTTAAAAGGAAAGCAACAAATGCAGCAAAAACCGCTTAAAAAAATTATATAACAGACTATCCTTGGGTACTAAAACAACAATCCCACTAAGGATATTAAGCTAACTAACAATATACTGACTAAGATCCAAAAGTAAAACCATATGCAGCAGCTTAACCTAAATTTGGTTTTCTGCCTTTATTAGCTTTCTTGGAACGCCAGTTAAGTTTTCCTCTACGTTTTCTTTTTCCCATGTCTACACCTTAATTTTTATAATAACTTATTGGTACATTTTGCGCAATATAACGCCCTGCTTCCACCAGACAATCGTAAATAACCTTGCCCATAGGTTTACCCGCATAATCATTTAATCCTGCTTTAAAAACTTTATCATGCGGAGTTTTTATCTTCTTTCCAGGATTTTCTACAGCTTGACTTTGAATATCTTGACTACAAATTACATTTGAGCTAACTGGCTCAACAATGCGTACCTCTAATTGCATGTTGGCTTTGTTTAAAACTTCTCCGAGCAAGCCACCCATAAAACTACTAGCGCTACTGCCTCCACCAGCTAAACCATTTTTACCGCCGGAACTTTCGGGAATGAATTCAATCACGGCTACGCTAATAATTAAATCGGCTTCTACCGGAGGTACAATTACAAAGCGTTTAGTTGTATTTAAAATACTAATAAAATATTCTTTTAAAGCTAATCCGGTCGCCGCATCTATTCCAGAGGTCTTTAACTCAAAATCATTTACCGCAATTTTTGCCCGCGCACCAATATAAGGAGTAATCGGCTGACCCATCAAAGAGCTATCCAACACAGAATGCGGTTTAGTAGAAAAACATCCTGTCAAAGATAACACCACTACGAAGAAAATTAAGACAAAATTTCTTTTCACCTTGCTTTTTAATATATTACCGATTGGCCAAACTGTCAAGGCAAACCTCGCTTAGGCCAAAAGTATCGGCCAAATTATGATTGAGAAGCTATAACAAATCCCTTAATTTACTAACTGCGGAGATAATTTTAAACGGCTTTTCTTTTTTAATCTCAAACAGATGGCTAGAACCTGTTGTAACAATAATTGTTTTGATCTTTGCCCTTCTTCCGGCTTGCGCGTCAATAATCATATCTCCGACGTATAAAGCTTGAGATTTTTTTAAACCAAACTTAGCAACAATTTTATTTAAAATTTGAGGGGCGGGCTTACCCTTTTTAAGCTTATCAGCACAAAGAATATAATCAAACAAGTTAAAAATTTGTAAATGCTTTAATAAGATTAAAGAAAATTTTGTCGGACGATTACTGGCTACGGCTAACTTATAACCTTTAGCTTTAAATTGTCGCAAAAGCCTAAGCACTTTCGGATAAAGCTTAGATTGTTTAATTAAACTAAAAACATGATGTTGACGATAAATATTTGCCGCAAGTTTTAGTTTTTTTATTTCAACATAAGGTTGAAGTAAATTTGTATCCCCCCAGCCCACTGAAGCACGGATAGTTGCTGCTTTCTGGGGTTTTAGGCCGAGCTTGCGCATCGTAAAATTAAAACTACTATTGATCGCCGCATAAGCATCAATCAACGTACCATCCAAATCAAAGATAATTAATTTAATATTCTTCATAATCAATTAATGGTATTACAAAATTTTAGGCAGGGTTTTAAGGCCCTGCCTAATTTAAATAATCTTTAAAATAAAATTATATTATTGAGCTTGACCTTCCGAAACTACTGGAGCTGGCGTTGCTTCTTCAGCTACAGGTTCAGTTGGCGTTACTGATACAGGCGCTTCCACTGCTGGTGCTGGTGCCATTTCCTCTACGGGCGCTGGCGCCTCCACTACCGGCATAGTTTCCGTAACTGGAGCTGTAACTGCTTCGGCTACAGGAGCTGGTTCTTCAACCGCCGGTGCTAAATCAGTTGGCTTGCCCTCTTCCATCGCCTGAGCTGGAGCAACCGCAGCCGCATCCGGTTGTTCAAAATTAATATTTTTAGCAACATTTTTACCATCAGCAGCAATAATATAATCGATACTTAAAGTATCTTTTATTTTTATTTCATCAAAGCTTTTAATATTTTCAAAAACAGTATTTTCATCCGCAGTTAAAACTAAATCCTTTTCTTGATCCGTTTCATAATCTAAATATTTTAAAGTAACTGTTTTTGCTTGAGGATCTAAATTAGTTACCTCGCCCCAGGCCCACTGCGCATCATTTGTACTCTTTACTGGAGTCTGTAAATCAGGATTAACTATAGTTGTATCCACGGGAGCGACTACTGGTTCTTCTGCAAAAACAAAAGTAGTCATCGCCATAATTAAAATAATAAAACCAAATAAAACTGTGAATTTTTTAAGACTCATCTTTTGCCCCTCCTTTTATGATTAAGCATCAAATTATCATAATTTATTTTGCTTGTCAAGTTATCTATAAAACGGCAAGAAAATTAACGCGATCATGACGATAAAAGTCGTCACCAACCCCACCGTTAAACCCACCCAAAACCAATCTAAGAAACTAATTTTTAAACGTTTTTCTTTTTCTAAAATTCCGATCGCTACAATATTAGCCGTTGACCCAATTAATGTAATATTGCCCCCTAAACAACCGCCAAAAAGTAACGCCCACCATAACGGTTGAAGATTAATATTTAAACTTTGAAACCCTTGAACCACGGGAATAAACGCTGCCACTAAAACCACGTTATCTAAAACACTAGAGCCGATTGAACTTACCCACAACACAGCAGCAGTCAAAAAATTAAGGTTGCTTCCGGTGGCTGCTAACATGTGCTTGGCAATAAAAATAGTGGCTCCCGTATATTTTAACGTTCCAGCTTGTACAAACAAAAGCAAAAAGAAAAGTAATGTCCACCACTCCACATCTTTCTCTATATATTTTCTAGCCTTTTGATGCTTCCAAATCATAACTAATCCACTGGCCACCAACGGAACCACTAACAAAACAGTGTTAGCTGGTAAGTCCCATGCTACCTCCATACGATGATGCAAAGAAATAAAAAAAAGCATTATCCCAAATATCGCCAAGCTTATTTTAAGATTTTTTTCTGGAGGCACAGAGATTAATTTAATTAACATTTCGTTTGCCCCAAGTTTTTTCATCTGCTCATCAAGAAATTTTATTGATTTTTTATACCAAAACAAGAGGATAATAATCGTTACTACTAAGCATAAAAAAGCCAAGGGAAAAGCTTTAGTAATAAAATCTTCAAAGGTTAACCCAGATTTAGAAGCAATAAGTATGCCGATAGGATTTCCTAAAACTGTCGCCGCGGATCCGATATTCGTAGCCAAAACAGAAATAATCAGAAAAGGTGCTGGATTAACTTCAAAATAATCACAAATTTCCATCACCGCTACCACCATAAAAATAATCGAAGTCACTTCATCTACGGTGCAAGCAAGAAAAGCCGACAAAATACTAATTAAAAGTACAAACTTTCTACCCGTTAATTTTGGAATGCGTAGAATTAAACTTACAATCCAAGCAAAAACTCCCGAATCTTTAAGTAATCCGATAATCACCATCATCCCCACTAAAAAAAGAATAACTTCCAGCGAGGAAAATTCAATCACATGCTCAAGATCGATAGTCTTGGTCATTAACAATACAGATGTGCCGATAAAAGCAAAACTCAGACGAAAATCCCAGAAGAAAAGTGTACCTAATATGGATGCGGAGAATATACCAATGGAAAGAGCCTGATGGGCATTCATTCCGACAAAACGCGCACAAGAACCCAGCGCAAACGCCAACAGAAATAAAATGATTAGTTTAAGGCTCTGGCTTTTCATTTTAGTATAATTTTATTAAAGACCTGCTAGTTATCGCAGAACTGATTTAACGCGAACGTGTATCTTGCTATAGACAACCGTTGCCAAAAGAACCTTCAAACAGTCACCCAATACAAATGGTAGGAAGCCAATTAAAAAAGCTTTACTTAATGAACAGGATAAAATTGTTTTTAACCAAAGCGTACCGCAGAATAAAATTACAAAATCCGCAAATAATAATTTCAAGAAAACAGTAGCATTATTCTGCTGCGCATTATTTAATAAATTACCAGCTAAATAGGCCGCTAAGATAAATCCCACGATATAACCACCAGTAGGCCCAAGTAAATAAAGACTGCCACTACCTAAACCAGTAAAAACCTGGCTGCCCGTTAAACCTAAAAACATGTAGGTGGTCTGGGCGAAAAATCCCAACTTTCTACCTAATAACGCACCAGAAAGTAAAACGAAAAATGTCTGCAAAGTAAAAGGAACTGGAGTAAATGGCAAAGGAATACGTACAAAGGCAGATAAAGCCGTCAAAATAACAAAAGCGCCTACCGCTAATACCTGACAAATTTTTTTGCTGCTCACCAATTCTCTACGAATAATATTTTCCATAACTTTCTCCTAAATTTATAAGTAAATATAATTTCCACTATTATATATGAAAACTAAATAATAGCAAAAAGAAAATAGGGCTAGTTCTTTTTTTTAGATCTAGCCCTATCTGCTTAATCCTATCTACTTATTCCTTAGCTATGGCTAAAGTAATTACGCCAGCTAAAAGCAGAAATAATCCAATACCACCTTTAACCATCGTCATCAGGTCCGGCCAGAATTTATATATAGCCAAACCACCTAAAACTAAAAATACTAAACCTAAAACTACTTTTAACAATGTCGCTAACATTTTTTTAGAACCGCAACATTTGCTCTCTGTTCCACAACATTTCTTTTCATCTTGTGCCATATTGCACCTCCTTTATTGACTAGGTCTACCCCGTTAGAGATAGGAAACGCTTCAGACGATTCTTTAAATAGCGTTTACCCATTCCTGTTTTTAAATATCTTTCTCTAGTAAAAGCATCGTCCTTATCTATACAAGCTTCGTAATATATTAATTCAAAAGGTCCTCTATTTTTAGTTGATACTACTTTGCCTTCATTATGTTCACTGAAGCGTTTCCGTAGATCAATAGTAGTGCCGGTGTAAAACTTGTTGTCCTTTTTACTCCTGATTACGTATGTGTATACCATAAGCCGTAATCTCTAACGGGGCTTACTCTTCCACCGACGATGAATCCAACCCCATTCTACCGGATACTTACGAATATAAGTTTCAATAATATCGGTAAGCCTTTGAATATTAATTAATATCGTATCATGCGCATCTTTGCCTTCGATTAATTCTAACTCCGGTTCAAAAATTATCTTGTGCGTATCATCAGGCTGCCTAATAATAAAACAGGGAATTAATGCAGCTTTGGTTCTCTGTGCCAAAATTACCGGCCCAGTTGCCGTGGCTGCTTTTTGCCCAAAAAAATCTACAAAAACTCCAGCCGTACCAAAGTTTTGATCAATTGGAATAAAAATTGATTCATTATCTCGCAAAACTTGAATCGATTTATTTACACATTCACTGCGCGGCTGACTATAAATTGTTCTGACTCCAAATTTCTCTCTTTTCTTAAAAAAGATCTTCTCCATTCCGGCATCATGCATCGGCTTCATAATTCCGCCAACTTTATAACCCTCCACCGCCAAACGACCTAAAAGTAACGGAAAATTACCGAAATGTGCACTCACTAAGATGACCCCTCTGCCGGCAGCTAAAGCTTTATCCAGATTCTCTTTTTCAAAAAGAAAGGCGCGATCTTTTAAGGCATGTGGCTTATCAAAGAAAAACATTAATTCTACTGCGCTCTTCGCCAAATAAACAAAACAAGTTTTCGCAATAGACTCAATTTCTTGTGGAGTTTTTTCTTTACCAAAAGCGATGCCTAAGCTTTCCAAGGCGATCTTGCGATGCTTTTTAGCAAAAAAATAAGCTAGGCCAGCCATACTTTTAGCAAAAGCATAGAGACAGCTTGATGGTATAATTTTAACGATAAAAGAACATATGCTTATACCAAGCCAGGCTGCAAAACGACTAATTGATTTTCTAATTTTTTTCGTATCCATATTTATTTTAAATTAGTCAAATTATAGCAAACTACTTTTAAATTACAATACAAAACTAATCCACATCCGGATTGATTCTAATCTTACGATAACCTACCGCATCAATAGTTAAATTACCACGGCGCATTTTAAGCGAAGTAAGTAAATAATCAGGATCATTTAAAAGTTTAAAAGGAACTTTTAAAATTAAATAATCTTTATTTAAATCTAACAAAACTCCAGAATTAACCACCGTCTCTTTTCCACTTAATACCTTGATTGCTCTGCCAGAAGTAATGATACGAATTTTAGGCATCTGAGCGAACGGAATATTGCTATTATAACCAAAAATATACAACATTACGCCAAATCTCCAACCTAACTGCTTGGGAAGATCCAAGCGCACGATAAAGTAATCATCTTCTTGCGCATAACTTACCAGCTCATTATCCTGGGCCACATCAGGCTCATCTTGTGTCTCTGTCCACTCCTGAGTGTCCTTGAACATCTTAGAGATACCTAAATAAGTAATCGGCGCATCATTAGTTAACGGTTTAGGGGCTAGATCTAAAACCGGATAATCACCGAATAATTCATTTCTTCTAGCAAATGCCAACAAATAAAAAGCACTCACCTGAGTCTGACTTTTATACAAAAGGATACTTTTATATTTCTTGTCTAGTTCTGCCATGCTCAGATTTAAACGCTGCCAATTAATAGAAGAACCGATAAATTTGTCCGGAGGATAAATCTCTAATTCTGGATGATAATGTCGCGGCTTAGGCCAACCAACCGTATGCACTAAATAGGGATAAACTTTAGGAGTAGGGATCTGAGCAGTTAAATCACTTAAAACAATTTGTAAAAATAAATACAACGATTTATGGTCAACATTTACATCTGCCGGATGCGAAACAAAGATAATATCCGGTTGATAACTTAAAATCTGATGGGTAAGATCTTTTAAAATATTTTCTCCACTATATGACGCTCCATAAGAAGGGCTATCTTTATAAGGAACATTGGATATACGCGTTAGACGATCGCGAAACGGTTTCTTTGTCTGCCAATGATTACAAAAAATATTAAAAGTTCCAAAATCAGGATACCCTAAGAAAACAAGGTTATCTTCAGAAAGACCTAAAAACTTCATCGCTTTTATTGCTTCCTTTTGACGCACCTTACCCATATGTACAAATTCACCCTGACGCATAGTTAATCTTTTTTCATAAACAATAAAAGATAGCTCATTATGATCACCGTTAGTTAAATAAACTATTTTTACCTGAGCACCCACACTTAATGCTTTTTGGATAACCCCAGCGCAAGCAATAGATTCGTCATCTGGATGTGGGGCCAAAATTAAAATCCGTTGGTCCTTTTTAAATTCTTCTAAAATCGGAAGATTTTTCCAATAATCATAATTAGTCTTATTAACCGTAGCGCAACCAGCTATAAATAAAAGTAAAAAATAAATTAATAATTTTTTATTACGCATGGTTATATTCTTTCTTCCTAATGATGCTCATCAATAAAATAAAACACGCCAATATTAAGCAAAAACTAATAAAGACATCTCCGTAGAGATTATAAAATGTAAACTGATTAGATTGCAAATAAATCTTCTGACTAATCTGGCCGTTAACAAAAATATCCTTTTGATGTAAATCGCAAACCTTAGCCAAAATCCTTCCACAAGGATCAATAAATCCAGAGATCCCGGTATTAGCGGCTCTGGCTAAATACACATGATTTTCTATAGCCCGAAAAACCGAAGCAGCAAAATGTTGATAAGGAGCACTCCCTTCTTTATACCAAGCATCATTGGTAATATTAATTAAAAATTTTGCCCCATTTTTTATAAAACGACGACTTAATTCAGGAAAAAGATCTTCAAAGCAAATCAGCACGCCAAATTCAGCCGGCTGTTTAAAAATAGTATAATTATCGCCAGCAGTGATATCGCCAATCGGAGCAATCGTCTCTAAAAAAGGAAAAGTTTTCTTAAAAGGAATAAACTCCCCAAACGGAACCAAGTGCAATTTATTATAAATTGCTGTTAATTGACCAGCTTTGTTTACCAGTAAAGCACTATTAAAATAATTTTGGTTAAATTGTGAAACAGCGCCAACCAATAAATTAATATTTTGCTCTTTGGCTAAAGAAAAAACTTGAGCATACTCATGATCATCTTGACCAAAAATTCCCGGAACGCTAGCTTCCGGCCAAATTACTAAATCCGGTTTATCCTGGGCTGCCTGTACGGTTAATGTTTTATAATTATTCAAAACAAAATTAACAGCCCCTAAATTCCATTTTAAATGCTGTGGAATATTTCCTTGAATTACTGAAACTTTTAAAGCTTTACTAGCAACTAAGCCTTTAGCGCTATAATTTAATTTAAAAAATCCATAGGCCAAAGTTAAAAACAATGCGATTAAACTAATTAACAAAATCTTATTTTTAGATTTTTTTCGCAAAATTAAATAAGCACCTGCATTAATTAAAACAATTAAAAAACTTACCCCCCAAACACCAGTAATATCGGCGATTTGGATAATTGGTAAATTCCTATACTGCGAAAACCCCATTAAAGCCCAAGGAAAACCAGTAAATAAATAACTACGTAAGTGTTCTAATATCACCCAAACGCTAGGAATAAAAAATAACTGGCTAACTGTAGAAAGTTTTTTAGACAGATATACTAAGCAACCAAAAATTCCAAAATAACTTGCCAAAAATAGAATTAAAATTATCTGCCCCATTAGAGTAACATGGATTAACCAATAAACTGTCAAGCTCCAGAAAATAACTCCACAAAAATAGGCAACCAAAAACGATTGCCGTAAAGATTTATTTTCTAAAGCCATTAAAAGAGGCACAAATCCACACCAGGCAAAAATCCAAAGGTTAAAACTCGAAAAGGAAAGTGATAATAAAATTGCAGATAAAATAGACAGGATTACGCCACTCATTTTCCACAACATTTTTTATATTTCTTACCAGAGCCACAAGGGCAAAGATCATTACGCCCAACTTTAGGCTGGCTAGATTCAATAGTTTGACGAACTTGCTCTTTAGGGGCAACCTCTTCTCCTAAATCTTGATCTTGACTAGAAGATTGAAATTTATCCACTTCTGGATGAGAAAACTCTTTAGGTAGAGAACTAAAAACACCCTTTAGCTTTTCTTGATTAGCCGGTTTAGCTGGCGCTAATTTAAAAATTGTAGCTACCGCATCCTCTTCAATCGCCGCAATCATCTGGCTAAACATGCCAAAGGCTTCCCTTTTATATTCAATTAAAGGATCCCGTTGGCCATAAGCTCGCAAACCAATCCCTTCACGCAAGCTGTCCATTGCATAAAGATGGTCCTTCCACTTAGCATCAATAATTTGTAAAAAAACCATTCGCTCTAAATTCCGCAATAGCGGCGGATCAATTTGCTTTTCTTTATCTTCATAAGCTAGTAACATCTGATCAATTAAAGCATCCTTTAACTCCTGGCCACTGGAATTAGTCAATTTTTCTAAATTTAATTGCAGTCCAAAATTTAAGGCCAAAGAACTAATTAAATTGGTCATATCTAATTCTGAAGAATCACCAGGGTTATAAGTTTTTAAATAATCCTCAACTACTTTAGGAATAATTTCCAGAATATTATCTTTTAAAGAAAGACCCTCTAAGATCTGCAAACGTTGCCCATAAATAATCTCTCTTTGTTTATTCATAACATTATCATACTCTAATAATTGTTTTCTAATCTCAAAGTTATGCTGCTCAACCCGACGCTGCGCAATTTCAATCGAACCGCTCACCCAAGGATGCTCAATCACTTGGCCTTCTTCAAGACCTAACTTATCCATTAGACCAATAATTCTATCTGAACCAAACAAACGCATCAGGTCATCCTTTAATGAAACATAAAAACGGCTTGATCCCGGGTCTCCTTGGCGACCACAACGACCGCGCAACTGATTATCAATACGCCTGGCTTCGTGGCGCTCTGTACCCAAAACGTGTAAACCCCCTAAATCTACAACCTTATTATGTTCAATCGCGCTCTCTGCTTTATAACGATCCATTATCTTTTTATATTCAAGATTATAATTAGGATCCTGCGGATCTAATTTTTGCTTAGCCACATTTTTAGCAATAAATTCAGGGTTACCTCCCAAAAGAATATCTGTACCACGACCGGCCATGTTCGTAGCAATAGTTACACCTTTATAACTACCGGCCTGAGAAATAATCGTCGCTTCCATTTCATGGTATTTGGCATTTAATACTTGATGGGTAACCCCACGCCGTTTTAACATTTCAGAGAGCCGTTCGGATTTATCAATAGTAATGGTTCCCACTAATACCGGTTTACCTGAATTATACAATTCTACAATCTCTTCAACTACCGCATCAAATTTTTCTTTTTCGGTTTTAAAAATCCGATCAGGATAATTTTTTCTCACTAAGGGTTTATTGGTAGGCAAAACTACCACATCTAATTGATAGATGCTTTTAAACTCATTGGCCTCCGTAAACGCCGTTCCGGTCATCCCGGCCAATTTTTCATACATACGAAAATAATTTTGAAAAGTTACTGTGGCTAAAGTTTGATTTTCTCGTTCAATTTTTAATCCTTCTTTGGCCTCAGTAGCCTGATGTAAACCATCACTCCAACGTCGTCCGGGCATCAGTCGACCGGTAAACTCATCCACAATAATTACTTGCCCATCTTTAATTACATAGTCAACATCGCGCTCAAAGAATTCCTTAGCTCTTAAAGCCTGAATCGTATGGTGGCGATATTCAATTGTTTCAATAGCATGTAAAGTCTCTACCCCCCAAAGCTTGGAGGCCTTATATTCTCCGGCTTCGGTTAAGGCTACCGTCTGAGCTTTCTCATCGGCAACATAATCAAAACCTTTGCCTAAATCTATTCCCTTATATTTTGCATCGATCTCGTCGCGCTCAGTAACTCGACGCCCTTCTAACTGTTCCACAATTTTCTTAGCCGTATAATATTTTTCCGTAGACTCTTCGGCCGGACCAGAGATAATTAACGGAGTGCGTGCCTCATCAATTAAAATCGAATCTACTTCATCAACAATGGCATAATAAAATGGTCGCTGTACCAAATCCTCAACAGAATACTTCATATTATCGCGTAGATAATCAAAACCAAATTCATTATTAGTACCGTAAGTTATATCGCAAGCATAGGCATGCTTTCTTTCCATGTCTCCCATATCATGCTGAATAGTACCTACGGATAAACCTAAAAATTCATAAATCGGGCCCATCCATTCCCGGTCGCGGCGAGCCAAATAATCATTTACCGTAACTACATGTACCCCTTTACCCAACAAAGCATTTAAATAAGCCGCTAAAGTAGCGACTAAAGTTTTACCTTCTCCGGTAGACATCTCTGCGATTCTACCTTCGTGCAAAATAATACCTCCGGCAATCTGCACATCAAAATGTCTTAAGCCAATTGTGCGCTTAGAAGCTTCTCTAACTACCGCAAAAGCTTCCGGTAAGATCTGCGCAAAAATTCTATTACGACTAATTTTTAATTTTTCTTTTATCTTTTCTTTTTCTTCGGGAATCGCCACACTTTGCATCGCTTGACGCAATTGATCTAATTCATCAGAGACCTCTTCGGATTTAATTTTTAAATATTTTTTAAATTCTAAAGACTTTGCGGCCAATTCTTTATCACTAAGTGCGCTAATTTTAGGTTCAAAAGAATTCACTAAATTAACTAATCTAGCTATCTCCACCATCTTACTCATGGAAGGGCTAGGCATATCTGCATGCAAAGTAATATTTAACTGCGGAAATTTACTTTTAATCGCATTCTGTTTATTTTGTAATAAAATTTTTTTAATAAACCCTAACATTAACATTATTTTCCTCTTATTTATTAATACTACGCCTTATTAGCACTAAACTTTAAATACGCTTCGATAAACTCATCCAATCCACCGTCTAAAATTTTTTGACTATCTCCGGTCTCAAACTCCGTGCGATGGTCTTTCACTAAATTATACGGATGTAAAACATAAGAACGAATCTGGCTACCCCATTCAATTCTTTTTTTATCGGAATCCTGCTGTTTTACTTCAGCTAATTTTTTAACTTGTTCAGATTCATAAAGTCGAGCCTTTAAAATCTTAAAAGCAGTTTGCTTATTTTGAAACTGAGAACGCTCGTTCTGACATTGCGCCACAATCCCAGTCGGCAGATGCGTAATTCTCACCGCCGAATCCGTAGTATTTACGCTTTGACCACCAGCACCTTTAGAACGATAAACATCAATGCGCAAATCTTTTTCATCGATCTTAATATCTAACTCTTCTTCAATCTCAGGAATTACATCCACTGAAGCAAAAGAAGTATGCCTACGTGAATTAGCATCAAACGGAGAGATGCGCACCAAACGATGCACTCCGCGTTCAGCTTTTAAATAACCAAAAGCATAAGCACCTTCAATTAAAATAGTGACGTTTTTAATTCCCGCTTCTTCTCCGGGGAGCAGATCAATGGTTTTTACACTATAGTTATGCCTTTCCGCAAAACGAGTGTACATTCTTAACAACATCCCTGCCCAATCACAAGACTCTGTTCCGCCAGCTCCAGAATTAATACTTAAAATCGTACTATTCTTATCAAACTTTCCACCCAAAAGCACTTGAAACTCTAATTTATCAATTATACCAATAAGCTCTTGAGTATTCTGCGTTAAATCTAAAACTAAATCTTGATCATTATCTTTGACTAAAGGAACCAGCTCAGAAAGTTCTTCATATTTCTTATGCGCTAAATCCCAAGGCTCAACCGTTGCCTTAAGGTCTTTTAACTCCTTAACCATTTTAGTGGATTTTTCTGAATTATCCCAGAAACCTTCGGAAGACATCTGAGCAGATAAAACTTCTATGCGTTGCTTTTTATTGACAACGTCAAAGATAACCTCTTAAATTTTCTACTCTCACTCCAATTTCAATAAGTTGCTTTTTAATTTCCTCAACCATGTCTTCTGCCCCCAATTAATTAACTCTTCTTAATTCCTCTGTAAGCTAACATAAATTCTTCGCGACTATCTGCAGCTAAAGCGGCATCCTCTAAAGTTATTTTTCCTTCATTAACTAATTTAACCAAAGACTGCGTAAATGATTGCATTCCAAAAACTCCACCTTCTTCAATAAAATCAGGAATCTCCCAAATTTTACCCTCGCGAATTAAGCGACTAATCGTCGGTGTAAGTAACATAACTTCATAAGCAGGGATACGATTACCATCTTTAGCGGGAATTAAGCGTAAAGAAATTACTCCCTTTAATAATGTAGATAATTGATTTTTCACCTCTTGATGTTGATGTGGAGGGAAAAAATTAATTAACCTCTCTACAGACTGCGACGCATTAATCGTATGTAAAGTACTTAAAACTAAAACTCCGGTTTCTGCTGCTGCAATCGCACTAGATACAGTTTCATAATCACGAATATTACCAATAAACATTACATCTGGGCTTTGTAACGTAAAAGCTCGCAAAGCAGTAGGGTAGTCTTTAACATCAATTCCTAGCTCCCGTTGATTAATAATCGATTGTTTATCAGCAAAAGTTAATTCAATCGGTTCTTCAGCCGTTAAGATATGCTTCTTTGAATTACTATTAATATATTCAATCATACTAGCAATCGTCGTAGATTTACCGCTACCCATACTACCAGTTAATAAAACTAATCCACGAGATTCCATCGATAATTTCTTTAATACTTCCGCAGGCAAATTTAGCTCTTCAAAAGTGGAGATAGTATTACGTACATTGCGGATGACAATCGATGGCCAATTTCTTTGCGTAAACAAACTTACGCGAAAACGGCGGCCAAATTCTTCTAAATAAACCGCAAAATCTACATCCAAATTATTTCTAAAAACTTCTAATTGTTTCGTATTAGCTAATTGTTCAACCGCAAGCATTACATCCTCTACACTTAAAATCCGGGTATCCATAGCGACGATCTTACCGTCAATGCGCAGGCGTGGTGTGCCTCCGGCTCGGAAAAAAAGATCAGAAGCATTCTTAGCCACCATCTCCCCTAATAATTTTCTAATATCCATATCTCCTCCAAAAACAAGAACTTGTCCTACATGTTTTCTTCGAAAACACGTAGGACTGCAAAAATGTTTGCCTATCAATGCCTTGCCCTACGCAAGTTTTTAAAAAAAACTTGCGTAGGACTGCGGAAATATTTGCCTTACGGCAAATATTTCCTTGATTATACCACCTTATTTCCTTTTAACGTAGAATTAAATTCCATATACTTGGCCATCATTAGTCGGCTTTGCGCATCTAAAGCCGGAATAGAACCCACAATTAAAATTATAAATGGCACAAAAAACCATTCTAAAACTAATAATACATGCTTAAGCCAACTAATCCCCTTAGGCCGCGGCGGTAAAATAGTCCAGCTTAAAAATATCCAAGTTAAACTAGTCAACAAAGTAAACCTAAACAATAACCCGGCAATCTTTGGTAGATTGTAAGCAATCGCCGTCTGACTAAAGAAAACTCCCCCAAAAAGTAAAGGCAAATATCCAATCACGACCAAAATAAACGCCCAAACCGCCCAAGTAACATGGCTTTCTAAAAGATGAAAAGACCTTCTTAATTTATTCAACAAAGAAATATTTTTATTTTGCATAAACCCGTCTACCACAAAAGGAAAATTCTCCACTCCCCAAGCCCATCTTCTTTTTTGTTTATACTGCACTAAAATCGTCTTCCAAAGATTATTGGAATAAGCTACATCCATCGAAACAGTGATATACAAAGGGACAACTCGATAATCACCATTATAATGCAAATAACCTTTCCAATAAATCACTGAATCATCAGAGATCATATTCGTTGGCCAATAACCCACCTCTACTAATGTTTTAAAGCTCATACTGTGACTAGAAAATGTCACAAATTTCTCAAGCCGCATACTTTCAATCAACTGACAAAATGAACTACTAATTTCGATGAGTCTGGCAAAAGAAGGCGCTTGCCAAATATTATTATTATAAACCGGCATCGGCTGATAACTAGCCTGATGCGGCTTAGCTGAAGTTAAAAAATGATATGCCAGGCAACCAAAATATTCTGCCTCTACGCAAGTATCCGCATCAAAACAAGAGACAATTACTTTTTCATAATCTATTCCTTGCATATCTAAAAATTTTTTAGCCTCCCTAGCCGACCAAGTAGCATTAGCACCTTTAGTGCGTGCCTCCCCCGCCAACCCATCCGGATGAAACGTCGATAGGTGCGCCCCAAATTTTCCGGTAAACTCATTTTCTAAAATCGCAGCAGTTTCATGTGCCAAGAGATTGCGCTCCTCAAAAGCCATCACTAAAATAATCTTTTCTTTTGGATAATGACTTTTACTTAAAGCCTCCAAAGACGGGCGCAAAACTTCCAGTCCCTCGTTATAAACTGGAAATATAACCAACTGATATAAAGCAGAAAAACCCTGAATTGCTGGCAACTCTAAACAACACTGTAACCAATCTTTATTTTTTTGCCGGAATAACCTTTGGTGAGCCATAATTAAAAGTGTAGTTAAATAAATCGTACGGATAATCCAATAAAAATCAAAAGTAATAATAATTAAAGCACTGATTACCGGATGAATAATCGAAAGGATAATTAACCCGAGAATTATCCCCCAAGACAAACCTCCGGGAACTATCTCCATAACTCTTCTTAAGAATGCGCGCTTATTCATTATCTTTTTTCATTAATTTTTCTAACAAAACTGGGCTAGAGCTTAAGTCTAACTTATATAAATTATTATACGCTCGGCCATTTATATTTTTTTGATTATCGCTAAAATAAAGCAAGTTTTCTTTGCTATCATAGAAAGCTACCGTAGCTTCTTTATTTAATTTTACTAAATTTATCGGATGCGCTTGCGTTCGCGATTCAATGATTTGAATATACTTGTCCGTAAATACAATTAAATGATAGCTATCCGCATACCAAAAGACATTAATTATTTTCTCCTGCGGATAATCTAAAAATACCGCCGAATCCGCATACCCATAATCTGCCTGATTATCAAAGAAAACTACCACAATTTGGTGTTGGTTAAAAATAAATAATTTATTTTTATCATCAGCTACCTGCCAGCCAACAATTGAGGTAAATTTTTCCGGTAAACTAGCGATATCCTCAAAATTGCCCCCTTCTAAATTAGAACGATAAACTACATTGGTTTCTTGATCTAAATAATAAATAAATTTTTTTTCAAAATCTATATGAAAAGAAGAAAACTTTTCTTGATTCAATTGCAATAAATTAGGACGCAGTGGGAAAAGAATGATTTTATCTAAACGACAAGCTTTCCCCGCCTCAACGTAAGCCTCTCCCTTCCAGGGATAATGCTGTTTCAACTCAATCGCAATTTTATAAGTACCCGGGACTAGCTCATGCAAACTAGTGGGAGTTTTTTCAGCAGTTAATTTACCATTTAAATATACTTTTGCACCGTCAGGTTGGGTTTTTACAAAAATTAATCCGGTTTTAGTGAATTTTAAAGTATGGGGATTGAATTTATACCCTAAAGCAAAAGAAAGAATAAAGGGCAACCCAGCAAAAAACAAAGATAAGCTTAGATAAAATAATAAGCTTCTAATTTTTTGAAAATTTAACATTTTGTAAAAGTCTCTTTCTTACGCAGCAGATGATGATAGCTTAAAGCAAAACGATGCGCTTCATCGCGTATTCTGCGAATTAAATTTAGCCCCACAGCATTTTCAGGAAAATTTAAACTCACCGATTCTTGGCTACTATAAATATGCTCTTTTTCTTCACCCCGTATAAAACCGCAGGTTTTTTTACGGGGTTTGGCAATGCTAACTAGGGGAATAGTTAAATTTAGCTGCTTCAGCATTAAAGAAGCCGTTAAAAGATGTCCTTTGCCACCATCAATGAGCACCAAATCCGGCAAAGCTTTATTTTCTCGAATTAACCTGCTATAGCGTCGACTAACGACTTCTGCTAACATCTTATAATCATCTACACCACTAAAACTTTTTATACGATATCGTCGATAATTATTTTTATCCGCTACTCCATTCTCAAAACTAACCATCGACCCTACCGCTTGCTTACCAGAAATGTTAGAGATATCAAATCCTTCAATTCTTTTAGGAAGATTGGTTAGGTTTAATCTATTTCTTAGATCATCTAACTCTGCCTGACGAGTAAATCGATTGGGAGTCGCAGAGATCTCAGATAAAACAATAATTTGATCACGTATTTTAGCTGCAGCTTCAAAATCAAGTTTTTCAGATTGAAGCTGCATTAATTTATGTAATTTTTGTAATAATAAGTCCGTTTTTCCTTCCAACACTAAAACAATCTGATTAATTAACATCGCGTATTCTTTTTGTGTAATCTTACCTATGCAAGGAGCCGGACAAAGCTTAATGCGAGCATAAATACAGCTCTGCTTGGGTAATTTTTTACAAGATCTAAACCCAAAACTATGCCGAATAATTTTTAAAGCACTTTTTAGAAGCTTGGCATTAGTATAAGGACCCAAATAACGGCTAGATAAATCATCTTTTTTGCGTGTGATATAAACTGCAGGAAATTTTTCATCAGTAATTTTAACTAATGGAAAACTTTTATCGTCTTTAAGAGAGATATTATATTTAGGCTTTAGATCATGCACCAAAGCAGCTTCCAGCAATAAAGCCATCGCTTCATTGGCAGTTAATCTAAATTCAACATCGGTTACCTGAAAAATTAAAGCCGCAGTTTTATTATTAACATCTTTAGCTAAATAGTTTAACAATCTTTTTTTTAATGAATTAGCTTTACCTACGTAAAGCACTTGCCCAAAACGATTACGCATCAGATAAACGCCACAGGAATCCGGAGCAGCTAAAAATTTTTCTCTTAAATTTTGTAAGTTTGCCATAAAATTTTATCGGTCAACTCTTTTAATTCAGTAACTTTAAAAATAAAACAAAAGACAATGTAAGCTATGCCGCCGCAAAATAATGCCCAATAAAAATTTAATGCCCGATTCACTAAAAAGCAAACCGCAGCCATACCTAAAGTTGCCCCACAAACACGTAAAAATGAAAAAAGTATTTTATTTTCTTGAAAACCACCTAAGCGCTTACTTAAAATGAAAAATAAAACAAAAAAAGTAATTACCCCAGAGATAGAAGTAGCCAATGCTAAGCCGCCGATTTTAAGGGGAAACATTAAAATAGCATTAAGTGCGACATTTAAAAATAAAGCCAAACCCGCGATCTTAGTCGGAGTAACCGTATCCTTTAAAGCAAAAAAGCAACATTGTAAAATTTTTGTGCCCCCGTAAGCAAATAACCCAATACTATAATAAAATAAAGCGCTGCTAGTCAAAACTCCTGAATTGAAATCAAATCTCCCTCCGCCGAAAAAAGTAAAAACTAAAGGCTTGGCCAAAACCATAAAGAGTGCAGTCATTGGCATCAGCACAAAGAAAACTGTCCGCAGCCCCCAGGAAAGCGTATGCTTAAGATTATCATGATTATCTTCTAATACCTGGGTTGAAAATGTGGGTAGAATTGCCTGGGCAATCGCATTACTAAAAATACCGATCGGAAATTGAATCAGCCGATAAGCAAAATAAAGTACAGCAACTCCCCCATCTCCGACAATAGCTATTAATGAACCAAAAATGGTATCCACAAAATTATTTAACTGATAAATACTGGAGCTAACTAATCGCGGCAACAATAATTTCTTAATTTGCACTATACCGGGATGCTTAAAATTAAACGCTACTCTTGGTCGAAAGCCTTTTTTATATAAAAGCGGAATCTGCACTGCTAACTGCAAAACCCCGCCTAAAAGAACTCCAGTGGCTAATCCTTTCGTCCCTTCCCCTAAAAGCAAAGCGCAAATAATTATCGAAATATTTAATAAACAAGGCGCAAACGCCGAAATGGTAAAATTCTTTAGCGAATTCAACACCGCCATGGCATATGCCGCTAAACCAATCAGAAAAATATAAGGAAAAATAATGCGATTTAAATTAATGGTTGCTTGTAATTTTTCTGGGAAAGCGATAAACCCCGGAGCAATCAAACGCACAATCAACGGGGAAAATATAATCCCCAAAATAGTGATCGCGCTTAAGATTACCACCGCTAGATTAAGTAAAAGATTAGCCAGTTCCCAAAACTCTTCTTTAGAACGCTTATGATTATATTCACTTAAAACCGGAACAATCGCCGCATTGGAAGCCCCTTCTCCCACTAAATCGCGAAAAAGATTGGGTATACGAAAAGCAATGACGAAAGCCTGAGCATAAACATAAATACCAAATAAGCGGGCAATAATAATATCTCTAATAAAACCCAGGATACGCGAACTCAACGTGGCTAAGCTAATCATCCCCGCTGAACGGGCAACGCTGTGATTGTGATGATTTATGAAAGATTTGTCTGTTGACATGAGTAATTAATTATGCTAATAATATCCCTTGTTATTACCGGCCTAAAGGGGCCGATTATTCTAAACATTAAGGAGAATATATGCCTAGACGTAGAACATCAATTAAAAGTACCCGCGTAAATAAAAGAAAACATACTCGTAATCTTAAGGTCAAAGTAGCACTTAAGAAAGCGATCAAGAATTTTCAAGAATTAATTACTAAAAAAGATGCTAGTGAAGCTAAAAAATGCTTAGTTAAGGTTTTTTCTCAGCTAGATAAAGCCGCCAAAAAAAATGTCATCGCTTTAGGAACCGCTAATCGCAAAAAATCGCGCCTCATGCTTCGTTTAAACAAAAGCGCATAAATTTACCACTAATTTTTCCAAAGCAAAGGCAGGCCTAAGCCTGCCTGTTTTTATCTCAATATCACAATTCAGCAAAAGTTTTAATTTTCTCTTTGCAATTTGACTTTGGATATCCTGTTTTTCCCAAGCAAAACGCAAACCGCCCAAAATCCTCTCCGGGGCTTGGCCATTTTTAAGCAGCTGGCTTAAGACCTCCAGAGCATAATCAGTTTTTCTCAATTCAATCTGGCGATTTAAAGCAAATGTATCCGGATTAGTTATCTCTTTAAAACGCATAAGCGATGCATATGAAGAGATCGCCTTAACAAATTCATCTTTATAATCATATTGCGGAAAATCTAAAACTAAAATTAATTGTTTAAATGGCTTTTTAGCATAAGCCAGCAGAAAATCCCGCGATGCATCATCTAGAGAATCTGCTTCTTTAATTACAACAATTCTTTTTTCACTTTTTAAGGGAATTGCCAGAAAACGTTCTTGGATATCTTTTAATTTTATTTCATTAGCATATAAGATATCCAGGTTAAAATCCTGCAGATCTTTAGAAAGGGCTTCCTGCTTTATTTTTCTAAGTTGAGTTTCTTTAGCCGCGATATCCTGGCCAATAAGTAAATAAACCCCGTTAGAAACAGGTTGTCGCAGACAACCACCGGATGTCTCATTTATCTTATTTCTAACGGGGTAAACCATATTACCATTGTTCAACGGTGCGTTCGACAATACGCCGAGCCAAATCCTCTACTGCATTAGTAACGGCTGTATCTTCAGAGACCAAAATCACATTACCAGAAGCAAAGCTGGTAAAATAAGAATAGTTACCATTAAAATTACTCTCTTCCCAAACTAATTTATTCTCTGTAGTATCCCAAAGGCTAAGTTTTACATAAACATTAATACGATACTCCGTAACATTTTCACTATCGGCAGTATAACTCAAAGGATCCTTACGATATTCAATAAGTTCTCCCTTTAGCACTAAATCAGCTTGGCCATCTTTAGCCGGTTTTAGATTTCCATCAAAAAGATATTTATTAATTACTTTTTTAGTAATTTCAGTCTCAAGCATCGGTCGATAAATACGATATTTACTGGCAGAATAAGACTCTTGAGTTACATCTACTTTATTTAAGAAGGGAGTGACATAAATCGTTTTATATTTTCCATAAAGCATGGAGCGGGTAGTATAACCGCAACCACTTAAAACACTGGTTAAAATAAATAACCCGGTAGTAAAAATTACAAAAAATTTAACTTTATTTCTCATTTTTACGCTCCATCATCTGCAACCTCACTAATGCCTCTTTAGCCAAAGGACTTTCTGGATGACTATCAATTATATCATTATAATAAATTTTTGCCGAATTAAAATTCTTTTGTTTTTCATAAAACCGTGCAATGTTATAGCTAGCCTCTGCCTCTTTTTCTCTAATCCGATCAACATTTTTCTGCGCATCTAAAGAAAGTACAGCATCTGGATGCTCCCTAACAAACTCTTCAAACTTTTCCTTAGCCTCTTGCGCTGCTCCCTGATCATAAGCAAACCCTTTGGACAAGCTAGCTCGGCAAGAGGCAATCTGAAATTTTGCTGGTGCAGCCCACTCGCTATCCGGATAACGTGAGACTACTTTATTAAACTCATCTTCGGCTTCATAATAACGCAACAGTCCTTTTAGCACCAAACCTAATTTATATTGTGCTGCTGGAGCTAACGGCCCGTAAGTAGAGTTCTCGATCACCTTACCAAATATTTCAATCGCCGGATTATCTACGGGCAAAGTTATACCTAAAGCTTTGCGCGTTTCTCCGTTCATAAACCTTTCAGCAATTTTATATTCGCGTTCATTAATCTCCTGGATACGCTCACTAAAAGGATACTTATCAATCACCATCTGATAAGCCTGAAATGCTTCATAGATCCTACCCTGCTTTTCTTCTGCTAAACCTAAATAATACTGACTTTCCGCGGCTTCCGCAGATTTAGGGTAAGCCTTCAATAATTTACGAAATTCACGTTTAGCTTCATCCAATTTATTGTCATCGAAAAAGATTTTCGCATAAGCAAATTGATCTTTAGGATTATCTTTAGGCAGAGATTTAGGGTTTATCCATTTACCGGTTTTGGGGGTCCAGATCCAATAGGAATACACCGGTTGGATAGCTAAAAGAGAAATAATTAAAAAACTTAAAATTATACGTTTCATAGGGGTTTATTGCTGAATTACAGCTTCTCCAATTTATCATAGCCCAAAGCGTTTGTCAAAGATATTATCGGGTTTGGTTAATAACGAATATAAGCAAAGGGGAGCTTAATGATTGCGGTATTTATACTTAAGAGCAAGTTAATGAATAACGCAACCGGAGCACTAAAAAGGCTGGCTAAATATGGATGAATTAAACCAAAAACCACTAAAGTAAATCCGGATAAAGTAATCACTGTAGCCAGAGGAACAATTAAAATGTTGGCGATAATCGTAATCGGAGCAATAATTCTAAAATTAAAAGCAATAATCCATAAAGTACCTAACCATGCCGACAAGGAGACTAAAAAACCTTCGCCTATGAATTTCCAAATTTTATTTTTATAATCTTCTAGATGAAAAAACGCTTTTAATTTAGGGTAGAGATAAATAATTGCCCATACGCTAATAAATGATAACTGAAAACCAATATCAAAAAATTGTCGTGGAGCAATGATTAAAATAAATAAAGCAGAAAGTGCTAAAGAGTTATAGATATCGAAATCGCGTTTAAAAAAATAGGCGGACAAGAAAACTACCCCCATAACCGTAGCACGTACCACCGGATTACTGGCTCCCGTAACCGCACAATAAATCAACAAGCAAATTATCGCTAAAATTAAACGCTGTTTACGAGGAATGCGTAAAATTTTAAACAACAGATTAATAATAAAAGCTACAATGCTCACGTTAAAACCACTAACCACTAGAATATGAACCGTGCCCGATTTGATCATTAAATCATTGATTAACCAGGGGACATTGCGTTTCTGACCCAAAACCATCGCCGCAAGTAAGCTTGCCGGTAATTCCGGAAGAGCCCGGTAGATTGCCTCCTCCATCTTCGAACGTAGCCAAAACGAACCTGCAATTAATTTAGAGCCACCAAAGCCGGGTTGTATAATTACCTGTCGCACATCTTTAATCGACATGACCAAATAAATATCTAAGCGCTTTAAATATTCTTTATAGCTATAACTTGCGCGATTATAACCATACGGTCTAGATAATTTTCCAATTAAAGTTAAATTAGTGCCATAACTTAACGCTTGGTTAAAATTGATTTTTACTAAAACTTTACCGCAACTTTTAAATCTAAGCTTATCTGCTTGAGCGCTCTGCAGACGAAAGATAAAACTTAAACTATTATTTTTTAACTCCGGTTGGCTATCGACATATCCATTTAAGCTATAAAGTTGATTATCTTTATAAATAACAAAATTATTAATATGGTTCTTAGGTAATCGATAAGCATTTTTTAAATTAAAAAATCCTAACAATACTGTTAAAAATAACACCGCCGATAGAAATATGAAACTTTTTGTCTGTAATTTACTAACTACAAAATAGATAAAAATTCCCACTAAAATTGCTAACCAAAAATTAATTAACTTAAGACTAGCTAAAATTATTCCCAGGCAATAAAATCCCGTTAACCAAACCAGTAACGAATTCATCAGATAAAAAATACCTCTTTTAACCGCTCATAACGCAGGCGACCGATCCCCTTAACTTCTTTTAATTCTTCTAAAAATCTAAATTCTTTGTGCAAAGAGCGATACTCAATAATTCTCTCTCCCAATTTCAAAGAAACCCCCTTAACCTTGGAAATTTCACTTAAACTAATTTTATTTAAATTTAGCTTAGCTAATTCAACTTGCGGATAAACCAATTTTTCAACGCGGGCATTTACTTTAATTAAATTATTTAAAATCAACCCGCAAAAAGCTAAACCTAAAAGAAACAAAGCTACCTTACGTTCTTCAGTTGTAAAATTGAGCATATTTTTAACCCTCCTCACTTTAATAGACGAAGGAATTACCATTATCTAACAGGAAAACAGCCCAGTTGTAATCGCTATCTATTTGATGTATACTAAACTTATGCCTAAAAAGATCCTAATTATTGACGATGACTACAATATTGCCAAAAAAAGCAAAGAAGAGCTGCTAAAAGCCGGTTATACGGTAATAATTGCTTACGACGCTAAGAGTGGATTAGAAAAATTCAAAGCAGAAAAACCCGATTGTTTGCTTTTAGACTTAGTTTTACCAGATGATAGCGGATTTAAAGTAGCCCAAGAGATTAGAAACCTAATCGAATTTATCGATATTCCGATTATTGCTACTTCATTAAAACACGAAGATATTGATAAACATATCGCTGCCAAAAGCGGAATCACTGTTTACGTAGAAAAACCCCTAGATTATCCCAGACTCCTCTTCCACATCAAAGACGTTCTAAATAAATAATCCTGTTGCTTTTCAAGTGAGTGTCGATTTATAAGCTTTCTGGCTTTTGCTGAAGGCACATTAGAAGATTTTCGGCAACTGTGTACAAGCCTGTCCTCCGCAGGAGGAGAATTACGTCGAGTGAAGGCGGTGTCCATCTAGCGTAAGGAAGAAAGCCGTAGCCAGACGTAAGCCGCAGCAGGCGGCGAAAATCTTCGTGCCGAAGCGAAAGCCGGAAAGCTTAGGCAGGACCCGCGTAGACGAAATAAAATTATATAACGATATTAACGAGTTTCTGGGGGACGATGATAATTTTCTTCGGGGACTTTCCTTCAAACCAAGGAATTAATTTTTCATCTTGCTGAATCAACTCTTTAAGCTTTTCTTCAGAGATATTACGCTCAACAGAAATTTTACTACGCACTTTTCCATTAACTTGAATTACTAACTCTACAGTTTCTTCCACCAATAATGCCGGATCAAATTTTGGCCAACTAGCTTTAAAAATACTTTCCTTATTACCCAAAATTTCCCAAAGCTCCTCGGCAAAATGCGGCACAATCGGACTCAGCATAATTACAAGAGTTGAAAATATCTGCTTATTGGCACCAGTTTGATAAATAACATTGGTTAACTCCATGAGACTAGCAATCGCGGTATTAAATTTAAATTCGCTGTAATCCTGGCTGACTTTTTTTATTGCTTTATGCAAACTCTTTAAAGCTTGCGGATCTACTTGATCCTTTAAATTTTCCTGAATTCTCCAAACCCGGTTTAAAAATTTAAACGACCCCTCTAACCCACGCTCATCCCACTCAAGTTCAGTCTCCGGAGGAGCCGCAAATAAAATAAACAAACGCAGGGCATCCGCGCCGTAATTTTTAATCATTGAATCCGGATCAACGATATTGCCCTTAGACTTAGACATTACCTCGCCATCTTTTAAAACCATACCTTGAGTAAGCAATTTATTAAACGGCTCGCTAAAATCAATCAACTTTAAATCTTGGAAAAATTTCGTAAAGAATCTCGAGTACAACAAGTGCAAAATCGCATGCTCAATTCCACCAATATATTGATCAACCGTCATCCAATATTTAGCTTCTTGAACATCAAACGGTGCCTCATTAAATTTAGGCGAGCAAAATCTTAAAAAATACAGGAAGAATCAAAAAAAGTAGCCATCGTGTCAGTTTCTCGACGAGCTTTGCCCTTACATTTAGGACAATTAACTTCCACAAATGCTTTAACTTTATTTAACGGACTTCCCCCTTCCCCAGTAAAGGGTGCATCAGCAGGTAATTCAACCGGTAAATCTTGATAAGGGACTGGCACAATTCCACAAGTCGGACAATAAATCATCGGAATCGGTGTACCCCAATAGCGTTGACGAGAGATTAACCAATCACGTAAGCGCCAATGGGTTTGAATTTTACCAATTTTTTTAGCCTCCATCCATTGCGCAATTTTATTTTTAGCTTCTTGATTATTTAATCCATCAAACTCACCAGAATTTATCTGTAGGCCATCACCTTCATAAGCTTGAGTTAAATCTTGTGCAGATTTTAAAGTTCCCTCTTTAGGCGAGATAACCAAACGCAGCGGTAATTTATGCTCTTTAGCAAAAAGAAAATCACGTTGATCATGTGTGGGTACGGCCATAATGGCTCCGGTGCCATACTCCATCAACACATAATCAGCAATCCAAATCGGAACCTTTTCGTTATTTACCGGATTAATTGCAAAACTACCGGTAAATACCCCTTCTTTCTTAACATCAGAAGCCGCACGTACAACTTTACTTTCCGCCGCCACTTTTTTAATAAAAGCTAGCGCTGCCTTTTCCTCAGGTCTACCTTTAATTAAATCTTTAACTAATGGATGCTCCGGAGCTAAAACAATATAGGTAGCCCCAAAGATTGTATCCACACGCGTAGTAAATACGGAGATTACCGTATCACTATTTTCTAATTTAAAATAAATATCCACCCCGCTGCTTTTGCCAATCCAATTATTTTGCATGGCTAAAACTCGCGGTGGCCAATTGACTAATTTTTCTAAATCTTCTAATAATCGTTCCTTATATTCAGTGATTTTTAAATACCACTGCTCTAAATCTTTTTGCTCAACCTTAGTATGACAGCGCCAACACTCTCCATCGATTACCTCTTCATTGGCCAAAGTGGTCTGACAGCTAGTACACCAATTTACCCCCGAAGCTTTACGATAAGCCAGGCCGCGTTCAAACATCTTTAAAAAAATCCACTGGTTCCATTTATAATAATCACTCTGACAGGTGGAGACTTCCCTTTCCCAATCATAAGAAAAACCCATTTTCTTTAATTCGGTTTCCATCTCTTTAATACATTTATGCGTCCAATCAGCAGGCTTAGTTTTATTTTTTATCGCCGCATTCTCCGCCGGCTGGCCAAAAGCATCAAAACCCATCGGATGCATTACATTGTAACCTTCTAAAGTTTTAAAACGGCTAGCTACATCGCCAATCGTATAATTGCGCACATGACCCATGTGAATTTTTCCCGACGGATACGGAAACATCTCTAGCAGATAATATTTTTTGCGCGCTAGATCAGCTTGCGCCCGAAAAGCAGAACTATCCTGCCAAATTTTCTGCCACTTATTTTCTATTGTTTTAGGATCATATTGCATTTTATTTAACCGCCAATTTTTTAACTAATGCTAAATTTTCTTGATCACTTTTTTCCGTAGTTTTAGGTGTCTCTAAGATCATCGGGATTTTCTTTAACTTAGGATGATTAATAATTCTTTTCATCCCGGCCATGCCGATATGGCCTTTGCCAATATGGTCATGACGATCGTGATGGCTGCCCAATTCTGCGGCCGCATCATTAAGATGAATGAGTTTAATCAATTTTGTTCCCACCAACTCTTCAATCTCAGTCATCATTTTATCTAAACCGTCTTTGGTCGATAAATTATAACCAGCCAGATAAGCATGCGCCGTATCTAAACACAAACCTACGCGCGATTTATCCTTTATCCCTTTAAGAATTTTTTGCTGATGATAGAAACGATAACCCAGCCAAGATCCGCTACCGGAAGTGTTTTCTAATAAGATTCCCACCTTAGAACCCTTAGTTTTTTCTAAAATTATATTCAAAGCCTCAATTAATCTTTTAATCCCGGCGTCCTCAGATGTCTCCTTATGACTACCCATGTGCGTAACAATATAATCAGCTCCTAATCGATCAGCCTCTTGAATATCCTCAATATAAGCCTGAATGGAACCACGATACAAACGCACATCTGGAGAAGCTAAATTAATCAGATAAGATATATGAATAAAAACCGGATTAATTTTATATTTTTTACGACGAGCGATAAACTCTTGGATGTCTTCCGCAGCAATCTGATTACCCTTACGCCAAGATTGCGGTGGCCGGCTAAAGATCTGCATCGTATCGGCACCTAAGTGATGGGCGATATCTAATGCCTGATAAATTTTACCCGCTGCGGAAACATGTGCGCCTAGAATCATAATGTTTAGATTATACCCTTTCCTAAAATAAGCGTCAATAGCTTATCCACAACTAACTAAAATTATTTAATAGAAATTTTTTATAAATAAGAGTTCTATGGCTTGAAAATTTTAAATTTAAAGATATAATAAGCTCAATAAAGGAAACTTAAATGTTTAAATTCAAAAAACCAACCATATTAATTATCGATGACGATCCTGCCGTAAGAAGTTACCTTAACGACCTGTTAAAAAGCAAAGGTTTTCTTACCTACTTGGCTAGCGATGGCCAGGAAGCTTTAGAAAAAATAAAAAAATTAAAAATCCAGATTGTCCTCTGTGATATTAAAATGCCTAAACTTAACGGCATTGACTTTCTTAAAGCTACTCATAAATTAAACTTAAATGTGCAGGTAACCATTATGACCGGAGTTTATGATTTAGAGAGCTGCAATGAAGCAGTAAAATACGCCATTTGCGGTTACTTGATTAAACCTTTCTCAAGCGAAGAACTAATGAAATCCATAACTCTAGCCCAACGCAATATTCTAGAGAAGCACGAAACCACTAAACACGCCATGGGCCAGCTCAAAGAAGGAAAACATAAATACATCTTGAGCAATATTTTAAAAAAAATTTATTTGGCGATCCCTTTAACTTTATTACTTTGCGCAATTCTAGTTCCTTTAGTTAATTTTGTCCCCTTCTCAGGAAACTTAAGATGCGGCATTTACGACCAGCTGCAAAAGACAGAAAACATCCTCAAAGGCCCACCTGAGCAAATTAACCAAATTGTTTTAGTGCTCATCGATAATCAAACTATCGAAAAAATTTCTCAAAGCTGGCCATATCCGCGTTCAGTATTTGCACAAGTAATCAAAAATATTAAGGCAGCTAACCCAAAGATAATTGCCCTAGACTTTACTTTTATCGGCAACTCTGATCCTAAAGAAGATGACTATCTCAAAGAAGAACTTTCTGGCGGCCAGCCGATAATTTTAGGCTACGGGATTGATGAAGCTAGTAAGATTAATTTCTCTACCTTGCCCCAAATTACTTCAGTAACTTCCTCAGGATTTGTTAATTCATTACAAGATCATGACGGGGTAGCCCGTCGAGGATTAACTTATCTTAAAAGTGAAAACAATCCTAAGCTCTGGTTTCTTTCTTGGGAGATGCAAGTATTAAAAACAATCAAGGGAATCAACTACTCTACTTTTATAGACGACAAAACTACTATCTCCTTTAAAAACAGCGCTCAAGAAGAATGGGAGATTCCGGTTGATCCACAATCAAGTTCATTTCTCATCCGTTTTCGCGCTAAAACTGAAGACTTCAAACAACTTTCTTTTGTACAAGTTCTAAATCACAACTTTAACCCTCTAGATTTAAAAGATAAGATTGTCTTTTTAGGAATTAACTCTACTTTGTTAGGTGATTACCAAAATGTGCCGATTGGTAAAGTCCCTGGAATAATCTTAAAAGCTAACTCTTTTTTAACACTTTATGCACATAATTTTTTAAAAATTGCGCCAGTGGCATTACGCTTAGGATTTCTGATTTTAGGAATATTTTTAATGGTCTTAGCTTTCTTTTTCCTTAAAAATTGGAGAAGGGCCGCAGTGGCGGGGTTACTGGTGTTTTTATTTTTCATTTTAAGCTATGTGTTTTTTAGCTTTGGTCTAATTTGGAACTACGCAGTTTTCCCTAGTGTATTGGTATTAACTTACTTACTCTTATCCGCTACACAAAATATCTGGAAGTTTCCGGCTTAATTAAAGACTTCCTGATCGGTTGATTTTTTATCTTGTTGAAGATTAGGTTTAGCCAACGGCTTTTCTGCGCCTAAAGGAATCACTCCCATCCCACCCGGAGGAATAATCCCGCTACCATGAGGAAACATCAAACGATTGGTAATTTCAGGGCTTTGATTTGAGATAAAATTTTGCTTTGAATACGAAAGATTGGAAACATCCGCAATGACTGGCATTGTCACAGGCAAAATCGCCGGGTTCACAAAGACTGGAGTGACCCCCATAGGAATAATTAATGGTGCGCTAACCGGAATGGGCATGGCCATTGGCACAGCAGGGACTACCCCAGTAGAAATAAACACAGGAACAGAGATATTTAAAGGTGTTGGTAAATTACTAACATATAAGACACTTTCGCCTTGCATAATGGTTAAAGATTGATTAATCGCCAATGATCCGGGTTGATAGGTGATGGCATAATTACTCAAACCTGTTCCCTCTGCAGCGCTAGCAACGATACTATAAGGTGATTGATTAACCCCGGCACTGGCGGCAGCACCAGAGCTAGTTAAAGTTACGCTAGAGATTAGATCACTATTAATTAATCCGCTGGAAGTAAACTCTGTTCCCGTAAAATTTAAATTATCGCCAAAAGTTTTAGTAACATTATCGGCGGTAATGGTTAAAGGTTTAGTAGTAATGGTTAGATTAGCTCCAACAAAATTAATTGAATAGTTGCTACCTGCAGATAAAGTGCCTTGATTAATCGCATAAGGACCAGCAGTAACAGTTTCGCCAGCGGCACGCGCTAATGCGCCAGTAAATGAAATCGCTTCACTAGGTGTATAAGTAAATATCGGATCCACTGCACCGTAAACTTTGGTTTGAGCATCTGCAATCACGGTTACCGATTTAGGAGCAATAGTAAAATTAGCCGAAACAAAAGTAATGTCATAATTAGTACCAGCAGTTAAAGTTCCTTGATTAATGGCGTAACTACCGACGTCAGTACCAGCAGCGCGGCTTAAAGCACCAGAATAAGTATCTAAACCAACTAAGGTATCCGCAGTATAAGTAAAGACTGGATCAGCCGCTCCATAAACTTTAGATTGTCCGGCATTAGCCGTAACAGTTACCGGCTTAGCACTGATGGTTAAGTTGGCCGGAACAAAAGTAATTGTATAATTGCTGCCCGCAGTTAAGGTTCCCTGACCAATAGCATAATCGCCAACATTCGTGCCAACAGCGCGAGTTAATGCGCCAGTGTAAACGTCCTCACCCACTAAAGCAGTAGCGGTATAAGTTAAAGTTGGATCGCTAGCACCATAGACTTTGGTTTGAGCGTTAGCGGTAACGGTCACGGGTTTAGTATTAACAGTTAAAGACCCATTCTCATAAACAATATTATAGTTGCTTAATCCTGTTCCCACTGCATCGCTAGGAACAATGCTATAGCTATTTACATTTGCACCTGAAGCTGCACCGACGCTAGTTAAAGTAACACTGTTTAAAGTATCCGAACCGACTAATCCTACTGCTGTAAATTCAGTTCCGGCAAAAGTTAAGGTTGAGCCATAAATCTTACTAGCGCTATTAGCCGTAATCGTCAAAGTTGGCTTAATCGCGCTGGTAATTACATTAAAAACGCCTGTGCCGATTGTAAAATATACATCATTTTCATGCGTTGCTCCCGAGCCGGTAATTCCCCAGGTTCCGTTAACTTGACCAATTTCGCCTAAAGTAAGCATATCAATACTAATCTCTGCCCCATCAGCAATATTAACTTGCGCTCCTGAAGCAATCGATAAATTACCAACCACTATTGTGTCGCTGTATATATTAAATACGCAATTACCGGTTAAAATTAAATTAGCATTATAAGTGGCTGGAAATACATCTTGCTCAGTAACACCAATATATTCAACATCGCCATTAAATGTGCCACCAATAATTACGCCATTGTTAACAATCTCCCCATTAAATATGCCGCCAAGAATATACATATTATTAACAACCTCTGCATTAAATGTACCATCAAGAATTGCTCCGTTATTAATAATTGCGGCATTAAATGTACCACTGGCAAGCGGAGCAATGCTATTAATTGTGCCATTATATGTTCCAGCGGCGATACCGTAATAATTATCAATATGGGCGCTAAAAGTACCCTCACCAATTAAAGCGAAATTTCCAAACTCTACCGTATAATCCGGAACCGTTTCTTGCACCACCCCATTAACGCTCCAGTTACTTGGAACAGTCGGACTGGCAAACCAACCGGTAAATACCGGAACCAAATGTTTGTCCGATCCAACCGGCACCGGAGTTCCTAAAACAATTTGATAAAAGTTCCCTCCGGTAACCGTACCATTATTTGTCACTACACCACTAAATCCACCACCATTAATTGTACCGTTATTCAAAACCGTACCCGTAAATCCTCCATCATTAATCGTACCATTATTAATTACTGGTCTGGCAACATTAAAAATACCATTTTCCATCGAATATGAACCCAATGTTTCGATCCCCATCCATTCATTACCTGCGCCTATAGTTAATGTCTTCGTATTGCTAGGAACTAAACCCAGGCCACCGACCGACCCACTGACCCAAATAAAATCTCCTACATATGCACCATCGCTAACTTCTCCACCGTCATTAATAAATGTGCCCTGAAATATTAATACTATGCCCTCATCATCAGAAATGCTAACTGAGCCATAATTAGTGACTGTACCATTAAATGTTCCACCTAAAATGGAACCATTATTAGTCAATGTGCCAGCATTAGATGTTCCCTCAGATGGATAATTTATCTTACCTGCATCAGGAATAGTTAGTGTATCATCACTAACTGGCACTCCATTTCCACCGGAATAATTACCAACATTATTTAAATTACCATCCTCTGCACCAGTCCAAGTATAATTATAAGGACCGAGTCCATCATTCTGCACGAAATCGCCATTAATAACTCCGGCCGAAATAATTCCACCAACCTGATTAGTTACCGTTCCAGTAAAAGTGCCACCATTAATCGTGCCATAGTTATCCAGATCCGTAGCGGTGGATCCGCTCATAATCGTTCCGATATTGGCAGCTTCTCCGGTAGAAGGTAGTACCTCAATTGTGGCTCCGTTTATCGTCCAGTTAGCAGCCACATCTAAATCTCCGCCGTTAAATACCGGAACAGCAGATTTATCTATTCCACCGCCAATATCCCCATCAACACTCTGGTAAAAATTTCCGCCGGCAATAGCGCCAGTATTAGTAACCACGCCAAAAAACACACCATCCTCAATGTCAGCTATATTAATAACCGGACCGTCAAAAATTCCTCCGGAAATTGTACCAGCATTAATCAGCTGATCGCTGTCATAAGTTTCACCACCAAGTTCATAGCTACCACCCATAACCTGATTATTAAATGTACCGCCGGATATCATTCCCACATTAGCAATCAAACCATTAAATTCTCCTGAATAAATATAACCAGCATTATAAATTAGACCGCTAATCTCTCCTCCATCAATAATATTATAGTTGAAAAAATATTCACCTGAATATGACCCACCAGTAATTATGCCGGAATTAGCAACTTCTGCCTCATCTATAGGTAATGCTGATAATGGCTCACCATTCACTGACCAATTAGCGGCGACATCTAAATCTCCACCATTAAACACCGGGACATCAGATTTATTTGTTCCATCTCCAATGCCATATCCTCCAACAGTCCGATAAAAATTACCACCAGCGATACTACTATTATTAGTAACTACGCCAAAAAATTGACCATCCTGAATATAATAATTATTGATAACTGTATTATTGAATACGCCATATTGGATATAATAATCATTAGTAACTGCGGCATTAAATACACCGCCGGCTATAAGATAAGTATTAACCACTGCGGAATTAAATACACCGCCACCAATTGCGATATTATTGGTAACTACGCCATTAAATGTACCGCCAAAAATTAACCCAGTATTAGTCAGCGCTTGGGCAAATGTACCACCCCAAATGCCCATAAGATTTGTAACTACACCACTAAATGTTCCATCGCCGATCAAGCCAGAGTTGTTAATTATGCCACCATATACGCCATTCATAATGGAGCCGTAATTATCAATGCGTACAGAAGTTTGGCCAGCAATAATTACACCGAAATTAGCAAATTCTATTTCCGGCAATACCTCTGTTGTATACGAATGACCGTCCATAGTCCAGGACCAGGTATCTGGATTATTTAAATCTCCCTCTTCGGCTGTAAATACCGGAACAGCTGACTTATTAATACCGCTCTGGATCCCATTTGCACCAATAACCGTTTGATAAAAATCACCGCCGGTAATTGTACCGTCATTAGTAACTACGCCTAAGAAACCACCACCAGTAATCGTACCGCTAGGATTATTCAATACCGTATTACTAAACCCACCGCCAGTAATCGTACCATTGTTAGTAACTGGAGCAGAGATTGCGAATTTATTGTTACCTAATCCGCTCAAAGAAAATACAGCTCCATCCCAAGTAGCGCCTGAGGCAATAGTTAAAGAAGTAATACCTGCAATATCAATAATAAATTGCGATCCGCCTTCCCAAATAAAATCTCCAGTAAATGTGGCGCCATAAATATGTCCACTATGAGCAGTAAATTTACCTTTAAAAAATATACCTACCTCTAAATCGTCAGAAATATTACCATTATTAACAACTTCACCATTAAATATCCCACCGAAAATATTACCGTTATTAGTAGTTAACAAAGCATTGGATGTTCCTGATGATGGATAATTTGCTTCATCCCCAAGCCAAGGAATAGTTAATGTATCAGTATTAGTTGGTACCACTTCAGCCACTAATCCACCGCAAGTATAATTGCCTGGTTTACCCAAATCCCCATCAATTGCCCCCGTCCAAACATAATCTAAATCCCAATTAGAGTTGTTAGTTCCTTTTAACGATAAAGTCATTGGCATAAGATAATTAGCCACATTATTACCATCCTGAACGTATATATAGGTAAGATTTACTTTTGTCTGATCAAGAGCATTAACCATCCATTGGCTGCCAGCTTCTGTGGAAGATACACGGATTAAGTTGCCAGATGCTCCCTCTATTCTTAAGTTGTTCAGAATAGTCTGGGTTTTACCGGCTTCAAATTTGATGATTTTTCCAGGAGTGGTGCAAACTAAATTATAGAAGGTATTATTACCGCTGATAATGGAAACCTTGCTGGCATCAATAAAGCTTACGGTATAAGTAGCCGCATCAAAGGTTCCGGTCTGGTGATTAAAATTACCTCTTAAAGCCAAATCCCGGGCTAAAGTTAAAGTACTGGTATAACCATTTATATTTAAATCATCAATCGTCCCCTGGAAAGCCGCATCCACAATAGAATCTTTATTCGGGTTATTTCCAGTGACACCATCAAAGGTAACGATGTCATATTCGGTAGGAGTAGTTCCGGTATCCCAGTTATTTGCATCTGACCAGTTATTGGTTGCGCCATTACCAGTCCAGAAAGGATCTAAATCGAGGTTGGTATTATTGCCCAAAGAGCTAGAATGAATGATCTTTAACGGAGGAGCACGGATATTTAATAAGTTGCTGACTAAAGCATATTGAATATCGCTCTCTCCTTGTGCATTCAGTGACCATTGTTTTAAAGGATCAATAGAAGTTAAAGTTAAAAGATTACCGTAGCTTCCTTTTAAGTTTAAGTTATTTAAAATGGCTTGAGGATTTTCAGTGTCAAATCTAACGATTTTACCCGGTTCAGTAACGTTAAAATTATAAAAGATATTGGCTCCTAAAACATTGGCATCTTGACTAGAAACTAAATTTACCGTAGAGGTACCAGCATTAAATAAGCCAGAATTGGCCCAATTTCGGCTAATACTATACTCAGTATTAGCCGCATTCAAAGTCACGCCCTTACCTATATATAAGGATCCGGCAGTTCTGACTTGAGAATTATCCTGTTGATTATAAATGGCCACCGCTCCGGCTTGATTCAAATTTAAATCACCAATGACATTAATATTGGCTAAAGTCGAAGCTCCTGAAGATTGAATAGTGATATCACCAGAAGTAGTCGTAGAGATAGTCGTACCCGCAGCCTGATTAAATGCACCAACGCCATCTAAATCATAATCAGCTAATAACGATAAATCACCGGAATCAGCCGCTATATCCGCGCTTACCTTAATATCATTATTAGCGGCTAAAGTAGCCTCTCCGGTAATATTCAATTTAGCATTAACCTTAATGGATTCATCACTGGATATTAAAATTTTACCATTTGCTCCGGCATCCAGGGTGCCAGAGGCAACCACATCTGCTCCGGTAGCCACAATCCGAATGGCGTCCCCTACCTTAATTACTTGATTTGCCCGCACTACTCCGGTTTGATTAACCGCTTGCTTAAAGATATTTTTAGCAGTTTTAACCGTCATAAACACTTGAGCTGCAGCAATCGTACCAGAGTTAGCAACAGCTTCTTCTAAAGTAACTCCATTGCTATCACAAACCTGACCACTGGTAGCTTGATTAATCTCAACCTGGATTAAACCCATTTGGTCAAAACTAACCGTAGCTTTATCCCCAGAAGCCAGGTGTGCAGTTCCCGCATATGCGGTAATTATACCTATATTATTTACGGCACTACCAATCAAAGCCACTGTATTAGTAGCTAAATTACCTTCATTCAAAATTTGAGAGTAAGGTGAATTGGCATTGTGTTCAAAGATATAATTACCATTAATAAAATTATTGGTAGTGATATTTAAGGTAGAAGCGATAAAACGATTTACTTGTACATTAGCATTTGGTCCAAAATGAATACCATTAGGATTAACCAAAACTAACATTCCGTTTGCATAAAGCGAACCAAAAATTTGGCTAGCCGCATTTCCAATGACTCTACTTAAAACGCTAGCATCATTTGATGGCTGAATAAAATTTACAATTTCATTTTGCGCAATGTTAAAAGAATTAAAATTAATTACGGTTTGATTGCTGGCAGTAATGTTTAAAGTATTGGCATTGATCTGTTCAAAAGTGGCAGAACCGGATTCCACAGTTTGACCTTGCGGCAAAGCAAAAAGCAATTGGCCGCAGCTCAAAGAAAAAATTAAAGTTAAGATTATAGTAAAAATTATTTTTTTCATTTTAGTATTGCTTCCTTTGGAAATGTGCCCACAAAGTTTGAACGAATTCCATATTTATCTTCCAAGAAAACTCGGCATAAATAATTCAAGATATCACTAACATCTTTATTAGATTCCATAGAAATAAACTTAATATGCTCTTCTATTTCTTTGGTGGTTCTAAATCCCAGGAATCCGTTTTGTTTTTTGATTTTGTTCATCTCTTTCCTCCGACAGCTAAAGTATAACATATGTTTAACAGTTGTCAAGGTTGACAGATAAAATATTTTTGTTAATACCATAATTATTTATTAATGTAAGTTGTTGAATACCAACGATTTAAAACATAGGTAGGTTTAAATTAGTTAAATCTTTTAAAAAATTTGAAAAAATTTTATCGAGGAGAAATAAACTACTCTCTTACTTCTTGGCTGCGGGCTTAGTTGGTTTACCAGTGAAATTCGAACGGATGGAGTATTCGTCTTTTAAAAATAAACGACAAAGATAATTTAAGGTGCCACTAATTTCTTTATCACATTCTGCAGATAGCGACTTCATACTAGTTTCAATTTGTTTGGTCGTACGAAATCCCAAGAAACCATCTTGCTTTTTGATCTTCTTCATATCTTTTTAACTTTATATTTCAGCTTGAAAAGTTAAATAAAATGTAGATGGTCCTGATCCACTAACCGGTTGGTCTCCTCCAATGGCTTTAGCCCATTGCGCTTTTACAGAACAACCGGTAAAATTTAATTGCACACCCCCACCAACACCCGCTAAAAATTGATCCGGCATTTCTCCGGGAATTACTTTTCTTAATTTTCCACCACCGCAATCTACAAAAATTAAAGGTTGAATTTGATAACGCAAAGGAACTTTTTGATTATTTAATTTCCAATCTTTGGGAATTAAATACATGGGAAAAATCCACTCTGTAGCTAAGTAACCACCAATGTCTGCTAAATAGTCACCTTCCGGATAACCTCTTACGGAATAAGCACCACCAATCTGAATCTGTTCAGAAGCCGGTAAGGTACAAGATGCAGCCTGAAACTGAGAACGCATGGAAAGATAGCTACCAAAAGGCATCCTTTGTGTACGATTTAAAGTTTGATCATATTTAAAAAATGATCCCCCCGAACCAGTACGACTGGCCAAAGAATTACCGCGTGAAGAAGATCCTAAGAAACCACTGGAACTAAAAGAAAATTTAGGAGAAAAACTAGTTTGTCCGGTAGTATCCTGCTTAGTAAAATCAAAACCAAACCAGGGAAGGCGCAGTTGATCATCAGAGGTCTTCTCTCCAGCTGTTTTTTGCACAATAGACTTAATATCAATACCTAAATTAAAATCAGCCTGATAATCTTCTCTTAAAGCTAACTCCCAAGATAAGCGAGGTGTATAAATCTGAGTTTGACCGGTAATATCTTGTGGCCCATACTCTTTCCCTAGCCTCATCTTAAAATAAGTAGTATCAAAGTAAAATTTTGTTCCATTGGTCCCTATTGGCAGCCCATAACTAATCGACTGACCAAAAGTATCGCGACTTAATAATGATACAGAGAATAACGAATCTGCATTACCAGTTAAATTAGAGGTGCGTAAAGTAAAGGAAGTGCGGTACTGACCGGTGAGTCGAGTTCCCTGATTATCCTCTCCTATGCCAATATGCCAGGGAAGCTTGTCTTTTACTTGCAAAACAATATCTGAGGATTGCGGATCTTGACCAGCAGAGATAACCGTTTTAACCTCTAAATCTGAACTTTGATTTAAACGTAAAACATCTCTTTGTAATTCATTAATGTTTAGAATTTGGTTTTTTTTTGAGTGGAAGAATCTTTCAATTAAATCGGAAGAAAACCATTTATTACCCTCAATTTTCAAATTTCCCATCTTGCCTTCGGCTACTCTAATCTCTACCTGGCCATCTTTAATATCCTGAGGAGGAATATAGGCACTAGTAGTAAGATAACCTTTTTTAGCATAAACAGATTCCATCGCTTTCATTACTGTTTCCAAATCTTGAAAGGTTATCTCTTTATTAAGGTAAGGCTGATAAATTGAACTAAACTCTTCCGGTTTAAAAATAGTAGACCCGGTAATCACAATTTTCTTTAAGAAAAATGGTACGCTCGGTAAAGCGGTAATTCCCGGCCGAGTAGGAACTTCAATCACCGGAGTTTTAGCTTTTTGCTGCAGTTGAGTTTTTTGACGTTCGGCTTGCGCTTTAAAACGCTCTGCTTCAGCTCCCACGCTTTGCCCGGTTGGTGGCGCAGCAAAAGCAAAAGAAGAGATAAAAATAAAGGTTAAATTAAATAATATTGTTTTAAGCAGAAAACCCGGAAGATTTTTTGATTTACGTTTATACATAATTTTATTAGGTAATGGCACTACGCTCGCTACGGCACTTGTCGTGCCGTTTTACGCTCGTTTTAGTGCCATTTAATTTTTGCTTGTCGCAAAAATTAAATGGAGCTGAGGAGGATCGAACTCCTGACCCTTTGCATGCCATGCAAATGCTCTCCCAGCTGAGCTACAGCCCCAAAATTTATCTATTGACCTTTGCTATTTTAGAATATAAAATGCTTAACGTCAACCCCGTTAGAAATACAAAATTATAATAGCATAATTTCTAACGGGGTCAACTTAAAAATCTATGCCGGGATGGCGAAATGGCATACGCGGCAGCCTCAAAAGCTGCTGAGCGCAAGTTCATGTGGGTTCAACTCCCTCTCCCGGTATTTTTTTAATGAAACAAAATATTAATCACAACTGGAATTCAAATTTAGCTTACGCTATCGGCCTTATAGCGACTGATGGAAATTTATCAAAAGACAAAAGGCATATCCTCTTTACGACAACTGACCTGCAATTAGCAAATACATTCAAAAAGTGTCTAAACATTAAAAATAAAATAATAATCACTTCTCCAAGCGGTTTCGGAAAGAAACGCGCTTATAGAATAAATTTTGGAAATGTAAAATTATATCAATGGTTGCAAACAATAGGGCTGATGCCTAAAAAAACAATGTTAATGGGTAAATTAGATATTCCAGATAAATATTTCGTTGATTTCTTAAGGGGTCACCTTGATGGTGACGGCTCTATTTTTACTTATACCGATAAATACATGAAATACAAAGAAAAAAAGTATACTTATTTCAGATTATACACTAAGTTTATCTCAGCTAGTTTTATCCAAATTAGCTGGATTAGAGAAAAAATTAAAGAAATATTAAATATACAAGGATCATTAACTCACTATCTTAAAATAAATAGAAAATTTCCTATTTGGCAACTTCGTTTTGCTAAAAATGATTCTTTAAAACTTCTATCCTGGCTCTACTACAAACCCAATCTGCCTTGTTTAAATCGTAAAAGAAAAATTGCACTACGTTTTATTAAGTAAATTTTTTATTTATTTAATATACGCTGCAATTCCCTGATAGATGCGCTTAGCTACTATTTTATATCCGCGCCCGTTAGGATGAAAGAAATCACTTTTCATCGACGGATTAGTAATAATACGATTTAAAACTGTGGGTATGAATATTGCCTTTTTTTCAGTAGCTAATTTCTTAAAAACTCCTCGATAATCCATAAAGAACATTCCCGCGCTAATATCTACTAAAGCCACCATCGCACCCTTTTGCTGGATACGATCAATCATCTTACTTAAATTTTTTACTGTTTCCTCTATAGTTATTTTTTTAAGAAAATCGTTTCCGCAAAATTCTACAATCACTAAACGAGGATTCTTACTTAATACATCAGATTCTAATCGTTCTAAAGCCGCAAAAGTGGTATCTCCATCGACCCCCGCATTAATCACCGGCAGCTTCACCATTGTCCTTAACACAGTAGGATAATCTTCACCTTGGTTAGCCCCGTAACCAAAAGTAATGCTGTCGCCAAAACAAATAATATTCCCACCCTTAGCATCAATATTTTTTATTTCGGGCTTAAAACATCCGGACGATAAAATACTTAAAATTATTAAAATGTACTTAAATTTGTTCTTCATGTCTTAATCTCAATTGGCCACAAGCTGCGGCAATATCCTGTCCCCGTTCTTTTCTTAAAGTAACATTAATTCCAGATTTAAATAAATAGTCTCTAAAAGCAATTACATCTGATGTTGGCGGGGGAGCAATCTTTAATTCCGCAATTGTATTGGCGGGAATTAAGTTCACTTTAGCTAATCGTAAATCTTTTAAAAGAGTAACTAAATTTTGTGCCGCCGCATGGCTAGCATTAAACCCCTTAATTAAAATATACTCAAAAGTAATCTGGCGATTAGTTTTAGCCGTATATTCATGGCAACATTTAATTAACATCTCTAAAGGATACTTGCGATTTACGGGCATAATTTGGTCGCGGCTTTTATCATCAGCAGCATGCAAGGATATCGAAAGTTCAATCTGCAAATCTTCCGACTCTAATTTCTTTATTGCCGGAATAATTCCACAGGTTGAGATTGTAATACGCCGAGCCCCGATATTAAAAGCTTCTGGTGAATTAATAATCCTAATTGCCGTTAAAACATTTTCATAATTATCCAACGGCTCACCGGTTCCCATGAATACAATGTGGGTAAGATCGACATCAACGGTGTTATTTTTCAAGTAAAGAACTTCATCTAAAATTTCCGCTACCGTTAAATTGCGCTTAAAACCATTTAAACCACTGGCACAAAACTGACAAGCAAATTTACAACCCACTTGCGAAGATAAACAACCAGTGACCCGTCGAGCAGCCGGAATACTCACCGCTTCAATTAAATTTTTATCCTCTAATTCAAAAAGAAATTTAGTTGTCCCATCTTTAGATTTCTGTAAATCTGCTAAACTTAAACCTAGAATATTAAACTCTTGGCTTAACCTTGTCCTCAAAGCCACCGGCAGATTACTCATTTTATCAAAATCAACAATCCCCTTTTGATAAATCCAATTAAAAATTTGACGGGCATGGTATTTAGGAGCCTGCCAGCTAATTAATTGATCTTGGAGCTTGCTTAAGGATAACTCTTTAATATCCTGCATATTTAATTCTACTTTCTTAATTGTTCTTTATCGATCTTACCCGTACGATTCTTAGGAAGGCTGGTACAAAATTCAAAATAATGCGGAATCTTAAAATTTGCTAAATTCTGTCTTAAAAAATAACGCAGATCTTCTTCGCTAAGCTGCTTTCCTTCTTTAATTACTAAAAATGCTTTGGGAACCTCTCCTCTTAATTTATCTGCCACCCCCACTACTGCGGCCTCAGCAATATCCGGATGTTTTTGCAAGCTAGCTTCAACTTCCGGCTCAAAGACAATCTCGCCACCCACCTTAATCATCTCTTTTTTTCTACCGACAATATAGAGATAGCCGTCCTGATCAAATTTACCTAAATCTCCGGTATGAAACCAACCACCCCGCAAGGTTTCTTTAGTTAATTTGGCATCTTTAAAATATCCGTCGGTAACCACCCAACTTTTTACCACAACCTCTCCTACCTCTCCGCAAGGTAACTCCTGGTCCGTGCCTGAAAATATTTTTACCTCTATCCAGGGAGCCGGTCGGCCCACGCTTTCAACGTTTTTTGAACCCATCGGTAAAACTACCGTCGGAGCATTGGTTTCGGTTAAGCCCCAACCATTCAAAAGACTAGCCTTGGGACAAAACTGATGAAACCTGCGCAAAGCATCCGGAGAGTTAGATGCCCCAAAGGTAACAATCCAACGCAAACTAGATAAATCAAAAGTTTCAAACTCTTTTAATTGTAAAAGCGCATAATACATCGAAGGCACAATCCAGAAAAAATTTATCTTATAATTCTGTACGTTCTTTAAAAATTCTAACGGGCTAAAACGCTCCATCAAGACAACTTTTAAACCAAAAGAGATCATATTCTGGATATAAATTAACCCTCCTAAATGCGAAAATGGTAAAGCACAAAGTGCAGTATCTTTGGCACTCAGATCAGAGTTCACAAAAAAAGCCATCGATTTAGGCGGAGCATCTAATTGCGCATAATTAATTAAAACTCCTTTGGGTTTACCCGTGGTACCAGAAGTATAAAAAATTATGGCATAATCTTTTTCATTAATTTTTACCTGCGGAGCCGAACTTGATCCTTCGGCCAAAAGTTTTTCATAACTTAAACTCAAGCTATCCTCTGATTGACAGGAGATAATATTTTTTAATGAAGGTAGTCTGGCCTTAAGATTAGCAAATGAAATATTAGCTTTATGTTTAGTAATTAGTAACTTAGTTTCAGAATGATCTAGGCAGGAAACAATCTCTTCTTCGGTAAGCATAAAATCTAAAGGCACACTACAAGCCCCCACTGACCAGATCGCTAAATAACTAATCACATACTCCGGCCAATTAGGCAAATAGATCGCTACTTTATCCTGCGGCTTAACTCCCAACTTAATTAAACTTTGCGCAAATGAAAATACTTTATCTTTTAATTGAGAAAAAGAGATCTCATCCTGACGAAAAATAATCGCCGGTTTATTGGCATACTCTTTGGCACAATTTTCTAAAACATTAATTACTTTCACCCCGCACCTTCTTCCCTATTTAATTTCTACCCCATCACTTCTTATTCTATCAATACAAAGAAGGTGTGGGGTTCATTTAAAACCCATACCAGTAATTAACTAGAGGCTTGCCCTCAGCGGATTGGTCCACAATTATATTTTTAAGACGAATATACTCTAAGAATCCTTCTTTACCCAATTCTTTACCAAATCCACTCTGCTTAAATCCACCGTAAGGAAGTTGATTATAAAACATGCCATAAGTATTCACCCAAACTGTCCCCGCATTTAATTTTTTAGATAGATCATGAGCTAAATACAGATCTTTGCTCCAAATACAAGCCGCCAGCCCAAAATCTACTGCATTAGCTAATGCAGTAGCTTCATCTGAACCAGAAAACTTATGAATCAAAACTACCGGACCAAAGACCTCTTCCTTAAATATATGTGAATGCGCAGAAACATCAATTAAAACTGTCGGCTCAAAATAATAACCATTCTTTAACTCCGAGTTCTCCGGAATCTTGCCGCCACAAAGCACTTTACCACCTTCAGCTTTAGCTTTATCAATATAAGCAATAACTTTTTTACGTTGAGCATCGCTAATTAAGGGGCCCATTTGCGTTTCAAAATCATCCGCTAAACCCAACTTAATTTGCTTAGCCTTACTAACAAAACTTTTAATAAAATCATCATAGATACCCTCTTGCACAAAAATACGCGACATCGCCGTGCACATCTGCCCTTGGTTTAAAAAAATTGAAGTTAACGCACTATTAACCGCCACCTCTAAATCAACGTCACTAAAGATTAAACTCGCCGATTTACCACCCAGCTCTAAAGTTAACTTCTTAACATTTTTAGAAGAATACTGTAAAATTTGTTTTCCGGTTTCATTACTACCCGTAAAGGACACCATATCTACTCGTTTGTCCGTACAAAGCTGCTCGCCAATCTTTGGACCACTGCCATTAACTAAATTAAATACTCCAGCGGGTACTCCGGCAAGATGTATAATTTTAGCTAATTCATAAGCAGTCAGCGGGGTAAGGCTAGAAGATTTTAAAATAACCGTATTGCCCGCCGCTAATGCGGAAGCCAATTTCCAACAAGCGATCAAAAGCGGATAATTCCAGGGAACAATTAAAACCACTACCCCCATCGGCTCAGGGACTACTTTGGCTTTGGCATCTTCGGAAAGATTGAATTCTGTCTCATCTAAATAATTAATAAAATTCTCCGCCATAAATTCAAAAGTTTTAGCGCTGGAAGGAACGTCCATAAAAGTAGTTTCTTTAATCGGCTTACCGGTGTTCTGCATCTCTAATTGCGCAAGAGTAGCAGCATTATCTAAAATTCCTTGCGCAATTTTAAAAATAAATTCTTTGCGTTGCGCTAGCGAAAACTGCTGCCAAGGTCCCTGATCAAAAGCTGCTCTAGCGCTAGAAAGCGCCAACTCTACTTCTTTTTCACCGGCTAAAGAAACTTCCGCAATTACTTTTCCAGTTGAAGGATTAATAATATTCTGCTTCTCAACAGTTTCAATAAATTGTCCGTTAATATACAGTGGGCATTTTAAATTCATCTGATATTGACCTCTCTAAATAAGGCAAACAACCGGTTAAAAGGCACATACCACTTAGAAAGCTGACCTAATTGTCCAGTTAACTTCATCTTACCTTGAGTAACCGCAACAAATGAATCAAGTTTACCTAAAAATACCTGCTCCCAAACTACTGCTGGAGCCGAAATTACAAAAGGAGCATCGCTATCTGTTTCTAACTTTACAATTTTTCCATCTTCAAAATTAAATTTAAAAACACTATCGCTACCGTCGAGTTTAATCGCTAACTTTACAGTTAAACCTAGCTCTTTGCCTTTACGCGCAATAAATTCATCCTGATTAACTAAATCGACAATTGCCTGGATATGTGGTTGACTAAACATAACATGCGCTAGATCATTGCGTTTCAAATCAGCCTTAAGTGCTGTATCCAAATCATCTAAAATATCTTTATCAAACAATCTAGCAACGGCAGCACTTTTTACCGCCTCCTCTAATGCTTCAGTAACACTTAAAGCATCTTCAAATTTATCCGCAATCGCCACCGTTCCGTGATTTTTTAAAACTACTAAATTATTAGTTTTAAGCGCAGCAATTACTGGAACAGGATCAGTAACCGTAGGAGTATCTTGAGGGATAATTGGGATTTCACCTAAATAAAATTTAGTTTCAAAACTCATTGCTTTCAAATTTTTAGTTACCGCAAAATAACCATTAATTAATGGAGGATGACAATGAATAACTACTTTGGCAGAAAAATTTTTATAAACTAAACTGTGCAAAGGCAACTCTGAACTAGGATTTAATATGCCTTCAAGCTTACCGCTAGCTAAATTTACCTTAACAATATCACTTTCTTTTAATTGGCCCAAGAATGTTCCAGTGCCAGTAATCAAAATATTATCGTTATCAAGACGAGCGCTGAGATTCCCGGATTTAGCTACCGCTAAACCGGCAGCATAAAGTCTTTTACCCACCCCGATAATCTCTTGTTTTAATTGCTGCTCTAACATTTATACTTCTCCACTAAAAGTGCCTAAATAAATATGTTTAGTAATTAATGCATTCGGCGTAACATCAAAAGCCGGATAATAAGCTTTAACTTCTTTAGGCGCTAAACGCAACCCTTGATAAATTTTTAATTCATCATCCGGCCGAATCTCAATCACAATCTCTTTACCAGTTTTTAATTTTGAAGCCGGCGGACAAATAACATAAAAAGGAATCTTAAAGTATTTAGCCACCACCGCAATTTGATATGTTCCAATTTTATTGGCGATATCACCATTTAAAGTTAAATGATCTGCTCCCACGATAACCTTAGTTACTTTACCTAGCGATAATAAATACGCCACCATATTATCAGTAATAATTGTAACCTCAAAACCGGCGCGCATGATTTCCCAAGCAGTAAGCCGCGAACCTTGCAAATAAGGACGAGTTTCCGTAACATAAAAACTGATTTTTTTGCCTTGCTCCTTAGCAAACTGTGCAATTAACGGCATTAAGCCACTCACATTGCAATGCGTCAAGATTACATCACCGTCTTTAAGTAAATCGGCAGTAGCTTTAGCCTGCTGGATTCTTTTACCTTTAAGCATCTCTAAAAATCCCAAGATACTTTTTTCTAACGGTGCTCCACTTTTAACCATCCCTAAAACCATATCGGTTAAGAATTTAAATGATAATGTGGGACGCGTGGCATTAATCGCCTGAGCAACTTTAAATAAATCTTTATTCTGGCGTTTACTTAAAATAAAAGTATACATTACTAAAAGCACTTGGCCCACGGCACGAGTTTTCATCTGTTTAATCGCGCCACAAGCCTCCAGATAATTCTTAGCCTTAAGATAAACTAATTTTTGGGGCAATTGAGTTTCATCAAGGATATAAATAACATTACCCTTAAGTTGAATCGGCCAAAATAATGGAGAAAATTTCATCATAATTTATTTTTTTCTAATCTTTTAACTAATTCTAAGGCAATTTTAATTACATTACTTTCCGCCATATAATAAAGTGGATTCATAAAACCCATCTCGCCAGTCACCACATTATCACTAATCGCTAAAATTGAACCTGCCTTAATATTATAGGTCTGACAGATCGTAAGCAGCGTGGAAGAAACCATATCTACGGCTTGAGCTCCCTCTTTGCGCTTGGCTTCGACAATTTCACGTGTCTCACGCAATAAAGCATCAGTGGTCCAGGCTTTACCACGGTGCACGGTTAAGCCCATCTCTTTAGCAATATTAAAAAGAAGGTCCGATATATTTTTATCACTGCTCGTTTTAAAATCTTTATCCACATAATAAGGAGTTACCCCGTCGCCACGGATCACTTCATCCACCACAAATAAATCACCCACTTTAATATTTTCATCAAGTGCTCCACCGCTACCTACGCGAATAATATTTTGAATTCCTGCATTACACATTACCTCAGTAGTAATGGAAGTATCTGTAGAAAATCTTCCACCATTAATTCCAGTAACTTTGATTCCTTCGTAAGTTCCCGTGTACATGGTGTATTCCATAAATGAAAAATTGCGCACCGGATTTTCAATTTTTTTCATTAATACATCCAAGCGGTCACGCGGTCCGGGAACAATCGCATACTTACCTACGTCCTGTGGTCTAAGCTGCACCATATCAGTTAGATCTTTTCCGGTTAAATGAACATTCTTTTGCATCTGCATTTAATTTCTCCTCCTAGTATTAAGCCCGATACATAATTACATTTGCTTTTTCTAAAGTAATTAATCCTTCCTTAACCATAGTATCCAGCTGTGGAATAAACTGATTAATCTTCTCTTCACTATCCACAATCTCCACAATTATCGGCAAATCTTCCGAAAGTCGTAATAAATTGGCAGTGTGCATATGACTTTTGCAGCCAAATCCCATAAATCCTTTAATGGCAGTGGCTCCGGCTAACCCGTTTTTCTTAGCCAGAAAAACAATCTCTTCATAAAGCGGTTTACCATTCCACTTGTCTGCTTCACCAATAAAAACTCTTAAAAGTTTACCATCGGCTGGAATTTTCATATTATCTCTCCAATTAAACTACCAATTCTAAATAATATAAACCCCAAAATTACACTAGCAAAAATATTTGTAAAAGCACGTAAAGCCTGTCCATTTCTCACTAAACTATCGGTTTCAAAAATCAATGTTGAAAATGTGGTAAATGCCCCACAAAAACCAATCATCAATAATATACGCAAATCAGGTCCAAGCATAAATTTCTTTTCTGAAATGGTAGCTAAAATTCCTAAAATAAAACAACCACTAATATTGACAATCAACGTACCATAAGGAAAACTTGCACCCATAAATTTATAAACCAGTCCACCTAATAAATATCTAGCTACTGTCCCCGCCGCTCCACCAATAATTAAATTTAAAAATTTTATCATATTTAAAAATCCAACATTCTAGCTAAATTACCACCTAAAATATTCTTCTTATCCTCAGCGGATATCTCTAAATCATTCACGGCTTTAATGCCGCCGGTCACTTCTTTTTTTGCCGGATAATCCGAACCCCATAAAATATGCCGTGGCCCCATTAACTCAAGTGCCAGTAAAAAATTCGCTTTGGTCGTATCGCCACTAGTATCGACATAAATATTTTTAAAATAATCTGAAGGCGCACCCTGCAGGTCTTTAACAAAATTCAGCGTGCGCAACATCTGATAAGTAGTATCGAAACGTTGCTTAAGATAACAGATTGCTCCGCCAAAATGCCCAAAAATAAATTTTACTTTGGGATACTGACGTAAAATATCCGACATTAAAAGCTTACCAATAGAAATTGTCGTATCAAAAACATATTCAATCGCCGGTGTAAGCAACGGATCCTTAACTCGTTCATAGCCAATCGGATTAACAATTTGCGCATGTACAAAGATCGGAATATTTTTAGCTTCGGCTTCCTTATAGATAGGCCAAAACATTTTATCATCTAAATAAATGCTATTATAACTTGAGGCCAAAGAAATTGCCTTAAACCCTAGTTCATTAGTGGCGCGCTTTAACTCCTCCAGCATATCGATAGAATTATCTACGGGCAAAACTGCCGCGCCAATAAATCTTTTGGGGTAAGCTTTTAAAATTTGAGCCACGTTATCATTATAAATGTGGGCAACTTGACTAATACTACCAATCTTTAAATGTGCATCTGAGGTAGGATAACTTAAAACCGCTTGATCAATTTGTGCCGCATCCATTACCGCTAGTTGACTTTGAATATCACCCCAACCCTTATGAAAAAAATGGGCATTGGTAATTATCTCATCTGGCAGCCAATGGCTATGTGCATCAATTAACATTAATAGTTTATCCCGCAAGATAAATAAATCATTGGCGGGACTCCGTACTTTTTAGGATGCGCTCAATCATCTCTTTTTCATAAAGCGCTTTAATCTCTTCTAAACCTTTTTTTCCTAATTCTTTAGTAATTACTTTTTCAATCGCATCCAACTTTATCTCGGAGAAAATAAAATCCGGATTAATCTTTTTATCCTGATCTCTTAAATCCGAACAAGCCTTCTCTTTACTCTCGATATATCTTTGGAAATCATCAATACGTTTCTGAATAGCATCTTTTTCATGAGGAAGATAGGTTCCCAAAAGCTCACTCTCCATCTCCTCTAGAATATCTTGATCAATATCGATTTGCGTAAACTTTCGTTCGAATTTATCAAAAGCTTCTTTGGCTATTTTATAGAGCCAAATAAAATAGCGTTTCTTTAAATTTTTAAGATCCTGATTATTCATCTTACCTCCTACTGTTTTTACTTTCCCGGATGCTGCTGCTTAAACGGAATTACCGGAGCAGTCCAAGGTGTCTGTTGATTGATTACAGAAATCTCCAAGGGACAAACGTTAGCCGGCACGGTTAAAGCAAAACGCACTGCATCCTCTATAGCCTGAGTTCCCATTAAACGGGAAGTATCGCCGGTTATATCTTTTAATTTACCGGTTAAGTCCGTATCGGTAACTCCGGGCAAAATTGAGGTTACTTTGATTCCATGATCGCGTAACTCCCAAAATAAACCTTTAGAGAATGCCCGCAAGCCAACTTTAAGCGAACTGTAAACAATAAAATTTCTGGGAACTGGATCGACTAGAGTAGAACCAGAAACAATATTAATAATTGCCCCATACTTTTGTTTCATCATATCATTAATCACTAAACGAATTAAGCGCACATAACCTAAATAATTGGTATAAGCTAATTTCTCAAAATCCTCAATCGGTTGTTCATTGAAGGGAAACTGTGAAGAGACACCCGCGCAATTAATTAAAATATCTACTTTGCCAAATTTCGCTTTGGCTTTATTTACTAAATTCTCTAAATCCTCTAATTTAGTAACGTCACAACCCACCGGTAAAACCTCAACTTTATATTGTTTGGCTAGTTCAGCAGCAGTTTCTTTTAACGGACCTTCTCCTCTAGCAGCCACCACCAAATTAACTCCAAGGCTAGCTGCGGTTGCGGCCATGGCTTTACCAATACCTCGACTGGCTCCCGTAACAATCGCTACTTTTCCTTTTAAGTCGGTACTCATCAATGCCTCCTATTTTACTTCAGACTCAATAACTTTTTTAAAAATTAATAAATTATCTTTAGAATGTTTATTAATAAATCCTTCGACCTGCTCATCATTAAACTTAGCCTTGGCATCCATTTTAAAATGCTGAATCCAAGTTAACTCTATCCCTTCAGGTTTTTGTGTATAAAGCCAGATAATCTTCATAAATTCGAAAGGAAATTTAGGATCATGACGCTCTGAATAAGTAAAAAAGTTTTCTTTATATAATAATCTCCAAGAGATCCAGGATTTATCCTCATCATCAGTAAGCCGAAAAGTTATTTTGTTAGCTTCCTTCTTGACGATCTCGGCTTTTTTATATTCTGCACCAAATAACTGCGTCCAGCGCGGGATATCATTAGAAATTTTAAAAACTAAATCGTAAGGCGCATTAATCACCACTGAATTACAAGTATGTCCCATACTACCCTCCCAATGTTAGATTTCCGTCTTTTACTTCCGGCGCTCAAAGATTTTCGCCGTGTGCTGCGGCTTACGTCTCGTTACGGCTTTCTTCCTTACGCTAGATGGACACCGCCTTCACTCGACGTAATTCCTTGCACACTATCAAAAAATTAGAAAGCCGAAAACTTTGAACGCGCCTCCAGCAAAAGCCGGAAATTTATAATATTTAGTCTAAAAGAGCAACCACTCTCGCCCAAGCTGCGCCAGTATTCTTTATGCGAATCGGAAAACAACTCACTTTAAATCCAAAATCCGGCAATTTCTCTAAATTAGCTAAACGCTCAATATGAATAAATTCTTTTTTACGACCGTAAAAATGCGCCGGATAAAACTTAGAGGCATCTTTTGTCTCTAAAAATTCTTTAAGCATAAAGCGATACGGTCGGTCAATGCCCATCGTATCTACACCAAAGATCTTTATACCTTTATTTAAAAGATACTCAATTGCGGACGGATCAACTCCCGGGTAATCGGAAAAATATTTAGGGCCCCCATAAAGCTTATCAGCACCAGTATGTAAAAATACAATATCCAAAGGCTTAAGTTGATAATTAATCTTCTTTAAAGCCTCCTCGATATCTGAGGACTTAATCACTTCATTGGGTTTCTTATGACGAAAATCTAACTTTACACCATTTTGATAACAATATTCTAAGGGAATCTCGTCGGCGGTTTTAGCCGCGCGGCCCTCTGATTGAGAACCATAATGAAAGGAATAATCTAAATGCGTGCCAATATGCACCGGCGCATGCACAATCTCTAACGACAGAAATTCCTCATCAGGCAAATCAGTTGGCTTAATAATGCGCTGACCCAGTAAATGCTTAACCTTGCCTAATAAAGTTTTACCCATAATCACGCGGTTAAATTTCTTAACCCCAGCTTTATGGGTAATTCTTTCGATATCTACTTTGTGTACTTCAAAAGCCTTTTCATCAATCGGCAGGCTTAAGTCAATTATTCTCACCCCGCACCTTCTTTCCTATTTATCTTTACTCCCCCACTTTCTAATATTAAATTTTTAGAAGGTGCGGGACTCATTAGGCAATTTTTGATTGAATATTGTTAACGATATCATTAATTGTCGAATTCTTAGTAATCTCTTTAGGGCTTAACTTTACTCCAAATGATTTTTCTAAAGCAATCACCGACTCCACCATCTCAGTAGAATCCACACCAATGCTATTAATCAAAGTGACATCATCTTTTAACTCTTCAATCTTTACTTTCAGCAAATTACTTAAAACTTCTTTTATTTTTATTTTAATATCCATCCACGCCTCCTATTTACCTATATTTGCACTTCACCTTTTGTAGCTGCTGCTTCCCACTTACCTACTCCATCCATCACATCCTTAAAACAAAGTTTAGCCAACGGATCAAAATCACTTTCCATGATACGATTAATTCTTCCAGGTTTTGAGAAAAATTCTCGCATACACCAAGAGCCTAGTCGACCCAGATCTTCAGTAGTTAAATGATCTGTAGGAATGACTGGATGCAGAAAATCCCACTGGCTAAAATCTACTTTTTTCGGATCAATCCAATTTTTCTTTAAAGCAATTCTCCACATCGGTGAATTCGGAGCAGGAGTAACATACCCTACCCAAAGAATATCTGGATCAACCATATCAGTAAACTCAAAACGCTGTTTTATAATCTCTTCAGTATCATAATCAAAACCCATCATGATGTCGGCGACAATAGCAATATCTTGTTTACGTAAGATCGCAATCGTCTTTTTAATCTGTTCGATAGTAGTACCTTTGGCGATTCTTTTTAGTTCTAATTGTGTAGTCACCTCAATGCCGAAAACCCCCATAAACAAACCCGCCTCTTTCATTAAAGGTAAAATAGATTCGCAATTGACCCAATCCACGGCGCGGCCCAAAGCCACCCATTTAGTTTCAATTTTCTTAGCTAACTTTAATTCACAGAATTTTTTAATGCGAGCTGGGTCAACAATAAAATTGTCGTCCTGGATCACCACCACTTTAACTCCATATTTATTTTGTAAAAGCTCTAATTCTTCGATCACTCTTTCCGGACTTTTGGCACGCCATTTTAAGAAATCTGAAGGATGGCGTGGATCAAACTGATCCCATTCATAACAAAAAGTACAAGCCGAAGGACAACCGCGAGAGGTAACCATATCCACAAACGGCTTCCAATAAGTATGCCCAGAATATTTATCCATCGGAAATAAATCATACGCCGGTAATGGCAGTTTATCTAAATCTGTCATCAATGGTTTATGTGGGCCCATAACAATTTCACCATTAATCCGAGAAGTTACTCCTGCGACATCCTTAAATGATTTGTTTTTATCAATCGCTTCAATTAAATCACCAAATGATTCTTCCTCACCCATGACAATAAAATCAACTTCGGGAATCTCTTCTAATGTGGGTACAGGCATCGCTGAATACCACAAACCACCTAAAATTATTTTCACCTTTGGTAATACTTTTTTAATCCCAATGGCGGCATCTTTAAAATGGCGTAATACTCCGTATCCACCGTAACCGTGTAATTGCTCGCCCATCACCACGATATCAGGATTAATCGCTTTGACCTTAGTAATTAAATCTTGCATCGGGATCTGATCGGCTTTCGCGTCAATCACAGCCACATCTTTGTATCCTTTTTCCCGAATGTAAGCAGCCCAATGCGCATACAATTGATTGGGTGAACGATGAATTCCGTGTGTTGCCCAAGCACCTACTTTTGGCATAACAAATAAAATTTTCATGACTCCTCCATAATAATGATTAAACCTTCTCGACCACTAAAACTGAATTAATTCCGCCGCGGCCGCGCGAAATGATCAAAGACTTGCCTACCTTATATTCTTTAGCTTCTTTAGCGACATAATTTAAATGATTAATTGCCGGAGTTTCTAAATTTAAGGTCGGAGCCACTAAATTGTGCTCCATAGTCAAAAGAGCAATGATCATATCCAACGCACCGGATGCCCCCAATAAATTTCCAAACATCGATTTAGGACAACTCAGCGGAATATTTTTTAATTGCTCACCAAAAACTAATCTTAACGCCTTAATTTCTGAATCATCCCAAAGGTCCACCGCTAAACCATCTAAACTGATATAACCAATTTCATTAATATTGGCTTGGGCATCATTTAAAGCTAAATTAATGGCGCGTGCTAACTCTTTACCATCATTAGAGCAATGAATACGATTTTCTCCGTCGCAAGTAGAGCCGTAGCCACTAATTAAACCTAAAATATTAGCACCTCTTTTTTTGGCTCGTGCCACACTCTCCATCACCACAATTCCGGCACCTTCGCCAATCACAAAACCGTTACGATTTTTATCAAATGGTCGGTAGGCACCCGCAGGATCCTGATTATTTTTGGATAACGTTCCGTAAGTATTACAACACAGTAAAGCATACGGGGTCACCGGAGCTTCCATCCCCCCACCTAAAATCATATTCAATTTATTTTTAGCTAAAACTTTACGCGCATAACCTAAAGCCATCGCAGAACTGGCTCGGTCACTGACTACCGTTTTACTAAAACCTTTTATCCCATAATAAATGGAGACCTGACCTTGGGGCGCGGCAGGAAACCAAGCACTGGCCATATAAGGAGAAACTCCTTCGCGACCTTCTAAATATAAATCTCTTAATTCTGTTTCGGCATAAAGCCAGCCACCAATAGCATTACCTAAAAAGATCCCCACTAGATTAGGATCTTCATTTTTAATATCGATCCCAGCGTCTTGCAAAGCTAATTCAGAAGCGACCAATGCCATGTGCGAAAAAGCATCAATCTTTTTCAAAAGTCTTTCTGAGATATGGCTATATTTTTCTAAATCATCAATTTGTCCGGCGATATGGGCAGGATACAAAGAAGCATCAAAACGAGTAATCTCTTTAATAAAGGAGCGACCGCTCTTAATGTTAGCCCAGAATTGACGTTTACCAATTCCTGATGGGCTGACTACTCCAATTCCAGTAATTGCAATCTTATCCATTATCCACCATACCTTTTTAAAACCAACGAAGAATGAATTCCTGAAAAACCACTGCTGGTTTTCAAAATCATGTTCACTTTTTTAGAAATTGCCTGATTAGGAATATAATATAAATCGCATTGCGGATCTTTTTCTTCCTGATTAATCGTCGGAGGAAGAATGTTTTTTTCAAAGATCATCGCTGCAATCGTCATTTCAATGGCATTAGCCGCCGCCAACGGATGGCCAGTCATCGACTTTAAAGAACTAATCGGTAATTTATAAGCGTAATCACCAAAAATTGCTTTATAAGCATTAGACTCAAAAATATCATTCATCCTAGTACTTGAGCCATGGGCATTAATATAGTCTACTTGACTGGGTTTAATCTGGGCATCTTTTAATGCCAAACTAATACAAGTCTCCATCGCTCGACCATCAGAAGGCAGGTCAGTCATATGAAACGCATTACAACTAGTGCCAAAACCTAAAACTTCACAATAAATCACAGCATTACGTTTTAAAGCATGTTCTAATTCTTCCAAGACTAAAATTCCTGCGCCTTCTCCTAAAACAAATCCGTCACGTTTATTATCAAAAGGACGCGATGATTTTTGCGGCTCATCATTATGCACTGATAAAACATTAACCACATCAAAAGCCCCAAAAGTTATCGGAGTTAGCGGAGCTTCCGCCGCCCCACAAATCATTACATCCTGTTCACCGTCTTGAATACTCTCCAAACCAAACCCCAATGAATCTGTGCCGGCCGTGCAACCAGTAGAAATGGTATTACAAATTCCTTTTAAACCGTAACGGGCACTAATCTCAATCGACGGCGTATTAAACATCGCCGCATCATATAGATCCGGTCGCACTAAAGCTGGATTAATCGGTTTTTTGCCGTCGTCAGTAACTAAAGCAAACTCTTCTTCCATATATTTTGTACCACAAATCGCATTAGCCAAACAAACACCCGCCCGTTGAAGATCAATTTTAGAAAAATCAATTTTACTATCATCGATGGCCATCTTCCCAGCGGCCACACCGAATTGGACATAACGGTCCATGCGCATTGCCTCTTCATGGTTTAATCCTAATTTAAACGGATCAAAATCACGTACCTGCGCAGCAATTTTAGTATTAAAAACTGAGACATCAAAACCGTCCACTAAACGTATCCCCGATTTTCCACTTGAGTATCCTGCCCAAGCATTTTTTTTACCAATGCCATTAGGCGAAATCACTCCGATACCGGTAATCACTACTCTGCGTTTGTTCACTATCATCCCTTTCGTCATTGCCAGCCACATAGTGGCGAAGCAACCTCATCTTTATTGATTGCCGCGTCGCCTGCGGCTCCTCGCAATGACAAGAGTCGCAAATTATCTTAAAATCATTCGACTCTTGTCACTTTAAAAATAATATTTCCCCCATCTGGACAAGTTACAGTATCAATCGAATTAGGGTCTGGCATAAAGAAAAACTTAGCTCCAAAATTTAAAGCAAATAAAGCCGGAAATGCTGTATGAAATGCCGCTCCGCAAAAACCCGGGATACATTTTAATCCCGTAGTCTCCCATTTGTCGCCGACTTTATAGCCAAAAGCACATTTTCCTTTTGCTGCAACTACCTCCAGCACCATCTTTTTAGGATTTGGCCCTTTATGTAACGGATCGCGCGGGATAACTTGCAACTTACCTTCTTTATCTAAAATTTCTGCTTTAAATTCTAACTTTCCACCGTCGGGACAAGTAATTAATAAAGAACGCTGGTTATCTCGAAAACCAAATTGCGCACCAAAACTTAAAGCATAAATTACCGGAAAAAGTGCATGGGCCAACCCCAAACAAAAATGTTTCGGCGCATGCGTAAAATCTTCTAAAATAATTTCATCACCTATTTTATAGCCGTGATAACAAACCCCTAAAACTTGAGTTACCGTTAATTTAAGTCGCGGAAAAGGCGTTTTAACTTCTTCCATTTTTATATTAACTCCTTAGTTTTGGCAATTAACTCTTCTTTACTAAAAAAACGATGATTTTTTTCTACTGCATGCACCATCTCTACTAAAACTTTATTTAAAGGTGCTTGGGTATGATGATCCAGCGCCAAAGTTACAAATTCGCCATTAATATAATCAATTTCCGAAAGCTTTCCCCGCATAATACTTTGTAAGATCGAGCCATATAAAGGTTCCTTACTTAAATTTTTCATCCGCTCTGAAAAAACTTGCGCTGATAATTCAATAGGCATGTTTGTTAACTTAGTAAGATTCTCTAGCGGAAAATCGGGAAGCGAAACTAAATTAATTTTAGCCTGCTCTATTACTCTGAAAGCCTCTTTCCAAATCGCCACACTAATGCGACTAATCGCTAAATCGCTAAAAACTTCCTGCATACTTTTGCCGGTGATTGCCGGTAAACAATTGTTAGCATTTACAAAAATTTTTAAATACTTCATCCCGGTAATATTTTCGCTAATTACCGTTGGAAAAATTTTATCTAAGACCAAACTTACTGCTAATAAGGATGCACTAGGTGCTGGATGAGCAAAACCACCCAAGACCCAACTGCCTTCAAAGTTATGTACCACTTTTCCCGGCTCTAAAGAAGTAGCCCCGAACATAACAATACTAGAGATAATTTTTTCTGCCGGAACATAACAAGCGGCTAATTTATCTGACCTTACTCCATTTTGGATCGTTAAGAAATTAGCATTCTGCAATAAATGCGAATTATTTTGTAGCGCCGCATTAACATCTTGAGTTTTAGTAGCTAGAATAGCTAAATCCGGAATATAATTTAAAGTGTCGGCGACAGGAATTTGCACTGACAAATTTCCCCTGACCCCAGAGACAAGTATGCCTTGGTTTTGAACTATTTTAACCGCTTTAGTTTGACTAACTAAAGTAACCTCTTGGCCTTTTTCCTTAAGATAAGCCGCCACTAAACAACCAATGGCTCCAGCACCAATTACCGCAATTCGCATTAACCCTTATTCTCCTTTGGAAAACCGTATTTTTTATAGTCAAAGCCGTTTTGCCCAAGGAGACGCACCATCATACTGTAAAATGGCGAAGGAACATCAGAGAAAAAAGCTGCCACTACGTCTTGCTCCTCTACTTGTTGGCTATTACGCGTTGCGGCCAGTTTTTCGGCCTGGCCCCTAACCACAGACTCCGTAATATGACGATGAAAGACCGGGATCTTAGAGATTAAAACTTTAAATTTATTTTCGGTTTGCAGTTCCCAAGGCATAACTTAACCCTCAAAATATAGTAAAATTTTACTATATAATTTTAACAAGACCAGCTATTTTGTCAAGTCAATTAATCTTCACGCCAGGAGAGAACTTTCTTGGCTTGTGGATTGATTACGATGCTATAATGCAACCCTTCATGATTACCAGAGGTAGTAATCACATTAAAACGCAGATACTCTGATTTAACCGTAAATACCGGAAGTAAAACCAAGAGATCTTGCTCCTGGCGTAAACTTAACATCGTATACTCCCGCAGATCATTCAATAATGCTGACAAGTTAGCAATGCCATAGATCGGCTCACCTGTAGGCTCAACAACCGGCTCAGAAAAAATGCCTTTATCAGGAGGCTTAACCTCGGGTTTAATTTCATGTTCCCGGCGAAAACGTAAAATAATTTTAGCTACCTCTTCTTCTAAACCCAAAGCCATCAAAACTTCCCGGCTAGCCGTATTAATATTCACTCTACCGGTTCCAAAAATCGTAACATAATCTTTAAAAAGCAAAAATTTCTCTTTTGAGATATCTTCAACCAATAATACTTCATTAATCGAACGAAAAGGTCGCCAGCTAGATCTGACAATTGCTTGCGCCATATCTTCATCCATACCCGGTAAACGCGCTAAAACTTCTGCGGAGGCAAGATTTAAATTAATTAGAGCGCTCTCGTCAATAATCTCCTCTTTATCTTTAAATTTAATTTTATCTACAAAAAAACAGCGATAACTATTCCCACCCGCTAGATCAAATATCTCCTCTTTAGATAATTCATCCCAAGTATCATAAGCAGGGGTTAGGTCTTTGGCTCTAAAGTTCAACATTCTTTTTAATGCACCTTGCACAATGGGCGGTGAAGTAACTAAGCGAGTATAGGTTTTACTAAAATTAATCTCCTGAAGCACTAATCCAGTAATTCCTAATCCTAAAACAGAGAGGATCATAATTACCCATAAACAAACTACTAAAACACTGCCTTGATTAGGCTTTTGGTAAATAAACGGTCGATTCATATTTTTTTTGTTGGCTAAAAATAGTAATTTTTACCGCTACCGGCAAAAACTTTTTATCCCACAGCGCTGTCCACAAATATTCGTTTTTTACTGAATCTTTATATAAATAACTAAATTCAACTGCTTTAACATTAGATAAAAAAATTGCTGGCTTAGCTAATAAATCCGGGTTTAATTTACCTTCGTCGTCGATAATATTACTAAGTTTATCCACAACCTGTTTTAAAGTTTTAGACCTCAAGTCAAAATAATAAGTCAGGCGGCAGGGAAAATAATCTACATGGGCAGGAAAGCTTAAGCGATCTATTCCTCCAGCAAACAATAATTTGCTACTCTCTGGTTGCTGGCGTAACTGGCGTGAAAAACTCTCAATTTTTAATAAAATCTTTTGTTGAACTAAATCAATGTTTTTAACTCGGCGTAAAACTGCTGCTCCGGAAGAAAATGTTGAATAGATCGCAAGACTAACCACTGAAAAAATAGAGACGGCAATCAATAGTTCGACTAAACTAAAGGCGCGCGATTTAATTTTTTTATTTTTGTTTGGGAAGATAGGTGGCCAAAGAGACATTTTTTAAAGAATTCTTTTCACTCCAACTAACAGTTAAGGACGCTAAGACAAAATCTTCGGATTCAGTAATCGCCTTAATCTCTTCTTGATATTGATAATTTCTGGATAAAGTTTTTATCTCATCGGTTTTACTCTGCGCTACCGCTATTCCTTTTAAACTGTTAAATTCTAAGGCTTCAAATTTTTCTTTGGCTAAGATCAAGGCTCCAATACTATTCTGAGCCGTATTAGCTGCACGCAGTGCCAACATATAGGAGTTAGCCACCGAAGTCAGGCCAACTCCTAAAATAACCACACTCACCATAATTTCTACTAAGGTAAAACCGCGCAATTTATTCACTCCAGTTATTAATATCATCGGCAGTATCCGGGCGGCCATCGCTACCTGCAGAAGAAAGATCATAACCATTAGAATTATGTTCCCCTGGAGCTTTATAGATATAAACTTTACCCCAAGGATCTAAGGGTTTTTTCTTGATATAAGGACCTTTCCAACTTGTCGCATCCTCACCCGGATTGGTTCTTAAATAATCCAACAATTCCGGATAATGACCTAAATCCATCTCATAAAGATCAAGGGCCACTGGTAAACTAGAATTAATATCTGTTTTGGCTGCCTGCACGCGCGCCTGCTCAGAACGCCCGGCCAAACGCGGTACCACCATCGCTGATAAAACTCCAATAATAATTACTACCAACATTAGTTCAATCAAAGTAAATGCTTTTTTCATAACTTACCTCCTTCGCTAATTACTAACCAAAAGCAATCCCTAAAATCACTGCATCAATTTTTAATAAACCGGCAGCCTCATCTTTAACCGCTAAACTGATTTTTTCTATCTGTAATAAAATATTAGCCCCCTCTACCCCGGAGATAAAATCTAATAAATTTCTTAGCTGTCCCTCTGAGCTTAAATTAACCCGATAAATGGTTACCCCACCTTTAATTTTAGTAGAACCGGCGGAGTTCATATCCAAAATCTGCAATTTAGATTTTCTGGCTTCCGCTTCAATCTTACTCATCACCATCGCTGACTTCTCTTCGTCACTGCCTTTAAGACTAGAATATCCAGCAATTTGTTTTTGCGCTTTGAGAATTTCCGTACGATTGTGCTCTAAAGCCATATACTTACGGATAGTTAATTTAGCCTGTGCAATTTCTCCGGAATAAGCACTAGTCTTATCATAAATGGGGCCCAAAATAAAAACCTTCAATAAGAAGAGGACCAATAAAACTCCGATTGAAGCAATTAATATTTTTTCTTTACTATTTAATTCTCTCATTTTATAAAAACCTCAAAATCTACCACGTCTTTATCTTTTAATTTACGGCGACGAGTATAACGATTTTGTGCCCCTTTAAAAGTTTCCGAATTACCTAAGGTATTCGTAAACTCTAAAATATCCGGAATAGTTAAAGCATAGCCACGAATAGTTAAAGATTTACCCAGCTCCCAATTATAATTCGTAATTACAATATTCTCCGGACACAGACGATTTAAACCATTAAGATAAGTTAAGGCAGATGCCTTAGGGTCTACATATTGACGAGCAATCTTTAATTTACTGGTAATATCCTCTAGCTCTTTAGCACTTTTACCTAAAATTTCAACTTTCTTTTTAAGATCCGTGGCATATGATTGTTGCTGCGCTAAGCGCACTAACGCCATTCCTCCTAGCATAATTAAAATATAAATAACAGCTACCCCTAAAATCATTAATTGCTGTAACTTTGACTTCATCTCCTTCTTAATTTGAATCTCTGGAAGTACAAATTTAATATCTTCTTTAGCTACCTGGGCATTAAAACCTAACAACGCCGACAAAGAGATATTTTTTGCACCGGTAGCTAAAAAATTATCATACTCTTTAGAAGAAAGATACTGCACTTTCAAATTAAAATCTTTAGCTAAAATATTTTCAATTAAGGCAAGATAATCACTAGCTGCGCCGGTTAAAAATAATTTATCACAATGGGCATCCGGGATCTCATTATTTAAAGCCACCAACGCTTGTTTGAACTCAGCAGCAAATTTTTCTTTTTCCAAAGAATCCTTAAGCTGCTCTGCTCCTTGTGGAATAACCACCGTAGAGCCTAATTTTTGTTTATGCACTAAAACTAAATCACTATAATTAGCATCGATATCTAAAATCATATATGAATCAGGAAGAGAAAATTTATTCTTAGAAAGATCCGCCACATAATGCAACAAACCTTGCGAACTCATTAAAATGGCTTCCGGTAAAATATTAACCGGTACAAAAGCACTGACAATATTTTTGAAAACGTTCTTTAAAGCTACCGCTAAAATTAAATGACTATTACTGATTCCATCAAAACCTAAATTTTGATAGGCCCAAGAGACCTCTTCCTTATGATAAGGAATCTGGCGAATTAAATAAAGACCTAACATCTGCTCAATCTCGGCAGGATCTTGCGAAGGCAGATCAACGCGACGCACCGTAATTTTATTACGGCTAAGCACCACAAAAACATCTAAATCTTTACCACATTGATTTTGTTTTAAAACTTTGTTTAAAACTGAGGAGATACTGACAGGCTCAAGATTAGCTAAGGGCTCAACGTAAACCTTACGGTTGACTGCCACTTTAAGTCCGTGCTCAAAGACTTCAATGATTATTTTAGTGCGCATATTTACTTATTTATCCACCCACGATACTGTTCATCTCAAATATCGGTAACAACATAGCAATGACCATTGCTCCAATAATTAAACCTAAAACTAAAATTATCGCCGGCTCAATCAAAGAACTCAAAGTTTTTAAATCTGATTCGATCTCTTTTTCATAGGATTCTGCAATATCGGCTAAAACTACATCTAAGCGACCGCCTTCTTCACCTACTCGCACCATCTGCACAAAAAAATCCGGGAAGATTTTAAATTTAGCCAAAGCATCCGAAAAAGGAATACCCTCGCTAATATCTTTACGCACCACTTCTAATTGCGCAATATAAATCGGTTTACCAATTACTGGAGCAGCATCCACTAATGCAGAAAGTAAATTAACCCCACTTTGTAAAAGCAACGACAGAGATCGTGAAAAATTAGCCACTGATTGTTTATAAACAATATCTTTAACCAGCGGAATATGATATTTCAAACGACTAAGTATACTTTCTTTATCCGCACCCTTGATCTTTAAAATAAAAGTCAATACTGTAACTAAAAGAATAACTATCCACCAATAACTTTGTAAAAAGCTAGAAATTTTTAATAAAATCAGCGTCGGCATGGGTAGTTGTGCCTGGAAATCATCAAACATCCCCGCCAAGCGCGGCAAGACAAAAGTAAGCATCACAAAAATTGTCCCCAACCCCACTACGCTCATAAAAATCGGATAGGCCAGAGCTTGTTTTACTTTTAATTTTAAATCGGAAAGCCTGCGCAAATAATCTAATAACTGCACCAATGATTCTTTAAGTTTTCCGGTAGACTCTCCGGTATGCACAATATTTACATAAAGCCTGGGAAAATATTTCGGATAGCGGCTCAAACAAGTTGAAAAAGGCACTCCTTCTTTTATCTGATGGATTATTTCCGCCAATAATTTTTTTTCAACCCGATTATCACAATTTTTTTCTAAAAGCCTTAAAGCACTTAATAACTCTACACGAGAATTAATCAAATTATAAAGTTTCTGCGTAAACAAGGTCAACTGTTTTAAGCCAAACTTACCAGCTTTTATCTTTGCATTATTTTTTAAATCTAAAACGGAGGCTGACAAAACTACCGCTACTGGCTCAACTGAAATTGGCACTAATCCTTGGCTTTGCAACTGCTCCAGCACACTCTCAACACTAGCGCCTTGCAGATTGCCTTGCACAACTTCATTAAGATTCTTTTTAGCTTTATATTTAAATTCCATTTTATTCTAGCTCCACCACGCGCAAGATCTCTTCTTTTGTAGTTAGGCCTTGCTCGACTAATTGCATCCCGTTTTCCATAAGCGTACGCATGCCATTTTTACGCGCTTTATCCTTAATCTCTTGGGCATTTTTATGTTCAACAATCATCTGACGAATATTATTGTCAATAACCATAATTTCATAAATCGGACGGCGCCCCTTAAATCCAGTTTCACTACAAGACTCACAGCCTTTACCCTTACATAATGGACAAAGTAGACGCACCAGACGTTGGGCAATAATTACTTCTACTGAGGAAGCTAATAAATATGGTTGAATACCCATGTCCATCAGACGAGCAATACCACTAGCTGAATCATTGGTGTGCAAAGTTGAGAAAACTAAGTGCCCAGTTAAAGAAGAACGGATAGCTAAATCCGCTGTCTCTGAATCGCGAATCTCACCGATCATCATAATATCCGGATCATGTCTTAAAACACTTCTTAAAGCCGCAGCAAAGGTTAAGCCCACTTTAGGATTAACATGAATCTGCGTAATTCCTTCAATCGCATATTCAACCGGATCTTCAATGCTAATAATTTTAACTTCTTTACGATTTAATCGGCTCAAACATGTATAAAGAGTCGTGGTTTTTCCGCTTCCGGTAGGACCAGTTAATAAAATAATCCCGTGCGGTTTTTGAATCAATTTATTAATCGTCTCTAAATCCTGCACGGAAAAACCAATTTTATCTAGATCTAATAAAACCTGCGAAGGTAAGATGCGGATTACTACATTTTCACCAAAGTAGCCCTGCAGAATTGATACCCGCAAATCCACTTCTTGACCATCCAGTAATCTTACTTTAGCCCGACCATCTTGCGGAATGCGATGCTCTACCACATCTAAATGACACATAATCTTAATGCGAGAAACAATTGCCGGCTCAATATAATAAGCATCTTGAGGCATCTTCATCTCGCGTAAAACACCGTCGATACGATAACGCAACACTACTTTATCCACATAAATTTCAATGTGAATATCGGTAGCCCGCATTTTTATCGCCTCAGTAATAATTTGATTCACTAATTTTATAACCGAAGCCTCATCGGCATTTCTTTCAATATCTTCCACGCTCTCATCTTTTACTAATTTTGTACCGGCGCTGGCCTTATCTTCCATAATCTTATCCACCGTGCCAGCCACTGCTCCGTAATATTTACGAATCGCTGTCTCTACTTCATGACGGCTGGTTAAAACCCTAGCTACTTGAAATCCTAAATTTAATTTTATATTCTCAGCCAGCCAGACATCCATCGGATTATATACGGCCACCGTTAATACAGAACCTTCTAAATTAATCGGCATAAAACCATAATGTTGCACAAATTTTGCCGGCACGGCTTTAACAGCCTCTGAAGAGATACGCACTTCTTTTAAATGTAAATAAAATGGTAAATTAAATTGTTCGGCCAATACTTTTAAAAGATCAACTTCTTTCACTAGGCCCTGATTAATCAGAATCTTACCTAACATCTCTCCATTGCCAGCTGACTCTTTTAAAGCAACATCCACTTGCTCTTGCGTAACCAAACCTTTTTTTACTAAAACCTCACCTAATAATTTTATTAACATTAGTCAATCTCCAGTTTTCCGATAGAAAACAAACGGGATTCATCCAGTTTATCGGCCTGTCCTTGTACAATTTTTTCACACCCACTAATCGTATCTTCTATATTTACATAAACTCCGGGTTTACCAGTATAAACTTGAGCAGTAAAAAATGGTTGGGCTAAAAAGTTTTGCAATTTTCTAGCGCGATCAAAGATAATTCGTTCTTCCGGAGAAAGTTCTTCTTTACCAATAATGGAAACAATGCGCTCTAATTCATCATAACGACGAAAATGTCTAATGACTTCTTGAGCCACATTAAAATGTCGACGACCCACTATTGCCGGGCTCAATGAATTTGCTGAAGACAATAACGGATCAATTGCCGGATAAAGTCCGCGCTGCACTAAACTACGCGATAAAACCACTAAGCTATCCATATGCGCAAAGATCGCCACAACCGCCGGATCCGTTAAATCATCGGCTGGGACATAAACTGCTTCGATGGCCGTAATACTAGCACCTTTTTCTGAACGGATTCTTTCATGCAACTGACTAATCTCACTAGTCAACGTGGACTGATATCCACCCTCCGAAGGGATTCTTCCTAAAAGCGTAGAAAGCTCACTACCAGCTTGCACAAAACGAAAAACATTATCCATAAAAAATAAAACGTCTTTGCGTTGCTCTAACAAATATTCTGCCAACGCCACCGCCGAATTTGCTGCCTCAAAACGCATACCCGGAGATTCATTCATCTGACCAAAAATTAAAATTGAACGTTTTAATAAATCAGCACGTTCAAATTCGTAATAAAGTTCGTTTCCTTCGCGAATACGTTCCCCAACTCCGGCAAAGATACAAGTGCCACTTTGATAAGTAATAATATTGTGAATAATTTCTAGAATTAAAATGGTTTTTCCGCAAGCCGCGCCTCCCAACAAACCAGTTTTAGAACCTTTAACTAGCGGAAACAAAAGATCAATCATCTTTATTCCGGTTTGAATCACTTCAGCCTTAGATTGACCTTCCGGAGAGACTTCCAGCTTAGCATGCGAAACGGTATTGGTAATGGCTATTCCATCAGTTAAATCAAAACCTTCTTTATAATCTACCGGCTTAATCATCGCATTTAAAACGCGGCCGTAAAGAGCTTCAATGTTACGCGGAATGACTAATCCCTGCTTTTCTTGTCTAACCGACATGTTCCTACCAACACCATAAGTAAAACCTAAAGCAATACAGCGACAAACATTATGCATGCGATGCTCGACTACATGCAATAAAACTTCTTTCTGCAAATTGCCTAAAACTTTAAGCAGCGCTTTAATCTCCGGTAATTCTACATCGACCGGAAATTGCACGTCGACCACTGAACCATAGACTGCAATTACTTTGCCTAATTTTTCTTCCATATTCATTAATTATTCCTTCGAACCATACGTGCTGCCGAAAGCTCACGAATCGATTTATCAGAGATCCCGTGCAAATATTTAAAATACTCCATATGTAAATGCTGATTCAACTTAGATAACTCCTGTACACTGCCTTCCAAATGCATAATTCTAGCGGCATGCTCAGCCAATTTTGATGACCAAAAAATATGATAAAAACGAAAATCTAACCAGATCTTTATCCAGCCTTCAAGCACCGATTTAATATTGGGCTCCACCAACAAATCTTTACTTTTATATCCTCGCGGCTCCATGCGCTCTAAAGGAAGAATATTTTCAATTTCGGTCTGCTGCACGTTAATATTAATAAACTTAGAATAAATTACCGTAACCCGGTTAACTTCCTGTTTAAAATAACGCTCTGCCACATAATCACCCAATAAACCAATTTTTTGCGAATCTAATTTATCACCCGGCGATTCAAAACTAATAAATTTTTCTTTGGCTTCATTAAGATAATTAATCCCCTGTTGACCTAAAACCACGATCTCATCCTGCTTGCCCTTAGCCAAGAGGAGTCGATTAACTAACAAAGTGTTTTGCTCACCTAAAAATCCCCCATCTGAACTAACCAAAACAATTAATCCGGGTAGCTTGGCCGGCGGATTAAAAAAACTGTTGGTTGAACCATCTAAAGGTATCGCACTATAAGCCGCATTTAAAAGAACAGAAAAATTTTCTGATGGCTCTTGCAGTAGGCGAAACTGGTTAAACTGTAAAGTAGCGGCCATCTTCATAACTTCAATTAAATTTCCTAAATTTTTATTAAAGAGCAGGTTTTGTTTTAACTTGCCAATGGGAATCATCTAAATTTATCCTGGCAAAAGAGTCCTAAAAAACTCTTTAATTGCTTTATCTAAAGTTGACTTAACCTCAGGAGTTAATTCACCGCGTTTATTTAAATCATCAACTAAGCTATGATTATATTTTTCTAAATGGGCAAAAAAATCTTTTTTAAATAACTTAACCTGGCTTAAATCCAATGACTCTAGGATTTTTTGCTGAAAAGCATAGAAGATGGCAATCTCCTCAGCTTGAGAGAGTGGGGCATTATTCTCCTGAGTTAAAAGCTCATACAAGGTATGGCCGCGCTGCAGCTGCATCGTTGCCTCCGGCGAAAGTTTAGTTCTTAAGCGGGTTAAACGCAACAAAGATTTAAACTGCACATATTCATAGCGCAGACCCACGCTTAATTCTTTAATCGCTGGACACTGCACCTTACTACCAATACGTGAAACCGATAACTCCAAATCAATTCCCGGTTTAAATCCTTCTTGAAAAAGATTAGTATTTAAATAAACTTGCCCATCGGTCATCGAAACAATATTCGAACAGATGTAACCAGTAATGTCCCCTTGTAATGTTTCAGCCAGCGGTAGAAAAGTCATCGATCCGCCACCAAATTTTTGTTTTAGGCGGCCAGCTCGCTCCATTAATTGCGAATGTAAAAAAAAGATATCTCCCGGATAAGCCTCGCGTCCCGGGGCTCTCTCTAATAATAATGACATCTGCCGATAAACCCAACTGTGTTTAGTCAGATCATCAAAAACCACTAAGACATCTTTACCCTTATACATAAAATATTCACCTAAAGAAGCCGCAGTATACGGGCAAAGATATTGTTCCGCGGTGGAGCTTCCTGCCGAAGCAGAAACTGCTAAACAATAATCCATCGCTCCTTTTTGTTTTAACTGTTGAATTATTTTATTAAAAGCTACGTTGTTTCCACCAATCCAACAATAAATACAAATTACATCTTTACCTTTTTGATTAATAATTGTATCCAGACACACGCTGGTCTTACCAATCTGACGGTCACCGACAATTAACTCACGTTGGCCTTTGCCTAAAGGAATCAAAAGATCAATCGTCTTAATTCCGGTGTGTAGCGTCTGGTTAATCGGCTCACGCTCCATTACCCCGGCAGCTTCGCGAAATGCCGGATTGTATCCGGATGGCTCAATCTCTTCTTTACCATCCAAAGGTCGACCTAATGCATCCACTACGCGGCCAATAAAATTTTCTCCTACCGGCACACTTAATAATTCCCCTTTACTATAAACTGGATCGCCAACTCTAACCCCCTGCTCATCACCAAAAACAATCCCGTAAGCTCCTGAGGGATTAAATTCAATAATCATCCCTTTATAGCCGTTGGCCAATTCGATAACTTCTCCATAAGCGCAATTTGGCAGTCCACTAATTTTAATAATTCCTTGGCGGACTTCTTCGACTTTGCCGACCTCTTTAATATCCAAAGTTTGAATTTGCATATTATTTTATTTTAAAAGTTGGAAGAATTCTTTGCAGTTTATTTTTTAATGTTCCGTCAATAACCAAGCCATCAATCTCCACAATTAAACCACCGATTAATTCAGCCTTTAAAGCTTCTTCTATGGCCATTATTCGTCCGGTTTTTTCATTTATAATTTTTTGCAAATTTTCTTTTTGCTCTTTATTTAAAGCAATTGCTGAGATAACTTTAATCTTCTCAACTTGAGAGGGAAACTGCTCTTTAGGGAGTTTAGAAATTTCAGTAATTGTCGCAGAGATAAAATCATGCTGTAAAACCGTTCTCTCTTTTTCACTTAAAAGCGCTTCTACTAATTTGTGGGCTAAATCTAAACTATGCGCCTGAGACTCTTTTAAATATTTTTCTTTTTCTCTTTGCGACTCAATCTGGCCATCAGCGATAATTTTATTTACTTCTACCTTGGCCTGCTCTTCCATATTCAAACGCAAGCGCAGAGCCTCATTACGCGCTTCTTCAATAATTAGACTGGCTTCATTTTTGGCCCGCTTGATCTCGGCGTCCCCTTCTTTTTTAGCCCTTTCTAATTCATCGGTCAACTGTTGCTCTTTAATCAAATTTTCTTCATGTAAAATATTTAATCGGGCTAAAGCCTCATTTTCTTGTCGAGCAAAAAGAAAACGCAATAAAAAATAAAATCCTACAAAAGTAATCGCCTGAATAATTATAATAATGGCCAACATCGTTTAGACCTCTTTATTAGCAAATAAATTGTAAATAATTAATAATGCCAAAACCGCAATCGCCTCAGAAAAAATAAATGACAAAATCATCACCATAAAGATCCTAGCCGAAGCCGAAGGATTACGCGCCACAGATTTTACGGCGGATGAACCAACAATGGCAATTACGGCTGCCGGACCGGCAGTACTTAAAAACATTACAAAAATCAAGGCTAGAGTTGACATGGTTTATTAGATCTCCACAAATAAAATTAAATTATTACTCTGCAAAAAAGCCAAGCCATCTTTAATCGCTAAACGTTGCTTATCGGCTCGTACTATCCCTTTAGTTAATCGCACTAAAAAAGGTTGATGAAAATCTAAAACACAGATCTCTCCATCTTGAGTCGGCAAACGTACTTCTTTGGCTCGACCTTCCCAAACTGCCTTCTTTGGCTCTAATATCGAAATCTGCATTTAATCCCGCACCTTCTTAATATTAAATTTAAAAACAAAATTAAATAGCTTAATCAAAGAAGAAGGTGAGGGGTTAAGCCGCACACCATTTATTTTTACCGGTTTGTTTAGCTTGATACAATGCCGCATCAGCCTTACTAATCAAAGTCTCTGAGTCAGTAGCATCATCCGGGATACTCGCCACTCCAATACTTACCGATGCCGGTAGATAAAGACAAAATTGCACGCGCAAACGTTCGGCCACCGTCACCGCTACCGCTTTACTAGTATTGGGCATCACCACCACAAACTCTTCTCCGCCATAACGACAAACCATGTCAGTTGAGCGCGCAGAGTTATTAAACACCTTGGCGGCATCTTTTAATAATAAATCTCCGGCCTGATGCCCCTGTGTATCATTATATTTTTTAAAATTATCAATGTCAAGCATTAGTATCGATAAACCCGTCGGTAAATGCTTTTGATTGTTGGCTTCTTTAACAATTAATTCATTAAAATAGCGGCGATTAAAT
>JBAZLM010000004.1:0-127813 GCA_041650295.1 Candidatus Omnitrophota bacterium
TGAGAAATATAAGGAAATAGTTAAAGAAATCGAGAAGGCAATGTAAATGCCCGTTGTAAATTACCAGATAGCCAGCAGTTATTATTTCTCAAATAGTTGGACGATTAGAAGATAAAAAGACCGGAGTTAATAAATTTAAGGCTGGACTTAATTGTCCAGCTTTTTTTGTTTGTAATTATAAATTTCATGGTTTATAATTAAATAAACAATCTGTAAAATAATAGAAAAGCGGAGTAATTATTTATGATTATTGAAAATATTTTATTATGGATAGCCATCTTAATGTTTTTGAGCGTTGTTTCGAGTAAAATCTCGGACAGATTTGCTATTCCTGTTTTATTGTTGTTTTTATCGATTGGGATGCTTGCTGGTTCAGAAGGCATCGGAGGGATTTATTTCGATAATGCTCAGTTGGCAAAATCTCTGGGAATTGTCGCTCTTATTTTTATTATTTTTTCCGGAGGTTTAGATACTAATTGGCAAGAAACTAAACTTATTATTTGGCCCGGAGCGATTCTATCCACGTTTGGAGTTTTGTTAACCGCAATTATTACCGGACTGTTTGCAGTTTATATTTTGAAATTTTCTCTTCTTCAAGGAATGCTTCTTGGCTCCATAGTTTCTTCTACTGATGCTGCTGCCGTATTTAATATTTTAAGATCTAAACGTATAAGTTTAAAACAACCTTTAAAACCCTTATTGGAATTTGAATCTGGAAGTAATGATCCGATGGCAGTTTTTTTAACGGTTGGCTTTATCGGACTTTTGACGGCAAAGAATGTCAATATCTTGGTGATGATTCCTAAATTTTTTCTGGATATGGCGATGGGGGCTTTGGTTGGTTATCTTATGGCCAGATTCATTATATTTTTCGTCAATCGTTTGAAATTATATTATGAAGGTTTATATCCGGTAGTGATGATTTCGCTAGTTCTTTTAACTTATGTAACGGCTATCTTTTTAAAAGGTAATGGAATATTGGCGGTGTATCTTGCCGGATTAATTCTGGGCCAGGCAGATTTTCCAAATAAAAAGATGATCGTAAAATTTCACGATGGCTTAGCCTGGTTGATGCAGATTGCAATGTTTGTAACCTTGGGATTGCTTGTATTCCCTTCGCATATTTTTCCATTAATCGGCGCGGGGTTATTGCTTACTTTTCTGCTGATGGTTATTGCCCGTCCGGTGAGCGTATTTTTATGCTTGTTGCCGTTTAAAATAAGTGTGGAAAAGAAAGCGATGATTGCCTGGGTTGGACTTAGGGGGTCGGTTCCGATTATTTTGGCAACTTTTCCTTTTATGGCAGGTATTGCGCAGGCAGATACTATTTTTAATATTGTTTTCTTTATTGTGATTGCTTCGGTTCTTATTCAGGGAACATCAATACCAGTAATTTCTAAAATGTTAAAACTGAATGCACCTTGGGTTAATCGAAAAAGTTATCCTATCGAATTTGAGAAAACAGAAGGTGTTGATGCGGATTTAAAAGATTTAATGGTTCCCTATAATTCCGTGGTGGTCGGTAAAATGATCCGAGATTTAAATATCCCGGAAAAATTTTTGATTATGCTTATTTCACGGGACGGAAAGTTTATTATTCCATCCGGATCTACAGCTATCGAAGGTGGCGATGTTTTATTAGCACTGGCAAGTATCGAAGATATTTCGGTCGTTCAGCAGATGTTAGCATCCATTAAAGATAATGATAAGGTTTAAGCTGTCTTAATGTATCAATGTCTTTAGATATATAAAATCTTTATCTAAAATAAGCATTCGTACTTTGCTTATCTTTCATAACACAGTAAAATGGAAACATCCCCCATATAAAACAATCTCAAAAGTTAGTAATGCTTTTGTGTTTGGTTAAAATTTTACCTAAAATAGTTATGCGATTAGGGAGATGCTGTTATATGTAACACTAACACGGGGAGCCAAATAAGATTCAAACTTGTATAAATTTTAAGGTTGAGAAAAAGTCTTCTGTAAGTAATGACTTGCAGAAGACTTTTTGTTGAGGTATAATCGCACTATGAAAATAATAATCGAAACATTAAAATTAGATGAGCTGAAACAGATGGCCGTCGCTACTTTTGGTAATTTGGTCAAGGCTGTAGTTGATGTTGATAGAGAAATTATTGCAGTTGATGCGGAACTTCATTCTGATTTGGAAGCATTGCTTTTGAAGGATGGGTCAAAACAAAAAAGTCTTTGGGGAATTAATCTTTATCCAGAAATTCAGGGAGATGATTTTGTTGAATTTGATTCCATGATTAATATGCGTCCTTCTCAAGGGAATAGAAGTCGTGGAATAGAGAATGAAGAAATGCGTAAGAAAATTGTTGTAATAGTTGCTAAAAGGATTAAATAATGAATTATCAGCATAAAGATTTAGCAGCTGGTCGCTGGAGTCAGTTGTCATTGATTGATCAGATGGCCAATATTGGTAGTGAAGTTGAGCGTGCGCTTAATTGGCGGGTAAAGGAAAATGCTGATTACGCTCAAAAGGCATTTGAACGAGCGTTAGAGCTGATTGATTTAACCCTAGAAACAGAAAAAAATTATGCACATCTACAGGAAATTACCCGATTAAGAGAAGCAATAGTTGATTATTTCTTTGGGGTAAATCAGTTTATGTCCTCTGAAAGGTCTTGGCGGAATTACTTTCTATCTTTTGCTTACGCGTCTCGCAGAAACCATTAATTTTAAAAATTTAACTTATAAATTTATCTCTAAACTTTATAATTTTGGAATAATAGTCCATAATTATGCCCATAGTAACTAAGTTATAGTAGAGATACAGTTATTAGTTACACCAACACGGGGAGCCAAATTTACTGCATAATTTGCAGAGATAGAGATGAATTAAGCCCTGATTCAGTTATTGAGTTAGGGCTTTTTTATGTCTTGATGTTTCAAATAGATACGACATCGCTTACAAGATTATTTTTAATAAAGTAATAATCTCCTGGTGATCACTATATAAAAAGTCAGAATTGGCAAGATATGGATGGAATTACACTAATTATCTCGAGTAGGTCTCATTTATAATGGGCTGTATATAACAAGAAAAATGCGAATAGGGAAGCAATAACGTCTAATAATTGGTCATTATATAGAAAGCGAGTCAGGAAAAGGGGAAGTATGGGAAGAAAACGTTTTCTTTTTATTCTCTTTTTTCCTTGAATTTGCCTTACCTATATAGCATACTTGTTGCATCATGAGCCCGGTAGGCATAAATATGAAAAACTCTAAACTTAAAAAAATCTTATCTATTCTGCTGTGTGTATCTTTTTTACTCCAGCAGACTGGCTTTGCTCAGGTAGCTAGCGTCGAGCTAAACTTATCTAGTCGCTTTGCTTCCGCTGGCAATGCTTTGTCTAATGTACTATCTCCAGATAAGTTCCGCCCTGTTCATCTAAGATCCATCTCTTACGATCAACTCAACAACAACTTTAAACTATTAATTGATAAAGGGGATACTAAGAATCCTAAAAACCAAGAGATCGAATCTACTACAAAAGATCTACTCAACTACTTCTTTGTGGGGATTGCTCTACCCAACAGCTCCTTCTGGGTAAACCTAAGACCAGATGCTCCCACTAATATCATTGATCCACTACTAGCACAAACCGAAGTCGGTAAGATCCTTCTAGAAGCCGATCTCCAACTTAAAAAAGACACCGCTGAAGCGACTAACCCACAATCCTCTCAAGGCAAAGCCTACTGGAACAAGCTCTATGCTAAAGCTAATGAGATCTACGGTAACCAGAACGTTAACATTCCAACTCTAACTCGACCTTGGATAGTTCCTGATGAGATCATCATCCGGGAATCAACCAACAATGCTTATATCTATAAAGCCACTTTAAAAGTTATGTTAGAGCAAGATTACTTAAAAGATAACTCTACCTACTCTTTTAAAGATGACAAAGCCAAACAACTTAATGAATACTCTAGTCAAATCATTCGACAAGAGATCATCCCTAAACTCACTAAAGAGATTAACTCGGCTAAACGTTATGCTCAACTGCGTCAGGTCTATTACTCATTAATCCTAGCTCAATGGTTTAAAGCCCGAAACCTCAACAACCCTAATAATCCTTATGCCCAACAAATCGACCGTAAAGACCTAACTAACCTTAAAACCAACACTCCTTACTCTGTAGACACCTACTTTAACTCCTATAAACAAAACTTTACCCAAGGCCAATACAACATCAAAGAACCCGTCTATACACCCTATGGACAAGTGGTCAGGAATTATTTTAGTGGAGGAGTAAATTTCGGCAATGACGCAATGGCTGCTAATCAGACACTAATTACCGTTGGTCCGGGCAAATTTTTTAGTAAGGTTAAAAATCTTATCGGAGTCAACATTAGTGCGGATGGTAAATTAAAAGTGGATGAAGCGGCTTTAACTGTAAATACGCAACGTCCGATTTTACCTAAAAATGAAGTAAAAGAAGATGATCTAAGTATATCCAAAATAGTCGAATTAAAAAATCTAATTCGGGGTTTTTATGTGCATGTCCCGGATAGTAAAGTTGTTTATGTTCATCGGAATATGTTGTTAAAGCATTTAAAGAATCTTGAACCGTTTTTTGGGAAGAAAGTTAGTTTGAAGCAGGCAATAAAATTTATTCACGGGTATGAGACTTTGCATGTTTTAATCGAGACTCTTCGCGCGCAAGGATTTACGATTAGCTGGGAGAGCCAGGAAAAGTTAGCTGGTCTATTTGGGAAAGTTTTTGCCTCAGCCGATGCTGGTTTAGATCAGGATATTGTGAGCATATTGGAGTCGCTGAGCCAAAATGTGGGTAGCAATTTAGTTGATGTTGTAAGAACGAATCCAGATACTCTTAAAGAGCTAGTAAAATCCTTAGGAATAGATATAGCCGTGGAGATGATCACACCGGCTACAGCTAAGAATGTTGTTTTATCTAAGTATAAGCAATTGTTCTTTGATGAACGTGGTCTACCAACAGGTTATGCTCGCAATATGGAGCGTTATGGTAAGGTCTTCGAAGCGATTGTTAAAGGTAAAGAGCACCATCCGATAGCGGTCGAGTTTCATGTTAGCGGTGATTGTCAACTCAACTGTCGATATTGCATCGGAGGAGAAAGACGTGCGAGCCATAAAGACTCATCTTTAGAGCCACAAGAGATAGAACGTTTTATTGATCAGATTATTGAATATAACAAAGCTTCATCTACGTCTTTTACCGATATAAAATTTGGGGGACTTTTTAATGATCCACTTGCCATCAAGGGAAAGGCTGCAACCCTCGCTGGTTTGCGTAAGGCAATCGATCATAAGTTCTGGGTAGGTATTACTACCAACGGCGTCGGGCTTAATGAGGAATCCGCACGCATTATTGTAGGTGATAGCGAAAAAAGCGCTAAGTTGCTGAACATAAGCTTGGATGCTGGATCGTGGCAATCGTATCATAAATTAAAATTAGACGGCAAATCTTCTGAATCAGCACGAGCTGTTTATCAAAACGTTATAGATAATACAAGGCGAGTAGTCGGGTTGCGTAATCAGAGTGCATCTGGTCTTCATATCGGGATAAGTTACGTGCTTCAGGATGAAAATTGTTCTCCGCAAGAGCTCATTGCCGCGGTAAAGACAGCAGTTGAGCTTGGGGTAGATGATATTTCTTTTAGAATGCCTCATACTAAATCAGAAGGGGCTCCTAGTCTGGTAGATATCGAGAATGCTTATGACTGCATTAAGAATTTACAGCATGAGTTTTCCAAATCCCACACGCGTATAAATCTATCTAAAGAAGAGGATGACGCTAAAAATTCAGTAGCCGGGCTTAAAGATGGTTACCAGGTAAAAAGTTACGACCGTTGTTTTGCTCCTTTTGTCAGGATGACGGTCGGTGGCGATGGTAATGTATATGTATGTGAACATCGTGCGTATAAAGGTGGTGGTTCATATGCGCATATTTCAGATGGATTCCAAAAGATTGTTAAAAGCGTGGAACGAACTGAAACAATCAATACTATAAAGCCTCTTCAGGATGAGAAGTGCAAGTTTTGTGCTTTGCATAATCATTTAACTAATCAGATAATCAATGATTTATCGCAAGATTACGAGCAGTTTCCGGATTTATTCGAATGGCTTGCCAAAGAATACCCATTTTTTGATGTTGGTAATATTCGTCATGCTGAAACGGCAGGGCAGCTTAGAGATACGCTTGAGGTGATTAAGTCAAAGAAAACCGGGCACCCATATCAAAATGAAATTCTTTCGTTTACCAGTGTTTTAGAAAATGTTTTAAAGGATCATGCGCTTCTTAATGAAATGCCTATATGGATGGCAGAGAAAGAAAGCAGGTCTAGCCCGGAAGTTTTGAGCAAAGAGCAACTGCAATTGGATATGCGCAATGCTCTGAAAGGTGATAAAAGCCTTCTTCGCCGCGATACGTTCGATAATTTTAAAGTGGGAGAGGATTATAACGCTCGAGAATGCATTACTAAGATATTTTCTGATGAAGCTTTTTTGAGTAACCTTAAAACTCTGGCATTAGGAGAAGACGGATTTTCAGCAGTAGAAGCGCCAAATCAAAAATATTTGGCAGACTTATCAGTTCAACGCCTTAAAGAGATTTTTTTAGATTCTAGCTCAAATGCAGATACACAAAAAGCGGCAGAAGAGTGCACGGGTAAATTTTTAGATCTAATACAAAAAGTTCTACGACTCACATATCCATATACTTCTTTTGAGCTTAAGGAAAGTATAAAACAATACCTGCCGTATTATGTGCGTCATTCTCTCGATGTTATTTTCCAGGAATTAAACCTACGTTATGGACAGATTTTTAGAATAAATAATGGGGATGGAAAGGAGTATTTTTACCGGTATTTTACGGATGTACTTATTTCTTCAGTTTATTCTCAAATAGATCGATTACAAGCGAACCGGTATGATTTTTATCAGCGCCAGCTGTTCATTACGACTTCAATATTTGATCAAGGGCTCAAGGAATTCGCGGATCAAAAAGGCCTGACCAAAGATTTTTATCCGGTAATGTTTCTTACTGATTCCGAGCCCCTTAGCTATCCTATTTTATCTGATCCTGAAGCTAATCGGCGCGCTCCACTTTTTGTCTATCTTAACCGGCAGTCGTTTATGACGAAAGCAGAACGGGCGGAATATAATCGTCGTGATTTAAAGTATAGCTCTGAACACGCCCAGATACAATATGCTCTTTCGACAAAAGTGATGTCTTTTTTGCAGGGAACGAATAATCGCGACTCATTAGTTGAGCGGGTAGTTTATGAGGCGCGGGAACAAGCCCAGAGATGGTTTCTAGATGGAATAGAATCCCTGGTAAAAAAACAAGGCAGAGACGTTACCGCGGCAGAATTAGCGGAATTAAAATTAAAATACAAAAATGATTGTGAAAGTCTTTTTTACCTGTTAGCGGCGCGTTCATTTTTGGAGTTAATAAATAGTGATCCGGAGGTAGAGCAAATATTTAAATATGTAAAGGATAATATTTTGCCGCAGGCTATTCTCAATAATGGCGCGCGCACTGTTTTTATTGATACCGGGATTAAAGGGAGCATCGCTATACTTGCGGCATCGTTAGTTAATTTTGAGAATATATCTGGTCGGACATATAGCGATAAGTTGGCATACCTTCAAAGAAAACTTGCCAATCAGCAACAGGTGCGTGACAGCGTGTTGCCGGCATATGTTTATATGTATGGCGTGCTTGAGTCAATCCGGGATGTTGTTCCTAACGCTGGATTTGGAAGGTTTGGTCATGGGGGGGTTAATAGTTTTATGGAAGCTTTACCAAAATATTCTGCTTTTGCTGGTTTGGATAGTTATGGCATGCCGGTTATAAAACGTGCAGACGAAATTTCTGTCTACGGTGCAAATCTAATAGCGCGTGGGTACCATCGTCTTTTTGCTAAAAGAGACAAGGTTATATCTGTAGCCAAGCAAGAGGAAGTTGTGGCAGCGGTGGAAAAGGCCGCCGCTGGAGATAAAAAGCCGTTGTTGGCATTTATTGATATTGATAATGTAGTCTTTAGGCCTCAAGGATATGTTGGGTCTGAGAAGTGGTTTGGGGATACATTCGCCACTATACCGGACTGGGCTGCTGATAAAAAGCAGGATTTTTTTAATCGTAATACGAAACATGAAAACCGTCTGCTTAAAGCAGGGCTTTATGAGACTGTGCTTGATTGCGTTTCTTTAAAAAAAGAACTTCAAGCGCGTTTTCCGGATAGGGTGGTGACTTTTGTGGCCTTCTCTGCTCGTCGCCAGATTCAGTCTTCGGAAACCGAAGCTATCCTTTCTAGCCTTGGGCAAAACAGCGCTTTTGATGTTTTTGATTATTCCACGAAAATGGGTGAAAATAAATATCAACGGTTAAGCGCTTATCTGGCAAAGCATTCTATTCAGTCTAATGATGCGCACATTTTCTTAGTGGATGATGCTATGCATAATATCGTACCTTTCTTGGAGCAAAATAACACAACTTTGATACATTATACGGGTGCCGGTGATAATTATTCCGCCATTACCGGTTATGAATTTCTTAAGCAGGCCCTCGCTCAACTTAAGGAAATGAATAATGACCGGGCACAAGATCGGTTTTTTAATGCGATTTCTACGCTGAATATGCCTTTTAACGGAACCCTAGCTACGCAAATGGTCGATGTAGGTATGATTGACGCTGATGCTGCCGAAAATATCCGGCGTCTTATTGATCTTCCCGGAGATTATTTAAGTTCTGCGGAATTAGAGAGGGAGGAGGAGATAAGGGTTGCGCTTGATAAAAAATTTCCAACCAGTCTTCAGGGATATCGCGAACATATTAAAAAAGTTATCGAGAGCGCCCGTGAAACTTACGGAAAACACGAAGCGCTCTTGCAGGAAAAAGGCATACTGTTGGATGAATATGTTGAAGATGCAGTCCTGGATTATGCATTTTCGTTGGAACGCACTAATAGCCATGTGGATTACTTGAAAATATTTATCAATATTCTTTCTGCATATTTTACCCCTCAGAAAATAAAAGGTTTATTGGGGCAAGGGGCAGTGTTTGCTAGCCAGTTTCAGTGGATTGATCTTCCGGGTAGGGACTATGCTTTTTATTATAAGGATAGATATTATTGTTATATTCCGGATGGGGAAATTCTTATGGATTCATCCTCCTATCAGGATTTGTTGGTTAAGAACATCAACTATACTATGAGCAAAAGTCTCGCTCAAAAGTCTATGGTTGAAACCGTTGTTGTTTATCCATCACTTTATTGCAATGTAGGATGTAAAATTTGCTTGTTTAGTTCGGGAAAACAACCTCTAGACAGTGCGAAAGATTCAGAGATGTTTTTGAATAGTCAGGAGACTAAAAAAGCGATTGAGTTGATTAATTCCGGCTCTGGACTAAAGACATTGGTCATTGGCGGCGGAGGAGAACCATTTCTTGAAGAAGATAGCGTTTTCTCGTTGATTGAAAAAAGCCGAGTAGGAAAGATTAAAATATATTCTAGCGGTGACTGGGGAATGGATGAGGGTCATGCTCGGGCGGTTTTTGAGCGTCTTGAAGAATCTGCGCTGCGGCATCCTGTCCCGGTAGCTATTGAGCTTAATTTGAGCGCGGATTTGTTCCATGCGCATGGTATCACAGGCAGGAAAGATGGTTATGAACATTTGAGTAGGATTCTTGATCTCTATTGTGCAGGACGTGCGGTTGGAAAGTTTAATAATATTTCTCTTCATCTTCGTTCCATTTCGAAAGATGGGAATATTCCAGATAATGATCCCATGATCGAGAATGTTATCAAATATTCATCCTACCATTTCACCCAGATTGGTAAAGTGGAAGCGAAACAAACACTGGAATGTAAAGAGCTCAACGGAGTGACCATAGATATTAGCTATAATAAAATGATGCAAAGAAACGCTGCTTCATCGCTTCAATTCTTGCATGCTATGCAAAAAGATGCATCTCCTTTTATTTTGAATAATATGTTCATTAATGCTAACGGCAATGTTGCATTGGGAGGATATTATGAATCAGTATCTGTGGGGACGCTTAATGATGAATCGGCTTATCTAGGAGGCTTGCTGAAGAGCAATATTATCGTGCAGGCGCTTTCGGAAAGAGGGTTTTCTTATTTATACCGCTTGGTTGAGGGGTATTCTCCCGAGTTTATCGCAAATCCTCCTCCTGCTGGAACTCAGCTTGAAATGATTAAGAATATATTTGCTGACCCTGGCCTTGGTTTATATGTATATCTTAATGTGTTAAATGATCTTTATAAGGCCGGGCGCTTGGATGAAAAAATGTGTTTGTTGCTTGGTTTTCCTTGGAAGCATATGGAAGAGTATATCCAGGCAGTGTGTGGTCGTAGCGTCGACCAAGTGCTCGATCAGGAAGTTGCCCGCAAGGTTAACTGGGGTTTTAAAGTTGATGAACAAGAAATTGAAAAATTATCTGTGCAGGAACAGGAACGTAGCGATGAGCTGTTGCGTTTTGGTAATATTTGGTGGGACGTTGGTGATGACCAACAGCGGCAGATATTGCGAGATAGAGTAGCAGCGGTAGCTAATACCGGGCAGATTAAAGATTTTATTACTGAGCGGATCAAGAAGCGATACGGGCTTGATAGCGAGATTAAAAGTATTTCTGTTGTGGGGGGCTTTATTACTAATCGATCTTCTCGGCAATTTACTCACGATCTTGATTTAATAGTTGTGCTGAAAAATAGCGATCTTCTCGATTTTGTTCCAGAAACAGAATTCGATTTCGGCAATACCTTTAACTTGGGCGCTTTGCCTTCAGTTCCGGAAAAAATTTGCGTTTGGATTGTAGGAGAAAAAAGGTTGTCTGCAGATAGTTCAAATTCGATCGTCATTGATATCGCTCAGAATACGCAGTCAGGATTGGTTCTTGAGGGTACTCGCGTGCAGGCAGAACCGGCTCCGGTTCTAGAACGTTTGAAGCAGGCCTACTTTTTTGCCAATATGATTATGAAGATGGCTTCCGATCGGGATTTAATAAAAATGTTAAAACGGCGTTATGAGTTACGTGGGATGCTGGAGCAATTGCGTCAAATCGCATATGCGAGTGATCATGAAATTAACCAATCATTGAATATTGCAAAAATAGATAAGCTCCACCTTCGTGAAATACAAAAATCATTGCGATCGGGTATTTCAGTTATACCGATTAACCCTCTTGATAAGCAATCTGAAATTGATGCGGCGCTGGCAAAAGTAATTGATAATAATATTCCGGATGATTTGAAATTATTTTTTATGCAAAAACGCCGAAGGGCAGTGCTGGAAGAGGTTTCATCTATGAGAGATACTTTGTTCCAGGCGATTACCGAAATATACGGCTTGCAAAAGAATTTTTTTGCCGATAAGCCACTGCAAGAAGCCCGAGAATGGAATATTGATATTTTTAAAGCTAACACCACTTCACGTTCTATAGCGGATCATCGTGCGATAGCAAACAAGGCAGGATTAGATTACCCGATTCTTATAGGTTTGGCGGAAAAAACTCGGTATCCTTCCATCTTGGAAAAGCTATTTCTGGTGGCGAAAAATCAAAATATTGTGAAAGGAGAACAAGCACAGCAGTTGATTCAGGTTATTGCGGCTAATCCTATGTTGCCTTTTACGGTGCAAAAGGAGATTGCCGAAGATTATCAGCAACCGGATATTTTTTCAGCGCTTACAGCCAATTATGCGCTACATAAAGACGTTAGGGACTTCTTAAATAGCCACCGTAATGAAGCTATCGCGCATCTTGCGGAAAAAAACAGAGATTTTGCTGCTCGGGTTAATAATGTTCTCATTCCAGATTCTTTATCGGGTAGTTCTGATCAGCGTGAAAATCTATTCTGTTACCTGGTGCATAAGAAATATGGCGGGCAGGGTGCGCAAAATTATGATGTTGAATCATTTATGGGAGGCTTGGAGCTCAGCATTAAGCAATATCTTGTCGCGGATTTACCCACAGATCAAAATTCATTAAGAGCGCTGTATGACCGGTATAAAGATATTTACAATACTTATTTTAAAGATTATCGAGGTGAGCTGCAGGTGCCCACTCCGGATAATCTTACGATTTTTAATAGTCAGATGTTACGTTTGAGCACTGCGATTTGCGAGCGGGTTCTAAATACATACAATTTTTCGGATGTTCCTCTTTATCGGGTTCTTTCAGAAGAATCACTTGAGCGACTTATTTCCGATATAATGCGTAGTGTTTGCGCGGCAAAAACGGGTATATTTATGTCAGATACCAAGCAGTTTTTACCTGCGCCGATAAAAATAGGCATTATTACTCAAGAAGCGATGCGCGGCTGCAGCATATTTAATTCTTTACCTGCTACTACTATTGAATCATACATTAATCATGAGATACCGCCATGGCTTGTGCAAGTGGAACATATTAGTCGTTATTCTACACCGGATGAAGAGATAGCTAAAAAGAAATATGATATTGTTGGTATCGAAGTGTTGCAAGAGGAGCCAGCTTCACTGCAAATATTATCGGATTTTATTAAAAATGTTCCTTTATTAGATATTGCGCAACAAGTTATTGTTTACGGAAGTATTTTCGCTTTGGATGGTTCTGAGATAGCTGTCGACAAAATTATTAGTGGTAAGATCAAAGATCCCTTAATGATCGCTGGTGAGCCAGAACCCGGTTTTCTAGATGCTGTTGAAAATAAATTGTTCGGAAAGCCTATTGATCAAATAAGTAATAAGTTGTTCGTTAACAATAAGGGAGTTTTTTCGGTACAAAAAATGGCGTCTGCTTATGTTTCTCGTATTGACCACCAGCTTGCGCAGAATCTTTCTGTTTTTAAAAATAGTCGGCTTTCAAATTATTATATTGAGACAAGCCGTGGGTGTAAGTGGAACTGTAAGTTCTGTATGGACAAGAAAATATATTCGAGAGGTTGGCGACCTTATCCAATTAAAACCGTAGTTTCGATGTTTAAAGAACTTGAAACTGCTGGTTTAAATCAAGTATTTATTTTTGATAAGGATTTTTGGAATGGTGATTATGAGCATGCTCGCGCGCTGGCCAAAGCATTGGTTCGCTCTGGAAATAAGGTACGCTTTAGTGTTGCTATGCGAGCTGAAGAGATTGTTAATGGCGAAGAACTGTTAGACCTTTATAAACAAGCAGGTTTGCAGTTTGTTTTTCTTGGTGTTGAATCGTTTGTCGATGGTGCGCTTAAACGCTTCAATAAAGGAACTACCGTTGAATTAAATTTGAAAGCATTGAGTATACTAGAAAAACATGGGATTGATTTTGGCTTTGGATATATGCTCGATCCTTTATATTCATTTGATGAATTTTTGGATAGCCTTAAAGTGATGGGAGCCTACGATTATTGGAGACAAAGCACAACGTTTTTTGGGGAAATGTTAATCAAAAGTGGTGTTGATTATGCTACAAATCTTAAGGAAGAAGGGTTACTCGGACGATTTGATTCAAATCTATTGACTTATGCTAAAGAATATAAAGATCCTAAACTTGCTAGGCTGGTACGAGTAACTAAAAAATATATGCTAAATGCACATCTAATTAATTTTGCATTCCTTCCCGCTAAGCGCAGTATTCCTTTGACTGAACGGGAGCGGGTCGAACACGAAAAGTATTCACAATTTTATCAGTTACTTCAAAAGGCAAACTTTGATTTTCTTATGGATCTGGCATCTGAGGTTAATAACTCTATTTCGGATGATGAGCTTGATATGTTAATCGATCGACATATTAAAATCTATCAGGATAAGACGCGGTATATTATGGAAAATCTTGATGAGACTGTTCCTGTCAGCTTGGAACTTATTAATTACTTACGTTCGAAGTTAGGATTTCAAAATAATAATGATGGGGAAGTTGATCACGGCAGTTCTACTAAATTAAACACTTCGCTTAGTCAAAGTGATAAAGGAGGTATTGATCTGCGTACGTTGCCAATTAGGATTCAGCTTCAGAGAAGTTTGAACGGATTAAATTTTACTTTGCCGCAATTAAGCCTGGACCAACTTAAAAAAATAAATCTTGATTTAGAACTTCAACAAATTAAAAATATGGTGCAAGCTGGAATTACTCCTGCTGGGGCGCGCGTTAAAGGCTTAGTGGCAGCTTGCGTGCAAAAAGGTCAGATAAATTTTTATGCTGATAATTTACTCCTCTGCTTAGTGGATATCTTAAGGCTAGAAGAGGATAATGCTAGTGAAAGTTCGGCAGAATTAAAAGAAGCATTAATAATTGTTGATTCGCAAAATTAAAAATGTAATATGTTAATATTTTTATTTATCTTAATTGTAATGAATTATCTGAATTATCTCTAAAATACCAATTATGATGGTAAAATTCCCATATAAATCAATCTCAAAAGCCAGTAATTCTCTTGTATTTGGCTAAAATTCTACCTATAATAGGAATGTGATTTGAGAGATACTGTTATTTCTAGCACCAACACGGGGAGTTTATAAATTTAAGGCTGGACTTAATTGTCCGGCCTTTTTTTGTTAATTGTAAATTTTGGGAGAAGCATTTTGTTGAGTTATTGAAAAACAGTTTAATTAAACTATAATGGATAATTTTATTTCATTATTTTTTGCTTATTAATTGGGTTGTTTATATAGCCTAATTCTCCTAAAAAAACTTGAAATTGCCTAAATATATGTTAAACTCTCCTTGGATATAAAAGAAAGCGCTTTCTCAGGAGGTGGAGGACGCTATTTAGGTAGGACAAATCGGAATGTCATGGATTAAAGTAGTAATGACCATATCCGATTTTTTTGTTTATTGATAATAAAAAGATTAAAAAAGGGGTATAAAATGAGAAAAATTTTATCTTTGATTTTAAGTCTTAGCTTGTTATTCCAACAGGTGAGTTTTGCTCAAGTAGCTGCGGAGTTAAATATTGCAGGCTATTTTTCTAAGCTTAATGCCAATTCGGTAAAAGATAAATTTAGACCATTAGAATTGCGATATTTTTCTTATGATCCTTCTAATGATAGTTTTAAAGTGCTTTTAGATAAAGGGGATGTTAAAGATCTTTCTGAAAGTAAAGTTCAAATTGCTACTAAAACCCTCTTAAGCTACTTTTTAGTGGGCGTATCTTTACCGGATAGCATGTTCTGGGTTAATTTACGTCCAGATGCGATTGATCAAATTATTGATCCATATTTAGAGAAAACTGATGTAGGCAGGATTATGTTGGAAACTGATCTACAGCTTAAAAAAGACATCGCTAGTTTTACTTCACCACAGACCGCTGAAGGTAAAGAATATTGGACTAAGCTTTATAAAAAAGCTGCTGAACTTTACGGCAATCAAAATGTAACTATTCCTACATTGACTCGCCCTTGGATTGTTCCTGGTGAAATTATAGTGCGGGAATCTAAAGGTAGCGCTTATGTTTATAAAGCCAATCTAAAAGTAATGCTAGAGCAAGATTACTTAAAAAAATCCGCAACTTACAATTTTAAAGATGAACGCTCAAGAGCTTTAAATGAATATTCGTCTCAACTTATTCGGGACTTAATTATTCCGAGGCTTACTAAAGAAGTCAATTCTTCTAAAAGATATGCTTTGTTACGCCAAGTTTATTATTCATTGATTCTTTCCCGTTGGTTTAAATTGCGTTTTCACGGTAAAGCCGGAATTTATTCCTCGTTAATTAATACGAAAGATATCTCTAATTTAACTTCTAAAGAATCATGGTCAAAAGAAACTTATTTTAAACAATATCAGAAATCTTTTGCTCAAGGAGAATACAATAGTCAAGAGCCAGTTTATACTCATGGTGGTCAAGTTATTAGAAGTTATTTTAGTGGTGGTGTAAATTTTGAACAGATTAGTCTAGCTGGGTTTATGTTTCCTTTTGATAAGGTATCAACAGGAACTTTTGAGACTCAATCAAACACCAATCCAGACGATTTAATTTTTAAACAGACTCCTATTTTAACTCTAATTGAAGCAACACAAATCATGCGCAATAATATTTATAATAAAGATGCTGCGGTACGTTATGCAATTAAAATTATTGCTGAGCAAGGAGATATTAACTTAAAACAAGAAACTGTTGATAAATTAGTTGAACTTGCTAAAAAAGAAGTTGAAATTTTTTGGGAGCATGGTTCTGATCTTGATGATGGCCGCGTTGAAGAAGCAAGAGAAGAAGAAAAAGCTAACGCTACTTTTGCTAATGAAATGTTGCAAATTATCGGCTCAGATAATGCACTAAAAGCGATACAAATCATAAGTCCAAATACTGCAAACTCACCAACTAGTGTTTACAAAGAATCATCTAAAAACCTTAGCGAAATACCAAATAATTTAGCCGAAGCAATACAAATCATACGAAACAATATCTACAATAAAGATGTAAAGGTGCGTGAAGCTATTAAAATTATCGCTAATCAAAAGGATGATGGTTTATTACAACAAGAAACAATTGATCAATTAGTTAAGCTTGCGCAAGTAAAAATTGAAGCAGATTATGAGCATTTTTATCAACTTGAGGATGGACGCGTAGAAGATACCATAGAAAAAGAAGAACAAAATGCTGCTTTCGCAACTGAAATGCTGCAAATTATTGGCACAGATAGAGCATTAAAAGCGAGAAAAATTGTAGATAATATATTTCATCAAGAAACGGTTGGCAGAATACCAAATAATTTAGGCGAAGCAATACGAGAAATTAGATCTATTTATAATTATAATCCAACTCGCGCTGCGATTAACATTATCGCTAAACAAGGGGATGCTAATTTAAAACAAGAAACTATTGCTAAGCTAGTTGAATTTGCAAATGAATATGTTAGACCGGATTATGAACATCTCAATCAAGATACTGACCCGTACGCAGAGGCCGCAGAAGAACAGGAAGCTCGTGTCTTATTTGCAATTGAAATGCTACAAACAATCGGTACAAATGCTGCATTAGAGGCTTTGCAAAGCATAAGGTCGAATCTAATACTAACGGCTGATCAAGATGTTTCTCAGGTCATAAGTAAAGTACGTGCAAAGAAAGCTTTGGATAGAAATCCTAGTGATAAAGAATTTGAAATTATTTGGCAAGCCCACTTAACTCAAGCCGAAGGTGAAAAAGGTGATTTAGGTCAACCGGATAAAGATGGAATATATCGTAATAGTACGCTGTCATTGGAAACAAGAGCCAAGAAAATCAAAGTTTTAAAAGCCAGTGGTTTATTCAATGATGATCAAATTAAAAAACTTGGTGATTATGGCGCCATGGGCACGAGCGGGCTAGAAGTAGACAGATTGCCAGTTGAATATGCTGGTTATCAAGATAAGAAAAGCTGGACTACAGTAGGCGATTTGTTTAATGAAGAAGATAAGCGCAGAATATCTCAGTGGATTGAAATCAGCGGACAGAATATTGGGAGTATTGAAATAATTGCTAGTTGGCAGGAGTATGATCGAGGAACACATGATGCAGATGTTGTGAATGATTATACGTATAGTGGGAAAATTAGTATCTTTCTAAAAGATATTAAAGGAATATCCATTTTAGAAATTGGCAATTGTTATACTGATACGCTTGTGTCTCCTGAATATAGTGTAGAACCCCGTCATTTTGAGAATTCGATCTTTGTACCAAGAGCGTATTTTTCCTCTTATGTTCCCGGCAAAGCTAAACGTTCTAATTTTAAGAATAAACTACTGAGCAATCCTCCGGATGGATTTGTTTATACAATTGCTACTAAAGCTGACGTAATTAAGGCTGAAATGGAATGGATAAAAGGTACTCCGGGTGTAGATATCGAGCAATATGAAAAGGTCGTTAAATCACTTTTTAGAGATGATAAAACTCAAGAAGAGGTAATAAGCGATATTTTGATGCTGAGGAATAAATATAATCAACAAAAATTTAAACAAGATGAAGATAAGGTTATCTCGCAAGCTCGGAGGATTAATAATAGAGCGGTTGAAATATTTGATAATTTAAAATTGCAAAATAAACGGGATTTATTTATTGCTCTGATTCTGGCTGAGAAAATTGCCCAGAATACCTCCAGTTTAGATATGGAAAAATGGATTCAGTATATGAAGGTTAATTCGAAGATAGATGATTCGGGAATTTTTATTAAAGCTTTAAAAGAGGCAAATGAATATGTTCATGTTGTTGGCAGGAATGCCGGGTTGGCTGGAGATATGGAATTTTTAAGATTTATTATTGAGGATTGGAAGAAAAATAATAAGTTAAATAAAGGTAGCGCAAAAATAATTATAGTTGCTAAAAAAGATAGGATTGCTCAGGATGCAACTATTGATGATGTAAAAGAGCTTTTAAGGATACCAAGATATGCATTAATCAATGATGCCCTGGAGCAGGGATTAGTTGAAATAATTGATAGCGGTTCAAAAATTTCCGGGACAAATCTGCTTACTGCTACACCCGAATTTACAAAGATTATTAACCGAGTTAATAATGGGCAAGCAGTATTGGGAGTAAAAGGCGAAGAAAATAATTTTACTGTTAATGGCATCAATGCGCCACATTTTCGATTGTTTTTAGCTGGTAGTCGCGATACGCAGGTTATGACTGGATTGCAGTGGATTGAGGATTCATTGATTTATGATGCGCAAGTTCCCCCGACGGCTTATCCGATAATTATTCAAGTGCCTGCAGGTATTGAGCCGGCAAAAGATTATTTTGGTATTCGTCAGACGCAAATGGAAATGAAGGCATTTTGGGAAGCAAGAATAATTTTAGATGCTGAAAAAGCGGATTGGAAGCAGGTTCGTCAAGCGTTAAGAGGAGGTGTGTATCAAACAATCGTTGAATATGTTGTTGATCAATACCCTGATAAAGCCTGGCGATTACTTTTTGATATTTATCCGGGAAAACTTCAGCCCAATGAAATATCTAGACACTATCAAGCTTTTTTATTAAATAAAAAAGTTAAGGAACAAGAGTTTTCTTTTTTCGAATTTTGTAAATGGTTAAATAAAGAATTAAAAGAAAAGGTTTTGGGCAGCGTTGTTAAAAATGGACTCGGTGGAGTTTATGATGTACAAGCTTATAAACAGATAAATTATGATCCAGCTGATCCGGATAAGCCAGTAGCGCAATTTGCAAAACGTTCCGATAATCTTCAAGGTAAAGCGGTAGATTTTGATACTCGACAATTAGTTTTAAGGTCAACATTGGTTGAGCTTAATAATTATGATCAGGTTAGCGGAGGCTTGGATATCGACATTGTTGAGGCGGAAGATGTGCAGCCGGATAGGAATCTTGCTTTATTTTATCCGGATAAAGTTTTAGGGGTTAACGGGTTGAAACATGGGCGGACATTACTAATTAGCCATACTGGAGGGTATTTTTTTCCTCCGGCGCTTAAAACAAATGGAATTGATAAAAATGCTCCTTCTGATTTTCAGCGTGTTTCTAAACTCAATGGAATTATTGATATGCGGGTTAGGAACGGCAAGATTAGCATGTTTCCAGTATACAACAAAGCTGTGCTTATAGTATATAAGGATGGGAAAATAGAGTTTAGAAGGTTACCTTTGGAGGGCGGGAGTATAAAATTTATTCCAAATTATAAAATTGATTGGTCAAAAAATGATGTTAATTCAGGAAGTTTAGAAAATGATGTAGTGGTGTTTACTCCTATGAATCAAAAAGAAGTCGATACTCATGATGATATATTAAGTCCGCGTCAGGATAGAGGAGAAGCATATTCGTTGTTTAAGACAAAGTATAAAGTTGGGCAGGGGCGTTTTAATATTGTGTTTACTGGAGGCAAAGAAGCAAATATATATTATAATTCTGTTTATTTGCAACCCGAAGGCATAATTGTTTCTTTAACTAAGAATGAGTTTACTAAACGTTTTGGCAAATTATTAACAGCTAAAATAATGAATGAGAATAATACGATAAATTCTGATCAAGAGGTTGCATCTTATCCGTTGGCAATTGAGTCTATGGAGATGAATATACCGGAAGATGTGGATGTGTCGAATATAAAATATTTATCCGGCGGGTTGACATTGGCATGGAAATCCAATAAATTGCCAGGAGAGTTAGCGGATAGAATATCGGATGAGTTGCTTAAATCTATTGTTAATGGGGTGCCTTTATCTCAAGATAAATATAAAATAGAGATGGGTAAAATAGAAAAAAAGGTTAGAGGAAATTTTAGAGTCGAAGGTTGGTATAATGATATTTCCAGGGTAACGCAAGAAACTCAATTGCAGCAAATAACTGTCAGGGGCCCGCGTTTTTATTGGGTGAAAACAAACAACTATTTGATGATAGTTGCTGCTGAAGGCCGGGAAGATACGGCAATGGGTTTAAGCTTTCCGGAAGCAGTTTATATGGCTTATCAGAAATTATTTGATCTTTTAGAGAAGAAAAATGGTCAAGATGCAAAGCGGACAAAAATTGAATTTAATCAAGAGATTAAATCTTTGGAGATACTTAATTTTGATGGCGGGTCTTCTGTTGGATTAGGTAGTTTTGTTGGTTTGAATGAAAATAGCTTGCCAATAGCTAAACATGTTGCAGTAATGGATCGATGTTCTGGACCAGCTAATGGTAAGGCGGGAGAAAGACCGGTTCCTATGTCGATAGTGCATTCCGCTAAGGGTGATAAACTGAGCAAACTTTTCGATCAGCCAGTTACATTGAATGACATTTGGAGAGATTGGGAAATTAATGATAGCTCGCATAAAAATTCAGATGTGTTGATCGAAATGATACGTGAAAAGATTAATTATAGGAATTCGGCAGTTCGTGAGGCAATTAAAATTATTGCAAAGACAGGAAGCGCTGATTTAAAACAGCAGGCTGTTGATGAATTGACTATATTTGCTAAGAAACCGGTTGAAGTTTTTTGGGAGCATGGTTCTGATCTTGATGATGGTCGTGTTGAGGAAGCAAAGGAAGAAGAAAAAGCCAATGCTTTATTTGCAATTGAAATGTTGAAAATTATTAATACATCTAATGCTTTAAAAGTAATAGATGTATTAAAGCTTAATTTAATACCTGTTGAAGAATTATTAAGAGCTGTGTCTAAGGCTACGAGTAAAGAGCGTGCTCAAAAGGCTTTAGGTAGACATCCAAATGATAAAGAGCTTGAAGCTATTTGGCAAGCCCATTTCACTCAAGCTGAAGGTGAAAAAGGTGATATAGGCAAACCGGATAAAGATGGAATATATCGTAATAGTACGCTGTCATTGGAAACAAAAGCTAAGAAAATCAAAGTTTTAAAAGCCAGTGGTTTATTTAGTGATGATCAAATTAAAAAACTTGGCGATTATGGCGCGATAGGGATAAGTAAAATTCCCAAAGATACAAATAATGCTGGAAACATGAATATTGAAAAATATAAAGAATATGCCAATTCTATTGTTAAAATAGTTATGAATTCAGAAAAGGATAAAACATTTAGCATAAATAGTTCTTTAGAAAAATGTCTAGATATGCTAAGCAAGGTTATGGATTCAGATGATGGATCTTATTCATATGCGTTTAGTGAGTTAGTAGAATTGATCATCAGGTTTACAGATTTAAGGAATACTAATCCAAGCTTAGCGCAAAAGTTTGCACTAATGGAAGAGAAGTTTTTATTAAAAGCAACTGAATATTATCATGCTAAAACTGCTGAGTACCTCCATAAGTCTTTAGATTATATGTTAGGTAATTTTGATGATGTAAAAAATAGTATTCAAAAATTTTTACAGAATAATAATCTTATAGATGGGTATGAAATTTATAGCATTGAGGATTGGAAAACGACAGGTGGACATGATTCATCTGAATATTGGTACAGTGTGATATATAAAAATGGAGGTTTTTATAGTGTTGCTGAATGGAGGTTACCTGATAGTTCTTCTGGAACAACACGTTATACTGGCATAACACAAGCTGGAGAATCGAAATTAGTAGAATTATTTAGAGTAAGCAATTTATTTACAGGCGAATCTTCAGATTTGTTATACAAATTAGAACATTCTGATTTAAAAGATGTAAATTCTGGTTCAAATTCATCAGTTAAGTCGGAAACGACAGGTGGTATCGATTTCCGTACAATGTTATTAAATGTGCAGACTATGGGTAGTTTTAAGAACTTGAATTTTAAAATGCTACAGTTAAGCCAAGATCAGCTTAGTAAAATTAATATTAGTGCAGAAATCCAACAAATAAAAAATATGTTAAAGTCTGGGATTGTTCCTTCTAGCCAAAGAGTTAAAGAACTTGTAGGTGTTTGTATACAGAAAAAGGAATTAAGTTCTCAATCTGGTGATTTATTATTATGTTTGGGTGATATATTTAAACTAGAGGAAGAGAACGCTAGCGAAAGTTCTCCTGAATTAAAAGAAGCATTAATAATCGTTGATTCGCAAAGTTAACATGTACTACGTTGATATCTTGATTTATTTTAAATGTAACGAATTGTTGGATTATCTCTAAAATATCGATTAAGACTGGTAAGATTCTCATATAAATCTATCTCTAAAGTTAGTAATTCTAGGTTATTTAGCCAGTAATTAAACTATAGTAAGGGAATTTATACCAGAGATATAGTTATTAATTACATCAACACGGGGAGCCAAATTTGCCAGGCTGGGATAACCAGCCTGGCATTTTATTTGTAATTGACAGGGTTCTTTTATTTTGTTATGCTAAATAGAAATTATTTCTATTTAAGGAGATATTCTTGGAACAATATTTAGAGAAACTAAAGCAGTCCGGATTTAAATTTACGCCGCGCAGGCAAGCGATAATAAGGTTTTTTGTTAAGGGTAAGAGCCATTTGACTCCGGAAGAGGTGTGGAATAAACTTAAACAGCAGTTTGTTCGGTGTGGTCTTCCTAGCGTTTACCGCAATCTTGAAAGCCTGGTTAAATGTGGCATTTTAACGAGAATCCAACAGTTTGACTGTAAAAAACATTATGGGCTCTGTTCAGCTATTGATGGCGATCACCATCACCATATTACTTGTATTAAATGTGGAAAAGTTGACGAAATTAAAAACTGCGCGATTAATGACATTAAGAAGATTAAAGGATATAAGGTCGTTAACCATTTTATGCAAGTAAATGGTATTTGTGTGGGGTGTTTAAAAGAATAAATTATTTAGGGGAGGTCGGAATGCTTAAAAAATTTTTAAGAGTTTTACTGATTTTGCTGCTGGGTTATTGCAATGTCCTAGCCCAAGAAGGCAAGGGTAAGCTCGAGATTGTGACAACACTATTTCCGACTTATGATTTTACCAGGCAGATCGGTAAAGATAAGGTTAATGTTTCTTTGCTTTTACCTCCGGGGGTTGAAGCTCACACCTTTGAGCCCAAGCCACAGGATGTCGTTAGAATCAATAAGGCCGACGTATTTATTTATACTGGAAGATATATGGAACCTTGGGTGGAGGACATGCTCCAAGGTGTTTCTAATAAGAAAATAGCAGTTGTTGATGCAAGTCTTGGGGTTCAATTAATGTCTACCGGTGATCATGATGAAGAGGAAGAAGATCACGAGGGTGAGCACCATGGCGGTAAGGATCCACATATCTGGGTTGATTTTGGGAACGCTCAAATTATGGTCGATACCATCGCAAAAGCGCTGACAGAGAAAGATCCGGTTAATGACGCTTTTTATCTGCATAACGCTAAAGAATACAAAATGAAGCTGGCTGATCTTGACCGTCGTTTTAAAGAAACACTTTCTACGGCTAAACATAAGACGATCATTTATGGTGGACATTTTGCGTTTGGGTATTTCGCGAAGAGATACGGCTTGGAGCATGATTCACCTTATGATGGATTCTCGCCGAATGCCGAGCCAAGCCCTAAGGCGATCGCCTCGCTGATTGAAAAATTGAAGAAATCTGGAATCAAATATATCTATTACGAAGAGTTGCTTGATCCTAAGGTTGCGCGGACAATTTCACAAGAGACCGGAGCAAAGCTTGAATTGCTGCACGGGGCGCATAATGTCAGTAAAGATGAATTAGCCAAGGGTGTTACTTTTATTGATATTATGGAAGATAATCTTAAAAAATTAAGGGTGGGCTTAGAGTGTCAGTAAAAATTATTAATGTAGAAAATTTGAGCGTCCAATATCGTGGTGTTGAGGCTTTGTCCCGGATATCATTTAACGTTGACTGTGGAGATTATATTGGCATTGTTGGGCCTAATGGGTCGGGCAAAACCACGCTGGTCAAAGCTCTTCTAGGTTTAGTGCCCTTTGAAGGAAAAATATTTTTTCAACAAAAGAGCTTATCTGAATTTACGACTACAAAACATATCGGATATCTTCCTCAGAAGATGTCGTTTCTTGATCAGCGATTTCCTGCCACAGCTGAGGAGATTGTGGTTTCCGGAGTTTATTGCTGCAAAAGGTTTCCCAAACGTTTGTCGCAGATTGATTATAAAGCTGCTGAGGAGGCAATGGAGATTTTGGGAGTTACACATCTTAAAAATCGGCCTATTGGCAGGCTTTCGGGAGGGCAACAACAGCGGATTTTGCTGGCGCGAGCACTTGTGCATCATCCTCAGCTTTTAATTTTGGATGAACCAACGGTAGCCCTTGACCCGAAATCACGGGAGTCGTTCTATGCGACGGTTAAAAAACTTAATAAGGAAAGAGGGGTTACTGTTCTTTTGATTTCGCATGATGTCGGTTCGATAGGTCAATTTGCCTCAAAATTATTATACTTAGATAGAGAAATTATTTTTTACGGAACGTTTGAGGAGTTCTGTAAATCTCCGAAAATGTCGGATTATTTTGGGGCAGGTCAACATGTGATCTGTCATCGGCATTAAGATGATGAATGTATTTGGACAAATTCAGGAAGCGCTTCAATATGCTTTTATTCAGAGGGCGATAATTGCTGGTTGTTTTATGGCGTTGGGGTGCTCATTTTTGGGTGTTTTTTTAGTCTTGCGTAGGTTTTCACTGATCGGTGACGGGCTTGCCCACGTGAGCTTTGCAACTGTAGCCATTGCGCTTTTATTGCATGCTCAGCCGATGATTGTTTCTATTCCGCTGGTGGCTTTGGCGTCGTTGATTATTTTAGAGCTGAATGAAAAAGCGCGGGTGTATGGAGATGCGGCGATCGGGCTGGTTTCGTCATTTGGCATAGCCTTAGGCGTGATTATTGCTTCTACTGCCGGTGGGTTTAACGTGGATCTTTTTAGCTATCTTTTTGGCAATATTCTTTCGGTTAGCGGTTTTGAAGTTTGGATGACTGCGATTATTTCTGTATTGGTCGTGTTGGTTACCGCGTTATTTTATCATGATCTTTTTGCGATTACTTTTGATGAGGATTACGCGCAGGTTTTAGGAATTAAAGTTAAAATTGTTAATCGGGTACTTATTTTATTAACTTCATTAATTGTGGTTTTGGGTATTAAAATCGTTGGCACAATGCTGGTTTCGAGTTTAATAATTTTGCCAGCGATATCGGCTTTGCAAATTGTGCGCAGTTTCAAGTCAGCCATTGCCTTGGCAGGTGTATTTGCGGTTATTTCGGTGATCATGGGAATTTTTATATCGTATGTGCTTAATTATCCATCTGGGGCGACTATTGTGATGGTCAATTTTATTTTCTTTGTCGGATCATTTATTTTTGGTAGGCTACGGCAATGAAGCGGCTTATCTGGTTTTTAAAATCTTCCATATTTCGTTGGTGGTTTATGATCGCGGCTATTTTAACCGCATCTTCAACCTGTCCTTGTTGTGGGAAATCGGCTTGCCCTGTAGGAGCCGGGGCCGCGGCAATAATTAGCGCGGTTATGGTTACTTGCGCCCGGGCAGTTGCCAGGGCGAAATCTTTTTTTCAGAAGCTCTTAAAGAAAAATTTAAAGATGTATCTTGTAAGCCAGAGTAGATAGGGAGTAAATAATTATTAAATAAAACTTGACAAATAGGAATAATTCCTATATAGTATTAACTATGAATAAGCAAGTTAAAACAGCAGGCGAAATATTCCGCAGCAAGTGCAAAGAGGCTAATCTTAAGATAACTCCCCAGCGCACGATTGTTTTTGACGCTTTGGTGAATGATAAGGGCCATCCTACCGCAGATATTATTTTTCAAAGAGTAAGAAAAAAGATCTCCAATATATCCTTTGATACTGTTAGTAGAACGCTTGTATCATTTGTAGAGATGGGGCTGTTAAAGGTTGTAGAGGGTTATGGCCGTCCCAAACGCTTTGATACTGATATCGATAGTCACCACCATTTTCAGTGTCTTAAATGTAACAAAATTATTGATTTTTGTGATACCGGATTTGATACTCTGGAGATTCCCAAGGAGATAAAAAATAGATTTACGATAACTGGTAAGAAGGTGGTGTTAGAAGGTCTTTGTGATACATGTAAGAAGTAATTTTTTTTAATTTATAAATCGTAATAATTACGATTTATAAATAATTTGAAAGGAGGTATGGGATTAAAAAATTCAAAAGGCCAAAATAAACAGTAAAAAAAAATAATCACATCACCATTAAAAAGGAGGATTAACATGTCAAACGGAAAATACACATCAATCGTAAAACTTGATTTCCAGTACGCGCATAGATTTATGAATTATCCGGGAGAGGCAAGCTATCTTCATGGACATTCGGGATTACTAACGATCGAAATTGAAGGGGAGTTAAATAAACATAATTATGCCTACCCAGTAAAAGAGGCACAAAAACTAGCATGGGCAGTAGCCGACAACTTTATGCATGGAACGATTTTTCAAGAAGGTGACCCCTTGCTTGATTTAGTTTTACAAGGATATGAGAAAACAGGAATGAAGGGTACAACCAATAGATTCGGACCGCCTGCAAAAGCTCTCAACCATGAGTTGGTAAAATCGTTTCCTGAAAGCAGAATATCTGTGAGCAAAGGTCCCTCTACTTGTGAATGGTTCTGTACGGTATTCTATGAACTATTGAAAGACAAGTTGGATATTAAAAGAATAGAATTCCGCTCTTCTTCGTTGAACTGTGCAGCGAAAGTGTTTAAGTAAAAATAACTATAGTAGCAAACATCCGCTGGCTTAGCCGGCGGATGTTCTTTCTTATTTAACTGGCGGCACAATCCCTTGTGCATGTCTGAGTTAGGAGCGTAAGATGAGAGATGCAATTATTAGTTGCATTAATACGGTAAGTTAATAAATTTAAGGATGGATTTAATTGTCCGATCTTTTTTTGTTTGTAAAATTATAGTTTATGCTATAATAAATTTAAGTAATAAAATTGTATTAGATTAAATATCTGGGGAGGTCGCTAAAGCGGCCTGAGAGTTCTGCGTAATCAGCGGATTACCCAAAATAACCTGATCTGGATAATGCCAGCGGAGGGAAGGAGGCGATGAGTTTTGAATAACCCTTATGCATTTGGCGTAAGGGTTTTTTGTTTTTAGCGGTTAAAAAAGGAGTGAAAATGGAATTAGATGAAATAAAAATTTCAAAAGCAATTATTGAATCCTATAGTAAAAAATTGACGCAAGCGCTAGATGTTGATGTAGCAATTGTGGGTGGTGGTCCGGCGGGGATGGTTTGCGGGTATTATTTAGCGCAAGCCGGTAAACAAGTGGTTTTATTTGAAAGGAAGCTATCCATCGGCGGAGGTATGTGGGGCGGTGGAATAATGTTTAACGAAATAGTTTTTCAGGAATCGGCTAAAAAGATATTAAATGAATTTGGAATTAAAACTAGAGTATACCAAAAAGATTATTATTTAGTAGATTCCATTGAAGCTGTCTCGACTATTTGCTCTAAGGCAGTAAAAGCTGGTCTTAAGATTTTTAATCTTTTGAGCGCTGAAGATGTGATGATTAGGCAGAAAAAAATCTGTGGTTTAGTATTAAATTGGACAGCGGTAGAAATGGCTAATTTACATATTGATCCAATTACGATGCGGGCGAAATTTGTAGTCGATGCTACCGGTCATCCGGCGGAAGTGGCGCGCATTGTTGAAAAAAAATCCGGTATTCGATTAAAGACTAAATCCGGCAAGCTAATGGGAGAGCAATCGATGTGGGCGCAGATCGGTGAAGATTCTATTGTTAAAAATTCTAGAGAAGTGTGCCCTGGTTTTTATGTGTGCGGAATGTGTGCTAATGCAGTTTTTGGCGCACCACGCATGGGGCCGATCTTTGGAGGGATGTTATTGTCAGGCAAGAAAGTGGCCCAAGAATTGATGCGCAAGATTTAGATTGTGGTTTAGTAAAATTAATGCATAAATGTACTGCCTGGTGTTTTTCTTGGTAATATTTCAAACTATGCTATAATAAGTTAATTATATTTCTATAGATTATGTGAGGTAAATAAATGGATATTTCCAAAATTTGGTTACCGCTGGGCTTGAGTTTTATTGCTGGAATTTTTACGGTCGTTGGAGCATTGATTACTTTTTTTATTAAAGATTTTAAGAGAAGCTATCTGCAGTTTGCTCTAGGGCTTTCCGGCGGGGTAATGATTTATGTTTCATTTGTCGAGTTATTGCCGACTTCGATTAAAGAGATTGGCCCGTTAAATGCCAATCTGGCATTTTTTAGCGGAATTATTCTGGTGATGCTGATTGATTTTTTCACTCCGCATGAATATATCGCAGAAAGAATGCATACCGGACAATGCGATAAAAAACTTATGGCCGCCGGAATTTTTACGGCGATTGGAATTGGAATACATAATTTTCCTGAAGGCCTAGCGGTTTTTATGAGCGCTTTGGTGGATATTAAATTAGGGATAGCATTAGCGATTTCTATTGCCTTACATAATATTCCCGAAGGTATTGCTGTAGCGATGCCGATATTTTATGCGACTAAAAGCAAGAAAAAAGCATTTTGGTACACTTTTTTAGCGGGTTTTGCGGAGCCGGCGGGTGCGGTTCTCGCAATTTTAGTTTTAATGCCGTTTTTAAGTCCCGCAGTTTTATCTTTTACCTTGGCATTTGTGGCCGGGATTATGGTTTTTATTAGCTTCGATGAGTTGTTACCGCTTTCTTGCCAGAAAGATGGTTACCATATATCTATTTTAGGAGTAATTATTGGTATGGCGATTATGGCGACTAGTTTGATTTTGTTATAATTATATTGTTGATAAGTAATTAAGAATTGTTTTAATAATATTTTTAACAAATATTTAAATACTTACGTCGAATTATTTAATTTTGTTCTCAAATAGAAGTTTAAAGTTATTATTGGTAATTTAAAATACTCATGATTTAAGGACTGAGCGTTATTGTTCAGTCCTTTTTGTTTATAATTATCAAATGTATGGTAAAATATAATGGAAATTAAAAGGAGGTAATTATGGAAAATAAACCAAAAAAGAAAAAAGGATTTTTTGCTAGATTCTTTGATAAGCTAGATAAGCAAATGGAGGAGAAAGCAAAGTCTTCGCCATGTTGCTGTAAATCTGCTAAAAAGGAAGATAAATCATGCTGCAGTTAATTGTTGATTGGTTTGTTTATGGAGTATTAAGGTTTCCTGTTCAATCAAAATGGTCGGCAGTGATTAATTTTTTTCTCTATGACTCGATAAAAATTACCTTATTACTTTTTACGTTAATTACGATTATTGGTTTTTTAAGAACCTTTTTGCCTAAACAAAAAATTAAGCTTTGGTTAACTAAAAGCAAAGGGTTAGGCAATTTTTTTGCGGCGCTCTTTGGCGCTGTTACTCCGTTTTGTTCATGTTCTTCAATTCCTATTTTTTTTAGTTTTATTGAGGCTCAAATACCATTAGGAATAGCTTTTTCATTTTTAATTACCTCTCCGATTATAAATGAATATTTGGTTGTTTTGATGTTTGGATTTTTCGGATGGAAAATTACTCTGGCTTATATAGTAAGTGGTATTATTATTGGCGTAGTCTCAGGTCTTATTTTAGGCAAAATGCATTTAGAAAAGTATATTGTGCAAGACATCATTACTCCGGATGATGATATTTTTAAAAATAAGATAAAATACCGGGGAATAAGAGACAGGTTAATTTTTGGAATTAATGAAGCACTTTCAATTGTGAAAAAATTATGGGTTTGGATCTTGGTGGGGGTAGGTATCGGGGCTTTAATTCATAATTATGTTCCTCAAGAGCTGGTCCAAGGCTTGATCGGTAAAACCGGTTTTTTCTCTGTTCCCATTGCGACATTAATTGGTATTCCTTTATACGGAAGTTGTGCGGCAATATTGCCAGTAGCCACAGTTTTATTTCAGAAAGGTTTTCCTTTAGGCACAGCTTTAGCTTTTATGATGGCTGTCTCGGCTTTGAGTTTACCTGAAGCAATTATGTTAAGAAGAGTGATGAAATTGAAATTAATTGCTATTTTCTTTGGGATTACTACTTTGGGTATTATCATTACGGGATATTTATTCAATTTGTTACAGAAAATATTGGTTTAGTTAGGCTATGCCCAGGAAGAGCGTTAATGTTAGTAGTTTTAAATTTTATAAAAAATATTGCCATAAATTATGATTGATAATCGTAGCAATAAAAATCGTCGCGGTTCTGAACGTCTAGACACAACTTTTACGCTTACCTATCAAATCGAGAAGCCTTTGTCCTTACGTGTTCAGTTGGGATATTCTGATGATATTGATGCGTTAATGTCTAATTTAAGCGACTCGGGGATGGCGATTATTACTAAACATAATCTTCCTGTGGGTACGCAGTTATATATTAAATGTAATATTATTGATTTACATTTAGAAGGTGAAGAACGTTTGAGTAATTTAGAAATTATTGGAGAAACTCTCTCTAATGTTGCGCTCTCTGCTTTGAGTCATAAAATCGGGATACGTTTTATTAAGATCTCTGATGCGGATAAAGCTGCGATTAGTAGTTTTGTAAAACGAAATAAATTGTTTCCTAAAGCTTAATTATTTTAACAGGAATAATACATATTAAGAGGAGGGCTAAAGATGCGTATATTTTGCCTAACGAGTATCTTAATTTTAACTATGACAATTTGTGGATGGACCTATGATAATACTCAAACGAAAACAACAGTCTCTGGCACGGTAGCTGATGTGGATTGGATAAAATCAATGCTTACGGTAAGTTATATTGATCCATTCTCAGGTAACACTGATGAGGTCAATATTATTATTCCTGATGATGCTAAAATTACTCGAGGGACTACTGATATAAGTCTTTCGGATATTCTACAATCTGATCCGGTTACGGTTACTTATTATGATGACGGCGTTAGCGGATTAAAAGCGATTAGAATTGCCGATCTTAATTTAGCGACATTATAATTTTAATTGAATAATTATTTAAAATAAGTGAGTAAAGTTATGAAATAAGTGGTATACTTAAATAAGGTGGAGGGACTAAAGTTTAGTAAATCTTATTAGCCGTAAAGGGCAGGAGAATTAACCTTTACGGTTTTTTATTGTTAATCGGAAAATAATTATGCAGAAAGAACTTAAAGGATTATTGTTAGGTGATTTAAAGATCAAGCTACCGATCATTCAAGGCGGGATGGGGGTACGGGTTTCTTCGTCTTCGTTGGCTTCAGCGGTATCTAATGAAGGTGCGCTTGGGGTAATTGCAGCAGTAGGCTTAGGTGAAGAATGCGGCGATGAGCAGCGTGATTATAAAATGCGTTCTCGTGACGAGCTCACTAATATCATTCGAGAGACAAAAAACATGACTAAAAACCCTTTTGGGGTAAATATTATGTGCGTGCTGACTAATTACGATGAGTTAGTGGAAGCTGCGCAAGCCGAATCAGTGGATGTGATTATCTCTGGAGCCGGCTTACCATTACGCCTGCCTGCATTAATTAAAAATAGTAAAACAAAGCTAGTACCGATTGTTTCTTCTGCTCGGGCGGCGGCGCTTATTTGTAATACTTGGGCTAGACGATACAAACGACTGCCTGATGCGATTGTTGTAGAAGGTCCCTTGGCCGGAGGACATTTAGGATATAGTTTAGCGGAATTGGCTGACCCAAAGCATTTCTCATTGGATAAAATTTTGACCGAGGTTTTAGCAGTTACGCGCACTTTTGAAACCGATAAAATTAAAATTCCGGTAATTGCCGCTGGTGGTATTTTTGATGGTAAAGATATTGCTAGGGTTATAAAAATAGGTGCTAGCGGAGTGCAGATGGCCACGCGTTTTGTTTGCACGCATGAATGTGATGTATCTTTAAAATATAAAGAATTATACGTAGCGGCGAAAAAAGAAGATATTGTAGTTATTCAAAGTCCGGTGGGACTACCGGGCAGAGTGATTAATAATGATTTTGTAAAACGAATTACTGCGGGTGAACGCATGGATTTTGGCTGCGAATATCGTTGTTTATATACTTGTGATGCAAAAAAAGTAAATTATTGCATTGCTAAAGCGTTGTTAAATGCTTATCGAGGAGAATTAGACAAGGGATTTGCCATGTGTGGAAGCAATGCTTATCGTATTGATAAAATAGTTTCCGTTAAGGAGTTGGTTACTGAGCTAGTCATAGAAACTACGGCTAATCTTTAGGAGCTAGTTTAATTATATTTTATAATGAGCACCGATTTTATCGGTGCTTTTTTATTGAAAAAATAGTAGAAAAAAATCATTTTCTTGAGGTATAATGTTAACAAATAGGAGGAGTGTAATTATGCGTACATTTGTTTTATTATTGCAATGCCAAGATCAAAGAGGAATTGTCGCTAAAATTTCAGATTTTATCTTAAAGCATGAAGGAAATATTGTTACTGCCGACCAACACAGTACCGATCCTCAAGGCGGATATTTTTTTATCCGGATTGAGTTTATTTTAGAGAGCGATCGTTATAGTAAAAAAGATCTCCTAGCTAGTTTTGATGCTATCGGTAAAGAATTTAATGCACAGTGGAATTTTTTCGATAAAGCAGAGCATTTGCGCATGGGGATCTTTGTTTCTGAGCCGGATCATTGCTTGGTTGATTTATTGTATTTGTACAATGCCGGTGAATTAAAGGTAAAAATTCCGTTTGTCTTAAGTAACTATGAAAAACATCGCAAAGTGGTTAGCTCTTATAATATCCCGTTTTATTATGTTCCTTCAGATAAAAATAATCGGCGAGAATCAGAACTATTGGCTTATGCGCAAAATTCTACGGATTTTTTAGTGCTGGCCCGTTATATGTTGGTGCTTTCGCCGGATTTTTTGAAAAAATATAATAAAGATATCATTAATATTCATCATGGATTTTTGCCATTTTTTAAGGGAGCGGATCCAGCGACTTGTGCGCTTAAAGAAGGAGTTAAGGTTATCGGTGCAACGGCGCATTTTGTTAATAATGAATTAGATGAAGGTCCGATTATTGCCCAAGAAGTAGAAAATGTATCGCATAAAGATACACATAATGATTTGGTGCAAAAAGGAAAAAATCTGGAGAAACGGGCAATTGCTGCAGCGGTATCTGGCTATCTGGATTATCGAATTATTAAGCATGAAAATAAAACTATAGTTTTTTAGCAAGGAGGAAAAATGGCCAAATTATGTGTAAAAGCTTTTGGAATTTCTTGTGGTTTGGTGGTAGCTGCGCTTACTTTTGTTGTAGGAACTTTAAATATTATTTTTTATATTGAAAGTGGTTTGAGTAAAGCTTTAGCGATACTTTATTTTGGTTATGCTCCTACAATTTTGGGGGTGGTTATAAATTCTTTGTGGGGTTTTATCTTTGCTTTTGTTTTGGGAGCTTTGATTGCTTGGCTTTACAATAGAATTATTGAAGAAAGTAAACAAGAGGTTGATGAAAAGATAAAGGCGTTAGCGCTATCAATTTGGGAGAGTAAAGGCAAGCCTGAGGGGACCTCTGCCGATGACTGGAGAGAGGCTCAGATTAAGATAAGAGGATTTTAAAATGGCTAAAAAAGTCACTATCGTAGGCGCTGGAGTCGGAGGGTTGGCTTGTGCCTGTCGTTTAGCTAAAGATGGCTATGATGTAGAAGTTTATGAAAAATTAGGCCGTCCTGGTGGACGTAACAACATCTTTGAGGCCGGTGGATTTAAATTTGATACCGGCCCTTCTTTTGTGATGATGCCTGATTTTTTTGAGGAAATTTTTTCATATTGTAATGAAAATATTAAAGATTATTTAGATTTACAGGTTTTAGACCCTAGCTATAAAATTATTTATGCTGATGGCACTGAATTTACTGTGCATCGAGATAGTCAGCGCACAAAAGATGAACTAGAAAAAATAGAGCCTGGTTCAGCCAAGCAATTTGATAAATTTATTGCCGAAACCGCTAAAGTTTATAAAGTAGTTAGACCTCTGCTTTATCAGTGTGTATCTTATCAGTCTTTAACCAATCCTTATTATTGGGGGCTAGTAGGTAAAATTCATGCTTTTCAATCATATTGGCAACTAGCGCGTAAATATTTTAAAACAGATAAGCTCTGCTATGCTTTTACTTTTGAAGCCATGTTTATGGGGGTTTCTCCGTATCAGGCTCCGGCTTTTTATAGTGTAATCTCCTATACGGATCATGTACAAAAGATTGCTCATGCTATGGGAGGGATGTATCAGATACCTTTGGCCCTGGAAAAAATGGCCAAAAAATTTGGTGTAAAGATTAATTATAATGCGCCGATTGATAAAATTAAGCAGGGTAACCATCAAATTAAATTAAACCAAGGGGATAAGCAACTTTTAACTGATTATGCAGTGGTTAATGCTGACTATGCGTATGCACAAACGGATTTGCTAAAACGAAAAGTTCCGAATTACAAATATTCTTGCTCGACATTTTTAATTTACTTAGGATTGAATAAAAAAATAAGTAATTTAATACACCATAATTTATTCTTCTCTGACAATTTAAATAAGAATTTGGATCAGATGTTTAAGGTTAAAATTAATCCGACTGATCCGTCGTTTTATGTACACGTTCCTACGGTAACTGATCCTGCATTAGCTCCTGCCGGAAAAGAAATCCTTTATATATTGATCCCCACTACTAATTTAGAAAATAATTTAGAGAATTTCCAGGAGCATAAAGCGCGCTTGCGTAAAATAGTCTTTGATAAGATTAATCAGTTCTGTGCCTGTGATTTAGAAAAATTAATTGAGATTGAAGAGCATTTTTATCCGCAAGATTTTATTGATCGTTATAATATTAAATTTGGCGCTACTTTTGGTCTGGCACATAATTTGACCCAGAGCGCATTTTTCCGACCAACTAATTTTGATCATAAAATAAAGAATTTATATTATACGGGAGCCAGTACTCAGCCGGGAGGAGGATTACCGGTGGTTTTGGCTAGCTCACGGATTGTGGCAGATTTAATTAAAGGCCAGAGATAAGTTTAATTTTTTGAATTACTTTGTTGATAGTAGTTTGCGGAGTAGAGGCACCTGCAGTAATTCCTACGTTTAAAGCATTTGCTAACCAGCTTTTTTTAATTTGCTGATCAGAGTTAATCCAGTAACTATTTTTGTTTAAGGATTTAGCGATCTCAAAAATTCTTTTGGTGTTGGCGCTATTTCTTGAGCCGATAATAATCATCAGGTCATTTTCTAAAGGCATAGTTTTTACTTCGTTTTGTTTGGTTTTAGTCGGATTACAGATAGTATTGTGAAATTTTATTGTTTGGATGTGCTGTTTTAAGATGGCGATAATGGGTAGTACTTTATCTAAGTTTTGCGTAGATTGCAGGACGACTGCGGCTTTTTTTAGCTTTTTAATTTTGGCTAAGGGTATATTTTCTAATTTATCAATAATTATTGTTTTTGCTTTGAGTTGTCCGACAATTCCTTTGACCTCATCGTGATATCTGTCGCCAATTACAATAATTTGGTAACCCTCTTTTTCTAATTTGCAGGCAATTTTGTGAATTTCTTTGACCATCGGACAAGTAGCATCAACAATCCGATATTCTAATTTTTTAGCTAATTGTAAAGTTTTTTTGCTGCAACCGTGAGCGCGGATGAGTAGAGTTTTCCCTTTGCCGTTAGTTAGGCGGCTGATTTTTTTAATTCCTGAGTTTTGAATTTGTTTAACTACATTTTCATTATGGACGATGTCGCCAAGCATAACTACCGGCTGTTTATTCTGAGCAGTTTTTAAGGCTGTAGTTAGTGCATTCTTAACTCCAAAACAAAAACCTGCAGATTTGGCTAGATTAATTTTCATCGGTATTTTCCTCTTAAAAGTATGCTTATGACAATGCTTAATTTTTTAAATTTACCAACATGCGCTCGCCTGGAGAAAACATCATAGCTATTTTTTTTAATTACATTTAAAATTTCTGCATAAATTTCTTTCATCGTCAAGACTACAAATCTACAAAAACGGTTATCGATAAGGTTAATTCCGTTTTGGCTTTGTGCATAAAGTTCTTCACAGCGTTTGATTTGAAAATTAATAAAGTTTTTAAAGTTTTGATCATTCTCTTGATTGGCTAATTGGAACTCAGAAATATTAAATTGTTGCATTTCATTTTGGGGTAAGTAAATTCTCCCCCTGGCAAAGTCTTCTTTGATATCCCTTAAAATATTAGTTAACTGCATAGCAATTCCTAATTTAATTGCATAATCATAGGCGCTAGCGTCTTTATAGCCAAAAATTTTTAACATAATTAAGCCGACAACTCCGGCCACTTTATAGCAGTAATCTTTAAGGGCCAAAAAGTTTGGGTAGCGCCTTATCTCTAAATCCATGCGCATTCCATTGATTAGCTCATCAAAATATTCTTTAGGAATATTGTAATTATTGACCGTTTGGCGAAAGGCTGCCAATAGTGGGTTATTTAATGGTTTTTGCGTATAAGCAGAAGCTATATCTTGCTCAATCTGGCTTAATTGATTTTGTTGTTGGAAATCATTTAGTTGGTCAACCGATTCGTCACTTAAGCGACAGATTGCATATACTGCATAACTGGCATTTTGTTTATCTTTAGGTAAAAATAAAGAAGAAAGGTAAAAAGTTTTAGCAAACTTTTTCGTAATTTTTTTGGCTTGAGCAAATCCTTGTAGTAATTCATTAGTCATAAGTTTATTTTACAATTAAAACATTTAAAAGCCAATGATTTAATAAGGTAGAAGAGTAAATCTCTTGAAAATTTCTTTTATTAGAGATAAAATAAGGCATGTCTAAATACCTGTGGGCTTTGGTTCTCTCTATATTCTTTCCTTTTATTCTTAGTTTTTATCCACCACTTAAATTTTGGCGTAATTTCAAAGCACTTATCTTTAGTTTAACGATTATTGTTGTAGTCTTTGGAGCTTGGGACGTTTTTGCCACTTGGCGTACACATTGGTATTTTAACCCGCAAGGGATCATGGGGATAAAGATAATTAACCTTCCTTTGGAAGAGTGGTTATTTTTTATTGTTATTCCATTTTGTTGTATATTTACTTGGGAAGCGCTTAAATTTATTAGAAGGAATCTTAAATGAAAGAATATACTTTAATTGCCTTAGTTTCTGTTGCGTTAACAATTTGGATTGATAAATTGACCAGGGTTAATATTTTAAAGAACAAATTATTTTATCTGTTTCTTGGGGTAATCTTCTTTTTTAAGCTTTTGGTTAACGGTTATCTAACTAAAACCAATATCGTGATGTATAACTCTAAATTTTTTCTAGGGATAAGATTGGGTAGTATTCCGTTAGAAGATTTTATTTTTGGATTTAGTATGGTTACTTTAGGCGTTATCTTCTGGGAGTATTTTAAAAAAAATGAATAAAAAGATAATTTTGTTCTTGCTGGCAATATTCAGTTTTCTGGTTGTTGGTTATTCTGCTGATTGGAAAGATCAGCACAATAAAGCGGATACACTTTCTTTGGCTCAGGCTCAAAAAACGCAGACGGATAAATATGTTTTGGGTTTAGTTTATCTTAACCTTCATCAGGACCAGTTGGCTTATGAGGTTTTCGATAAGATTTTATTAGGCCAGCCAGATAATTACGCAGCGAAATGGGGTAAAGCAGAAGCATTACGTCGTAAGCATGATCTTGTGCCTGCAGAAAGCTTATTAAACGAGGTGCTTAAAATTGATCCGCAGTTTTCTCCGGCGTTAATTAGCTTAGCTTACATTAAATATTTTCAAATGGATTTTAATTTATCGGTGCGCCTAGCTTTAAAAGTAATTCAGCAAGGACAGAGTCAGGTGGATTTAAGTAATTATGTGCGGGCACTAGCGATGTATGCTGGAGCAAAAGGGATGTTGGCGCATTATGGAGGTCTTTTCTCTAAGGCCATTGATGGAACGGCAGTTAAGCCTAATTTAGATAAAGCATTAAAATTACAACCTAATTCTCCAGCGGCTTTATTTGGTGTAGGTAGTTTTTATCTTTTGGCTCCGCGTATTGCCGGGGGAGATAAGAGTAAGGCTGAAAGTTATTTTAACCAAGCTATAGCCGTGGATCCTTATTTTGCGGATGTTTATGTACGTTTTGCTCAGTTGGCTAAAATTAAAGGAGATAAAGAAAAGTATGATTTGTATATGCAAAAGGCTTTAGCGCTTGACCCACAAAATGAGTTGGCTTTGGATACCTTAAGCGGTCGTTGTAAATTTATTTGTGTGGGGGGAGAAGAGTAGTTTAGACTTTAAGTATCTTCTGAGCAAAATTATTTAATGCGGTTTTAAAGCTGGTATTCATTTTTAAATCATTAATTTGTTTTTGTGCTTTTAAGTATAAAGATTTAATTTGGTTCTGCGCGTAGGTTAATGCTCCACTAGAAATAATAATTTTACGCATCTTAAGTAGCTCAACATTTCTTACTGATTTTCCCTCGATAATCTTTTTAATTATTAATTTATCTTTATTATCTGCATGATTAAAGGCGTGCCAAAGTAGAATAGTTCGTTTAGCTTCTTTAATGTCGGTAAGATTTGATTTTCCAATCTCTTTTTCTTCGCCAAACGTCCCGATAATATCGTCTTTAATTTGAAAGGCTCTACCTAAAAGCATTCCGTAGTTTGATAATTTTTTGATTTGGATTGGATTTGCTCCGGCTAGGGTGGCCCCCATAGTTAAGGGTGAGGCAAATGTATAGTTAGCAGTTTTATAGTCATAAATTTTGTAAATATCACTTTGCGTAACTTTTTCGATAGGTTTAATGGCTAAAAGCAGTTCGATAAATTCACCGCTACCGGTGTAGAGAGCAGCTAGTATAAGTTTTCTTAAAGCTGCTTCTTTGCGCTGTGGATTTTCCTTAACGGCTAAGAAAGCATCTAGGGCCATAGCATACATCACATCTCCGACAATTATTGCCAGATCTTGGCCGCTAAATTTAGCTTTCTTATTTTTTGACAAATATTTTTTAAGTAGGGTGTGCATGGCCGGTTTTCCGCGGCGCATCTCGGATTTATCGATAATGTCATCGTGCACTAGCATAAAATCATGTAACAGCTCAAGGGATAAAGCGCTACGATAAAGCCCGGTGGGATTTTTCTTAGAAAAACCTAAATAACCGATGCAAAACAGGATAGGTCTAATGCGTTTACCGTCACGCAGGATAAACTCTTTTATACTTTTAAAAAGTATTGGTGAGAGCTTGTTTAGGGTGTATAATTTATCGATAGAAGTAACGTAGTTGGCAAGTTCATTCTCGATTTTTGACCGGATTTTTATAAACATAGTTTATGTTAACATATAAAATATAATTATGCAAACCAAGAAAATTATAATTATCGGCGCTGGTTTTGCCGGATTAACTGCAGCAAAACGTTTAGCCAAGTATCGTTTGGGTGCAGAGATAACCCTGATTGATAAAAAGGCGCATTCAGATTTTTTACCACTTATTCCTGATTGTATAGGTAGAGGAATTAATTCTGAATTCTTAATTTTTGATCTACAAAAATTCTGCCAAAAAAATATTATTAATTTTATTCAAGCCGAAGTTAGCTCGGTTGATTTAGAGGCCAGGAATATTTATATCAAGCAGAGAAGTTACAATTATGATTATTTATTAATTGCCAGCGGTAGTCAAACAAATTACTTTGCTAATTTAGATGCCCAAAGTTATGCGTATGCTTTAAATAATGTAGCAGATGTGAAAAAAATTGTGCAAAACTTAGATAGTAATAAATTCAATAATTTTATTATTTGCGGGGGTGGCTATACCGGAATAGAAACAGCATCGAATCTTTGGTTATATTTTAAGAAAAAAGGTTGGAGCAAGAAGATTATCATTGTAGAGCGTACCAGTGGGATATTAGGTCCTTTGCCGGAGTGGATGAAAAGCTATGTGCAGGATAATTTAGCCAGCATGGGGATTGAAATTTTACCTAATTGTGTTATTGAGGAGGTTCAAAAGAATCAAGTTAAGGTTTCGGCTAAGCCGATTTTTGAAGAGGCGATGTTAATTTGGGTTCCCGGAGTAAGAACCGCTGACTATATTCAGAATTTGTTAATTGATAAAAATCCGCAAGGTAGAATTATTGTCGATGAATATTTGCGGGTTAATCCCAGTTGTTTTTGCGTGGGAGATACAGCTTTATTCGGTAGTAAGATTAAATTTTTGCGTATGGCAATTCAATTTGCCCTTTATGAAGGTAATTTGGCTGCCAGGAATATCTTAAGGGATATAAAAGGAAAAAAACTTAAAAAATTCCGTCCGGTTGACTTAGGTTATCTGATTCCGTTAGCTAATAATAAATCCTGTGGCGTGGTTTTTGGAATTAATTTAAAAGGCTTATTACCGACAGTTTTGCATTATGTAATGTGTATTTACCGATCTTTTAGTCTTAATAATCGTTTAGGAATAATTTGTGATTTATTCAAAATAAAAAAGTCATCTTAGATTCGAAGTTATTAATTTTTATTTAATTGCTAATTATATTGTGCTATGATTTGATACTATGTTAAAAATAATGCGTAATTTTTTTATTTTTTTATTGTTGTTAAGTATCTTTCCAGTAAAAACTCTGGCCGCCGAGCAACAGAAATTGCCTAAACTGGCTATTTTTTATTCCCCAACTTGCCATCGCTGTAATGTGGTTAAGCAAAGCGTTATGCCATTGATTGAGAATGAGTTTAAGGGTAAAGTTTTTTTTGATTATCGTAATGTAGATGTGTTAGAAAATTATAAATATTTTATGGGCTTATTGCAGAAAAATGGAAAAGAATTGCAGTTTCAGGTACCGCTTTTTTATTTTGCGGGTCAGTTTTTAACGGCAAAAGAACCGCTCAAAGATAGATTAAGTTTATTTATTCAAGAAGGATTAAAGCGTGCGCTTGAAGATGAAAAACCCCATGGGTTTGATTTAGTCAATTATTTTAAGAGCTTTGTTCCGGTGGCAATTATTATTGCTGGACTACAGGACGGAGTTAATCCTTGCGCATTTACCGTGATTGTATTTTTTATCTCATTTCTTGCGGTGCAGGGTTATCGTAGAAGAGAATTAATTTGTATCGGTTTAGCTTTTATCTTTGCCGTATTTGTTACTTATCTTTGTATCGGCTTAGGGGTTTTAAGTTTTTTTTATCATTTTGTGGGATTTTGGCTGGTTGCCCGTTTATTAAATTTGGTAATTGGTAGTTTTAGTATTTTGTTTGGATTTTTGGCAGTATACGACTTTATAAAGTTTAAGAAAACCGGCTCTACTCAAGAATTAATTCTACAGCTACCTAAATCAATTAAGGAACGTATTCATAAAGTGGTGGGCTTCTTTTATCGCAAGAGCCCAGAAGAACGCAAAAGCAAGCTTTTACCTAGTGTAAGTAAGCTAGTATTTAGTGCATTAATTACTGGATTTTTAGTTTCTTTGTTGGAAGCAGTTTGTACCGGTCAGATGTATTTACCGACGATATCATTTGTATTAAAATCTAGTAGTTTAAAGTTGCAAGCGTTGGGATATCTTTTGTTGTACAACATTATGTTTGTTCTTCCGTTGATTGTAATTTTTATCTTGGCACTTTTGGGAGTGTCTAGCATGCAATTTGCCAATTTCTTAAAGAAACATTTAGGATTGATTAAAATTTTAATGGCGATTGTGTTTTTTAGTTTAGGGTTATTTCTGATTTGGAGATCTTAATGCGCAGAATTTTAAGTTTATTGTTTTTAGGCCTGATGATCTTTCAAATAGTTTCTGCCCAAGATGTAACTGTTGATCCTAATGAGTGGGATTTTGGGCAAATTAAACAAGATCAAATTTTAAAACATGACTTTACGTTTAAGAATAATACTAACACTGTTTTAAATATTCTTACAGTAAATACTTCTTGTGGTTGCACGGCTTCTCAGGCAGATAAAAAATTGCTTAATCCTGGCGACAGTGCGACAATTAATGTTAGTTTTAATTCTCACGGTTATGCGGGTCCGGTTAAACAGTTTATTTATGTAAATACGGATAATGCAGATTTGCCAATAGTTAAATTTTCTATTAAATGTGAAGTAATTAAGTAAAGGGGAGGGTAGAGATGTGGTCATTAAAGTTAAGAATGTGGTTATTGGTTTCGTTATTATTTAGCGTTGTTTATGCTTTAATTGTCATTATGGGCAGAGCTTTTCTGCATGTTAGCGACTATAGTTTTTATTTAATTATTGCTTTAGTGATGATGCTGATTCAATATATGTTGGGGCCTAAAATTGTTGAATGGAGTATGCATGTAAAATATATCAAGCGAGAAGAAAACCCGCGACTTTTTCAGATGGTGGAGAGTATGAGCAGATTGGCAAATATTCCAATGCCACGGATTGGGATTGCTCAAATTGATATTCCTAATGCTTTTGCTTTTGGTCGTTCAGTTAAAGACGGCAGAGTTTGTGTTACTGCAGGAATTATGAAGTTACTTAATGATGAAGAATTAAAAGCAGTGTTAGGTCATGAGTTAAGCCATTTAAAAAATCGTGATGTCTTAACGATTACATTGTTGTCGGTAATTCCGATGGTGATGTATAGAATTGCCTGGCAGTTTTTGTTTTACGGTCGTCGACGGGATGAGCGCGGAGGGAACACGGTATTAATTGGTGTGGCGGCTTTTTTGTTTTATTTTGTGACCAACCTTTTGGTGCTTTACGCTTCGCGGATTCGCGAATATTTTGCTGATCGGGGAAGTGTACTTTTAGGAAACCAACCTAAAGCCTTAGCCTCTAGTCTTTATAAATTAGCATATGGTTCGGCTAAGATGAGCGAAGAGTCTTTAAAGCAGACCGAAGGCTTAAAAGCATTTTTTATTAATGATCCTTCACAGGGACGTAAAGAAGTTTTAGAGTTGTCACAGCTAGACCTGGATAAGAGTGGTACCATTGATGCTTCTGAATTGGCTTTATTAAGAAATTCGCAGATACGCATAAAGCTTGGCGATAAACTGATGGAGTTGATGAGCACGCATCCTAATATGCTTAAACGAATTAAAAAACTCTCCGAACACCAAGCTTAGAAATTACCCACCACTTTTTATTTTAAAATCTAAAATTTTATTATTACGGGTGGCTTGGGGGTGGTTTCGCAGCGCGTGATAGCGCAAGAAACTACCCCCAAGACAGGACCCGTTATCCTCGAAAAATTTTAGATTTTGCTTCCCTTTTTCTTTTGACATAACTCTAAATATACTATATAATTAACAAACTATGGACATTAATGAGATCGTGCAACAAAGAATTGCAAAATTAGGGATTCTGGGCGCTAAAAATGTGCCTTTGTACCCTGCCAATGTGCCAGAACATAGCACAATTGGTCAGGTTTTAGCCAACTTTGAAGAGGGCAAGAATGTTACTCTTTGCGGTAGAGTGATGGCTAATCGCGGTCATGGAAAAGTTAATTTTATGGACTTGCGGGATGCCACTGGCAAGATCCAGCTCTATGTAAAAAGGGATGTAATCGGAGAAGAGAAAGCTGCGCTCCAAGAGCAATTAGATATTGCCGATATTATTAGCGTAAGTGGCGAACTTTTTAAGACGCATACCGGAGAATTTACACTTAAAGTTTTAGATCTGAGTATATTATCGAAAGCTTTACGGCCGCTACCTGAAAAGTGGCACGGCTTAAAAGATGTTGAGATCCGTTATCGACAGCGTTATTTAGATTTACTTTCCAATGATGAGGTAAAAAAAGTATTTTTATTACGGGCTAAGATTATCAAAGCTATTCGTAATTTTCTCGACGATAGAGGATTCTTAGAGGTAGAAACTCCGATGATGCATGATATTGCCGGAGGAGCTGCCGGCCGGCCATTTAAAACATTCCATAATGAATATGGAATGGATTTATTCCTAAGAATTGCTCCGGAGTTATATTTGAAGAGACTTTTAGTGGGTGGATTAGATAGGGTCTATGAAATCAATCGTTCTTTCCGCAATGAAGGGGTATCGACGCGACATAATCCTGAATTTACCATGCTAGAGGTTTATCAGGCTTACACTAATTGCGAAGGGATGATTAATTTAACACAGGATTTGATTTGTTACGTGGCTAAAGAAGTTTTGGGCAAGGATGAGTTGGTTTATCAGGGGCAGCCACTGGTGCTTAAGACTCCTTGGGAAAGAAAGTCATTTGCTCAACTGGTTAAAGATAAATTTGGGATAGAACCGCAAGATACTCCTGAGCAGATGCTTAAGAAGTTACAGGCGCAGGGATTTGCTAAAGATAAAGATCGGTTAAGCCGTTCTCAGATTAATAAAATTGTGGAGGATGGGCTAGAGACTGGGTTGCAAACTAATCCGGTGTTTATTACAGATTACTTTACTAGCCTTTGTCCTTTAGCTAAGGTTAAGAAAGATAATCCGTTGATCTCTGAACGGTTTGAGCTTTATGTTGCGGGAATGGAAATCGCTAACGCATATTCTGAGTTAAATGATCCACTGGAGCAGCGTCGACGTTTCGAAGAAGAGATTAAAGAGCTTAACTCTGGTGAGGAAAAAAATGTCGATAATGAATATTTGCTGGCTTTAGAACATGGTATGCCTCCGGCTGGGGGATTAGGCATCGGTATTGACCGTTTAGTGATGTTATTATTAGATCAACCGTCAATTAGAGATGTAATTTTATTTCCTCTGTTGCGCACGGTAAATGAAAGCGAAGAGGAAAAAGCATAATATGTTTTCAGAGTTATGGCTTAGTCAACGTTATCTAAGAGCAGAAAAGAAAGAAAAGATAATTTCCATTACTGCTTTAATCTCGATGATTGGAATTGGTATCGGGGTGATGGTGTTGATTGTAGTTATTTCGGTGATGAGTGGTTTTGATCGATTTTTAGAAGAGAAGATGGTCGGTACCAATGCCCATATCTCTTTAGAATTTTATGGTGGATCAAAAGATCCCCATAAAGTAATTGAAAAATTAAAAACTTTCTCTTATGTTTTAGGGGCGTCTCCTTTTATTGATGGTCAGGCTTTGGTTAAAAATGGGAAATCGATTTTTGGAGTAGAGGTGCGTGGGATTGAACCAAAATCACAGGCCCAAACATCTAAGATTAACGAATATTTAAAATTTGGCAGTTATGGTCTCATAGGTAATGATATTGCTGTTGGTGAAGAGTTAGCTAGTCGGTTAAATGTAACCATAGGAGACACTATTAGCTTGATTTCTCCCGTTACCTTAGATAAAACTGAATTTTTGATTAAAGGAATCTTTAATAGTGGGATGTATTTGTATGATTCAAGTTTAATCTTAACCAGCATTAAGGGGGCGCAGGATTTTTATAAAATGCCCGAGATTGTTAGTGGTATCGCCGTTAAAGTAGATAATGTTTATAAAGTCGATCAGATAAAAGAAAATTTATATCGTGATTTAAAAGGTTTTGGAGCGTATCAGGCGCGTACTTGGATTGATGCTAACCGAAATTTTATCGAAGCATTAAAATTAGAAAAGATTGTGATGTTTATTGTGGTGACCATGACTACGGTGGTAGCTGCATTTGGTATCGTGGGCACTTTGATTATGTCAGTAATGAGTCGGATTAAGGATGTGGGGATTTTACGTTCAGTGGGGGCTAAAACAAAAAGTATTTTGCAGATTTTTATTTTCCAGGGCATGGCTATTGGATTAATTGGAATTATTTTTGGATTAATTGGTGGAATATCTTTAGCGCTTTCATTGGACAAAGTAGTCGATTTGATCTCTAAAATTATCGGCAGAAGCTTAATTCCTCAGGATATTTATTATTTTAATAAAATTCCAGTGGCCATTAGCGGGGCAGATATAAGTTTGATTGTGATTTCGGCATTAGTAATAACTTTATTGGCCAGTATCTATCCGGCTTATTATGCCACACGCATTATTCCTAGTGAGGCGGTGCGGCATGAATAATCAGGTGATATTGCGCTCTGAGTCTATTTGTAAAAGTTATCGTGATACAACTAGTAATTTAGAAGTGTTAAAGAATATTGATTTTACGGTTGGCGAAGGTGAGTTTTTAGCGATCCAGGGGCCATCAGGGGCAGGCAAATCTACACTTTTGCATATTTTAGGAGCATTGGATGCGCCAACTTCAGGTAAAGTTTATTTTGAAAAAGAGAGCATCTATAATTTAGATGAAAACCAAAAGACTAATTTTCGTAATAGCAAGATAGGTTTTGTTTTTCAATTTTTTCATTTATTACCGGAATTAAATGCTTTAGAGAATGTTTTATTGCCTAGTATTTTAAAATCTTGGTGGGAAGGCAAAAAAAAATCCGCAGCAGCTAAAGAATTATTAGAGAAATTAGGTTTAGGTCAAAGATTGTTACATCGTCCGCACGCATTAAGTGGCGGAGAGCAGCAACGAGTAGCGATTGCTCGAGCCTTAATTAATCAGCCTAAGCTTTTACTTTGTGATGAGCCGACCGGTAATTTAGATTCTGAGAATGGAAAAAATATTTTGCGCCTTTTAATTGATCTTAATCGTAATGAAAGAATGACTATTGTGATGGTTACTCACGATAAAGATATCGCTAGTGGTGCAAGTCGGACGATATCTTTAAAAGATGGAGTTATCGTACATTAAAAATAAGGGGGTCAAGATGAAAATTTATATTAATGGTAAATTTTATGACAAAGAAAATGCAAAAATTTCTGTCTTTGATCACGGACTACTTTACGGAGACGGAGTTTTTGAGGGGATTCGTTCTTATAACCGCCGGGTTTTTAAATTAAAAGAGCATATTGATCGACTTTTTGAATCTGCCCAGAGCATTATGTTAAAAATTAATTTAACTAAAGAGCAATTGACTAAAGCGGTAGTAGAAACGATTAAAGCCAATAAATTAGATAATGCTTATATTCGATTAGTAGTTACTCGCGGCGAAGGTGATTTAGGATTAGATCCTCGTAAGTGTTATAAAGGACCGACTACGATTATTATTGCTGATAAGATTGCTTTGTATCCGGAAAAGCTTTATAAAGAAGGATTGGCTATTGTGACTGTGCCTACGGTGCGTAATTTACCGGAAGCACTTAATCCTCAAATTAAGTCTTTGAATTATTTAAATAATATTTTAGCTAAAATTGAAGCGGCAAATGCCGGATGTGATGAAGCGATTATGCTAGATTCTTTGGGTTATGTGGCCGAATGCACGGGTGATAATATTTTTGTGGTTAAAGCTGGCCATCTTTATACCCCACCTCAGTGCATGGGTACTTTACGGGGGATTACTCGCGATTCAATTCTAGAAATCGCTAAGAAAAATAAAATTTCTACGCATGAACATGTGATTACTCGCCATGAAGTTTATATCTCTGATGAGTGTTTTTTAACTGGTACGGCAGCACAGGTTATTCCGGTGGTGAAGGTGGATGGTCGGGTTATCGGCAAAGGAAAACCAGGTGCACTTACCTCAACTTTGATGAAAAAGTTTAAAGAATTAACGGTAAAAGATGGAGTAAAATATTAATGATTTGTGATGTTTGTGGAAAAAATCCTGCTACTGTACATTTAACTGAAATTATTGATGAGCAGATGAATGAGCTGCATTTGTGTGAAGAGTGCGCTAGAACCAAAAGTGCGGCGATGGAGCAGCAGTTTGGGCTAAGCGATCTTTTGGCCGGAATGGTTGACTTTCAGAAGCCAGCAAACAAAGAGGAAGAATTAATTAATGTTAAATGTTCTAGCTGTGGATTAACTTATGCGGACTTTAAAAAAATTGGTCGACTGGGATGCGGCCAATGTTATGATGTTTTCCGTAAATATTTAGCCCCACTTTTAAAACGGATTCACGGTTCTGGTCAACATGTGGGCAAGACTCCTTTTAAAGCAAAGGTTATTACAAGAAGCAGTAAGAAAAAGAATGATCTAGCGGAATTAAAAGAACAATTGCAGAAGGCGATTCAGAAAGAAGCTTTTGAAGAAGCGGCGCGTCTGCGCGATCTGATTAAAGAATTAGAAAACAAAAAAACTAAAGAAAGTTAATATGCAGATTAATGATTTAATTAATCAAACTAGCGAATGGCTTAAAGGGACAGGACCGAATTCAGATATTGTCATCTCTAGCCGAATCCGCTTAGCTAGAAATTTGAATAAGCTGCCTTTTCCGCATTGGGCTAGTAAAGGGCAATTAAACGAGGTAATTGAAAAAACTACCCAAGCTTTGTTTAAAATTGATTTACTCAAAAAAGCCACACTTTTTGAGTTAGCGAATTTGGATAGTATCGATAAACAGTTTTTAGTGGAAAGACATTTAATGTCTATTGAGCATACTCAAAAAACTGAACAAAAAGCAGTGCTGGTTAATGACGAAGAAAATATTGCGGTGATGATTAATGAAGAAGATCACTTGCGTATTCAATTAATGCAATCAGGATTTAATCTTTTTGAGGCTTGGAATATTATTAATGGTATTGATGATACTTTAGCTAAACTTTTAGATTATGCATATTTGCCAGATTTCGGGTATCTTACGGCTTGTCCGACCAATACTGGTACGGGGATGCGTGGCTCGGTGATGTTGCATCTTCCGGCGCTAGTGATGAGCCGGCAGATTGAACGCGTGCTAGCGGCAATTGCCAAATTGAGTTTTACTACGCGGGGACTTTATGGTGAAGGTACACAAGCTAGCGGTAATTTCTTTCAGATCTCCAATCAAGTTTCTTTAGGCCATAGCGAGAATGAGATTATTGAGAATATTAACAGCTTAATTCGTCAAATTATTGAACAAGAAACGCAGGCGCGTCAAATTATGTTGGCAAAAAGTAAAGATGTTTTGGAGGATCGGATTAATCGTTCTTTAGGCATTTTAAAAAGTGCTCGAATTATTACTAGCCAGGAAACTATTGAATTGTTATCGATGGTGCGTTTAGGTAGTGATCTGGGGATGATTAAAGATATCGACCGTCGTACGATCAATGAGCTTTTTATTATTACGCAGCCGGCACATCTGCAAAAATTAGAAAATAAAAAGCTTTCACAGTCAGAGAGAGATTTAACTAGAGCAGAATTAATTAGAAAAAAACTTAATTTATTATAACTTTTTAAGGAGAGATCATGTTTAATCGTTTTACGGAAAGAGCCAGAAAAGTAATTATCTTAGCTAAAGAAGAAGCGCGCCGTTTTAATCATGATTATATTGGTACAGAACATATTTTATTAGGATTAATTCGCGAAGGCGAAGGTGTAGCGGCAGCGGTTTTGCAAAAATTAGATATTTCTTTAGAAAATATTCGATTAGAAATTGAAAAATTAGTGCAGCCCGGGCCAACAACGCAAATTATTGGAGATATTCCTTTTACCCCGCGGGCAAAAAAAGCTTTAGAGTTAGCTGCCGAAGAAGCACGCTCATTAGGACATAATTATATTGGAACTGAGCATTTACTTTTAGGTTTAATTCGCGAAGGGGAAGGAATTGCTTCTCAAGTTTTATTAAATTTAGGGATGGACTTAAATACTGTACGTAATGAAGTAATGGGGCTTTTAGGCTCAGCTTTACCGGGAGCAACTGCGGCTGCGGGTGCACAAGCGGCCAAATCTAAAACACCGGCTTTGGATGCTTTTGGTCGTGATCTAACCGCATTAGCGCGTGATAATAAATTGGATCCGGTAATTAATCGCAAATTAGAGATTGAAAGAGTGGTCCAAGTTTTAAGTCGGCGCACGAAAAATAATCCCGTGCTTTTAGGTGAGGCTGGCGTAGGAAAAACCGCAATTGTGGAAGGACTTGCCCAATTAATTATTGCTGGAAATATTCCGGAAGTTTTAAGAGGCAAGCGTTTAATTGTTTTAGATTTAGCGTTAATGGTTGCTGGTACTAAATATCGCGGACAGTTTGAAGAAAGAATTAAAGCAATCATGGAAGAGATTAAGCGTTCTCAGGATATAATTATTTTTATTGATGAGCTACATACTTTAGTAGGTGCCGGAGCCGCTGAAGGAGCAATTGATGCTTCTAATATTATGAAGCCGGCGCTTTCTCGAGGAGAGATGCAGTGTATTGGCGCAACTACTATTGATGAGTATCGTAAACATATTGAAAAAGATGCGGCGCTAGAACGCAGATTCCAGACGATTATGGTAGAGCCGCCTAACGTTGATCAGACGATTGAAATTTTAAAAGGTTTACGTGATAAATATGAAGCTCATCATCGGGTTACTTTTAAAGATGAATCATTAGAGGCAGCGGCAAAATTATCTGATCGTTATATCTCAGGAAGATTTATGCCTGACAAAGCAATCGATTTAATTGATGAGGCCGGTTCCCGGGCACGTTTAAATGTTTTAATTGTGCCAGATAATATTAAAAAAGCCGAAGCCGATGTGGAGTCTTTAAGAAAAGAAAAAGAAGCTTATATTAAAAGTCAGGACTTTGAAAAGGCAGCTTCGTTGCGTGATCAGGAGCGCCTAGCACGTCAAGAATTAGAGACATTGAATAAAGAGTGGAGTCAGGCTAAAGATAAAATGCGTCCTGAAGTTGGTGCTGAAGATATTGCTAAAATATTAGCGCAGTGGACCGGGATTCCGATTTTTAGATTAGAAGAAAAGGAAAGCGAGAAATTATTAAAGATTGAAGAAGAGTTGCATAAAAGAGTGGTGGGTCAAAATGAAGCCATTGAAGCCATTGCCCATGCTGTGAGGCGTTCGCGAGCTGGTATTAAAGATCCGCGTCGGCCGATTGGTTCATTTATATTTTTAGGGCCCACTGGTGTAGGTAAAACATTACTAGCGCGGGTATTAGCGGAGTTTATGTTTGGTGATGAAGATGCGCTGCTACAGTTAGATATGTCAGAGTATATGGAGAAGTTTAATGTCTCCCGGCTTATCGGTGCTCCCCCGGGATATGTGGGATATGAAGAGGGCGGTCAGTTAACAGAACGGGTACGTCGTCGACCATATGCAGTTATACTTTTAGATGAGATTGAGAAAGCTCATCCGGATGTTTTTAATTTATTGTTGCAGGTTTTTGAAGAAGGCCGATTAACGGATAGCTTTGGCCGCAAAGTTGATTTTAAAAATACGATTATTATTATGACCTCCAATGTGGGTGCAGAGTTAATTCGTAAAACCGGAGCCCTGGGCTTTAAGGCTCAAAAAGAAGAAGGTACTTATCAGGATATGAAAGATAAGTTGCTTGAAGCGGTTAAACATGCTTTTAAGCCAGAATTTTTAAATCGCGTGGATGATACAATTGTTTTTAGACAATTAGTCAAAGAAGATCTTTCATCGATTATTGACATTGAGATCAGTAATGTTATCCAGCGCTTAAAAGATCAGAATATTACTTTAGAGGTGACTAAGGAAGCTAAAGAGCTTTTAATTGAAAAAGGCTTTGATCCGGTTTTTGGTGCGCGTCCTCTAAAGAGAACGATTCAGAGATTTTTAGAAGATCCATTGGCTAGTGAGATTATCTCTAAAAAATACAAAGAAGGTTCGGCGATTAAAGTAAGCCGTAAAAATGAGGAGCTGTTTTTCGAATAATGTTTACTTTATTTTTTATGGATTTAGGGCGCAAAGTCTTGGCGTTAATTTATTTTATCGGAGGAATTACTAATCTGACGGTGCAAACTATCTATTTAACTTTTAAACCACCGTATAAATATGATCACATTATTGTGCAGTCTAAAAAAACCGGCTATGATAGCTTTCCCATTGTTTCGGTGGTAGCTTTATTTATTGGTTTTATTTTTGCTTTGCAAACCGCCTATTTTATGCAGCGCCTAGGTTCAGAGATGTATATTGCCAGTTTAGTTGCTTTATCTATTGTGCGTGAGTTAGGTCCGGTAATTACAGCACTGGTTGTGGCTGGACGCGTGGGGGCTTCGCATACCGCAGAGTTAGGTTCAATGCAAGTTACTGAACAAATTGATGCTTTAGAAACTTTAGCGACAAATCCCATCAAGTATTTAGTGGTGCCACGTTTTGTAGCTTTGAGTATTATGTTGCCAGTACTTACTTTATTTGCCAATATTATTGGGATTATGGGAAGTTATATGATCTGTGTTTTTAAATTAGGAATTACCAGTAGTATGTATATGAACATAACTTTTACTTCGTTATTTTATAAAGATTTATTTACTGGATTATTTAAGTCAGTAATTTTTGGAATGGTGATTGCTTTGGTGAGTTGTTATGAAGGTTTTAACGTTGAGGGCGGAGCCGAAGGGGTAGGTAAAGCTACAACTAGCAGTGTGGTTATTTCTTTTCTTTTAATTATTGCGGCGGATTGTTTTATTACGGCATTGTTTTATTTTATTTTACCTTAAACTATGATTGAAATTAAAAATTTAGTTAAAAAATTTAACAATCATGTAATTTTAAATGATTTAAGTTTAAATGTAAAGACCGGGGATACCTGTGTAATTATCGGCAGAAGTGGTTGCGGTAAATCGGTTTTACTTAAACATATTGTAGGCTTGTTAAAGCCGGATAGTGGCAGTGTTTTAGTGGATGGAAAAGAAGTTGCTAATTTAGGAGAAAAAGAGCTCACGGTTTTGCGTTCTAAGATTAGTTTAGTCTTTCAGGGTGGAGCGCTTTTTGATTCAATGAGTGTGGCGGAGAATGTGGGGTTTAGTCTTTTTGAACATACACATCTTGAACATAAAGAAATTTTAAAACGTGTAGATGAAGCTTTATCATTAGTGGGACTAGGCGGGATTGATAATTTAATGCCTTCAGAGTTAAGTGGAGGAATGAAAAAACGCGTGGCTTTGGCCCGAGCAATTTGTATTAAACCTGAAATTATTCTTTATGATGAGCCGACTACCGGAGTGGATCCGATTACTGCCGATAGCATTAACCGATTGATTCGTTCACTACATGATAAATTAAATGTTACTTCTTTGGTAGTTACGCATGATATGAAGAGTGCTTATCATATCGCCGATAAAGTTGCGATGATGTATAAAGGAAAAATAGTTTTAGAAGGTACCCCGAATCAGATTCAAGCTAGTCAAGATCCGGTGGTACACCAGTTTATTAACGGGCTCTCTAAAGGGCCGATCACTGATGCGGTTGATACTTTTAAATAGCGGAGGATTAAATGATATTTGGAAAAACTAAATTAGAGTTGAAAGTGGGAATTTTTGTTTTTTTTGGATTAGCAGTTTTAGTTTTTTTCTTGCTTTCCATTGGCGGATTAAAAACTTGGAGCTCGGGGTACTATATTGATGTTAATTTTAATTTTGTAAATGGCGTAAAAGTAGGTGCACCTGTACGTTTTGCCGGAGTGGACGTAGGAGAAGTAAAGAAAATTAAATTAAGTTATATTCCAGAAACTAACCGTTCTAATATATGCTTAGTAGTTTGGGTTAGAGACGTAATTAAAATTCCGGTTGATTCTTCAGTTTGGGTGAATACTTTAGGTTTATTGGGTGAAAAATATGTCGAGATAATACCGGGTAAAGATTACGCTAATTCATTGCAAGATAAGGGTTCTATGGTCGGAGTTGACCCTCTGCCAATTCATGAAATCTTTAATCGCGCCGAGAGTATTTTACGTAATCTTGATGAAGGAGTTGCCCAGATCAGAAATAAAGAAGGTTCACTAGGTAAGCTTATTTATGATGATAAGATTTATAATGAATTGCAGGCTTTAGTTACAGATGTGCGTAAAAATCCTTGGAAGTTGTTAATTAAAACCAAAGAAGTTAAATAATGAGTACCGCACCTTCTTTAATTTAAGAATAGAAGGTGTAGGGTTATGGGTTAATAGTTAAGGAGAAGGTGCGGGGTGAGAGTAAAGTCTGTTTTTAGTTGTTCCAATTGCGGATATCAATCGCCAAAATGGTTGGGTAAGTGTCCGGATTGTAATAGTTGGAATTCTTTTGTAGAAGAGGATTATGCTGCTCCCGCTTCTTCTGGGATAAAAGAAAGAGTTTCTTTATATAAAGACGCACCTGTACTTTTAAAAGATGTAGTGGCTTGTGATGAAGATAGGATAAAAACTAATATTGTTGAGCTGGATCGGGTTTTAGGTGGTGGGATTGTTAAGGGTTCAGTAATTTTAATTGGTGGTGACCCTGGAGTTGGTAAGTCTACTATTTCGTTACAGGTTTCTAATCATTTAACTAAGCAAGGCATCGGCGTTCTTTATGTAAGCGGAGAAGAAAGCGTTGCGCAGACTAAATTACGCGCTAAACGTTTAGGTGAGGCCGGAACAGATAATCTTTATATTGTTAATCAAACGGATTTATCTTTAATCGTAGAGTATATAAAAAAATTAAAGCCGCAAGTTGTAATTATTGATTCAATTCAGGTAATTTTTGATTCTGGAATTAGTTCATCTCCAGGAAGTGTCAGTCAGGTTAGAGAATGTTCGGGGATTCTGACACAGCTCGCTAAAACTACCGGAACTTCAATTTTTATTATTGGCCATGTCACTAAAGAAGGTACTTTAGCCGGTCCGCGGGTTTTAGAGCATATCGTAGATACAGTTTTATATTTTGAAGGCGATCGTTTTGCCATTTATCGGATCTTGCGGGCGGTAAAAAATAGATTCGGTTCAACTAATGAAATTGGTGTATTTGAAATGGGATCGACTGGTCTATCGGAAGTTAAGAATCCGTCAGAGATTTTTCTCTCTGAGCGACCTAGTGATGTTTCCGGAACGATTGTTACTTCGATTCTAGAAGGCACACGTCCACTTTTGGTAGAGATTCAGTCGTTGGTTTCTCGCTCTAGCTTTGGCTATGCACGTAGACGGGCGCAAGGTTTTGATTTTAATCGCTTGTCACTTTTGGTTGCTGTTTTAGAAAAGCGTATGGGCCTAGCTCTTGAGGCCGAAGATATTTTTATTAATGTTGCGGGTGGCATAAAAATTGAAGATCCCGCCGCAGATTTAGCAGTTTGTGCGGTAATTGCTTCAAGTTTTCGCGAGCAGGTAGTTTTACCTAAAACTGTAGTTTTAGGCGAAGTAGGATTAAGTGGTGAGATTCGCAGTATCTCTCAAGTGTTAACCCGCATTAATGAAGCAGAAAAGCTAGGTTTTAAACATTGTATCTTGCCGAAAAATAGTGTTAAGAATATTAAATTGAAAAAATCAGAGATGGAGATTATTCCAGTTTCTACGTTGAAAGAGGCCCTAGACATTATCTTAATATCATCTGCTAAATTGAATAGGGAAGGAGCATAAATGAATTTATTATTAGCACGGGTTTTATTTATCTTAGGTAGTATGGCGATTGGTTATCAGACAGTGGTGATTAATAGTTCTGGTTTAATTGGTATGGTGATTGGCGCGGCAATCGCCTTGCTGATGATTATGGCCGAAGCAGGATTACGTAAAGTTTCAGTGAGTGGATTATCGAGTGCGGTTTTTGGCTTAATCTTAGGTTTAATCATGGCTAAGTTGGTGGGGGATGCTTTTAGTATCGCACCTATCGATGCGTTAATCCTTTCTAGAATTAGGGTGGGATTAACTTTAATTTTTTGCTATCTGGGTATGGTTATGGCTTTGCGCGGCAAAGATGAATTTAATATTATTATTCCTTATGTGCGCCTGCGTAGACAAGATCAGGCTCAAGACGTAGTACTTTTAGATACTAGTGTAATTATAGACGGAAGAATTGTTGATCTTTGTAAGACACGTTTTTTAAGCGGAAAAATTATTATTCCAAAATTTGTTTTACGTGAATTACAGCAGATTGCTGACTCTACCGATCCGATTAAGCGCCAGAGGGGCAGACGAGGACTAGAGATTCTGAATAACATTCAAAATGAACCGGGTATGGATATTACAATTCATGAACAAGATTTTACTGAGACTAGTGAAGTGGATGCTAAGTTAGTGTTGTTAGCTAAATTATTAGAGGCTAAAATTTTGACGGTTGATTTTAATTTAAATCGAGTGGCTAGCATTCAGGGAATTAAAGTTTTAAATATTAATGAGTTGGCCAACGCCTTAAAGCCGGTAGTTTTTCCTGGCGAAGAGATGCAGATTAAGTTAATCAAAGAAGGGAAAGAACATAATCAGGCAGTAGGTTACCTTGATGATGGTACGATGGTGGTAGTGGAAGATGCACGCAGATTAATTGGCCAAGATGTTAAAGTAGCGGTAACTTCTGTATTGCAAACTCAAGCTGGTAGAATGATCTTTACTAAAGTTGAGAAATAATTATGGTCAGTGCGATAGTCCTAGCCGCTGGGTTAGGTAAACGGCTTAAGAATAAATTAACTAAACCTCTAGTAAAGATTGACCGTAAGCCAGCGATAATTTATTCCCTGGAAACTTTAAATCGGCATCCTAAAATTCGCGAGATTATTGTTGTAGTTGGTGCTAAAAATAAAGAGGCAATTAGTAAAGTTATTAGTAAGTGCTCTTTTAAAAAAATAAAAAGTTTTGTGTTGGGTGGTAGGCGTCGACAAGATTCAGTATATTGCGGCCTAAAAGCCGTGAGTGTAAAGAGTGATTTAGTTTTAATTCACGACTCGGCGCGACCGTTTGTAGATAGTAAATCCATCTCTAAAGTTATTCAGGCGGCTAAAAAATCCCAAGCTGCTATTTTAGGGGTGCCGGTTAAAGCAACTATCAAGCAAACTAAAAAAAATAGCCTGGTGGATAAAACATTAGATCGCAGTAATCTTTGGGAGATTCAAACTCCTCAGGTTTTTAAAAAAGAGTTAATTTTTAAGGCTTATCAGAAATTTTCTAAAAGTAATGTCACTGATGATGCTTCTTTAGTGGAAAAGCTAGGTAAGAAAGTACAAATTGTTTTAGGTAGCTATAAAAATATTAAAATTACTACTGATGATGATCTTTTGTTAGGGCAGATAATTGCCAGGAGTAGAAGCTAATGCAATATAAAGTGGGAATTGGTTATGATATTCACCGTTTAATTGAAGGCAGGCCATTATTTTTAGGGGCGATTGAAATTCCTTATATTAAAGGCCTTTTAGGTCATTCCGACGGAGATGCTTTAGTGCATGCGCTTTGCGATGCTTTATTGGGGGCATTAGCTCTAGGAGATATAGGAGAGCATTTTCCGGATACGGATCCTAAATATCAAGGTATTGCTAGCTCTAAATTATTAGCCGTAGTTAAAGAGTTAGTGGATAAGAGTGGTTATAAAATTAATAATTTAGATGTGGTGGTGATTGCTCAGGAGCCAAATTTGAGTCCATTTAAAAAACAAATTAAAGAAAAGATTAGTTCACTTTTAAATCTTAGTGAAGAAATTATAAATATTAAAGCAAAAACTAATGAAGGATTGGGGGCAGTGGGGAATAAAGAGGCAATTGCCTGTTATGTGGTGGCGGCTTTAGTTAAGGGGGAATAATTATGTTGATAAATATATTAATTTTATTACTAGTACTTTTTATAACCAAGTTATTATTAATTTCAGTAATTTTTTATGCGGATATCAGAGCGGCGCAAAAAAGAGATCCGGCGGCCAAAAGTTTCTTTGAGGTTATTTTGCTTTATCCAGGTTTACATGCTTTAATTTTTTATCGTTTTGCGCACCTTTTGTATAAAATGCATCTATTTTTCTTGGCGCGTTTTTTATCACAGGTGGCCAGGCTTTTTACGGGAATCGAGATTCATCCCGGAGCAAAAATTGGTAAACGATTTTTTATTGACCATGGATTTGGTGTGGTAATTGGAGAGACGGCGATAATTGGTAATGATGTTTTACTTTATCAAGGTGCAACTTTAGGTGGCACAGGAATTGTAAAAGGTAAACGACATCCTACTGTGGGTAATAATGTGGTCATTGGTGCCGGTGCAAAAGTTTTGGGTAATATTGTTATTGGAGATAGTTCTTATATTGGCGCTAATGCAGTGGTGATTAAAGATGTACCACCAAATTCTACCGTCGTGGGAGTTCCAGGAAGAATTACTAAACAAGATGGCAAGAAGATGGATGTTAGTCTTGATCACGTGCATATCTTGGATCCGATTATGCAGTCAATTGAAGAGCTGCAGGATAAAATAAAAAATTTAGAAAAGAAATAAGGTTTGTCGCTCATGCCTATTTTTATATATAACTCTCTAACCAGAAAAAAGGATAAGTTTGTACCTGTTTGTGGCCATCAGGTGAAGATGTATACCTGTGGCGTTACGGTTTATGATGCCTGCCATATTGGACACGCCCGTAGTTTGTTTATCTTTAATTTAATCCGCAGATATTTAAAGTACCGTGGTTTTAAAGTAAGCTTTGTGCGCAATATCACCGATATCGACGATAAGATAATTAATCGGGCTAATGAACTTAAAATTGATTGGAAAGAATTAGTGGTTAAATATATCGCAAGCTACAATCAAGATTTAGAGTTTTTAGGTGTAGAAAAAGGAGATTTTGAACCGCGAGCTACAGAAAATATTGCCGAGATGATTGGATATATACAAGAGCTAATTAAAAAAGGTTTTGCTTATGCTTGCGCCGGGGATGTATATTTTGATGTGCGTAAATTTAAAGAGTATGGCAAGTTAAGCGGACAAAGTATTGACGCGATGCATAGCGGGGTGCGTATTGAGCTAGCCGAATCAAAAAATGATCCGCTGGATTTTGCGCTTTGGAAACGTTCTAAAGAAAATGAACCTTTTTGGCCTAGTCCTTGGGGCAATGGCCGGCCGGGTTGGCATATTGAGTGCTCTGTGATGTCACAAAAGTTTTTAAAAACGCAGACTTTAGATATTCACGCCGGAGGAAGAGACTTAATTTTTCCGCATCATGAAAATGAATTAGCACAAAGCGAAGCTTACTCGGGAAAATTGTTTGCTAAATATTGGATGCATCATGGACTGTTAACGATTAATGGTCAGAAGATGTCCAAATCTTTAGGTAATTTTATTACGATTAAAGATTTTATGACTAAATATCACAATGCAGAGTTACTCAAATTTTTCTTTTCCACTGCGCATTACAGTCACTCTATAGATTATAGTGATGCTAAGATTCAAGAGTCCAAACAGGCTTTAGGGAGAATTAATATATTTATGGAGAAGGCCAACTTAGTTAAGCCTGGATTTGTGGCCAAATTCTTAAAATTACTGCCTAAAGAAGTGGCATTATTAAAAACTAAATTTATTGCTGCCCTGGATGATGATTTTAATACCCCGGAAGCTTTAGCTTGCATTTTTGAACTAGTAAATTTGGGGAATAAAAATATAAATAATAAAAATTTTGTTTATAGTACCAAAAATATATTAAATGAGATGTTAGAAATTTTAGGTATTAGCCTTAAATCTGTAAAGATTGATTCAGGAATGAGCGAAGAAGAGATAAAATTAAAAATTCAGAGTAGAGTCGATGCTAAAAAATCTAAAAATTATGCGTTAGCTGATCAAATTAGAAAAGAGTTAGAAGATAAAGGAGTGATTTTAGAAGATACTAAAGACGGTCCAACTTGGCGTAGGAAATTGTAACGTCTGATTTGGCTTTGTTTCGGAGCGCACGTTAAGAATCTTGCGCGGGCACGGTTGCCCCTTAGAAATGTCTCGGCAGAGCGCAAGATTCTGCTCGAGCGCAGATTTTCCACGCTGGGGAAAATCAAGCGGTGCGCGGAGAAACAAGACAAAGCAGACGACAAAGAAAGTTGATATGAAAGGTAAATTCATAACATTTGAGGGATCTGAGGGCTGCGGTAAAAGTACGCAGTCTAAGTTGCTTTTTGAGTATCTAAAATCAAAAGGTAAGCAGGTTATTTATCTACGCGAACCTGGTGGTGTTAAAGTTAGTGAGCTGATTCGCGAAATATTACTTAATCCTAAAAGCAAGATCCCTGCGGCGGCAGAAACTTTACTTTATATGGCCGCTCGAGCTTGCGTGGTTGAAGAGATTATTAAGCCAGCGCTTAATGCTGGTAAAATTGTGGTTTGCGACCGCTTTATAGACTCTACGGTTGCTTATCAGGGGTATGGTCTAGGTGTAGATATAAAATTAATTAAATTGATTGGTAATTTTGCTACTCAAGGAATTGCTCCGGATTTAACCATCTTTTTAGATTTACCGGTAAAAAGTGGGCTCAAGCATCGCGATAATTGCAAAGATCGCATTGAACAGCGTTGCGTGGGTTATCATGAAAAAGTAAGAAAAGGGTATTTAGCGATTGCCAAAAGCCAGCCCAGAAGAATAAAAATTGTAAAAGTGCAAAAAGATAAACTTACCACTCAAAGAAATGTTCGGGAGATTGTTGATGGGCTTTGCTAATATTTTAGGACAAGTTAAACCATTGAGTATCATTAATGCTTATATAGAGGGATCGGCTTTTTCCGGAGGATTTATCTTTAGTGGTCCTGAAGGAATTGGTAAGTTAATGACAGCCAAAATTATTGCGCAGAAATTAAATTGTACTAGTAGTACGGATAAGCCCTGTGGGATTTGTGAAGCTTGTATAAAAATGGAAAAATTAAATCATCCGGATTTGCATCTTATTCAAAATGGCGATGCTCAGATAAAAATTGAAGATATTCGCCTGATTTTGCGGGAAGCTAGTTTTCGGCCCTATGAAGGGCAGATGAAGGTTTTTATTATTGATAATGCGCACAAGCTTAATATTGAAGCGGCCAATTCGTTACTTAAAATACTAGAGGAGCCACCCAAGCAATCATTAATTATTTTAATTACACATAAACCTCAGAGTATTATTAAAACAATCTTGAGTCGCTGTAAAGTAATAAGGTTTGCTCCTCTAGAGAGGAGTAGTTTACAAAATATATTAACTAAAAATTATTTTTTGGATGCCTCAAGCGCTCATTTTGTTGCTTATTATGCTGAAGGAAGACTGGGTTTAGCTTTACGTCTGAAAGATTCTTTACAGTTAATGGAAAAGAATAAAATATTTGATGCTTTTGTGCTTTCGCAGAAACCGCTGGATCGCTCTTTGGCGACTCAGAATAAAGAACAGCTACGTTCAACACTAAATATTTTAGCTGCCTGGTTTAGGGATTTATATTTACTTAAAGCCGGTTGTAGTGAAAATGAAATAATTAATTTGGATCGCAAGAATGATTTATTAAAATTGATTCCTAAGTTTTCATTTAAACAGCTGGATGATATTGTATCCAGTATTTCGGAGAGTATGTTGTATTTAGAGAAGAATATTAATAGTAAATTACTTTTGCATAACTTAGGAGCTCAATTATGGAAGGGATGATTCTAGTTCAACTGCGCAATTCTGGCCTGGTGGCGCTTTATCAGGCCGGTAATTTAATTTTAAAAGCCGGAGATTGTGTGATTGTTGAACATGATCGAGGACTAGATTATGGGGCGGTGGTTTTACCAGGACATGCCCGTTGCTGTGCTACAGAAGAAGCTTCGAAAGAACCGCCTAAAAAAATAATTCGCTTGGCACGCGAAAGTGATCTTAAGCAAATTGATGACAATGTGATTAAAGCCAAAGAAGCCTATAATGTTTGTGATAAAAAAATAGCTGAGCATAAATTAGATATGAAGCTAGTAAAAGCTGAGTATTCTTTTGATCGTTCTAAAATTTTATTTTATTTTACCTCTGATGGCCGGGTGGATTTTCGCAATTTAGTTAAAGATTTAGCTAAAATGTTTAAAGCACGTATTGAGTTAAGACAAATCGGAGTTAGGGATGAGGCTAGACTTTTTGGCGGGTATGGCTCTTGTGGTCGGGAGCTTTGCTGTAAGAAATTTTTGAAAGATTTCGAACCGGTAACTATTAAAATGGCCAAAGAAGAAGGTCTGCCTTTGAATCCTCCTAAAATTTCCGGATTATGTGGAAGATTAATGTGTTGCCTTTCTTATGAATATGAAACTTATAAGATTCTTTCTAAAGGTTTACCGCATGAAGGTGAGCATATTGGTACACCTCAAGGTAAAGGTAAAGTTATTGGTGTAAATGTTTTTAAGAGAGTGGTTAATGTGGAGTTAGAAGAAGGTGGTTATTTAGAGGTAAGTTATAAAGAGAAATAATATGGCAAATAAATTCTATATTACTACTCCGATTTATTATGTAAATGCTTCTCCGCATATTGGGCATTCTTATACCAATATTGCTGCGGATACTTTGGCACGCTATAACCGTAATTTTTTAGGAAAAGAGAATGTTTGGTTTCTGACTGGCACTGATGAGCATGGTCAAAAGATTAAAAAAGCTGCTGATGAAGCTAAACTTTCTACTTTAGAATTTGTAGATAAAGTGGTCGAGCAGTTTAAGGATTTATGGAAGAAGCTTGAGATATCTAATGATGATTTTATTCGCACGACTCAAGCCAGACATATTCAGTGTGTGCAAAAAGCTCTGCAGATAGTTTATGATCAAGGCGATATTTATGAGGCTAAATATGAGGGGTGTTACTGTACGCCTTGTGAAACCTTTTGGCCTAAGACGCAAATTGTGGATAATCTGTGTCCTGATTGTAAGCGCCCTTTAGAGAATATTAGCGAGACTAATTATTTTTTTAAATTATCAAAATATCAGGATTGGTTAATTAAATATATTAAAGATACAGAAAAAAATCCTGAAAGGATTCATTATATTCAGCCGGCATCTCGACGTAATGAAGTTTTGAGTTTCTTAGAAAATAATAAATTAGAGGATCTTTGTATATCTCGGCCGATTGAGCGCTTGAGTTGGGGAATTCCATTACCCTTTAGCCCTAAGCATGTAACTTATGTTTGGTTTGACGCTTTGATTAATTACATTAGTGCGGTTGGCCAGTTTGATGCCAACAATGTCTATCAATCTCGATGGTGGGAGAAAGATGTTAAGGTAGTGCACCTGGTGGGAAAAGATATTTTAAGACACCATGCAATTTATTGGCCGATTATGTTAAAAGCTTTAGGAATTAGACAACCGGATACTATCTTTGCGCACGGTTGGTGGATGATTAATGAAGATAAAATGTCAAAGTCGCGCGGAAATGCGGTTAATCCGATTGAGATGGTCGATAAATTTGGCATTGATGTTTATCGTTATTTTCTTTTGCGTGATGTGCCCTTTGGTTTAGATGGTAATTTTTCCGAAGAAGCGATTATTAAAAGATTTAATGGGGACCTGGCTAACGACTTGGGAAATCTTATCTATCGAACACTCACGATGGTAGAAAAGTATTATGCCGGAAAAATTCCGGATATAGATATCTATAGTACTGCTTATGATGGTCCAGGAGAGAATATTAAAGATAAGCTTGCGCAGTTGCAAAAAGAAGTTTCTATCCCGCTGGCCTGGGGTAATGATTTCAGTTTAGCGTTAGAAAAAGTTTGGGAAGTTATTGGTTTAACCAATAAGTATGTTGAAGAGACTAAGCCTTGGAATTTGGCAAAAGAAGGCAAGGATGAACAACTGAAAGCCTTTATTTGTTTATTGGTGCAAGCGATTAGAAAGATTGGTCAAGAAATTGCACCGTTTATGCCTAAAACAGCTGAATCGATAATTTTGCAGTTGGGTAGTAATCAGATTAAAAAAGGCAATCCTTTGTTCCCGCGCATTGAAATAAATAAGTAACCTCCTATGTTGATTGATTCGCATTGTCATCTCGATTTTACTGAATATGATTTGGATCGCCAGCAGGTTATTGGCCGCGCAGAAGCCGCCGGAGTAAATTATTTTATTAATATTGGCGCTACTTTAGCATCTTCCCAGGCCTCTTGCGTGTTAGCTAAACAATATGCACAAATTTATGCTAGCGTAGGGGTACATCCGCATGATGCTGATACTTTTAATTTAGACGCAGAAAAAAAATTAAGAGCATTGGCTAAGTTTGACAAAGTAGTTGCTATTGGTGAAACAGGTTTAGACTATTATCGTAATTTATCTAGCCAGAAAAATCAAAAACAGGCGTTTATTCAGCAGATTGCCCTAGCTACAGAATTGAATTTACCGCTAGTCATTCACAGTCGTCAGGCTGAAGTTGATGTTTTAGAAATTTTAAAATTACATCAACCGTTGCGGGCGGTAATTCATTGTTTTTCCGGGAATGAAGTTTTTTTACGTGAATGCTTAGAGATGGGATTTTTTATCTCATTTACTTGCAATATTACTTATAAAAAAGCTCAAGGTTTAAGAGAGATGGTTAAATTGACCCCGCTTGATCGATTAATGTTAGAGACTGATGCTCCCTATTTATCACCTGAAGGATTCCGCGGGAAACGTAATGAACCGATGCAGATAAAATTATTAGCGCAAGAAGTTAGTCTGATTAAACAGGTAAGTTTCGCAGAGATTGCTAAGATAACTACACAAAATGCCAAAAATTTCTTTAATTTACGATGAGTGCTAAAGTTTCGATAGTTAAGTGTAATAGTTATGCGCCGGCGGTAGTGGAGCAGGCCCTAAGAGATACTTTAAAGATCTTAGGCGGGATTACTAGTTTTATTAAGCCGGGATCAAAAGTTTTAGTTAAACCAAATCTTTTAATGTCTAAGCCACCAGAGGCTGGAATTACTACGCATCCTGAGGTGGTCAGAGGGATGATTCATGTTTTAAAAGAGATTAATTGTCAAATTATCGTGGGGGATGGGCCCAGTGTCTGGGGTCAGTATATTGAAAATGTTGATCAGGTTTATGAGATTACAGGGATAAAAAGAGTTTGTCAGGAAGAGAAAGTGGAGCTGGTTACTTTTGATAAACGCAGGATGCGTCAAAAATTTCCGTTAACTGTTTGGCTAGATGAGTGCGACTATTTAATTAATTTACCTAAATTTAAAACACACGAGTTTACATTATTAACGGGAGCGATTAAAAATCTTTTTGGGCTAGTATCGGGTACTTATAAAACGGAGTTGCATAAAAATTATTTTGAACCTGCGGAATTTGCTAAGATTCTTGTGGATATTTATCAAGAGACTAAACCAGCTTTAACGATTATTGATGGGATACTGGCGATGGAAGGTGATGGTCCGGCCACGAGTGGAAAAATCCGACAACTTAATTTATTATTGGGTGGGGCTGATTGCGTAGCTTTAGATACAGTAATGGCTAAAATTATGGGAATTACCGGCAAAGAGGTACTTTCGACAAAAGAAGCAGTCAGACGTAATTTAGGTGAGGGCCAATTAAGCAAAATTTTAGTTGAAGGGGAGTCTATAGATAAGCTAAATATTCGGCCGTTTATCTTACCGATGACTTCGGCTAAGATTACTAAGTTACCAGTAGTTATTAAGAAACTTTTAAAATCTTTGATTAGATATTATCCATATTGTTTAAATTTGAAATGTATTCGCTGTGGACACTGTGTGAAAGTTTGCCCGAAGGGTTGCATAAAACTGAAAAACAGTGGTATTAAAATAAATTATAAGCAATGTATTGCTTGTTTTTGCTGCCAGGAGGCCTGTCCTGAGGCAGCGATAAATGTAAAGAAAAGCTTGTTTGCCAAATTATTAGGCTTATAGCTGTTTTTGCCTAAACCCGCTATTTTTTCTCTCAAAACCCCAAAAGTTCGTATTTAAGCCAGATATTGCAGTTTTATAAATATTTTGCTTTGATATTGATTTTTCCTTACCTATATTGCATACTTTATATACGTAAATGGCTGATAACTAATAAACTCAAAAACTATGAAATTTAAGTCTTCAAAACTATTTAAAATCATTGCTTTGTTGATCTGTTTTGTGCTGTGCTTTGAGCAATCTGGCTTTGCGCAAATTGCCGCTCAACTGGATATCTCAGGCAAGTTATCTGGCTTGGTTAATTCCATCGCCCAGGACAAATTTCGCCCCCTACATCTGCGTTATCTTCAGTATGATACTAAACTCAATAACTTTAAGCTTCTTCTGGATAAGGGTAGCTCTAAAGAACTCTCTAAACCTTTTATCGAGCAATCCACTAAAACATTACTAAACTACTTCTTAGCCGGAGTCACTTTACCTAATGACACCTTTTGGGTAAACCTAAGACCGGATTCTCCAGATAACGTCATTGACCCAGCTTTAGCTCAAACCGACATCGGTCGCATTATGCTAGAAGCTGACGTCCAGCTTAAAAAAGATACGGCTAGCTTTACTTCTCCCAACACCCCAGAAGGCAAACAATACTGGGATAAGCTCTATACTAAAGCCGGAGAACTCTTTGGCTCTCAAAACATCACTATCCCCACCTTAACCCGTCCCTGGATAGTCCCCAACGAGATCATCATCCGTGAGACTATTGATAACGCCTATATCTATAAAGCTACCCTAAAAGTCATGTTGGAAGATGATTACTTAAAAGAAGGTAAAGGTATCGGCACCGGTATAGATTACTCCTTCAAAGATGAAAAATTAAAACAACTCAACCAATACTCATCTGAACTTATCCGCCAGTTAATCATTCCCAAACTAACCAAAGAGATCAACACCTCAAAACGCTACGCTAACCTGCGTCAGGTATACTACTCGTTAATCTTAGCCCAATGGTTTAAACAGAGATTTGCTAACAACTCTGGAGCTTATTCCAAACTAATCAACCAGAAAAACCTCACTAACCTAACCTCTAAAACCAGCTGGAGCAAGGATACTTACTTCCAGCAATACCAAAAGTCCTTTAAAGACGGGGAATACAATATCAAAACCCCGGTATCTACCCCTTACGGCCAGGTGATCAGGAGCTATTTTTCGGGAGGGATCAGGCCTATACCGCAAATTCCTGCTCCTGGAGAAGTATCGCAAGATGGTTTAGTTACTTCAGTAAAAGGGGGAGAATTATTTGCAACGGTTACCGGAAGCGATAAGCTGGCAGGGGTTAGCATCGATGATGGAGTAGTAAAAACTACTGATCAGGCTCAGCCATCAAATGGATTTAAAATAGAGGATCAAACTACCCCTCCAAAAGTTGAGAATGGTATCTCCGTTAGAAGAGTTGATCTATCCAAATTACCAGTAGGAACGATTATTAAATATAGAATTTCAAATGATAATTGGAATTATACCTTAAGAGTCGAAGCTAATGGAAGAGTTAGTATCTGGTTGAGGGAAGATCAAGGAAGAATAACCGCGTCGATTAAAGCTATTGGGAGCAGAGTTCCTTCACTTACCCCGGGCGATGCATATGATGCAGATTTTTTCGGAGAAATAGAACCTGGCGTATTAGCCTATCAGCCGTATTTTAATCAAACTGATATAGCTGGCAGCAAGGTGCGAGAATTAGTATCCATCGGTGATTATCCTATTCAAGCTACTCCGGAAGACATTATGGTCTATTTGCCTGATGGAAAAACTCAATTGCCTCGAGAAAAGCCACGGGCATTGCAAGATAAATTTAAGCGTAAAGTCAAAGAGCTAAATGAATTTATTGTTCATCATGGTATTCCCGGAGAAAACCCGTTGGAGGCTAACGGATTTGAATTTTTGGTAAAAAGCGGGATAACTAAGGTGGAGATCTTGGCAGAGCGTTTAGGAATGGATAAGGATAGCCTTGAGGAGATTCTTAGCGCGGTTGAAGAGCAAAAAGGATGGGACATTATTGAAAAGACGATTGATACTTCGACGTTTAGTTTTGCTTTTGAAAAATTGGCAAAACTACAGGCCGAAAAGAATCTTTATCCAAAACCGCAAAAAACAATTAAGGAAAAGGCCTATGAATTTAAAGATAAAGTTATCAAATTTGTAAAAGATGAAACTGGCGCGTTGCAGCTAACAGGCTATCGCCAAGATAAAAAATTTAATCAAAAAATTGCAATGGATAAAAAGCTAGCAGGTTTTTATGCGATTGCGGAAGACCTACTTGAACAACTCCAAAAATTTCCAGATAAACAAGATCTAGTAATTGAGCTTATTGAAAATAAATTTAATGCATTAGTTAGGGAATTTCCAAAACAACGCATAGAATTAAATAATGCTAAGAATGAACTTGTTAATGAGCTTGCTATTAATTTGTCATCTGGGCAGCAAGAAAGCATATATTTACACGGTTATTATGAGATTTTAAAAAATATTCTAAATAAATTAATCCCTTGGACGGATGATTTAAAAAAGAAAAACCCTGATTCAGAGTTTATTTTTGTGGCCAGAGATGCCGGATATATCTATTCGGTATTTAATGCTTTAGGAAAATTAGGTAAGGAGAAAGCCGAAGGATTTGTATATTATTTAAGCCGCGCTTCTATGTCTGAAGATTTAATTCGCAACGGTCCTTATGATACTGCAAGACGCATGATTAATCAAGCCCACTCAGATACAAAAACCGATAACATTAATGAGCTAACCGGAAATATTAGAAAAGAATTTAAAGATTATTTAGAACAGGACGATAGGTCTTTTTTGGATGAAACATCCCGTAAGGAATATTTAGAGTTTAAGAATATGGTGATTAAAGTTAATAGTGAGCTTAAAGCTTTAGGCTATGATCAATTGCAGAAACTAGTTTTGGTTGAGACAGGATTTAAAGGTACGATGCCGTTTTTGATAAAATTTATTTTAGATTTAGATAAAACGGATGAACAGTTAGCTAATGAAGCAAAAGAAAACGGTGGACAGGAAAATATTCAAGTCGCTATTTTAGAACCTAGGGATATTCCTGCTTTTACCGATGGTGTTTATGGCTTAACTGCAGAACAAGCTGAAACTGAGATGAATAAATTTGAAGATTTTTGGGGAGGTCAAGCAGTAGAAACTCCTGAGAGTGTGGTGGATCTCTTAGAAAAAGAAGATATCTCTCACCCGATAGAGTTTAACTTAATTGATTCAAGGGTAGAAAGAAATAGCAATCCTGTTGAGTTGTTAAAATATTTTGTTAATCAGCTAGTAGTTGGGTTAGAAACAATTGAATATTATAAAAAAACTAGAAAGGTTGATGTTGAAAAGCCAGTGAATAAGTCCTTAGCACAGTTATCTCCTATTGCTGCGACTAAAATTATTGGCTCTGCGCTTGACAAAGGTAATAATTCTTTAGATGGACTGATTGCAGAAACCCCGGATTATACGGGAAAATTAGTTCAGTTGCAAAATCCCAAACAGATGAGCGCTGGAAATTTTGACGGTACTAGCCATCTGCAATTTACTGATGATCCTCAGGGAAAAGCGGGGCAGGTTTGGTTATTTAAAGGTTATCCTCGGCAGAAATGGCATCGCGCTTTAGTTGATGAATTTGTTTATCATATAGCGGAAAAGCTTGGTTTAAAAAGTGCAATACCGGTTTTTGCCGGGCGGATTAAAAATGGATATATGACCGAGTTTGGAATGTTTATGCGCTGGGAGGAGAACATTGGTTCTTTGTATGAAGTTTATAGAGGTGATTTTATCCAAAAATTAAGTGAGAATAAAGAAAATCTTAAAACAGTTTTAAGGGAACAGGTCCTAGATTGGCTAGTTTCACAGCATGATTCCCATTCTCGGAATTTTCTTATTGCTGACGATAAAGACAAAAGTCTTATTCCGATTGATTTTTCACAGGCATTTAAGTTTTTAGGCAAAGATGAGCTTTCGCTTGATTACAATCCTAATGGTGATGTTAATGGCTACAATAATGTTGCCTACATGCCGATCTATAATCTTATTTATCAAGCAATAATTAATAAAGAGATTGATTTTACCCTAACTGAGGCCTGGGAAGTTGTGCAGGAGGTGTTAGAGCGCGTAGAAGAAATGGATACTGATGAATATATTCAGGCTTTAAAACCTTATGCTGAATTTAGATTTAAAATAATGAAGGATGCTAGTTGGAGTATTAGAAATAGCGATGAATTTTTAAAGTTAGCCCGGGAAAGAAAAGTTAATATGCGTAAAGATTTCGAAAAGTTTTATAAAAAGCTCGGTTTTTCTAGTGAGACTGATTATCGTTTTAGTTTGCTGGAAATCATGGAGAACCCCCTCCAAGAGAAGCAAGAATTTTATGTCGATCAATTTAATGCGCTCTGGATTTTTAATGAAAATCAAGATTTGGCTACCAAACCTTATAAGTCTTTAGCGGCAAAAACTTATCATCAATTTATGGGAAAAGTTTTAGATCGCAATAGTATCGTTTTAGAAACAACTTTTAAAGCTAAAGATGGTCGCATTCGCACTGGAACGATGCAAAAAGTTTTTTATCAGGAGCCCTCAGCCAATAAACAATTAAAAGAATTGAATCTTGCGGATTTCAGAGATTGGAGCCAAAACCGGGTATCTATAAAATTTTGGGGGCTGGAACCGCCAAAGATTAAGCAAGTTTTGGAAGAGATGGTGATTGATTGGTTATTTTCTAATTACAGCAGTACCGAATCAACCTGGTTTGAACATGGGTACGCTAAATTCTATTTAATTTGTTTAGATGATAAATCGGATTCTTTTAAAGATTTTCCCAATGACAGGCTTGAGGCGAAAAAGGATTCTGATGATAAAATAAAACCACCTTTTGCTTACAATTTAGTTAAATATTTAGCTCTCCAAAATCGTCTTTCTATGGATCTGATTGAAGAAATATTGAAAAAAATTGAAAGTATTCCGGATAACGAAGTTGAAGAACTAATTCGTCCGCTAGCCAAAAGTTATGTTGCTACTAACCCTGATAAGTTTAAGCGTCCGGAAGATTTTATAAAAGCATTTTTATCTAGAAAAGACAATTTACGTAAGGATTTTAAAGAATTTTTTCATCAAAATTATTTATTAAATACACCGTTTAATTCTCAAGTACAAACTCATCAGGCGATGACAGATAAATATATTATTTCCTCAGATCTCTATCAACAGATACATAATGCCCGAGGTGATCAAACCGCGATTATTAAGCTAATTAACCAACGTTTTAATGAATTAGCCGAAAATTTATCCTGGGAGGAAGTGGAACCTCTAGCGCAAAAAAAGGAAGAGCTGATTATCCGGATCACTGGACCGCCAGTTTTAACGAATCAAGATGTACAAATGGATTTACAAACTAATCCTATTGTGCGAGATCGGAAGTTTAAAGCTATGTCTAGACTGTTGGCTTCTTGGGTTTATTCTTTAAGAGAGCAAAAACCTGATTATTATCTGATTGGTTTAGCCCGTGACGGAGGATATATTCCTTTAATTGATCAATTATTTAATTATGCTGGAATAATTCCTAAAACTGGCTCTAGTGTTTATCATTTGAGCTGCCCCCGGATGTCAGGAGAGACGCAAAAGAAAATTTATAGCATGATGTATGAAATTATTGCAAATGCATTAAAAAATGTTGAGCATAATGATATCCAAGGTTTATATGCGCAAATTCGTTTAGGATTTAATAAAGCAATGGCTGAGAATTCAAGTTTTTTAGTGATGGTTACAGAAATTCGGAAAGAATTGATAGGGCTTGGATTTGATCAAAAAAATAAAATTGTCATTACGGATACTGGATTTTTTGGAACAATTGCTTTCTATATCAAATGTATTTTAGATATGGATAAAAGCCAAGCAAGATTGGAACAAGAATTAGTGGATAATCATGGTCATGAAAATATTGAAGTTGCCATTTTACAACCTAGCAGTATAGAAAGTTTTAACAAAAGTTTATTTGGTTTTGATACAACGAGACTTACTCAAGATGATCAGGCTATCGCCAGAAAGTTAGAAACAATTTTTGGTTTGCGCAATGTTTTAGGAAATGAATTTGAGAGCAATAAAATTATGCATCCGGTAAAATTTAATGAAGACAATTGGCTGATCGAAGATACTGATGCCAGCTCACAATTGGAATTATTTTACCAGCAGATCATGATTGCTCAAATGGTGGATGCATTTATTGCTAGAGAGGGGATTGATTACCCGGGGCAAGATACTTTGGCTGGTTTTGGTGGCATTGATTTAGACGAAAAGATTGCCGCCCAGGCATTTTTTGATCAACCGGATAATGGTGAGTTAAAAGTTATTATTGACCGTTGGTTTAAAGAGTTAATCGCTAAAGATGGATATGTAGCATTTAAGAAATTATATGATGCTTGCGGCCGGTTAAGCTTTATTAAATTATTGCGTTTAAAATTTCCCCTGCTTTCCACTAACATAATTTTGACCCCGAATCAAGAATTTAAAAGACAATCTCTGTTGGTGCAGTATCTACTTAAACGACAAGGTATTCTAACCAGCAGTGTCCCGGTAGCTAGAAAAAAAGACCCAAAGAGCTTACCTTTTGAAGCGGATAAAAAATTCAGTGGTGTGTTATTGGATGTTGATGGCACAATTACCATGCCCGGCGGAGAGATATCTGATGCGATCATCGAAAAAGTTGAGGAAATGATTACCCGTGGAAACAAGGTAGGAATAGTTACTGGCAGAAGAGCGCTATCCCCGGATGTTTTTGAGGAGGTAATTAAATTAAAGGTTAACCGACAGGCGTTAAATAATCTTTACATTTTTACCCAGGATGGGGCTCAAGGTTATAGTGTAGGTGATACTAATCTGCGATGGGAATTTAAAACCGGTTTAAATGAACGAAAAAAGATTTTAAAGAAGTTGGAGCGAAGCGAATTGGTTAAGTTCCATTGCCAAATTATTCCTGAATCAGCAAAATTAATTTTTAAAATGGATAATCATGACGATACGGACGATTTAATTTTAACTTTAAAGATTGCTTTAGTTGATTTAGGTTTGGATGCTAAATATTCTGTGGTGGATGCCGGGGCAAATGTGCATTTAATCGCTAGTCAAGCGGACAAAGGAGCGGCAGCCAAAAAATTTAGCAATGTAACCGGTTTAGCTCAAGAAAATATATTAAAAATTGGAGACAACTATAATTTGGATGGCAATGATTATCCAATGTTGGCTTTGCCCGGAGGGGTGGGAGTCAATGATAGCGAGACTACGCTTTGGTTGCTAGATACCTATTTTAAAAATACTGTATTGACCCCAAATATACAATTATTTGCACTTACCGATGAGGGGACTGATCCTTTAAGTAATTCTCTGCATTTTGTTAACAATAAAGACATTACGAGTGTAATTTTACCCAAAAACAAATTCGCTGCTTCGGTGGACATGTTAAAAGTGTTTGAAGAATCTTTGCAATACGAATTAGGTAAAGTTCCGCTTTTTTCTATTTTCGGTTCACTTTCTTATGCGCGTGATAAAGAAGGTAATATTATTTGGGATACGATCGGTGATTTTGATATTAAGCTTTATACTGAAGAATTATTATGGAATGATGATATCACAGAGATAAAACTTAACTTTTTAAATGCTCTTAAAAATCTGGGAATAAAAGTGGATATTCAGGGTAGTGATTCTCCATCTGGATCAGGGCGTGATCTGAGTTCATTAAACTGGGGTATTCTGGACAAGCAGGGCAAAAAATATATAGTACATATTATTAATTTTAGAACTAAAGATCTACTTTCTAAAAATGACGCTTTTGTAAATATCCGCAGTAATTTATTTTATGGAGATACGCAAGCTTTAAATAATGCGTTGAACATTGTTGGCATTGAAACGGCGGTTGAACAAGCTGCGGTTAGCTGCGAAAAAACGATCTCAATTATAAGCAATGCGATAGCTAAAGTAGAAAATATTCGGTCAGAGAATGTGAAACTATTAAAGAGATTATACCAAATTGCTTATGTACAAGGTCGAGAAGCTGATTTTTATTGGCTTTTAGAAAAATACCGGAAATTAAGTTTAGAATTTAATCAACAGGATTTAGCTGACGCTTGTAATGAGGGAATCTCTAAACTTATTATGAATCCTGAAGAATTACGTGCACTGTTACGTGATAGACTTAAAGCAAATATTAAATTAGTTGATAGTAAATCTATGGCTACTGTTGCGATTCCTGGCGCCGCATCGGATAAAGGTGGCGTTGACTTTCGCGGTCTGCCAATTGGCATCCAAAGTCAAAGGATGATTGGCGCATCAGCAGTATTGATTCCGTCTCCAAGGTTAGATCAAGAGTGGAGCCAGATTGAGCGCATGCTTAACCAAGGAATTATCCCTTCTATTGAAAGGCTGAAAGATTATCTCTCTTTATCTTGTAAGGGCGCAGATTGTTCGGCTAGAGTTGATCAAACCTTAAGCGGAATTGCCAATATTCTTAGAATTGAAGAAGAGAGCTTAACCCCCACTGATGCAGCTTTAAAACAACTGTTAATTTTACTGGAATCTAATCAACCGGCGAATCAATTACAGTTAGCTTTAACCAAAATTCAAGCATCAGAAAAGATGCCGGAGTTAGCTATTCATTAAACAGGACGCTTATCCTTCCTAAAAGGTTATCAGCCAAGTCAGAAGGTGGTTAGTTTGAGCGCCCTGTTTTATTTTATAAATTTCTTTTGGTGATAATTTATGCTAAAATCAATCAAGATTACCCACCGATAATTATTGGTAAATAAAATAATGTATATCCGCACTATTGATTGGAAAAATAATAAAGTTAGATTAATTGATCAGACCAAGCTGCCCGGAAAGTTAATTTATATCAATATTGATGATATAAAAGATCTTTGGCAGGCGATCAAAATAATGCAGGTGCGCGGGGCTCCGGCATTAGGGGCAGCTGCGGCGTTGGGGGTGTATCTGGGGATAAAAGATTTCACTGGTCTGGACAGAAGCCAGTTTATTTTGAAATTAAATAAAGTTGCTCAATACATCGCTAGCTCTCGACCGACGGCTAGAAATTTATTTTACGGGATTGAAAGAGTGCAGGCAGTTGCTTTAAAAAATAAAAATCTTTCGGTAGATAAAATTAAACAAGCTGTTCTGGCTGAGGCAAAAATGATTATGCAAGAAGATCGGCAAGCTTGTCGAAAGATTGGCTCCTATGGGGAAAAGTTATTAAAAGATAAGAGCAGGGTTTTAACGATTTGTAATGCCGGAATTTTAGCGACCATTGATTATGGCACGGCACTAGGAGTAATTTATACGGCTAAGCATAAAGGCAAAAAGATAAAAGTTTACTCTTGTGAAACTCGACCCTTGCTTCAAGGGGCACGTTTATCTACTTGGGAGTTGTATAAACAAGGAATTGATGTCTCCATGATTGCGGATAATACTGTCGCCACACTAATGGTACAGGGTGAGATTGATTTAGTAGTTACGGGAGCAGATCGGATTGCTGCTAACGGTGATGCCGCGAATAAAATTGGTACTTTGAATTTAGCAATTCTGGCTAAATTTCACAAGATACCTTTTTTTATCGCTGCACCCAAAAGTACTTTTGATTTAAGTATAAAAAATGGCAAAAGAATTAAAATCGAAATGCGTCAAAGCCAAGAGGTAACCAAGATGCTGTTAAAAAAAGATATTGCCCCAGCAAAAGCCAAAGTTTTAAATCCTGCTTTTGATGTAACTCCACACGAATTAATTAGTGGTTTGATTACAGATAAAGGAATTATTTATAAACCTTATTTAAAAAATATTAAAAAAATTTTAGGAAGTTAAGAATGCGATTAAATAAAGTTGGTGAATTTGGTTTAATAAAAAAATTTCAAGAAAAAATTAAAACTGATGCTTCAGTGATTAAAGGCAGCGGTGATGATTGTGCGGTTTTAAAGTTTGATCAAAATAATTATCAGCTATTAACTACAGATATGATTGTAGAAGGGGTAGACTTCAAGAAAGATGCCTTGCCTAATCTTATTGGTAGAAAAGCCTTAGCCATTTCAATTAGTGATATTGTCGCTTGTGGTGGTATCCCAAAACAGGTCGTGGTGGCGTTGGGTTTACCGAAAACAATTTTTCTTAAAAAAGTTGAGCAGATTGCCAAGGGCTTATTTGATCTGGCTAAAGCGTATAAAATTAATGTAGTGGGAGGGGATATTAGTGTCGCGAATCAATTAGTTATTAATACCACTCTTTTAGGAGTTGTGGAGAAAAATAAGTTGTGTTTGCGCCAAGGAGCTAAAGTTGGCGATCTAATTATGGTTAGCGGAGAGTTTGGCGGTTCAATTAAAGGTAAGCATTTAAAATTTACTCCTCGGCTAAAAGAGTCGCGTTATTTAGTTGATAATTTTAAAGTTAATGCAATGATTGATGTCTCTGACGGACTAATTCAGGATTTAGGACACATCTTAGAGCAAAGTCAGGTGGGTGCAGTTATTTATGAGAGTCTGGTTCCCTTAAGTAAAATAGCAAAAAATATAGATGATGCACTTTGTTCAGGCGAAGAGTTTGAGCTGCTTTTTACTGTTTCAAGGGATATGGCTAATAAAATTATTAAATCATTAAAATATAAATTTAACGTGATTGGCGAGATTATGCCAAAGTCCTTTGGCCTAAGAACGATTAATTTAAATAATAAATATTCTAAGCTTAAATTGGGGTATCGACATTTTTAAATGGAAAAATTATCGCATAGCGTTAATCAAACATTAAAGATAGGCAAGCAACTTGGCCGTAAGTTGCAAGGTAGCGAAATTATTCTTTTGTCGGGTACTTTGGGCGCAGGTAAGACGGTTTTAGCTAAAGGGATTGCTCAGGGTTTGGGAATTAACAAGAACAATGTGATTAGTCCGACCTTTGTTTTGCTGCGGGTGCATAAAGGTAGACATATTTTGCAGCATTTTGATCTTTACCGGGCTAAAACTACAGACGATATTTTTGGTTTGGGTTATGATGAGTATCTGTATTCTGCGGCGGTAACGGTGATTGAATGGCCAGAACGTTTAAAATTTCTCTTGCCAAAGGAATTTATCAAGATTAAGCTGATCTCAAAAGCTAAAGATAAAAGATTACTAAAGTTCAGCGCCAAAGGAAAGAAACATAAGGAGTTATTAAATAAAATTTTTGAATCCCGCACCTTCTAATTTTTATTGTTTTTAGAAGTAATTGTGGGAATAGGTACAAATAAAAAGAAGGTGCGGGATGAAGATATTAGCGATTGATACGACTACTAAAATTCTTTGCTTAGGGTTATATATAGATGGTAAGGTCTATGAGTATAATCTTGAGGTGGGTAGGAATTTGTCGCAATTATTGGCGACAACTATTCAAAGAGTAGTCGCAGCAGCCAAAATTAAAATCTCAGAGATTGATTATTTTGCTTGTGGCTTAGGTCCGGGGTCTTTTACCGGGATGCGTATTGGTTTGGCTACGATTAAAGGGTTAAGTGTGATTAAGGATAAACCGGTTGTCGGAGTATCTTCATTAGATGTTTTGGCTTTAAATGCACCGGTTACAGAGCGCTTGATTGTTACGGCTTTAGATGCCAGAAGAGAATTAATTTATTGTAGTGCTTATCAATATGTAAAAGGCTTATTAAAGCGTAAAAGTGATTATTCGCTTTTGAATTTAAAAGAATTTTTACAAAAATTTAAAAGTAAAAGCATAATGTTGGGAGATGCGCTGGCTTTGTATGGTGATAAAATTTCGGCGCAAACTAAGGGAACTGTTTTGTTAGATAAAGATTACGGAAAACTTAATGCACATAATCTTGTTACTTTGGCTTTAGCGAAAATAAAAGCCAAGCAATTTAGCAGTGCATTAAACATAAAACCAATTTATTTATACCCTAAAGAATGCCAGATCAAAACCAGATAGGTTACCGGCCGACCTGGGCCGAAGTTAACCTGAACAATCTAAAGTATAATTTTAAGCAAATTAAGTCGCTACTTAACCCCAAGACTAAAATTTTGGTTACGGTAAAGGCAGATGCTTATGGGCATGGATTAATTCCTGTCGCAAAGCAATTAGTTACTTCTGGTGTGGATTATTTGGGCGTTGCTTCCATTGATGAAGGAATTAAATTAAGAAAAGCCGGCATTCGGCTGCCGATTTTATTATTAGGTCTAATTCTTAAAAAAGATATTACTCCAGTTTTTGCTTATCGGCTTACGCCTACTGTTTGCGATATGCAGACGGCTGTTGCGCTTAATACGAAAGCCGCTAGATTAAATAAAAAATTAGCATTACAAATCAAAGTAGATACGGGGATGGGCAGGATTGGAGTCTTGCATGATGATGCCTTTAAATTAGTTACAGATATTTATAAGTTAAAGCATATTGTTATTGACGGTATCTTTACCCATTTTGCTTTTGCGGATATTAATCGTAAACTTACGGATCGCCAAATTAATTTATTTGAGCGATTAATTGATGATCTTAAGGCAGCAGGCATGACTATTCCTTTAGTGCATGCTGCTAATAGTATCGGCTTAATTGATTATCGGGACAGTCATTTTACGATGGTTAGGCCAGGTTTAGTCATTTATGGTTTGTATCCTAAAGAGCAGTTAAGGATAAAATTAAAACCGGTATTAAGTTTAAAAACGCAGATTATTTTTATTAAAAAAGTTTCTGCGGGAAGCAGAATAAGTTATGCCGGTACTTATATCACTAAGCAACCAACTTATATTGTTACTTTACCGATTGGTTACGGTGACGGTTATCCGCGCAATCTTTCTAATTTAGCTTATCTTTTAATTGGTGGACGAAGATTTCGCATCGCTGGACGGATTTGTATGGACCAGATTATGGTGGATGTGGGTAGTTTTAAGCCAAAGATTGGCGATGAAGTTATTTTGATTGGTACTCAAGGCAAACAAACTATTACTACCGAAGAATTAGCTAAACTTTCTAAAACCATTTCTTATGAAATCGTCTGTGGTTTAGGCAGTCGCATTCCCCGTATTTATAAATCTTAAGGTAGTTTTGAAATTAAGTAAAGACTAGTGGATAAAACCACGATGTGGCTCAGGCAAGCAGCTAAAGAGGGCATTAAGAGGCCAGATTTTCCAATGGCTAGAAATATTGCATCTAAAACATAATAAAAAAATCCTACCACAATAGAAACTCCAATTGCTGACATCCCGGTAGCACGTTTACGCATCATTAAAGAAAAAGGGATCCCTAATAAAATAATGATGATACTAGTAAATGGCGAGCAGAAGCGTTGATAAAGATCTACTTTTAAATTACGCACAATTCCGGTGGCCCCGCTTTTCGAGAGTCTCCAGATATAATCTTCCAATTGGTGAATATCCATCTGTTCCGGTTTTTGGCGCAGACTGGCCATAATTTTGGGAGTCTCCGGTATATCCATTATTTCTTCATCCAGATAAAGCGGCTCGTCAATAACTTGTCCGTTTTGGTCAAAGCCATAAGTAATGCTTTGGTAAAATCTCCAAAGTCCGTCTTTATAAACGCCTTTGGTAGCAATTATTTTTTTAACGATATTTTGATGTCGATCGTGTTCTAATATGGTAATGCCTTCCATGGTATTTGTTTCTGGTGAGAATCGATTAATAAAAAATAATCTATTTTTTAAGCCATACATGGATAAGTTAGTAATTGCTTGACCAAGCTTAAGTCTGTTTTTTGCAGAGCCTTGTTCGATTTGCACTTTTATTTTTTGATTTTCTGCTAAAGATGAAGGAACAAATCGATCACCTACCCAAAAAACGGCAAAGCTGATCACTAGGCCAAAGATCAAAGCATTACGCGCAATTTCATAGATACTTAGCCCGCTTGAACGCATAGCAATGATTTCGTTATTGTGATTAAGCCGTCCAAATGTATAAACGGTGCTTAAAAGACAAGCAAAGGGAGAGACCTGCACAAACATTACCGGTAGATATGATAAATAATAGCGGATTAAAAGGACCAGGGTAGTTTTGTGCCTGATTACTTCGTCAAGATTGGAAAGTAGATCAATAACCACATAAAGAAATAAAAAAAGAAAGATACAGGATAAGAATATTAAAAGTATTGATTTGAGGATATAGCGATCTAAGATGCGCATAATTTATAAGTTAAGACTCCGCCGACACTGGTAAATAAAATATTAGGTATCCAAAGCGCTAAAGCCGCTGGCAACGCTCCTTCCATGGCTAGGGCCACAAAGCCAATATATAGCGGATAATAGCAGACGATAATTAAGACTGCGATTCCGATATTAATAGATTTTTCGCGTCTGCGGGTAATAATTCCTAACGAAGAACCTAAAAGCATAAATACAAAACAACTAAAAGCTAGCGCCAGTTTTTCATGGATTTTGGTAATTAAAGGGGCAGGAGTTATTCCTTCACTTTTGAGTTTTTTTGCCTCTTTTTTCAATTCTTTGATAGTCATCTCTTTATATTTTTTATCAACGATCTTATTTTGCATCTGCGCCATATCTAAATTCATAAAATAAGTGCGGAAATTAAGTTTATAAAAATTTGTGGGATTTTCTGGGTCCGGTTCGTCACTGGTACCGTCAATAAGTTTTAATTTAATGGAATTTTTATCTGGGATAGTAATAAATTCTCCAGCTTTGGCAATAATCGTGCGGGTAGGCCTATCTTCTCCCTGAGGTTCATAGATGCGGATGTTATTAAGTCGGTTTTTTTTCTGGTCTACATTGTAAATAAAAAGAATATATTTTTGAAATGAATCAATAAAAACTCCCTCTTCAAATGCGGCGGTAGGATTTTTGATCCCCATCTCTTGTAAAACTTTGCGATAAGCAAAATGAGAGTATGAAGCTGCTTGATCATTAAATACAGCTAAGCCCATACTTAAAACTAGACCAATCATTAATAAGGGTAAAATTAATCTAAATAAGTTTACACCACTTGATCTAATAGCGATTATTTCATTATCTCCCGAAAGCCTGCCAAAAGCTAGTAAGATGGCGACCAAAATTGATATTGGTAGAGTATAAGTAACGATATAGGGAGTTAAATAAAGAAAAATTTGTACAACGCTAAAAAAATCCACTCCTTTATTAATAACTAAGTCAGCGATACGTTTTAAATTACCAATTAAGACCATTAAAAAAGTGAGAGTTCCTAGGCAAAGTAGGAGTGGGCCGATAAATTCTCTTAAGATGTAATTGCGCAGTATCTTCATAGTTGAGTATCCTGTCCCGCCTCAAATTATTCGGCGGGATAACTTCGCACAAATAACTTACGTTCACCGCTGTTGCGTAAGTTATGCGCTTAGTTAATTGGCTAGCGTCATTAATAAAACTATTTTAGCTCCGGCAGCTTTTAAACATTTGGCTGCTTCACTAGAAGTAGCCCCGGTAGTAAATACATCATCAATTAAAAGTAAATTTTTATCTTTAATTAATTCCGGTCGCTTAATTGAAAAACTTCCGGCGACATTTTTGCGACGTTGCTCTGGATTGAGTTCGGTTTGAGTCTTTGTGGGTTTATTACGAATTAAAGCTTGGTTAATCATTTCTTTGTTAAATTCTTTAGCAATTTCTTGACTCAAAATCTCTGCTTGATTGAATTCTCTTTCTCTTTGTCGGCTTTTATGCAAAGGTATAGGGATAATACAATCCAAGTGTTGGATCGGCAGAGAGTAATCTTTAATAAAGGTCTTCATAATTAAGCCTAAGTGTTTTCCTAAATAATCCTTATGTTTATATTTAAATTCATGCACTAGTTGTTTAATCGAACCGGTATAGCGGCAAGGGCTAAATGCTCGATCAAAATAAAACTGCTCCTTGTGGCAGCTAAAACAGGTGTTTTCTAAAATAGCTTTAGCATCCAGATGCCGGCCACATCTTAAGCAAAAAGGAGGATGATTTCTTTCAATTTTATCCCAACAGGCAAAACAAAGTGGATCTTGTTCTCTAGTTGTTTTTAGCTTGTCTTTACAAACCAAACAGCAGTTTGGATAAATTAAATCTTTGAATCCTTTAAACAAACCACTTAACATAAAGATATAATATCAATGAAAACTAGCTTTGTCAAAGTAATTGACAGTCGTCTCTATCGATAGTAGAATTAACCTTATGGAAAACTTAAAACCCACAGAATTGAAAGCGGAATTATTTAAATTATTAAATCAAGAAGCTCTGAAGCGAGGAAAGTTTGTTCTTTCTTCGGGCAAAGAGAGTAATTATTACTTAGATGGCCGAGTGATTACTTTAACTCCTCAGGGTGCTTATTTAGTAGCTAATATTATGTTGGATATGATTAAAAATGAATCTTTGGATGCTATCGGCGGGCCTACTTTGGGGGCTGATCCGATTGTTGGAGCGATTGCGGCGATAAGTTATATTAATCAGCATTCGATTAAAACTTTTATTGTGCGCAAACAAGCCAAAGAGCATGGCATGAGCCGGCAAGTGGAAGGTCCAGAGTTAAAGAAAGGCCAGCGGGTAATTTTAGTTGATGATGTGGCTACTTCTGGTAAAGCTATTTTGGAAGCCAAACAGGCATTAGACAAAATTGGTGTGATTGCTGATAAAGCCATTGTGATTGTGGATCGTAATCAAGGGGCGCTAGAAAATTTAGCTAAAGTTGGTTTGCAATTAGAATCAATCTTTAAAATTACGGAATTTGGCCTCTAGTGAAAAAAAATAAAATTATTGTGGTAGGCGGTGGGCCATCAGGAATGATGGCGGCAATCCGGGCGCAAACTTTGGGCCAGGATGTTACGCTTTTAGAAAGAAAGAGTACCCTCGGTAATAAGCTCCTGCTTAGTGGTAAAGGTCGTTGTAATCTCACCAACACAGAAGAGTTCTCAGATTTTTTAAAACGTTTTTCTAAAAGTGGTGATTTTTTAAGAGATGCTTTTAAGAAATTCTTTGTTGCTGAATTGATTGCTTTTTTCCAAGAGCGCGGTTTAGAAACAAAAGTAGAGCGTCAATTGCGTGTTTTTCCTCAAACGGATCGTTCCAGTAGTGTTTTAGATGTATTAAAGAGAGAGATGGATAAGCTGGGGGTAAAAATTATTTATAACAGTAAAGTAATTGATGTTTTTGTTAAGGAAGGTAAAGCTAAAGGCGTGCGTTTAGAAAATAGGGTGGATATGGTCGCTGATCGGGTAATTTTAGCTACCGGAGGAGCAAGCTACAGTTTTACTGGTAGTGATGCTTCGGGGATCAATATGGTTAAAAAGTATGGCCACAGTATTGTTCCTTTACAGGCAGGCTTAATTCCAATAGATGTAAAAGAGAATTATCCCAAAAAATTAGAGGGACTTACTTTACGCAATATTAAATTAAAATTTTCTGATGGGAAAAAAGAAATTGTTTCAGAGGTAGGAGAAGCGATTTTTACGGCAACCGGAATTTCAGGGCCGCTAGTGATTACTTTAAGTGGTAGAGTGATTGATCTTTTGGGGGTGAATAAAAAAGTTTATGTTGAGATAGACTTAAAACCGGCATTAACTGTAGAACAATTGGATGCACGCTTGCTTAGAGAATTTAAAGCTAATTCCAAAAAAGGAATTAAGAATTTATTAAAAGAATTATTGCCACTACGCTTAATAAAACTTTTTATTGAGGTAGTCGGAATTGATTTACTTAAAAAAGGTAGCCAGATTACGCAAGTGGAGAGACAGAGGATTGTGGCTTTACTTAAAGGTTTTCGGATGGAGGTCTCTGGGCCGCGGCCGCTAGAAGAAGCAATGGTTACCCGCGGTGGGATTAGTTTAAAAGATGTGGATCCGCGCACGATGGAGTCGCGCTTGGTTAAAGGGTTATATTTTTGCGGCGAGATGATTGATGTTGATGCGGATACCGGCGGGTTTAATCTTCAAGCAGCTTTCTCAACTGGTTATTTAGCTGGCGATAGTGCGGCAAGTGATTAGCGGATTCTATCTTGGATATTACCAAATCACCTGTTACGCTTTATAAATTTTACCTTTCGCTTCCGGCGCTCAAACTTTTCGCCGTGTGCTGCGGCTTACGTCTCGCTACGGCTTTCTTCCTTACGCTAGATGGACACCGCCTTCGCTCGACGTAATTCCTTGCACACCGTTGGCGAAAACTTTGAACGCGCCTCCAGCAAAAGGTAAAATATAATTAAGATGATAAAAATATATTTAGCTTCGCAATCAAAAGCTAGAAAGAAGTTATTAGAGAGATTCGGTTTAAAGTTTCAGGTTTTTCCTTCCCGTGTTCAAGAGGTACAATCCCGTGGTAAATTAACCTTTGAGCAGTTAGTTAAGCACAACGCTAAAATAAAAGCTAAAGATGTAGCCGCAAAAATAAAAGAAGGAATTATTATTGCTGCAGATACTATTTGCGTGCAGGATGGCAAAATTTTTGGCAAACCCAAAGATATGCAAGATGCCTGCAGCATGCTTAAAAAATTATCGACTAAACCGCAGTGGCTTTACTCTGGTTTAGTGGTAGTAAAAAAAGAGAAAACTCAGACGCGCATTTGTCTGGCATCTGAAAAAACCAAAGTTTATATGCACAGATTAACTGACCAACAAGTTAATAATTATTTTAAACATGTATCTCCATTAGATAAGGCGGGAAGTTTTGATATATCAGGTAAAGGGGCAACATTTATTAAAAAAGTAGACGGTTGTTATTATAATGTGATTGGTTTGCCTTTGGCTAAGCTCTATCAAATTTTTAAGAAGCTTGGACTTTTTATGATTATTTTTTCAGTATTCATTATTAACGGTTGTTCTACTGAATATAATTTGGTAACTAAGCAAGAGGAAAAATATTACTATAGTACAGATAAAGAAGTTTCGATGGGTCAGTCAATTGATCGGCAAGTTCAGAAACAGTTAAAATTTACCAATGATCCTTTAGAAAAAAAACGAGTTGAAGATATTGGGAAAAAAATTGCTGCGGTAAGTGATCGTAAAGAAATTGATTATTATTTTCAAGTTTTAGATGACGATACGGTTAATGCGGTTTCTTTACCGGGTGGCTATATTTATGTAAATACTGGATTATTAGAAAAAATTTCTAATGATGATGAACTGGCTTGTGTTTTAGCGCATGAGGTAGGTCATATTGTAGCTCGACATAGTATAAAAAAATTGCAAGCCATGCAAAGTTATTCTATTCTTAGATTGTTAGTGGCGGTAGCTCCTGGCACTGGGGAGGTGGGTACAGCTGCCGATGTTGCTTTTAATCAATTTCTTTTAGGTTATAGTCGGGAAGATGAATTACTAGCTGATCAATTGGGTGCTCGTTATGCGAAATTAGCCGGTTATGATCCGCATGGGATGATTGATTTTCTAAATAAATTACAAGAGATAAATCGTAGAATGCCTTTGCAGGAACGTACATATTATAAAACTCACCCCTATGTACCTGATCGCGTTAGAGTAGTTAAGCAGGAGATTGGAGAGGCAATTGATTTTGGGGATTACATAAATATCGAGCAGAAGGTGCATGAATAAGATTTTCTGTTTCTTTATATTAATCTTATTTAGTTTAGGGATAGCTCATAGTGCTATACAAGAAAATATGAATAATCATTTAAAAGATTTAAATCAACTTAACTTAGATAATCCTTTTGGTGTGCTAGAGTTTTTGCATTGGAATCATTGTTGGAATAATTATGAGTATTCTAAAAAGTGTGATCTTGAAAAAACCATAACTTTAATGCAAAGTGCTGGGGTGGGCTGGGTAAGGGTAGATTTTTTATGGGAAGATATCGAGCCTGTGCAAGGCGATTTTAAATTTGCAAAGTATGATGCGATCGTTAAATTGCTTAAAGAAAAAGGTATGTATATTCTAGGTGTTTTGCAATATAACACTAGCTGGTCTTCTGGTTGCGGGGAATGGAATTGTCCTCCTAAAGATAATGCATTATTTGTAAATTATGCTAGCAAGGTTATTCAACGCTATAAGGAAGAGGTTAAATATTGGGAAGTTTGGAATGAACCAGATTCGGCTACCTATTGGAAAGATCAAGATGGTTTAAAGTCCTATTGTTTATTATTAAAAGATGTTTATCTGGCAGCTAAACAAATTGATCCGCAATGTAAGATTTTAAATGGAGGGATTGCAAGCGGATTGGGAAGTATCAATCATTTGTATGATAACGGGGCTAAAGATTATTTCGATATATTAAACGTACATTTTTTTCAAAATCCTTTAAATAAAATGGCGATTAAAGCTGTGGCTAGTTATCCAAAATTAGTGCATAAAATTATGCAGCGTAATGGTGACGGTGATAAAAAAATTTGGATTACTGAGATTGGTTCTCCGGGAGTTAAAAGAGGATTAACAGCGAATAATTGGTGGATGGGTAAAAATCCCACAGAAACTCAGCAATGCCAGTGGGTAAAGGCAGTGTATACTGAACTTTTAAAGAATCCAAATGTAGATAAGATTTTCTGGGCTTTTTTCCGCGATACCCGGGCACATTGGGATACCGGAGTAGATTATTTTGGATTAGTGCGCAAAGATTTTTCTAAAAAACCTGCATTTTACGCCTACCAGAAGTGTTTTAATCAATGGTTAGTCGAGTATAAGAAAAGTGTCTCTAGAGAGAAGATTAGAAGATAACTTTTGTGCGGGAGGAGGGAGTTGAACCCTCAAGGATTTCTCCACACGCTTCTGAGACGTGCGCGTATGCCATTCCGCCACTCCCGCAATCAGTATTCAAGTATAACTTAGCCAGATTAGCCTGTCAATTAGTTATCAAATTCCCCGATAAATAAATTGCTGTTGGGTTTCTTTACTGTTATAATATTGGTTCATTAACCAGGAGAATAACGTGTTTTTAGAGCATTTTAAGATTACTACTTTAGCCATGGCTCAGATATTTATTTTGGGAGCTTTGGGTTATATTTTAGTGAAGAAAAATATACTTTCGCATACGGGTTTGGATGCTTTGAGTCGCTTAGTCATCCAGATTGTTTTTCCAGCGTTAATTATCACTCAGTTATTGCATAATTTCAGTTTTACTCTGTATCCGAACTGGTGGATCTTTCCGGTAATTAGCATACTGATTACTGCGGTTAGTTTAGCTTTAGGAATACTTTTACTCAAGTTTATAAAATTAAAGAATAATAAACTACAGTTTTTAAGCTTAGTGGGTTTTCAAAATTCTGGATATCTACCGTTAGCTTTGGCGGCGGCGATTTTTTCTGGTCAGGATTTAAGTAACATTTTTATTTAAATATTTTTATTTTTATTAGGTTTTGATCTGGTCGCTTGGTCGTTGGGGATATATCTGTTAACTTATGAAAAAGAGTCTAGGTTTAAGTTGCAGCATATTTTCAGTCCCCCGGTAATTGCTAGCTTGTCTACTTTGATTTTTATTGCTCTTGGATTAAATAAAATTGTTCCTAGCGTTTTATTTAAGCCCGTAGAGATGATCGGAAATTGTACTTTGCCTTTAGCATTAATGGTTGTAGGGGGGAATATTGCTTTAGTTGAGTTAAAGAATATCAATAAGAAGGTTTTATCTGTTTTTCTTTTCGGCAAATTAATTATTCTGCCGGCATTAGGTTTATGGATAGTACTTAAATTGGCGCTGCCGCAGTTATTTGGCTTCTTAATTATCATGCAATTGGCGATGCCTTCGGCTACTTCTTTATCGGTAATTGTGCGCCGTTATAATCGAGAAGATGCTTTAATTAGTCAGGGAATATTTTTTAGCCATATTATTAGTTTAATTACTATTCCGCTATTTTTAGGTTTATATTTATCGCTGGTTGTGCTAAAATGAGTAAATCGATTATCACCAATCGCAAGGCTTACCGGGATTATGAAGTATTAGAGGCTTTTGAGTGCGGAATTGAACTTAAAGGCTCAGAGGTAAAGTCTTTACGCGACGGTAAAATTAATTTAGATGACAGTTTTGCCCGTGCAGAACAAGATGAGTTATTTTTGTATAATGCACATATAAGTCCTTATGCACAGGCTAGTTATTTAAATGTTGAGCCAAATCGACCACGTAAGTTGCTTTTACATAAGGGGCAGATTTTAAGGGTTATTGGTAAGCTTACCCAAAAAGGTTTAGCCTTAATTCCTTTAAAACTTTATTTTAATGACCGAGGTTTTGTAAAAGTAGAATTAGCGTTGGGTAAAGGTAAAAAACTTTACGATAAACGAGTAACGATTAAGCGCAGAGAAACTGATCTTGAAATGCGCCGGGCAATAAAGAATAGAAGGTGATTTTTTGGGGGTGAAAGGGTTCGACTTGAGATGGTCGGATAAGAGTAGCATGCCGCGGATGTAAGGTTAGCCGCGTTAAAAATCCTTGCACAATCTAAACGCAAACACAAACGTGTTCAACCGTTTAGCACCAAAGGCAGCAATGCCTTTGATGCCTGCGGGCGTACAAGCCTTAGCGTTTAATTAAACGTTAAGCCTCTAGCCGTTTTTGCCTACGAAACGGATTAGGGCCTTAGTAGGATAGCTTCGTCAGGTTAGCCTTTGTGGATGAAGCGAGATTTTAAAGGCTGCTCCTTGCAAATCCTGTCTGTAGAAGTTGCAAGGTTAAGACAAATTACAAGGCTAAGCATGTAGTGACTTTTATTTGATTACTTAAGGACCCCGGTTCAATTCCGGGCACCTCCACCATCCTGTACTGTGTACAGGATTTCGCTGGTAGAAAATTGTTGTGCTCAAAATTTACGACAAGTAAATTTTTGGTGGATGTCGCAACGAGCGTGGCGAGGCGACAAGCCGAGCAGCGAGTGCGACGCCACACAAATATCAACACATACTTATGATTAAAAAAATTTATATTTTATTTTTTCTAGTAACATTATTAATCTCCGGCTGTGCTACTATTCCTACCGGTGAAAATATTGCCTCTTATTCTATCGCCGGACAAACTTATTATCCTTTAGTGAGTTTATGTGATCTGCGCGGGGTAGCGATGCAGTATGATCCGCTAATACGTACAGTTTATTTAAATAAAGAAAATAAATCAGTAAATTTAAGAGCCGGAGATAGTTTAATTTTAGTAAATGATAATATTATGCATTTGAACTCTCCGGTAGATCTTTATCAGGGAACAATTGTAGTGCCACGTCAGTTTAAAGAACAGGTTTTTGATTTACTATTTAAGCCAGTAGTTGGCCCGCATCGTCGGGTTGGAGTGGGTAAGATTCGTTTGAGTAAAGTGGTGATTGATGCTGGGCATGGTGGCAATGATCCTGGAGCAATTGGTAAGAGTGGTTTGCGAGAAAAGGATGTAAATTTAGATATTGCTAAAAGATTAAATGAACTTTTACGCTCAGAAGGGGTAGCTACGGTGTTAACTCGCTCTAGTGATAAATTTATTCCACTATCCACGCGGGTGGGTATCGCTAATAAATCAGGAGCGGATTTATTTATTTCGGTGCATGCTAATGCTGCGCGTTCGCGAGCTTTAAATGGTTTTGAAGTTTATTATGTTGCCCCGAGTGTTAGTGACGCTAAACGGGCGGCTTTAACTGCCAGAATTGTTTCTTTAAATTTAAAAAATGCGACCTTTGCTAGTAACTCTGGTGATCTGCGCACAATTCTTTGGGATATGATTTATGCTAATAGCCGAGCAGAGTCTATAGAATTATCTAAGACGCTATGTAAAATTATGGATGCTAGTATTGATGCTAATATTTTAGGGGTAAAGAATGCTCGTTTCCAAGTTTTAAAAGGAATTAGAATGCCGGGAATATTGATAGAAGTAGGATTTGTTTCTAATTTAAACGAAGAAAGATTATTAAAAACCAGCACATATCGTCAAAAATTAGCCGAAGGCATAGTAGAAGGCCTAAGGGATTATTCACAAGATATGGCCTTAGTGGAGTTAACTTCAAGATGAGCTCGATTGGAATTTTTGATTCAGGTGTAGGGGGACTAACCGTAGCTAAAGAAATTATTCGTCAACTGCCTAACGAAAATATCGTTTATTTTGGTGATACGGCGCGGGTTCCTTACGGAATTAAATCTCGGCAAACCGTAATTCGTTTTTCTATTGAAAATATTTTATTTTTGTTAAAGCAAGATGTAAAGCTTATCTGTGTTGCTTGTAATACTGCTTCTAGTTTTGCGTTGCCGGTAATTAAAAATCATTTTCGTGCGCCGATTATTGGCGTAATTACTCCGGGAGTAAGAGAAGCCGTGTATGCTTCACAAAATAAACGTATTGGTGTAATTGGTACCAAGGGTACGGTAAAGAGTCGTACTTATGAAAATGAAATTAAATTATTGGATCCTAAAGCTAAGGTGACTGCAGTAGCCTGCCCATTATTTGTGCCTTTTGTTGAGGAGGGATGGTTAACTGGAGAAGTAGTTTTAAGTGTGGCTAGAACTTATTTAAAGCCGCTTAAAGATGCCAAAGTAGATACGGTTATTTTGGGATGTACACATTATCCTTTACTTAAACCGGTTATTCAGGAAGTTTTAGGAAAGAACGTTACTTTAATTGATTCAGCTAAACAAGTAGCTTTTGAAATTAAGAAAATTTTGGCTAGTGAAGATATGATCAATCGCGGTAAAGGTGGAAAGCATAAATTTTATGTGAGCGATAATCCTGAATGGTTTAGTTCTTTAGCCCAGAGATTTATGGGTAGAAAATTAAGTAATGTAAAAAAAGTAGACCCCGTATAAAAATTTATGGGGATATTAAATATTAAGTTTTTGACGGGGTGAATAATGTATAGTTTAAGGGTAGAAGGTAATTTTAGTTCAGCGCATAATTTAAGAGGATATAAAGGAAAGTGTGAAGATTTGCACGGCCATAATTGGCGTGTAGGTATTGAAGTTAAATCTGAAAAGCTAGATAATATTGGATTAGTGGTTGATTTTAAATATTTAAAGAAAAAATTAAGCGTAGTTCTAGAGAAGATGGATCATAAATATTTAAATAATTTAGTTTATTTTAAGAAAATTAACCCGACTAGTGAAAATATAGCAAAATATATTTATCGAGAATTAATCAAGCAAATTCCTTTACTTAGTTCGGTTACCGTTTGGGAAAATCCTACAAGTAGTGCTACTTATGAAGAATAAAAAGATTAAGCAGGCGGTAGTGCTTTTATCGGGAGGATTAGATTCAGCTACTGTTTTACATTTAGCTAGGTCTAAAGGGTATCGATGTTTTTGTTTAATCTTTGATTATGGCCAGATTCATAAAAAAGAAACGGCTTCAGCGGTAAAAATAGCGAAAAATAGTGAAGCAGCTTATGGGATTTCAAAGATTAGTTTGCCTTGGAAAGGGTCAGCGCTTTTAGATAAAAAGATTAAAGTTGCTAAAAAAATTACTAAAGGAATTCCGGATACATATGTGCCGGCGCGTAATATTATATTTTTAAGTTTTGCTTTAGCGTTTGCCGAAACGATAAAAGCTCAGGCAATTTTTATTGGGGCACATGCGCAAGATTATTCGGGTTATCCGGATTGCCGTCCGGAGTTTTTTAAGTCGTTTATTAAGATGGCCAAATCTGGAACGGTGGGTGGGAAAAAAATAAAAATTCTGGCTCCTTTATTAAATATGAAGAAAGCGCAGATTATAAAATTAGGCCAAAGATTAAAAGTGCCTTTTGGCCTAACTTGGTCATGTTATCGGGGGGAGAAAAATCCTTGTGGTAAATGCGACAGTTGTTATTATCGCGCTAAAGGCTTTAAAGAGGCTGGTTTAATTGACCCAGCAATAAAAAGATGAAAGCTAAAATTGCTGAGATTTTTGAAAGCGTACAAGGTGAAGGTTTGTATTTAGGAGAAAAGCAGATCTTTGTACGTTTTTTTAATTGCAATTTGAGCTGTACTTATTGCGATACTAAGCTGGATCGGTTTATGGAGTATGAACCTAAGGAGCTTTTTGATGAGATTATGCTCTATCGCGATAAGTATCATTCGATCTCTTTTACCGGAGGGGAACCGCTTTTATACAAAAATTTCTTAAAAGAGATATTTGTGTTGACTAAAAAATTTGGTCATAAACATTATCTTGAAACTAACGGAACGTTGTTTTTTGAATTAGAAGAACTAATTAATGATATAGATATTGTGGCTATGGATTTAAAGTTTCCTAGTTCTAGCGGAATGGGTAATCTTTGGAATCTACATCGTAAATTTTTAAAAATTGCGATTAAGAAAGAAGTTTTTCTTAAGGCGATTATTTGCCAGGCTACTGCTCAGCAGGATTTGATGCAGGCGATTGAATTAATTAGGGAAGTAAGTCCGTCAAGTATCTTAGTTTTACAGCCTAATAGCTATGAAAACCAAGGTGTTTTAAATGAAAAATTAGCGCAATTTAAAGATATTGCTAGTCGCAATAAAGTTACGGTTTGCGTGATACCGCAGATTCATAAATTAGTGGGGTTAAAATGAAGAAATCAAGTTATGAGGGATTGCAAAAAAATGTTGCTAAGCTTAAAACTCCGGAGATTGAAGTTTGGCTTAATCAATACGCTAATAAAGTTTATACGATTAATTTGGATATTCCGGAGTTTACTTGCATTTGTCCAAAAACCGGATTACCCGATTTTGCGACTATTCGTATTGAATATTCTCCGGCAAAATTTTGCGTGGAGCTGAAATCTTTTAAAATGTATACGATATTTTTCCGCAATGTAGGAATTTTTCATGAGCATTTAATTAATAAGATGTTGGAGGATTTTGTTTTTGTGGTAAAACCGCGTTGGTTTAAAATTACGGGAGTTTTTAACCCGCGGGGTGGGATTACTACTACTGTTAGTCGGGAGTATAAAACTAAATGAGAGAGATTAAAGCTGAACAGATAAAGCAAGCAGTTATGGAATTAGTACGTAAAGCTAATTTTATTTTACGCAGCGATGTTTTAATGGCTTTAAAATGCGCTTATAAAATTGAAAAGAACAAAAGAGCAAAAACAATTCTTAAAGCGATATTAGAAAATGCAACTTTTGCTAAAAAAGAAAGTTTAGCAATTTGTCAAGATACAGGACTACCGGTAGTTTTTGTAGAAGTTGGTCAGGATCTTAAAGTTACAGGAGATTTAAAGAAAGCAATTAACCAGGGTATTGAAAAAGGGTATAAAAAATATTCCTTAAGAAATTCTATTGTAGCTGATCCACTGATCAGAGGCAGTTCTAAGTTTTCACCGTCTGTGATGCATTTGGATATAGTTAAAGGGAGCAAAATAAAATTAACGGTTTTACCTAAAGGTTTTGGTTGTGAAAATAAATCGCAATTAAAAATGTTTAGGCCCACCGCTAGCATAGAGGAGATTAAAAAATTTATTGTGGAAGCAGTAAAAGCTGCTGGACCTGATGCTTGTCCGCCGTATGTAGTAGGAGTAGGAATTGGTGGCACGGCAGATTATGCCGGAGTTTTAGCGAAAAAAGCATTGTTAAGCCGGCTGCAGAGTAAAAGTTCAAGGTTAGAAAATGATTTATTAAAAGAAATTAATAAAACGGCGATTGGACCGATGGGTTTAGGGGGCAAGACTACGGCATTAGCAGTGAAGATTCAGAAATATCCTACACATATTGCCGGGCTTGCGGTGAATGTAAATATTAGTTGCCATGCCTTAAGAAGCGCCTCTGTAATTTTATGAAAAATTTAGCGCAATTAAAAGTTAGAAGTGAAATTAAATTTAGCGGAATAATTTATACTGCCCGGGATCAGGCGCATAAACGTTTGGTTGAGGCAATTAAAGTGGGTAAGCGTTTGCCATTTGAAATTAAGAAAGCGATTATTTATTATTGCGGACCAACGCAGACTCCTAAAGGTAAAATAATTGGTGCCTGTGGTCCGACGACAAGTGCACGGATGGATGAGTTTACACCACTTTTATTATCTAAGGGCCTAGCGGCAATGATCGGTAAAGGCGCACGTTCCGTGGAAGTTAAGCAGGCAATAAAAAAATATAAGGGAGTTTATTTTTTAACGTATGCTGGTTGTGGAGCGCTTTTAAGTAAATATATTAAGAGTGTTAAAATTATTGCTTATCCTGATTTAGGTCCGGAAGCGATTATGCAGTTAGTGGTAAAAGATTTTCCTTTGATAGTTGCATTAGATGCTAAGGGAGGAGATATTTATGGCTAGGCTTGATGCACGGGGAGTGGATAAAATAAGAAAAGTTAATATCACCAGAAATTATCTTAAGTTTCCTGAAGGTTCTTGTTTGGTAGAATTTGGTAATACGAAAGTGATTTGTACAGCTTCAGTGGAAGAGTCGGTTCCTGCGTTTTTAAGAAATTCTGGAACTGGCTGGGTGAGTGCTGAATATGGCATGTTACCTAGATCTTGTGGAACACGTATTCAACGAGGAAAAGATTCTGGCCGCACTTATGAAATTCAGCGTTTAATTGGTCGCTCGCTTAGGGCGGTTTGTGATATGAAACAAATTGGCGAGCGTACGATTTGGCTGGATTGTGATGTTATTCAAGGCGATGGAGGCACGCGCACAGCTTCAATTACCGGAAGTTTTATTGCTTTAGTGGATGCTTTGCAGAAATTAAAAAAAGACGGAAAAATTACTAAAGTTCCTATTGCTGATTATGTGGCGGCGATTAGTGTGGGGATTTTAGACGGGCAGTTACTTTTAGATTTATGTTATGAAGAGGATTCTAAAGCAGAAGTAGATATGAATGTAATTATGACTGGTGCTGGTGAATATATTGAAGTGCAAGGAAATGCCGAACGCAAGCCTTTCTCAAAAGAAAAGATGGACAATATGTTGGATTTTGCTAAAAAAGGAATCGAAGAACTTTTTAGTATACAAAGAAAATTAGTGGGGGATATTTTAGGTAAATGAAATTAGTAGTCGCAACTAAAAATAAAAAAAAGTTACAAGAAATAAAAGATATTTTAAAAAAACAAAAATTAACTTTATTATCGCTTGCAGCTTATAAAAATTCTCCCAAAGTAATTGAAAATGGAAAGACTTTTAAGGAGAATGCTATAAAGAAAGCGGTAAAGCTAGCGCGTTTCACCGGCGAGTTTTGTTTAGGTGAAGATTCGGGATTATGTGTTGATGTTTTAAATGGCGCTCCAGGGATTTATTCAGCGCGTTTTTCTGGTAAAGAGAAAAGTGATTTAAAAAATAATTTAAAACTTTTAAGTTTACTTAAAACTGTGCCTTTAGCGAAAAGAAAAGCGCATTATTTTTGTGCGGTCGCCTTAGCGGATAAAAATGGATTAGTAGGGGTAGTTGAAGGACGGTGCGCTGGACGTATTGCTTTTACTGCGCAAGGGAGTGCGGGTTTTGGATATGATCCCTTGTTTTATATTCCAAAATATAAGAAGACGTTTGCGCAGTTGGGTGAGAAGATTAAACATAAGATGAGTCATCGTTATTTTGCTTTAAAAAAAGCTAAGCAGATAATACAGAAATATATTGTAAATAGGTAATCTGTTGATATAATCAAAGCTCTTTAAGATAAGATTTTTGTAGGGATGTGATGGGGCGTGCCCCGTTACAAACCAGAAGCTTAAAAAATTAAAGAGATAGATGTGGTGGGGGCGTGCCCCGTTGCATCTAAGAATCTTTAATTATAATAGATGCAACGGGGCGTGGCTCAGTTTGGCTAGAGCGCCTGCTTTGGGAGCAGGAGGTCACAGGTTCAAGTCCTGTCGCCCCGACAAAAATAATCAATGCGCCTGTAGCTCAATTGGATAGAGCACCTGCCTTCTAAGCCGGTTGTTGGCCGTTCGATTCGGCCCAGGCGCATTAGAATTAGAGGGCCTACTTGCTCGCTGCGCTCGCAAGTACTGCGCTAGATAAAAGATTAGAGGTGATTGTTCGGCCCAGGCGCATTAAAATAAATAAAAGTGCTTGCCCTTGCTCGCTGTGCTCGCAAGGATTTCGCCGAATAAAAGATTTAAGGTGCTCAATTCTGCCCAGGCGCATTAAAATTTTAACCAAAATTAATAAGTTTATGAAAAATTGGCAAAAAATATTTAAAATAGTTGTTATAGTAGTTATATTGTTTAGTTTGTTTTATGTATTTTTAATGCTAGAAGCTAAGCATTTAATTATTAAAGTAATCTCAGATGGTAGTGGTCGCAAAACTACGATTGACAAGCTAGAAATCAAGCCTCCGTTAAATTTAGAGATAAAAAATTTAGAGATTCAAGGCGTGTTTAAGGCCAGCTACATTTATTTATCACCTAGTATTCCCAATCTTTTAAGAGGCAGAGTAGCATTAAATAAAGTAAGAATTTTTAATCCCCAGCTTACTTATCAGCGTATTCCACCTCCGGTTATTGTACAAGATAGTACTGCAGTAGTAGAGTTTCCTCAGGCTGAGGTAGCTGTGCCGGTTGTAACGGCACCTGCTCCTGTTAGCCAGGATAATAAAGTTTTTCCTATAATTATAAAAAGCTTAAAGGTAAAATCTGGTTTATTAAATTTTATCGATTCTACAGCAACTGCCGGTAGCATTAAAATTATAATTAAAGACATCCAATTTTATATTACAAATTTATCTACAGTTAATATTAATGCTGTTAGTAACTTTAATTTAAGGGCAAGTATCTCTTGGAATACCGGAGAGCCGGATGGTAGATTATTTTTGCAGGGCTGGGCAAATTTTGGCAAGAAAGATGTTTTAGCTAAATTAAAGATTGAAGATATCGACGCGATTGTTTTTTATCCATATTATTCAACCTGGGTTAATTTAGAAAAAGCGCGGATTGATAAAGCTAAACTTAATTTCAGCAGCGATATTAAAGGCGTGAATAATAATGTGGATGCGGTTTGTCATTTAGAGTTAATTGATATGGTGCGCAAAGTGCGGCCTCCGCAGGAACCGCAGCAAAAAGCAGAGAGACTAACTGATGCAGTATTAGATATGTTCAAATCGATGAATCAGGGAAAAGTAATTTTAGATTTTACTTTACATACAAAAATGGATCAACCAGCTTTTGGTTTTGCTAATATTAAATCTGCTTTTGAAGGAAAAATTATGGAAGGCAAGGCAAGGGCTGGATTGCGGCCGCAAGATATGCTATTATGGCCTGGTAAGTTAGTGCAAAGTGGGGTAAAGAGCGGAATAGATCTTTCTAATGCGGTAGTGGATGGCGCAGTAGCTTTAGGTAATGGAATAAAAAAGTTTTTTGAAAGAACAATAAATACTCCGGCTTCGGAGAATTAATTTTATTTTTAATTTATGGTGGCTGTAGCTCAACTTTAGCGAGCAGACAACTTACGGCAGCGTGAGCAACGTAAGTTGTAGGCGAAGCCGTCTGCGAGCTAATCCCGTGTTTACGAGAAAATTCCAGAGAATTTTCGAGTGGTTTAACACGGGAGAAAGAGTATTAATTGTTCTTAATTTATGGTGGCTGTAGCTCAACTGGTTAGAGCTTCTGATTGTGGTTCAGAAGGTTGCGGGATCGTGCCCCGTCAGCCACCCCAGTTTTTTAGCTTGTTTTTATTTAAAGGAGATAGTGATGAAAATTAAAATATTAGTAGTTTTGTTTTTTGTGGCGTTTTTGAGCGCCAATAGCTATGGGCAGGATGAAAAGGATAAGATAAATAAAAATTTAACTAATCTGCCAGCTACTGCAGCAGCCAGTATTATTACTTGTACCGGTGGTCAATATTTGGTTAACGGTAAATGTGAATGTCGTAATAATTTTTATTGGAATGAGCGCCTAAAGCAGTGTCGCCCGATAAGAACCTGTCCCCCGGGTCAGCATTTAGATCGCGATAAAGATGATTGTGTTGCGAATTGTACAGGCGGTCAGATTATTATTAATGGTAAATGTGAATGTAGGAATAATTTTTATTGGAATGAACGTTTAAAACAGTGTCGCCCAGTTAGAACTTGTCCTCCCGGTCAGCATTTAGATCGCGATAAAGATGATTGTGTTGCTGATTGTACTGGCGGCCAGATTCTGGTTAATGGTCAATGTCAATGTCGCAATAATTTCTATTGGAATGAGCGCCTAAAGCAGTGTCGCCCGATAAGAACCTGTCCCCCAGGCCAGGATTTTAATAGGGAACTTGATGACTGCCGTAGTGCTTCCGGCAATGTCGTTCGTCCTCCGGTTCCTCTAGAAAAAAAGCCTTTAGTTGCTAGTGGCGCAAGACAGATGCCATCGAATCCTTTAGAAAAAGCTGTATTAGTTTCTGAAGATGTTAATCGTCCGCCAGATCCATTGGAAAGAAATCGTTAATAAGTATTTTTTTAACAACCTGTTTTATTAAATATCAAGATTATTGATTTGTATAAAGGAGGTAACTAATGAAAAAATTATTTGTGTTGTTTATAGCGTTGGCGATTGTTGGTTGTGCCTCTACCGAACAGGTACCTAATGTTCGTCAGTCAGGATTTTTAGGTGATTACTCAAATTTACATAAAGGCAGAAGTGGGCAGGCGGAGTTTGTCTATCGTGATTTAAATGCAGATTTTGGTAAGTATCAAAAAATTATTATTGATCCGGTGCAACTTTGGGCAGCTCAAGACGAAGATTCTACTTTGAGCAAACTTTCTCGTGAAGATCAACAGCTACTGGTAGATTATCTCTTTGTGGCACTTACGGATTCACTAAAAAGAGACTATATTATTGTTAATACCCCAGGTCCAGATGTAATGCGGATGCGTTGTGCGATTACCGAAGCTCGCGCTGAAAACCAAGTTAGGGACTTGGTTTCCACAGTTTGTCCTTATGGCCTAGGAATTAGCTATGCCAAGCGTATTATTACCGGAACCCATAGTGGCGTTGGTGTTGTGAGCATAGAAGGAGAAGTGGTGGATAGTATTACCGGCCAGCGTTTAGGTGCAGTAATGGATCGACGTGCCGGTACAAAATCAATCTCTGGAAAATTTACTCGCTGGGGAGATGTGCAGGATGCCTTTAATTTTTGGGCACGTCGGATTCAGACTAATCTAGCATTATTGCGTGCGCATCAAGTTTGAGATTTAATAATCCTATCGTTTTAGAGCATTAAATTGAAGAGTATAGATAAGCACATCTCATTTATTTTTCTAATTTTAATTCTGTTTTTATCTGGCTGTGCGACAGAATTAAATAGTAGAGAAATAATTTTATCTACGCAAGTTCAAAGTAAGCCCCAGGGTACTTTAAAAAATCCTATTATTGATAGTAATATTTCATTAGCGCAAGCATTAAAGAAATATGCGCCGCCTGAATTTAAAAGAAGACAAAAGTTAATTAATTTAATTTACTATTCTTTTGACGGAAAAGTTCATCAAGGACAATTACTAATTGATGAGCGGTTGATAGGAGACATCCAAGAAGTATTTCGTGTGGCCTTAGAAAATAAATTTCCAATTTATTCAGTTATTCCAATCTCAAGTGAAAAATTTTTTAAAGATGGTAAATTTAATGAAGATGATCAATCAATGATGGCCAATAATACTTCGGCGTTTAATTATCGAACAGCTGCGGGCAGCAAAAAACTTTCTAAACACGCTTTTGGTTTTGCTATTGATATTAATCCGGTGCAAAACCCCTATATTAAAGGAGAGGTTGTCTTACCTCCTCAGGCTGTTTATGATATAAATCAACCCGGGACATTGGGACCGGATTCCATAATTGTAAAAACCTTTATACGTTTAGGATGGACCTGGGGAGGTAATTGGAAGTCTTTAAAAGATTATCAGCATTTTGAAAAAGTATTAGATACCGATATTTAGAGGAGGTTGACTGATGGCTAGAAGAAGCGATATTCATAAAATTTTAATTATTGGCTCTGGCCCGATTATTATTGGCCAGGCTTGTGAGTTTGATTATTCCGGTACCCAGGCCTGTAAAGCATTGCGTGAAGAAGGGTATGAAATTATCTTAGTGAATTCTAATCCGGCTACGATTATGACTGATCCGGGGATCGCCGATCATACTTATATTGAGCCGTTGACGGTTGAGAGCGTGACTAAAATTATCATTAAAGAAAAACCGGATGCGCTTTTGCCAAATTTAGGCGGTCAAACTGGATTAAATCTTGCTTCGGCATTACATAAAGCTGGGGTCTTAAAAAAATATAATGTAAAGATTATCGGGGTACAGGCAGATGCGATTGAGCGTGGCGAGGATCGCGAGGCTTTTAAGGATGAGATGAAAAAACTGGGGATTCCTGTGCCGCTCTCTAAGATCTGTCTTTCTGAAGACGAGGCATTAAAAGTTGCTAAGGAGTTAGGTTATCCGGTGGTGGTGCGTCCGGCTTATACGATGGGCGGTACCGGAGGCGGGATTGCTTATAATGTTGAAGATTTATTGATTTTATCGCGCCGAGGTCTTAATGCTAGTTTGATTCATCAGATTTTACTTGAAGAAGCGGTAGTGGGATGGGAGGAATTAGAGCTTGAGGTTGTGCGTGATGAAAAGAATCGCATGATTACAGTTTGTTTTATTGAAAATATTGATGCGATGGGGGTGCACACCGGAGATAGTTTTTGTGTTGCTCCGATGTTAACTGTTCCGCAAGAACTACAGAAGAGAATGCAAAATTTTTCGTATAAAATTGTAGAGGCGATCGGAGTAATCGGGGGTACCAATGTGCAGTTTGCGCATAACCCTAAAGATGATCGCTTAGTGGTTATTGAAATTAATCCGCGCACTTCACGTTCTTCGGCGCTGGCTTCCAAAGCAACAGGGTTTCCCATTGCTCGTGTTTCTACGAAATTGGCGGCAGGATTAAATCTCGATGAAATTCCTTATTGGCGAAAAAATACTTTAGATCAATATGAGCCTTGGGGAGAATATGTGGTGGTTAAATTTGCGCGCTGGGCATTTGAAAAATTCACTCAAGCCAAAGATATTTTAGGGACACAAATGAAGGCAGTTGGCGAAGTAATGAGTATTGGCAAGACTTTTAAAGAAACATTTCAGAAATCTATCCGTTCCCTTGAGTCTGGTCGTTATGGCTTAGGATTTGCTAAAGATTTTAATAGCTTATCTTTGGATGAATTAAAATCTAAGTTGGCATATCCTTCTAGTGAGCGGGTTTTTCTGATGTATGAGGCATTACGAAAAGGAATGAGCGTTGAAGAGTTACATAAGCTTACCTATATCGGTGTTTATTTTATTACACAAATGCAAGAGTTGGTAAAATTTGAAGAAGAGTTGATTAAAACTGGCTGGAAAAATATCTCTGAGCAAAATTTACGTCAAGCCAAGGAATGGGGATTTAGTGATAAATATCTAGCCAAGATATTTAAAGTAAAAGAATTAGAAATAAGGACGCAACGTAAAAAAATTGTCGGCAATGCGCGTTTTGAACCGGTTCCGGTAAGCGGGGTAAAAAATGCTGCGTATTATTATTCGACGTATTCGCCAGGTAAAGATCAGGTTGCGGTTTCAAATAAAAAGAAAATTCTTATTTTAGGAAGTGGTCCTAATCGGATTGGTCAAGGAATCGAATTTGATTATACCTGTGTACATGCAGCATTTGCTTTGCGTGATGCAGGAATTGAAACAATAATGGTTAATTGTAATCCTGAAACGGTATCGACAGATTATGATACTTCGGATAAGCTATATTTTGAACCTTTGACCGTAGAGGATGTATTAACAATTTGGGAAAAAGAAAAACCAGATGGAGCGATTGTGCAGTTTGGCGGTCAAACTCCCTTAAACATAGCTGCTGAACTTGAAGAGAATGGAGTTAAAATTTTAGGTACTAGTCCGCGTAGTATTGCTTTTGCGGAGGACCGCGAATTATTCCGACAGAAGATGATTGAATTAGGTATCCGTCAGACTGAAGGGGCAACTGCCTTTTCTTTAGAAGAGGCAATTAAAATTGCCAATCGCATCGGTTATCCAGTGATGGTGCGGCCTTCATTTGTTTTAGGTGGTCGGGGAATGGAGGTTATTTACGATGAACAGATGCTGACAAAATATGCTAAGGAGGCGATTAAAGTTAGTCCTGAATATCCGATGCTTATCGATCGATTTTTAGACAACGCGGTTGAGTGTGAGGTGGATGCGCTTTGTGACGGAGAAGATGTATTTGTGGCTTCGGTGATGGAACATATCGAACATGCCGGAATTCATTCAGGTGACTCTGCCTGTACGATTCCGCCGCGTACGATTAAGCCAGAGCACCTTAAAATTATTGATGACTGGACTAAAAGCATTGCCAAGGAATTAAAAGTAATCGGGTTGATTAATATTCAATTTGCTATTTGTGAAGATAAAGTTTATATCCTAGAAGCTAATCCGCGGGCATCTCGCACGGTGCCCTTGGTGGCTAAGACGATGGGGATTGCGCTTTCTCGGGTGGCTACGCAATTAATGTTAGGAAAAAAAATTAGCGATTTTGCGGAACTGATTCCTCGTAAACTTCCTTATGTTATCGTTAAAGAAGCGGTATTTCCTTTTAATATGTTTCCTGAAGTTGATCCGGTGTTAGGCCCGGAGATGCGCGCCACCGGAGAGGTGATGGGGATCGATCAGGATTTCGGATTAGCTTTTTTTAAAGCCGAAGAGTCAGCCGGAGCAAGGTTACCGTTAGAGGGGAGTGTTTTAATTACGGTAACGGACAAAGATAAATCGCAAGTTTTACCTTTAGCGGATAAATTATCAAAATTAGGTTTTAAAATTTTGGCTACTGAAAACACGCAACGTTTTTTAAAAGAGAATAAGGTTAATTCGGTTTTGGTTAAGAAGTTGCATGAGGGCAGACCAAATATTTCCGATGCCATTAAGAATAAAGAGATAAATTTAATTATTAACACTCCGATTGGTAGAAAGAGTATTTATGATGATAGCTATATCCGCATGTTGGCGATTCAGTATAAAATCCCTTATGTAACTACTCTTGAGGCTGCCCGGGCTACGGTTGCCGGAATTGATGCGGTAAAAACTAAAGAAAGTCAACCTAAGTCGCTACAAGAGTATCATCAGCTGTTAAAGCAGGTAAATGAATAAATTATTTTTTTAACACTAACTATCAATATTAAGTATGGATGAGTTTTTAATAAATAATAAAAAAAAGTTTAGAAAACTTGTAGTTCATATTAAAAACTTACGAAAGTGCCGTAAATGTAAAAAGATGCATCTTCCGGTGGTTAGCGGTGGAGCAGTGGTTAGTAATGTTTTATTGGTTGGCCAGGCTCCGGGAGATAAAGAGCCAAAGTTAGGCCGACCATTTGCTTGGACAGCAGGGAAAACTCTTTTTGGTTGGTTTGAGGAAGCTGCAGGGATTACGGAAGAAAAGTTTCGTGCTTCTATATATATGGCTGCAGTTTGTCGATGTTTTCCAGGAAAAAATCCGCAAGGTGGAGATCGGGTTCCAACACCGCAAGAGATATTGAATTGTTCAGCTTGGCTTAATCGTGAACTAATTATCTTAAAGCCAAGATTAGTTATCCCGGTGGGGAAGTTAGCGATTGCACAATTTATTTCTTTAGAGAAGTTAGATCAGATTATTGGTAAAAAATTTATAGTAACTAAAAACGGATGCTCTTTTGATCTAATTCCTTTACCACATCCTTCAGGGGCTTCCCCTTGGCATCGTAAAGAACCAGGGAAAAGTTTATTAAAAAAGGCAATGAAACTAATTGCCAGGCACTCAGCGTTAAATTTAAAGTAGGTGATATTATGGATTTTCAATTAAAATCTGAGTTTATCGAGTTAGATAATCTACTTAAAACGTTAGAGTTGGTGGTTAATGGTGCGCAGGCTAAACAAGTTATTTTGGCCGGCGAAGTTAAGGTCAATGGCCAGGTAGAAAGTCGGATTCGGCGTAAGCTGCGTTTAGGCGATCAGGTTGAGTTTGGAGAAAATTTAATCAAGATTATTTAGTAAATTATTTAGAGCAAAGATAAAATGAAGATAATTAGAAGATTTTTTTTGGTATTGGGGGTATTTTTTCTAGCTGTAGTTATTTTACTGGTGAGCACATTTGTAATTATTAAACGGCTTAAGATTAAAGATATCGTTGAGCAACAAATTGAGCAAAGTTTAGGGATTGACGTAAATATTGAGGAGATAGCATTTTCTCCTTTATTAGCACATATTTCGGCTAAAGGTATAACTGTAATGAACCCTGAAAATTTTGCTGAGCCAGAGTTAGCTTATATTGAAGCGATTCATTTGTTAATTGATCCTATTGAAATTTTAGTAAGCAAAAAACCTAATATTTATGTTTTAGCGCTAAATCTTAAACGTTTAAATATTATAAAGAATAAAGAAGGAAAGGTTAACATTAAAGAACTTATCCCGATTAAAAATGATAATAAAGTTGTGGAAGATAAAACTCCGTTTTATTTTGATATGTTAGTGTTAAGCGTCGGTCAAGTGCGGCTTGCTGATTATAGTGGAGAAAAAATTAAAGAGCATATTTATCCGATTGGGATAAAAGATGCTACGTTTATCATGCTTAAAGATGAGCAAGATGTAGTTAGATTAATTGTCTCTAAGGCAATTGAAAATACAGATATTGGTAAAATTATTAATTTAAAAATTATTCCAGTAGTTTCTCAAATTAATGATACTTTTAATTCTGCCTGGGGAACGGCTAAAGTAGGAGCAAAAAGCATTTGGGGGATTGTGGCTTTGCCTTATAATTTAGTGTTTGGTAAAAATTAGGTATATTTTTTAATAGGAATATTATTGATATATCTAAGCATTCAGCTTATAATTGACCAAGGTGGATAAAAAATCATTAGTTAGTCGCATAAAAAGGTTAGTAAAATTAATTTATCTTAAGTTTTTTAGGATAAATGATACTCCGGCTAAGATTGCTTTAGGTTTTGGATTAGGTGTTTTTATCGGAGTTATGCCGGCGGTGGGGCCAGTTATTGCATTATTTTTGGCTTTTTTATTGCGTATAAATCGTGCTAGCGCACTTTTAGGTAGTATTTTATCTAATACCTGGGTGGGGTTTCTGGTGCTTTTATTTGCAATCAAAACCGGTTCTTTAGTATTAGGAGTTAATTATCAAGACGTATATTTTAATTGGAATCAATTATTTAAAGATTTTAAGTGGGAAAGATTTTTTGAAGCTTCGATATTAAAAGTTTTAGTTCCCATTGGCGTTGGTTATTTAATAATTTCATTAATTTTCGCAGTTGTAGCAACTTTGTTAGTTTATATAATTGTAAAGGTAATTGGAGTTAAGAAAAATATTTGATTTTAAAGTAGTTGAAATCTTAAGTTTATTATAAATATGAAAAAAAATCTTTCCGCGCATTATTTAAAAATTCAACGTGTACTTTGGATAGTTTTATTTTTGAATTGGGCAGTAGCATTGTCTAAAATTATTTTCGGTTTAGTTAGTCGTTCCTCCAGTATGACTGCTGACGGATTTCATTCTTTTTCGGATGGAGCGTCAAATATTGTGGGTTTGGTAGGAGTGGCTATTGCTTCTCATCCCAAAGATGCGGACCATCCTTATGGACATAAAAAGTTTGAGACATTTTTTTCGTTAGGTATTGCTTTTATGTTGGGTTTAGTTTGTTTTGAATTATTGCAAGAAGGTTTTCGTAGATTAACTAGCCCTAGAATTCCGGATGTTACTATTTATAGTTTTGTGGTGATGATTGTAACTATAATTGTTAATATTATGGTTATGCATTATGAGCGCACCAAAGGAAGAGAGCTATCTAGCGATATTTTAGTTTCAGATGCAATGCATACTAAAGCAGATATTCTTACCTCATGCTCAGTTATTATCTCTTTGTTTGCGGTAAAATTGGGCTTTCCTGTTTTAGATGCAATTACGACTTTGTTAATTGCATTATTTATTGCGCATGCTGCCTATGAAATCATTAAAGCTGGTAGTCGTACACTTTGTGATGAAACGGTGATTAAGGATACTAGTAAAATTGAGCAGTTGGTTTTAAGTGTAAGTGGGGTCCAGGTATGCCATCGGATACGTTCTCGGGGTCGTCCGGATGATGTATATTTAGATTTACATGTGCATTTGGATGCAAAATTATCTTTGGAGAAAGTGCATAAGATTAGCCATGATATCGAGCGTAAAATTAAAGAAAATTTTTCAGAAGTAAGTGACGTGATTGTGCATGTAGAGCCAATCGTCAATAATGTTTAATCTTAAAAAGGAGGAGTAATGGGTAAGTCAATTAAAGGAAGTAAAACTGAGGGTAATCTTTTGAAGTCATTTGCCGGAGAGTCTCAGGCACGCAATCGTTATACTTATTTTGCTTCAGTAGCTAAAAAAGAAGGATTTGAACAAATCTCGCGTATTTTTTTAGAAACTGCAGAGAATGAAAAGGAACATGCCAAAGTTTTTTTTAAGTATCTTGAAGGTGGGGATTTAGAAATTACCGCAAGTTATCCTGCTGGGGCGTTAAAAGATACTAAAGCTAATCTTGAAGAAGCGGCGGCAGGGGAAAATATGGAATGGACAGTCCTTTATCAGGATTTTGCTCTGACTGCTAAAAATGAGGGCTTTGCTGATGTGGCTAAGTCATTTGAGCAGATCGCAAAAGTAGAAAGATTTCATGAAGCACGTTATCGTAAGTTAATTAGTAATATTGCTAGTCAAGAAGTATTTAAAAAGAAGGCGCCGGTGAAATGGCATTGTATTAATTGTGGTTATGTCTTTGAAGGTGCTCAAGCCCCAGAACAATGCCCGGCCTGTAAGCATCCCCAGGCATTTTATGAAGTATTAGCAGAAAATTATTAAAAAGCCATTTTAGGTATAAAAATAGGGGGTAAAGATGTCGGAATTTAAAGATTTATTGCAAAGTGCGGATTGGAAAACTGAGAAACATGTCCCGGTTATCCAGTTGCCACCAGTGATTAAAAAAGGAGAGTTTTTTAAGATAGCAGCAACTGTGGGTAAAGAGATTGCTCATCCGAATAAAACCGAACACCATATCCGCTGGATAGAAATTTATTTTTTACCGGAAGGTGAAAAATTTGTGCTGCAAATTGGTAAAGCGGAGTTTTCTGCGCACGGAGAATCGCCCAAAGGTCCGGATACTAGTTCAATATATACTCATCCACAGGTAGAATTTAATTTTAAGACGGAAAAATCAGGAATTGTTTATGCTACTAGTTATTGTAATATACACGGTTTATGGCAAAGTGCTCAAGCAGTAAAAATAGCGGAATAATCGCAAAAAAAGAGAGGATTTAATGCGTAGATTTATATGGATATTGTTAACTGTGTTTTTTATTTTAGTAGCATTAATTATTTTTCTCTTTTCTCAATATCGTTTTAACAGTGCTTTAAATCAAACGCGTCAACGTTTGATGTTGATTGCTACGAATGCAGCGATTTCTATTGATGCTGATCAATTACAGAAAATTCCTTTACTCCAAAGTAGCGAAGGCACACCAGAGTATATGGTTGTTTATAATAAACTGGTTAAAATTAAAGAAGCTAATCCTTCGTTTGTTAAGTATGCTTATATTATGACTACTACAGATCAGCCATATATTTTGCAATATATAGCTGATGCTGATCCTACACCACAGATTATTACCGCTAGATGTCCGACTTCTTTACCTGGTGATAAGTATGATGCTAGTTTATCTCCTGAACTATTACGTGCTTATGATGGGCCGACTGCTGAGAAAAAGATTACTACTGATGTTTGGGGGACATTTATCTCTGGATATGCGCCGATTCGTGATCTTAATGGTAAGTCGGTGGCGATATTAGGGGTAGATAGTGATGCCACAGCGCTACAGGCTATGCAAAAAGATTTAAAAGTGACTGGGACAGTAGTATTAATTGCCGGTGTAGTATTTCTCCTCTCATTTCTAACCTTAATTAAATTTGAAATTTAAAAAAATTTTTCAAAAACTAGTTCTTGAACATAATACTGCGTATGAGATTGCCCTGGGGGCAGGGATTGGGGCATTTATTTGTGTATTACCAGTTTATGGATTTCATACTATTTTAGTTATTGTTGCTGCATTTCTTGTCCGACCGGCTAATAAAATAGCTATTTTCTTAGGAACTAATTTATCATTACCTCCTACAGTGCCATTTATTACTTGGACTAGCTATGAGATTGGACGATTTATTTTAAAAGGAAATTTTGCACCTTTGGGTTGGGATTTTTTTAAAGACCTTTGCTGGCAGAAGATTCTTAGCTACTATTGGCCTTTATTCTTGGGTAGTTTAGTTTTAGGGGTAATTTGCGCAGTAGTAGTTTATGGTATAACATATTTTGTGGTTAAAAAAATAAAAGAAAAAAATTTGCATGTCTGAAGAAGTAATTATTCGTAAATTTGAGCCTGGCGATAGAGAATCAGTCAGGCAGATCTCTCGGGATACTGCTTTGATGGGAGAGTCGGCTATATTATTTTTTGACGGGCCAGAGGTTATTAGCGATGCCTTTAGTCTATATTTCACAGATTACGAACCAGGTTCTTGTTTTGTGGCAGAAGTTAATGGCCAGGTAGTTGGTTATTTAATGGGAGCAGTAAAGAAGGTCACTGCTGAAGAAGTGTTTAATAAAAAAATTGCCTTACCTTTATTAATTAAAGCTTTAAAAAGCGGAATTTTTCTAAAACTAAAGAATTTAATCTTTGTGGGTAGTTGTTTATTAGATTTATTAAAGAATGGTATAAAGACACCAAATTTTGCAAAAGAATATCCGGCTACTTTTCATATTAATATTAGGACAGGATTTCGTGGGCAAAATATTGGCACACGCTTAATTAATGCTTATTTAAGTTATTTAAAGACAAGGGGGGCCTTGGGTGTACATCTGGCAACTATGTCCGATCAAGCCGCCAATTTCTTTTTTCTCCAAGGCTTTAAATTACTCTATAAGGGTAAGCGGTCATATTTTAAAGGTGTTTTACATCGAGACGTTCCGCTTTATATCTTCGGTAAACTGCTGTAAAAATTCTCTTACTGCTTAAAAATAATTATTAAAATAATACTTGAATATTTATAAGAAAAGCGTTATATTCTTAATATGAACGCAAATTCATTAATTGAAGATAAATTCATGCTAGATAAGGCATCTACCTCATTAAGCCGGCGTCAAAGAGATAGGTTGTTGCGTCAAGCTGATATTTTAAAAGCTGCGGAGCATGTTTTTGCTTTGAAGGGGTATTATGAGGCGACAATGCAGGATATCGCTAAAGAGGCTCAATATGCTACGGGAACGGTTTATTTGTATTTTAAAGATAAAGATGCACTTTATCTGTCACTAGTTGAGTCCAAGTATAAAGATCTTTTATCTATTTTAAAGGAAGAAACGTCTAAAACGCAGAGTGTTAGAGTTAAGCTTGAGATATTAATTCGCGAGAAGTTATCGTTTTTTGAGCGCAATCGGGATTTTTTTAGGATATTTATCTCAGAGAGAAATAAGAGTGTAGGTAGGTTTCATAAATTGGCTGTAGTTAGTCAACATCGTGAATTTATTGCGCAGTTAATTGGCTTGGCGCAAGAAGAGCATATTTTGAGAAAGGAGTATCCTTGTGAAAAAATTGCAGAGATCTTTATTTCCATATTAATGTCAGTTGTTTTTAATTGGTTAAAGGATGAAAATAAAAGAGAAAAAGATCTAACTCGGATGTCTGGCTTTGTTTTAAATATGTTTATTAACGGAGCAGGGAAAAATTGATGAAATTAAAAGTGAGATTATTATTTATTAAATTATCTTTTGTATTAATTATTTTAAATTTATTTTTAACTGGTCGACTCTACGCTGATCAGATGCTTACTTGGGGTGATTGTATTAAAGAGGCGGCAAAAAATCACCCTGATTTAATTGCTGCCGGAGAAATTATCAAACAATCTGAGGCTTCTAAACAACAAACGGCTAGTGGATTGTTTCCTCAGGTGGATGCACAAGTTAGTGGTTCCACTGCGCAAAGTTCTGCAAGTGCAGGTAATAGTAGTAAAGCTGATGCATATGGTTATGGAGTAACTGGATCTCAGTTATTATTTGATGGTGTTAAAACTATAAATAATGTTAAAGCAGCACAGCAAAATATTGTTGCTTCACAACAAAGTTTTAAATTCACCTCAACTACGGTTAGATATAAATTGCGTACAGCTTTTGTAAATTTATTAACGGCCCAAGAGATGTTGCGGATTGCTCAAGAGATTTTTAATATTCGTCGGGGAAATTTAGAGTTAATTGTTTTACGTTATGAATCTGGGCTAGAACATAAAGGGGCATTATTAACTGCCGAAGCGGATTTAGCGGATGCACAATACGGAATTGATCAGAACAAACGGGCAGTAGTGGTAGCCCAACAAGAGTTAACTAAAGAGTTAGGAAGAAAAGAATTAATCTCTATGACTGTACAGGGTGATTTTAAGGTTAAGGACGAAGTTTTAGTAAAACCAGACTTTGAAGCATTGGCTAAGAAAAATCCGTCTTTAGCGCAGTTAATCGCGCAGAAAAATTCCGCTGAATTTAGTTTAAAATCTGCCTATGGAAATTTTGCTCCTCAATTAACTGGATTAGCGGGGGCTAGTAAAGCTGGTGACCATTGGACCCCGCGCGGTAATAATTGGAATTTAGGGCTGAATTTATCCTTACCTTTATTTGAAGGAGGCTTAAGAACTGCGCAAGTAGCTCAAGCTAGGGCTTTGGTTAATCAATTAAAGGAAAATGAGCGTAGTGCTTTAGATGGAATAATCTTTACTTTGCAACAAAGTTGGGCACTTTTACAGGACGCGATAGAAAATGTTAATGTACAATATTTAGCGCTTAAGGCAACCGAAGAGCGTTCTAAGATTGCTCAAGCTCAATATTCAATTGGATTTATTGCTTTTGATAACTGGATAATTATTGAAGATAATTTAGTTAAAGCTAAAAGAAGTTATTTAAATGCACAAGAAGCGGCATTATTGGCCGAAGCCAAATGGATTCAAGCCAAAGGGGAGGTTTTAGAATATGAATAAAAAATTAAAGATTGGTTTAATTATGGTTGTAGTTTTAATTGTAGGGGTATTTATTTTTTTAAAATTAAAACCAAAAACAGATACTAGCATGATGGTTAAAGAAATTTATCCGACAGTTGGTACAATTCAAACGATAATTTCTACTACGGGAACAGTTTTACCGAAGAATCGTTTAGAGGTAAGACCTCCGGTGGGAGGCCGGGTGGAAAGTATTTTAGTTAAAGAGGGTCAAAAAGTAAAAGCTGGAGAGATCTTAGCTTGGATGAGTTCAACTGAAAGAGCGGCTCTTTTAGATGCGGCGCGTGGCCAGGGTGAAGATAAATTAAAATATTGGCAGGAAGCTTACAAGCCGATTGCATTATTATCATCAATAGATGCTGAGGTAATTGTTTCTACTACTCAGCCGGGCCAGACCGTAACAATTGCAGATGCGGTGGTTGTGCTCTCAGATGAGTTAATTGCTAGAGCTCAAGTCGATGAAACTGATATCGGAAAGATTAAGCTAGGTCAAAAAGCGCTGATTATCTTGGATGCTTATCCAGATACAAAGATTAATGCAATAGTTCAACATATTTATTATGAATCTAAAACAATAAATAATGTGACGATCTATGAAGTAGATTTAGTGCCAGAATCCATTCCGGAATTTTTTCGTTCAGGGATGAACGCAACCATAGATTTTGTTGAGAAACGAAAAGAGGGAATTTTGATGGTACCGGTAGAAGCAGTTTATCGAAATAAAGAAAAGCGTTTTGTATTGATAAAGAATAATAATCAAGTGCAACCAATTATGCAAAATGTAGAAACAGGGATAACTGATGATAAGAATATTGAAATTACAGACGGGGTTACGGATAAAGATGTTTTACTTTTAAAAAGTAAAAAATTTGTATTACCAAAAAGTGATATGGGTAATAGTCCGTTTACGCCATTTGGTCAGAAAAAAAAGGATGATAAAGCGAAATAGGTTAAGATTATGATTGAATTAAAGAATATATCTAAAACATATCAAATGGGTAAAGTTGAGGTTAAAGCTTTATCTAACGTTTCCTTAAAGATCGATAGTGGTGAGTTTGTGGCGATTATGGGGGCCTCTGGAAGCGGTAAGTCTACATTGATGCATGTTTTAGGATTATTGGATCGGCCAGACTCCGGGTCATATTATCTTGGCGATAAAGATCTGACCAATCTTTCTGATGAAGAGTTGGCCACTTTGCGCAATCGGATTATTGGTTTTGTTTTTCAGCAGTTTCATTTATTACCGCGTATGACAGCTTTAGAAAATGCGGAACTGCCTTTAGTTTATGCTGGGAAAAGGCATTTAAAAGAAAGAGCAAAGCAAGAATTAACTGATGTTGGTTTAGAGGATAGAATGTTACACCGACCTAATGAAATGTCGGGAGGTCAACAACAAAGAGTGGCGATTGCTCGTTCTTTGGTTAATGAGCCTTTTATTATTTTTGCAGATGAGCCGACAGGAAACCTTGATTCAAAAAGTAAGATTGAAATAATTTCAATCTTACAAAAACTTAATCAAAAAGGCAAAACTATTGTTATCGTTACCCATGAGCCGGAGATTGCTGTATTCTGCCGTCGCATTATTCAGATGCGTGATGGGGTAATTATCTCTGATGAGCGTAAACAAGCAGAGGTAAAAACATCAGAGATAACTTCTATAGAAAATAATTTAGTTAATAATATTTTGTCTAAGCCTCATAAAGTTTCCGGAGAAACTAAATTTTTAGATTATCTGCGCCAGGCAGTTTCGGCAATGTTGGGACATAAGATGCGCTCAATTTTGTCGATTCTGGGGATATTAATTGGAGTAGCTGCGGTTATTGCGATGTTAGCTTTAGGCCAAGGTGCTAAAGATGCTATAGAGAAGCAACTAGCTTCTTTGGGTTCTAATCTTTTAGTAGTTAGGCCAGGGTCATCGAAATTGCGCGGGGTTGCTATGCAAAGCGGAACAGTTACGCGTTTTACTTTGGCTGATGTTGTGGCAATCGGCAAATTAACAGATGTAATCGATCGTGCTAGTCCATCAGTTACCGGGCGCGGCCAGATGGTCTATGGTAATAATAATTGGAATACAATGGTTGAAGGAGTAGGTATTGACTACGAGACAATCCGTGCAGCTACTCCTGCTGTGGGCAGGTTTTTTAGCGAACATGAATTAAGGCTAAGAGAAAAAGTTATTTTATTGGGAACTACTGTTGTTAAAGAATTATTTGGCGAAGAAGATCCCATTGGTCAGACCATAAAAGTTAATTTGTTAAATTTTAAAGTGATTGGAATTTTACCAGTAAAGGGAGCCAATACATTTCATGATCAAGATGATGTGGCGGTTATTCCGATTACTACAGCGATGTTTAGAGTTTTTGGAAAAGAGTATGTAGATACAATTTATGTAGAGGCAAAAGGTCCAGAGTATATTGATGCTGCACAAGTAGCAATATCAAATTTAATTATCAAGTTGCATCGTATTAGCCCTAAAGATGTTGAAAATTCTTTTCAAATTCGTAATATGGCGGATATTAAAGCAACATTGGAGACTACGACTAAGACGATGTCGTTATTATTGGGAGTAATTGCGGCGATCTCGCTTTTAGTCGGTGGTATTGGAATTATGAATATTATGCTAGTTTCGGTAACCGAACGTACTCGGGAAATTGGTTTGCGTAAGGCTATCGGTGCTACGAATAAAGATATCATGGTGCAGTTTTTAATCGAGGCGATGTTGATGGCTTTTCTAGGTGGTATATTTGGAGTAACCTTAGGCTGGTCTGTAGCGGCGTTAATTACGGTTTTTGCTGGTTGGTCAGTAAATGTTTCTTTATTTTCAGTAGTTCTTTCTACTTCTTTTTCACTTTTTGTGGGGATAGCTTTTGGACTTTGGCCGGCCAAAAAAGCTGCTGCCTTGGATCCTATCGAAGCCTTGCGTTACGAATAATAAAATATGAAGGTATTAATTCAATTTGAAAATAAGCCCCGGTTATTTCAGAATCCGGAGTTTATTATCTCTTGTTTTGATCTGGTAACTTTTAGACAGAGTTTTCAGGAGATAGAAGCGGTTTTAGCCAAAGGTTATTATTTAGCTGGTTTTTTCTCTTATGAAGCCGGTTATTGTTTTGAGAAAAAGTTAAATAAGAATAAGCTTTTTGATTTTCCGCTGATATATTTTGGCGTTTATAAAAAACCGCAGCTAAAGAAAATTAGCATTGCCAAACATTCCACTTTATCGGTTCCCCAGGATTTACAATTAAATATAACGCGTAAACAATACAGTTTAGATATTGATACCATTCGCGCCTACATTGCTAAGGGTGATGTTTATCAAATTACCTATTGTATTAAACTGCTCTTTAAATATTTTGCTGATCCGCTAACTATTTATTATCAGCTTTTAAAAGCTCAGCCTGTGCCTTATCCGGCATATATTCAAACTGATAAATTTCAGATACTTTCTTTGTCGCCGGAGTTATTTATTAAAAAAAATGTTGCTCATTTAATTACTAAGCCAATGAAAGGGACCTGGCCGCGTGGTGGCAATATTCTAAAAGATCTAATCTCTCCACTACGTCTTAAATATGATGGTAAAAACCGGGCAGAAAATGTGATGATTGCTGATCTTTTGCGTAATGATTTAGGTCGGATGGGGGCAAATATTAAAGCTCCTACACTTTTTGAGGTGGCCAAATATAAAACGCTTTGTCAGATGACTTCTACGGTTACGGCTAAAATTGATAAGGATATCTCAATTTATAAATTATTCTCTTCAGTGTTTCCTTCCGGGTCAGTGACCGGGGCGCCTAAAATTCGCGCGATGCAGATTATTGATAAGTTAGAAAGTGAAGAACGTAAAATTTATACCGGGGCAATTGGTTATATTACTCCAGATAAGGATATGTTTTTTAATATTCCCATTCGCACATTGTTAATACAAGATCAGCAAGTGGAGATGGGTATTGGTGGAGGGATCGTTTGGGATTCTACCGCTGATGGTGAGTGGGATGAAGGGTTACTTAAAGCAAAATTTTTAACTAATTTAGCAAAAACACCTTTTTTGCCAAAATAAGCGTACTTATTTTACCGTTAATTAAGGTTGACAGAGGCAAAATTAGGGGTATAATATACCAAAGATTAGCGAATTTAACACCGCCAAGGACCACTACTAACCTTTGCGGTTTTTTTTATGTGTTCTAGGGAGGTGTATTATTAAAAAAGTAAAGACTTCGCTTAAAGGAAGAAAATGCAAATTTTTGCATTGTAAAAATATATTAAGTATTTATAATCACGATGCCTATTGCCATATTCATCTTGGCGTAATGGCCTATCGTGATAAACCTAAGGTAAAAGCATCATGATGAATAAACCAATTGCACCAAATAATAATGTTACTCAGCCAGCTGTGGCTAATTTTTATGGATTAGGGATTGCGCCAAAAATTTTAGATATTCTTGAGCGTATGAAATTTAAAGTGCCGACGCCGATTCAATTAAAAGCAATTCCATTAGCTTTAGAGGGAAAAGATATTGTGGGGATTGCTCAAACCGGAACCGGGAAAACTCATTCTTTTGCGATTCCGATGGTGCAACGTTTAGTGCAAAAAAAAGGAGTGGGTTTAGTCTTAGCTCCCACCAGAGAATTAGCCATTCAGATTGATGAAGCTTTTCAAGAGATCGCCCGGGCCTTTGGAATGAAGACTGCTTGTTTGATTGGCGGAGCACCGATGTCGCCACAAGTACAAGCATTGCGTCGCGATCCACAAATTGTAATTGCCACTCCAGGAAGATTATTAGATCATATGTCACAATGGAATTTTATTCCGGATAATGTGACGATGTTAGTTTTAGATGAAGCCGATCGTATGCTGGATATGGGGTTTGCTCCGCAAATTGATAAAATTTTCCGTTTTATCCCTAAAGATCGCCAGACGATGTTATTTTCCGCAACCATGCCTAAGGAAATTATGAACATTGCCACTGGGCAGATGAAATTACCTTTGAGTGTGGAGATTGCTCCTTCGGGTACGACCGCTGAGCGCGTTACTCAGGAGTTGTTTATTGTCAAAAAAGAAGCTAAAACCATGTTGCTTAAAAAATTGTTGGCACAATATCACGGCACGGTTTTATTATTTTCTCGCACTAAACATAATGCCAAGAAAATTGTTAAATCAATTCGGGATATGAATTATACTGCAGCCGAAATTCATTCTAATCGTTCATTGAGTCAGCGCAGAGATGCTTTAGAGGGTTTTAAATCCGGTCGCTATCGAGTGTTAGTGGCTACCGATATTGCTTCACGTGGCATTGATGTAACGGGTATTGAATTAGTGCTTAATTATGATTTACCGGAAGATGCAGAGAATTACGTGCATCGTATTGGTCGTACAGCGCGTGCCGGACATAAAGGACATGCGATTTCATTTGCTACTCCGGATCAGGGGCACGATGTGCGCGATATTGAAAAATTAATTAAAGCTACACTACCGGTCTCTAAACACGCAGATCTTACCTTAGATAAATTTGGTGAAGCTGGTCCGTCATCTAGTCGATCAGGTGGACGTCATCGCTCTTCTGGTCAAGGTCAACCTAGACACGGTCAATCCAAGCACGGTGGTGGTCAGGGTCAAGCAAAAAAGCCTTTTAAATACCCTAAACCTAAATTTTATCATTAAAAAATAATTTACCAATTCAAAAGGGGGCATTTCTAAAAATGGAATGTCCCCTTTTTCTTTTTTCCTTGCTAAATAGGCGGCTTTTAATTATAATAATCAGAGTAAATTATAAAAGGAGAAGCATTGTCAGATAAAAATTTAAGGATAATTTTATTTGTTTTCTTATCCGTATTCTTGTTTTCCTTTTCCGCATTTTCTCAAGATCTTGCCTCTAGCACATCCAATGAATTTGATCTTACCAGCACAATTTTAACCGCTTTTAAAAGCAATAAAGATATTCAGATGCAGGAACAAGGGGTGATTGTGGCTAGCGCTAATATTGAAGAGGCTAGAAGTATATTTTTCCCCCATGTTAATGCCGAATTAAATTATACGCATAATGATCGCGTACCCGTTCAAGATATTTTCTTTGGCTACCGTAATTCTAATTTAGTCGGTTTGTCCGTCAATCAATCTATTTATAGCGGCGGAGCAAATATGGCGACTTTTCGTCAGTCCCAACTTTCTTTAAAAGCGCAGCAAGAGACTTTAAGAGCGAAAAAGCTAGATGTAGAATTTGATGCGCGCCGACTTTATTACGGACTGCTATTGGCTTATGAAACGCAGCGCATTGCCAAAGAAGCTTTGTCGTTGGGAATAGCCCATTATGAAGATGTGCGCAGGATGTATGAACAGGGTACGGCATCAAAGTTTGATATGTTGCAATCTGGTGTACAGGTTTCGCTGCTGGAGCCGGATGTGGTTAAAGCTGCCAATGAGATTGACTCGATTAAAGCAGAGTTAAATAAACTTCTAGCGCGAAAAGTTGATGCATTAATTCAAACTAAGGAACAATTAGCGTATAATTTTATCGAAATAAATGAAAATGAATTTTTACAAAAAGCATATCTTGAGCGTCCAGAAATTAAGTTAAAATCTTTAGGTGTAGATATTGATCAATGGGGAATTGCCATGGCTAAATCAGGCTATCGACCACAGGTTGATCTGGCGGGTAATTTAGCCTATACTTCGAATAATTTAAAAACACTTTTTAAAGATCAACAGCGCAATTGGAGCGCGGGAATTGCGGTAAATATTCCGATTTTTGAAGGATTTTCCACAAAAGCTAAAGTGGATGCGGCTAAAGCCCAATATGCGCAAGCTAAAATTAGTAAAGATAATCTCGTTGATCAGGTGGCGGTGGATATCCGTAAAGCTTGTTTAGATCTTAAGCAAGCAGAGGCGATTATTCGTTCTCAGCGTGATAATGTGGGGCAAGCCAAAGAAGCTTTGCGCATTGCGGAAGTTAGTTATGCTAATGGGGTGGCGATTAATTTGGATGTTTTCGATGCACAAGTTTCATTAGCGCAAATTCAAAAAAATTTAGCGGCAGGAATTTATGATTATTTAATGGCGCAAGCTTATCTGGATCGCAGTATCGGTGAGTCTTATCTAAAGGAGACAAAAAAATGAAGAAAAAATTAAAAATAATTATTATGTTATTAGTGGTTATTGCTTTAGGAGTGGGTATTGGTTTTTATTTAGCTAAAATTAAGGACGCGCATCGGCCACTTAAAGTTTCAGGCAACATTGAAGGCGATGATGTGCGAATTTCTTTTCGGGTAGATGGGCAGATTATAGAATTACTGACAGATGAGGGCAAAGTGGTTAAAAAAGGTGATATTGTTGCACGCTTAAATACTGATGAGCTGGTTAAAGAGAGAGACAACGCGGCCGCATCATTAAAAGCTGCAGAGTTTGATTGTCAGCTGGCCAAGCTTGAATACCAAAGGTCGGAAAATTTACTTAAAGAAGGAGCGGTTTCAGTTCAGAAGAGAGATAAAGACAAAACCGCTTACGATGCCGGTGTAGCTAAAGTCGAGCAGTTAAAGGCATCCTTAGATTTAGCGCAAACGCGTTTAGGTTTTGCTGAGCTCGCATCTCCTTTGAATGGTTATATACTTACTAAAAGTAGCTTAGCTGGAGAGGTGGTTAAATCTGGTACTCCCGTGTTTTCAGCAATAGATTTAAATAATATTTGGGTAACTGCATATATTAATGAGAAGGATTTAGGAAAAGTTAAGCTGGATCAACCAGCTGATGTAGTTACTGATACCTTCGTAGGTAAAAAATATAAGGGCCGCATCTCTTTTGTTTCTAGTCAAGCCGAATTTACGCCTAAGTTTATTCAAACTCAAGAAGAGCGCGTAAAATTAGTTTACCGCATTAAAGTGCAAGTAGATAACTCCAGTCTAGATCTAAAGCCGGGCATGCCGGCGGATGCCTACATTGTTGAATAAAAAATGATTACGATTAAAACGGTGGGTTTGTCCAAAAATTTTGCTTCTTTAGCCGCAGTCAGTGATTTAAATCTAGAAGTAGAAGAAGGAGAAATTTTTGGTTTAGTGGGCCCGGATGGCGCCGGAAAAACCACGACTATGCGTTTATTAACTAGTATCTTAGACCCCTCAAGTGGCCAAGCCTGGGTAAATAATAATCATACAGTTAAAGATTCCGAAAAGCTTAAAGAATCAATTGCCTATATGTCTCAACGTTTTGGGCTTTATGAAGAATTAACGGTATTAGAAAATATTAATTTTTATGCCGATGTTTATGGTGTAGCGCAAAATAAGCGTCAGGAAGCCGTAGATCGTTTATTGGGTTTTTCAGGGCTCCTGCCTTTTAAACAGCGACTAGCCGGTAAGCTTTCTGGTGGGATGAAACAAAAACTAGGACTGGCTTGTGCTTTAATTCATACGCCAAAAGTTTTATTTTTAGATGAACCTACCAATGGAGTAGACCCTGTTTCGCGTCGTGATTTCTGGAATATACTTTATGAATTACTAAAAGAGAAGGTGACGATTTTTTGTTCGACATCTTATCTGGATGAAGCCGAGCGCTGCCATCGGGTGGGTTTAATGCATAAAGGTAAACTTTTACGCTGTGCGACTCCGCAGGTGATTAAAGATGAACGTAAAGTTAAAACATTAGAAGAAGCTTTTATTTCAATTATTAAAGAATATGAATGAGATGGTTAAAGATAACATTGCGGTAAGCGTAACCGGTCTTGAAAAAAGATTCGGAAGTTTTATTGCAGTGAATAAAATAAACTTCCAGGTAAAACAAGGTGAAATTTTTGGTTTCCTGGGACCTAATGGTGCTGGAAAATCTACGACGATAAGAATGCTTTGTGGAATTATTGCTCCTACTGCAGGTACCGGTCAAGTAGGGGGTTATGATATCGTTCATGAGCAATATAAAATTAAAGAGCATATTGGTTATATGTCGCAAAAATTTTCACTTTATAATGATCTGACAGTAGAAGAAAATATTAATTTTTATAGCGGAATATACAAAATTCCTAAAGCGGAAAAAAAAGAGCGCTTCGATGATGTGATTAAAGCCGCAGGCTTAGAGGGGATGGAGAAAAGCCTTACTTCTACTTTAGCTGCCGGGTGGAAACAGCGCTTGGCTTTGGGATGTGCGCTTTTGCATAAACCAAAAATTATTTTTTTAGATGAACCTACCTCTGGAGTAGATCCGATTACGCGGGCTAATTTCTGGGGGATTATTAAGGATCTAGCTAAGCAAGGAGTCACGGTTTTTATTACGACGCATTATATGGATGAGGCAGAGAATTGTAACCGTATGGTTTTGATTTATCACGGTACGATTATTGCGATGGGTACGCCCGAAGAGATGAAAAGTAATGTTATGAAAAATGAGGTACTAGAAATTATTTTACCCAATGCCCAAGATTGGCTAGAAGGATTAAGCAAGGCAAGCGGGGTCAAAGACGCCGCACTTTTTGGTTCTAATATTCATGCGGTGGTTTATGATAGCAAGGTGGCGATACCGGCGGTTGAGACATTTTTAAAGGAAAAAAATATTTTAGGAGCTAGTGTTAAGAAAATTTCTCCTTCATTAGAGGATGTATTTGTTTGCGCTATCGAAGAATATGATCAAGCAGAGTCTAAGAAGAATTAGGGCGGTGGCAGTAAAAGAATTTGTGCAGATTAAGCGGGATGCCCGTAGCTTAGGATTGGCCCTGGCGATTCCGGTTTTTATGCTTTTAATTTTCGGTTATGGTTTATCGTTAGATATTGATCAAGTACGTACTTTGGTTTGGAATCAAGACTCTTCTTCGCAGCTAACCAGTGAATTTCTGCTTAACTTTAAAAATTCTAAATATTTTAAAATTGTGGGCTATACCGATAACTATCGGGATATTCAACATAAGATTGATAACGGGGATATTTTAATGGCTCTGATTATTCCTAAAGACTTTTCGCATTATTTGCGAGGGGGCCAGCAAGCACCACTACAGTTAATTGTGGATGGCTCTGATGCCAACACCGCAACTGTCGCCATGGGTTATGTTCGCTCGGTAGTTTCTAGTTATAATGTGAATCTAATTAATAATCTTTTTCTTAAAAATGGATTGCCATCAGTTAAATCGGTTACGGCACATCCGCGGATCTGGTTTAATATGGGGTTAAATAGTACTTGGTTTATTGTTCCCGGGGTAATTGCGATGATCATTATGATTATCGCCGCGCTATTAATTTCTATAACTATCTCTCGAGAATGGGAGAGAGGAACCATGGAACAATTAATCTCAACTCCGGTGAAAGGTTATGAGTTGATTATTGGTAAATTTTTGCCTTATTTTGCGATTACGTTTTTTGATTTGGCGGTGGGGGTTTTAATGGCGCAATATTTATTCGGAGTACCTTTTCGGGGTAGCTATATTTTGTTAACAATTCTAAGCTCATTATTTATTACGGGAGCTCTTTCGCAGGGGATCTTAATTTCAGTAGGATCTAAAACGCAGTTAATGGCTAGTCAGATGGCTAGTATTACTACGCTGATTCCTACGATGCTCTTAAGCGGTTTTATTTATCCCATTTTTAACATGCCTAAATTTATACAAATATTTACCTATTTCATTCCCGCTCGTTACTATATTGTTATTTTAAGAGATTTATTTCTTAAAGGAAATGGACTAGCGACAATTTGGGATGAGGCATTATTTCTTTTACTCTTTGGGACAGTGATGTTTATTTTAGCGATTAAAAAATTTAAGAAAAAAGTAGCTTAAGGTTTAATAAAATGATCGAACGCATAAAGGCAATTTTTATTAAAGAGTTTAAACAAATCTTTCGTGATCCGCAAATGCGCACGATACTTTTTATCTCTCCATTGCTGCAGATAATTTTGTTTGGTTATGCGGCCAATAAAGATATTACCTATGTGCCGACGGCAATTTACGATCAGGACAATACTGCCCAGAGTCGGGATTTATTGCGACGTTTTACTTATTCCAAATATTTTATTCCAGAGAAATATATTTACAATGATCAGGAACAAGATTTTGTCCTAAATAAGGGTAAGGTTAATTTAGTTATTCGTATTGATCGAGGATTTGGCCGTAATTTAGTGGCCAATAAAGATGCCAATGTTCAACTGGCTTTCGACGGTACTGATTCTAATACGGCGATGATTGTTTTAGGTTATGCTAATACCGTAATTGGCGATTACCAGGCCCAGCTACTTAAGAAAAGAATTGATGCGGTGGGTTTTACTAACACCGTACCCAGCGTAAACTTAGATGATCGGGCTTGGTTTAATGGAAATTTAATCTCACGAAATTATTATCTGCCTGGGGTGATTGCGACAATTGTGACGATGATGTCGCTTTTATTAACCGCGATGGCCATTGTTAAAGAAAAAGAAATTGGAACGATGGAGCAGCTAATTGTTAGTCCGTTGCGGCCCATAGAGCTAATCATCGGAAAATTGATGCCCTTTGGTTTAATTGCTCTGGTGCAAATCCTTTTGGTTACCATTTTAGGTGTCTTGTGGTTTCATCTGCCGCTACGGGGAAATGTTTTCTTTCTTTTGTTTTCTACATTTATCTATTTATTTACTACTTTGGGGATTGGTTTATTTATTTCTACAATTTCCTCGACACAACAAGAAGCCAATATGTCGGTTTTTCTGTATTACTTGCCTACGGTTTTGCTTTCCGGGTTTGCCTATCCGATATCGAATATGCCTGTGGTGATTCAATGGTTTACGATTTTTAATCCCATGCGTTATTTTATGGTGGTGATTAGAAGTATTTTCCTAAAAGGGGTGGGGATGGAAGTGCTTTGGCCACAGCTTTGGCCGTTGTTAATTATCGGCATCGTTGTCATTACTATGAGTTCGTTGCGCTTTCGTAAAGGTTTAAATTAGACAAAATTAAATCTTGACTGATGTATAAAAATGTGTTACTAAATTAAGATAAGTAACACATTAATTAAGGAGTTATTTATGGCTTTAGTACGTTTTGGTGTTTCAATTGAAAAAGAATTATTATCACGTTTTGATGGTTTTATCAAAGATAAGAAATATACTAATCGTTCAGAGGCTTTTCGTGATTTAATTCGTCAAGAATTAATTCAAAAGCAATGGCAAGGTAACCAAGAGATTGCCGGTGCAATTACCTTAATTTATAATCATCATAAAAGAGAACTTGTAAATAAGCTTATGGATATCCAACATGATTTTGGAAAAATTATAATTTCTGCTCAACATATTCACCTAGATCATGATAATTGTTTAGAGATTATTGCGGTTAAGGGCAATCCTAAAGAGGCACAAAGATTGGCGGATAGTTTAAAATCAGTTAAAGGGGTAAAACACGGGACTTTAAGCATGTCCACGGCTGGAAAAGGGGTATAGGTAATATTTTTTTGCTACTTCGTAGCACGAAATTAATAAACGTAATATTAGAAATAGGTGTTGGTAATTCCATAAAAAGCGATTAGTTATTAATTAGAAAGAGGAGGAAAGTGAAAATGGGTTATAAAGTAGTGGTTGTATTTTTGTTGGTAATTTGCGTAGGCGTGACTGTCAGTTTTGCGGATGAACTTTCTATTCGTGATGAGATCAATCAGCTTAAAGAACGGATTGCGGTTTTAGAGAAAAAAGTAGTAGATCAAGATAAATATATTGCTACTCAAGACTCTAAGGCTCAAGCACAAAAACAGGCGATTACAGAATATGAATCGAGGTTATCGCAATTTGAAGAAAAACTTAAACGTGTTCCAGGTGAACCGATGCAAATTATGGAAGGACTTGAGCTTGGGGCAGGAGGTACTTTTATTGTTCAGGGAACTAACAACGTTAATTATGATGGTGACGGTCAAACCTTAAAAAAAGGCCGTACGGATGGATCTTATTCAGCCGATGTAACTTTAGCCAAAGAGTTTAAAGAAGTTGATGGCCGGGCATTTGTACATCTTGAGGCAGGCCAGGGTGCCGGCTTAGAGGATAATTTGGTGCTTTATAGTAATATTAATCGTGATGCCGATGATAGCGAGGCTAAAGTAGAGGTAACTGAGCTTTGGTATGAGCAGAACTTATTTAAAGATAAAGCGGCTCTAACTTTTGGTAAGCTTGATCCGAGCGCATACTTTGATCAAAACGATGTTGCCAACGATGAAACTACTCAGTTCTTAGGTAGAATCTTTCGTAACTCACCAGTGGTGGAATTTCCAGATAATAATGCCGGTATCCGCTTAGCTTATCTACCAACGGAATGGATGGAATTAGGTTATGGCTTATTTAATGCTAATAGCGGATGGGAAAAAATTGGCGATAATTTATTTAATATCGGCCAAGTAAGTTTTAAGACTAACTTTTTTAATCTTGCCGGAAATTATCGTTTTTATGGTTGGGCTAATAACGCTAATCATACCAAATGGTCGGATGCTACTAAAACTAAAGAGACAGCTTACGGTTTTGGTTTAAGTATTGACCAAAAAGCTAACCAGATCGTTACCCTTTTTGCCCGTTACGGTTGGCAAAATCCAAAAGTTTATAACCCTGAGCTAACCGCAACTAATGGTAGTGCTTATTCACTAGAACAATCTTGGAGCGCTGGCTTTCAAGTCGAAGGTAAACCTTGGGGTAGACAAAAGGATATTTTTGCTTTTGCCGTAGGACAAGTAATGCCTTCGGATGATTACAAGAAAACAAATAATTTATTGGCAAAGCCTGAAGGCCACTTAGAAACATATTACAAAATACATGTTAATGACCATTTATCAATTAGTCCCGATCTTCAATATATCTGGAATCCATTTGGTAAAGATGTTACTGGAGATACCAGTGGTATTTTTGTGGGTGGGATGAGAGCCCAGGTTGATTTTTAATATTTAATAATAAGGAGGAATCAATGCATATACCTGATGGGTACTTAGGACCGGCGACTTGTGGAATTTTTTATGCAATTATGTTGCCGATCTGGACTATGGCTTCAAAAATTGTTAAAAAAACTTTGTCTGTAAAACAAGTGCCACTGTTAGCAATTGGAGCAGCGTTTAGTTTTGTAATTATGATGTTAAATGTTCCGATTCCCGGTGGCTCTACTGGTCATGCGGTGGGAGCGGTTTTAGTGGCAATATTATTAGGACCATGGGCGGCTTGCATTGCGATCACTGTAGCTTTAGTAATTCAAGCATTGTTATTTGGTGATGGCGGGATTACGGCGATGGGGGCCAATTGCTTTAACATGGCTTTTGTGATGCCTTTTGTTGGCTATTATGTATATAAATTAATTAGTTTAGGCTCACCAATTAATTCCAATAGAAGAGTTATCGCCGCTGGCATAGCCGGTTATGTCGGTATAAATATTGCGGCATTAATTACCGGAATTGAATTTGGTTTACAGCCATTGTTGCACCACAGTGCTAGTGGTCAATCGCTTTATTGTCCTTACGGGCTTAATGTTGCTGTGCCGGTGATGTTGGGGGAACATCTATTAATCTTTGGATGGGTGGAGGCGATAGTTACAGCGATGGTGATAAAATATTTACAAAAACATTCACCGGAGTTAATTAAAGAAAATGAGGTGAAATTATGAAGTTAATAAATAAATTATGGATACTATTGGGGATAGTTGTGGTTATCTCGCCTTTAGGTTTAATCTTACCGGAACATTTTAAAGCGGGTAGTGCTTGGGGAGAATGGGGTGCTGATGAGATGAAAGAGTTGGTAGGATATATTCCTCAGGGTTTAGAAAAATTATCTACTCTTTGGAGCGCGCCTATCCCGGATTATGCTTTTAAAGGCTGGGAAGAAAAGCCAATAGTTGCTTTAAGTTTTGCTTATATTTCATCGGCAATTATAGGAGTAATCATTTGTGTTGGCATTGTGTTAATCTTGGGTAAATTTTTAAGCAAGAAAAAATAAATCTCTTTGCAGAATTTTAGCCGCGAAAGTATAATTTGTGCTATAATTTGTAAAATTACTTAGACAAACTATACTTAAGAAGATACCCGGTGTTAAAAACTCTCCTTTATAATAATCATAATTTACTAGGTGCAAAAATAGCTCCTTTTAGCGGATGGTTAATGCCCATTCAATATCAGGGGATTTTAGCTGAACATTTGCACACGCGCACCGCAGTATCGGTTTTTGATATCTGCCATATGGGTGAATTTATCCTAGAGGCCGACCCGGTATCCAGCGGGTTGGACCGCATTGTTACTCAGAGTATAATTTCTATGCCAGAGGGTAGCTGTCGATACGGTTTCATGCTTAATGATCAGGCCGGGATTGTTGATGATTTAGTAGTTTATAGAATAAGTAAAACTAAATGGATGCTGGTAGTTAATGCGGCAACTACGCTTAATGATTATGAGCATTTAAAGAGAAATTTAAAAGGTGAGTATAGATTAGAAAATGTCTCTGAGAAGACGGGGAAGTTAGATCTACAGGGTCCGCAGTCGCTTGAAGTGTTACAAAAAATTTTTGGGGATAATTTAACGACACTTAAATATTATACTTTTTCTAAATTTACTTTTCAAAATCAAGAGTGTATAATCAGCCGAACCGGCTATACTGGTGAGCTAGGATATGAAATATATATCTCTAGTGATTATGTAGTAAAATTATGGGAAACTTTACTTAGCGATGCACGGGTAAAACCTGCAGGCTTAGGTGCGCGCGATACTTTACGTTTAGAGATGAGTTATCCTCTTTATGGTCAAGATATAGATATTAATCATTCGCCGTTAGCTGCCGGATTAATTAAATTTGTAGATTTAACTAAAGATTTTATTGGTAAAGATGCATTGCTAGATGAGCAAAAGCGCGGTCCAAAAGAGAAATTAATTTGTTTTCAGACAGATACTCGCCGCGCACCGCGTCATAATTTTGCGATTATGGATAAACAACAGCAGGTAGGAATAGTGACGAGTGGATCATTCTCTCCGAGCTTAACCGTAGGAATCGGGATGGGTTATGTGGCGGGAAGCTATGATCTGGGTAGGCAGTTAGTGGCTAAAGAATTAAATACCGAGATACCGATAAAAATTGTAAAGAAACCGTTTTATCAAGGGAGTTTTAAATAATATTAGTCATTGCGAGCCACGTAGTGGCGAAGCAATCCCAGTTTAGATTGCTTCGTCGCCGGCGGCTCCTCGCAATGACAGAATTAATTAAAGGAGAGAGTGATGAATATTCCAAAGGATTTATTTTACACTAAAGATCATGAATGGGCGCGCATTGATGGGGATGTAGTTTATATGGGCATTACTGATTATGCGCAAAGCTCTTTAGGCGATATTACTTTTATTGAGTTACCTAAAATTGGCGAAGAGCTTAAGCAATCTGGATATTGCGCTACTGTAGAATCCGTTAAAGCGGCTTCGGAAGTTTATGCTGTGGTATCGGGAAAAGTTTTAGCGCTTAATGAGCAGTTAGTTGCTCATCCGGAATTAATTAATCAGTCGCCTTATGATAATGGTTATTTTATCTCTTTGCAAATTTCTAATCCGGCAGAGAAAGCTAGTCTTATGGATGCGGCTAGCTATGAAAATTATATTAAAGGAATCTCTAAATAATGAGTTATACTCCGCATACCCAGGAAGAGATTAAAGAGATGCTGTCGACAATTGGCGTAGCTAGTGTTGGCGATCTTTTTAAAGATATTCCTGTAACTTTGAGACCAAAATCTTTTAATATTCCGGCAGCAAAATCTGAGTTTGAGGTTACCCAGATTTTGCGTAAACTTTCCTTAAAGAATGCAACGGGTTTAGTTAATTTTGTGGGGGCGGGTTTTTATGATCATTTTATTCCTGCAGCAGTGGATGCATTAGTAAACCGTTCGGAGTTTTATACCGCTTATACGCCTTATCAGCCGGAATGTTCTCAAGGTTGGTTACAGGCGATCTATGAATATCAAAGCATTATTTGTCAGTTAACCGGATTGGATGTTTCTAATGCTTCCTTGTATGACGGAGGGACTGCTCTGTTTGAAGCGATGATGATGGCGGTCAGACAAACCGGAAGAAATAAAATTATTTTAGATAGCGGTGTAAATTTAATTTACCGAACGATGCTCTATACTTACACCAAAAATCTTGCTATTGAATTTGTGGAGATCCCGGTGGTGCACGGCCAAAGCTCGCGACAAGATTTACTTAAATATTTGGATGATAAAACTGCGGCGGTAATTTTACAGAATCCTAATTTCTTTGGGGCGGTGGATGATCATAGTGATATTGTTAAAGAGGTACATAAATTTGGGGCACTAGCGATTGCCTCGGTCTATCCGGTGGCGTTAGGTATTTTGAAGACCCCGCAAGAGATGGGGTTTGATATTGCTACTGGAGAAGGACAAAGCCTGGGAATTCCATTATCTTTTGGCGGACCATATTTAGGATTTATGGCAGTAAAAAATGAATTGGTGCGCCAGATGCCGGGT